>JBGTFZ010000019.1:0-30688 GCA_041746955.1 Bryobacteraceae bacterium
CGATTTCTATTGTGCCACCGCTCGCGCTGGGTTGCTATTCCGTTAAAGAGGTAGTACCGTTGCGATTATCCATATGTCAGTCGCGCGCGTAACTGAAATCACGTCTACCTCTAAAAAAAGCTTCGAGGATGCAATCGCCACCGGAATCAGCCGGGCGAACAAGACCCTCCGCAATGTGAAGGGAGCCTGGATCAACGACCAGAAAGTGATCGTCGAAAAGGGCAAGATCACGCTATACCGCGTGAATCTGAAGGTCACCTTCGTACTGGACGATTAGCCGGCGGCAACCAGGTCCGCTGCGGGCCGCTCCCGCCAACTGGCTTGCAGGAAGTCCGCATTCATACGGGCGATCACCTCCAGCGGTATGCCCTTGGGACACGTCGCTTCGCATTCGCCGATATTCGTGCAGGCCCCGAACAGTTCCCGGTTCATCTGGCGCACCACGGCCAGCGAACGCTCGTGACGCTCCGGCTGTCCTTGCGGAAGATGGCTAAGGTGGGCCAGCTTCGCTCCGGCGAACAGCGCTGCCGAGGCGTTGGGGCACGCTGCGACGCACGCGCCGCAACCGATGCATGCGGCCGCGTCCATGGCGAGTTCGGCGTCCATCTTCCTTACCGGCAGCGCGTTGCCGTCCGGCGCGGAGCCCGTCGATATCGACACGAATCCACCGTTGGCGATGATGCGGTCGAATGCGGAGCGGTCTACCACCAAATCCTTAATCACCGGGAAAGCCGCCGAACGCCACGGCTCAATCCACACTTCGTCGCCATCCTGAAAGTGGCGCATGTGAAGCTGGCAGACGGTGGTGTTCTTGTATCCGCCGTGGGCCACGCCGTTGATCATGAACCCACAGGAGCCGCAGATGCCCTCGCGGCAATCGTGTTCAAACGCCACCGGCTCGCCGCCGCGATCGATCAGGCCTTCGTTAACCACGTCCAGCATTTCAAGGAACGACATGTGCTCATTGACGCCGGGCGCAGCGTAACGGACCATGCGTCCCGCCGATGCATTGTCCTTTTGTCTCCAGACGTGAAGGGTAAGGTTCATTATTTGTAGCTCCGCTGGGTGGGCTTGACGTACTCGAAGTTCAGCGGCTCAGTTTGCCGCACGGGTTTGGTGCGGGGCCCCTGATACTCCCAGACCGCGACGTGCTGGAAGTTTTCGTCATCGCGCTGCGCCTCGCCGTCGGGCGTCTGATACTCCTCTCGAAAATGTCCGCCGCAGGATTCGTTGCGCTCCGCGGCGTCGATACACATCAGTTCGCCCAGTTCCAGGAAGTCGGCGACGCGCCCGGCCACTTCCAGGCTCTGATTCAGACCCAGGCCATCGCCCGTCAGGTTCAGGTTTCGCCAGAACTCTTCGCGGAGTTCAGCAATTTTGGCCGCTCCCGCGGTAAGGCCCTCCGCCGTTCGCGCCATGCCGCAGTGGTCCCACATCAGCTTGCCCAGCTGCCGGTGAAAACTGCTGACGGACCGCTTGCCGCGAATCGACAGCAGCTTCGAAGTCATCTCTTCGACGCCTTTGTGGACGGCTACGGCCTCGGGATGCGTCTCGTCCAGACGCTCCAGCTTCGTCGAAGCCAGGTAGTCGCCGATCGTGTAGGGAAGAACGAAGTATCCGTCGGAAAGCCCTTGCATCAGCGCGCTGGCGCCCAAGCGGTTTGCCCCATGATCGGAAAAGTTAGCCTCGCCCAGCACGAAAAGGCCGGGGATTGTAGACATCAGGTGATAATCCACCCATAGCCCACCCATCGTGTAGTGCACTGCCGGGTAGATGCGCATTGGGACGGTGTAGGGATCCTCGCCGGTGATGCGCTCGTAGATCTCGAACAAGTTTCCGTAGCGCTCCGCTATGGCATTCGCGCCAAGGCGCCGGATGGCGTCGCTGAAGTCGAGATAGACGCCCAAACCGCCGGGGCCCACCCCGTGCCCGTCGTCGCAGACGCGCTTCGCGGCGCGCGAGGCGATGTCGCGGGGGCTGAGGTTGCCGAAACTGGGGTACATGCGTTCCAGATAGTAGTCGCGCTCGTCCTCGGGAATTTGTCCCGGCGCGCGCGTGTCGCCCTTTTTCTTCGGAACCCAGATCCGGCCATCGTTCCGAAGGGATTCCGACATCAGCGTCAGCTTCGACTGGTACTCGCCAGAGACCGGAATGCATGTCGGATGGATCTGCGTGAAGCATGGATTGCCGAACGCGGCTCCCCGCCGGTACGCGCGCCAGATGGCGGTGGTGTTCGAACCCTTGGCGTTCGTCGAAAGATAGAAGACGTTGCCGTATCCGCCGGTGGCCAGCACGACGGCGTCCGCGATGTGAGTTTCGATTCGGCCGGTAACCAGGTCCCGCGTGACGATGCCGCGCGCCCGCCCGCCCAGCACGATCAGGTCCAGCATCTCCGTTCGCGGATACATCGTCACCTTGCCCAGGCCGATCTGGCGTTCCAGCGCCTGATACGCACCCAGAAGCAACTGCTGCCCCGTTTGACCGCGCGCGTAGAAGGTGCGCGATACCTGCGCGCCGCCGAAGCTGCGGTTGGCCAGCATGCCGCCGTACTCGCGCGCGAAGGGAACTCCCTGGCCGACACATTGATCGATGATGTTCACCGACACCTGCGCCAGCCGGTAAACGTTGGATTCGCGGGCGCGGAAGTCGCCGCCCTTCACCGTGTCGTAGAACAGCCGGTAGATGGAGTCGCCGTCGTTCTGATAGTTTTTCGCGGCGTTGATCCCGCCTTGCGCCGCGATCGAATGCGCCCGGCGGGGCGAATCCTGAAAGCAAAAGCAGCGGACGCTGTAGCCCAGCTCCGCCATCGTGGCCGCCGCCGAAGCGCCGGCAAGGCCGCTACCCACCACCAGGACGCTGTACTTGCGCTTGTTGGCCGGATTTACCAACTTCATTTCGAACCGCGCCTTATCCCAGCGATTTTCGATCGGCCCTGAGGGCATGCGTGCGTCGAGTTTCATTGCTGCTTCAAGATCCCCAGAAGAACGGCGGCTACGATGGCGATGTTCCCCCCAGCCAGAAGGACCGCGAAGGACTTGGCAACCCATCGAAGCCGGTCAGAATACTTTGGATGTCCGAAGCCCAGCGTTTGGAACAAGCTCCAGATTCCGTGGGAAAGATGCGCCCAAAGCATCGCCATCGCAAGAATATAGAACCCGGCAACCAGTGGCTGCGAGAAGCTGCGGATCAGGTTGTCGTTCACCGCGCCTTCGCGATAGCCGGGGTTGACGACGCCCAGCGTCAGGTCCAGCAGGTGGTAGACCAGAAAGATCAGCAAGACCGGGCCGCTCCAGTACATTACGCGCGACGCCCATGTGGAGGTGGTTGGCACTTTTTTCATGTAGCCAACGGGCCGGGCGCGCCGTTGCAGCAGCCAAAGCTGCACTGCCGACAGGATGTGCAGCACAAACAACACAACCAGACCGGCGCGGGCTGCCCACAGTACTGCGGGGATGGAGCGGAGGGACTCGCCATACGCGTCCAGCTTCGTTGGGCCGAGAAAAACCTGCAAATTGCCTAACAGGTGCGCGATCACGAAGAGCCACAGACCGGCTCCGGTAAGCGCCATGACGGTTTTCTTTCCCGCCGCCGCCTCATAGAATTTCAAACTTCGATTTAGCTTGCTGTCAACCGCCACGGATGTCATTCTTCTGGATGCCCTGCCCCTTAACGAAGCCTTATTTTAGCGAAGCGGCAGTGCTGTGCCGGGATGCTATTGGGTTTTCTGGATCGGCAGGGCGCCGGCGGGAATCCACTCGGTCTTGCGCGCCATCGTATCGTTCCATGTCCACTGAACGAACTCCGGAAGGCGATGCAACTGCTCGCGAATGCCGTCGAGGATTTTTCCGACCACCGCCGGATTCTCTTCCGCCACGTCGTAGCTTTCGGTGGGATCGTCCACCAGATGGTAGAGCTCCGGACGTAGGGGCAGGCTTGTCCGTCCGGCGGCGGGACGGGGCACCCACGCGGGTGAGTCGTAGCGCGTGACGTGCAGCTTCCAGTTGCCCATGCGGGCGCACTGGATATTCAGATGGTCGAAATACAGGAATACGTCGCGATGGCTGTCGCCGCCTTCAGACGTGGTTCCGGACAGCAGCGGCCAGATATCGGCACCGTCGAGCGGGTTCCCGGGCAAGGGCACTCCGGCCACATTCGCCACTGTCGGCAGAACATCCAGGGCGCTGCAGAAACCGTCCTGCGTGGCGCCGGCGGGGAGGCGTCCGGGCATGCGCGCAATCAGTGGAACGCGCACTCCGCCCTCCAGGGTTTCGCGCTTCCGGCCACGCAGCGGACCGTTGGAGCCCTGATACCAAGGGCCGTTATCGCTGGAAAACAGCACCAGCGTATTCTCACCCACGCCCGCTTCGTCGATGGCGTTCACCACTTCGTCGACGCTCCAATCCAACTCGCGAAGCGTCGCGCCATAGGCCCCGCCGGGCGTCTTTCCTCGAAAACGTTTCGCGACAGCCAACGGGATATGGGGCGCGGTGTAGGGCAAATAGACGAAAAACGGCTCCCGCTTGTGGTCGCCGATGAACCGTACCGCCGCTTCCGTGAAGGCAGGAGTCAGGTTCTCCACGCGCGCGGGGGATTCGATCACGTCGCGATTGTGCATCAGCGGTCGCGGCCACATGTCGTGGCTGTATGGCAGCCCGAGAAACTCCTCGAAGCCGCAGTCGTTGGGAAGGTAGCCGGGCGTAGCGCCCAGGTGCCACTTGCCGAAACATCCGGTGCGGTAACCCGCCGATTGAAGAAGCTCGGCCAGGGTCTCTTCCGTTGGCGAAATTCCGCCGTCGTCACCCGGACCCAGAACGCCAAGCACTCCGGTCCGTGCAGGGTATCGGCCCGTCAGCAGCGCGGCCCGCGCCGGCGAACATACGGAACTGGCCGAACAGAACTGCGTAAAGCGCACGCCATGCTGAGCCAGTTCGTCGATACGGGGCGTCGGTATGCGCGAACCATAGCAGCTAAGATCGCCATAGCCGAGGTCGTCGGCGTAGAGTAGAACGATGTTTGGACGTGTCGACGACGCGGCGCGCGTCTGTCCTGTGAGGGCGGCAGCGGCGGCGCCCATAAAAGTTCGCCTGCTTATCAAGAGTGGAGGATCCCCGGGACCCTCCCAGTGTTGGCTAAATTACTGCGCCGTGTAAAGGTCCAGAATGCGAAAACTCCGATAAATAGGCCTATCTATGTCGGCTGAGTACCAGATAGCTCCAGTACCATCCACCTCAATTGCGGCTGCCCGGTCACCCGGCAGGATCCATCCAGCGCCGAAATGGAAGGTGCCCTCCGCGAGAACGTGCGCGGACCCAAGTGCGAAGTGATACGCGCCCAGATCGGCATTCATCAACAGCCGGGCGGAGCGCGACGATTCATCCAGCGCGATGATCTGTCCGCGGCTGGTGGCGGATGGGTCGGCCCCGTGCCGCACGTTGCCGTTGTCGAACAGCAGCAGCGTGCCGTCGGGCAGCAGCGCCGCGTCGTGCTGGTGCGAGAACCAGGGTTCGGCAGCGGTCGACTCGAGAAAGAAGTCGCCGTCTTTCCCCAGCGTCCACAGGATCGCGCCGTCGCCACTGCCATTGGCGTAGTTCACCTTGATCACCGTGTCGAGATGGCGGACGGAGACGATGATCGACCCGTCGGCGGCCAACTGGGCGGAATTGGCGTGCGTCCAGTCGTTGCCCTCCGCCGCGAGGTAGATCGGCGGGCAGGAGCCGATGGAGCATTTCTCGTCAAGGATCGCCGCCTGCCTGGGGTCCAGATGATCGAATCCGTACCAGGTCCAGACTACCTGCACGTTGGCGTCCAGCACCAGGATGACGTCGCCCACGACATTCACTTCTCCGGGGCCTTGAACGTCTGTCATTATCTCTTCGGCGGTGGCCAGGACGAGGATTCGCCCGTCCGGAAGCGTGCGGACCTCATGATGGAACCCGCCGATCTGGCGCTTGCCCAGTGCGCGAAGTTGTTCGTTGATCCGCTCCGCATTCGTTTCGCGGAGGGTCATTCCGGTGAGGTCGAACTCGCGAATCTTTTGGAGCGTCCGGGGGCCCGGAGACTGCGTCAGTCCCCAGAAACGACCGCCTTCGGCGCGAGTCATGACGGAGATAGTACCCGGGTAGTACCACAGTACTTGGCCTTCGAGATCGGTGGCGGCGGGAAGGTTGGGAAACAGTGGGGCCATCAGAAGCATTTGCGATGGATGCTCGGTAAGCCGCCGGACAAATGGCGTAACGATGGGCAGCGCGGTACCGGACGGGATCAGGCCGGTCTGGAAATTCAAACTATCACTGGTGGTGATGGCCCCGCCGGCGTTCTCGATCTCGTGGAAGGCGGAGTAGCCCGTGTTCTCGCGCAAGCCGGCAAGGTAGAAGTTGATGCTCTTTCCCGCCACGCAAGCTCGACGGGGCGTCGCCTGCCGCGCCTGTTGCGGGGTAAGCACAACCACGCGGATGGATTCGCCCTCCGCACACGGCGGAGCGCTGTACAGCGTCACCAACGGGTGCTTGGTTGGGCTGACCGCTGGGCCGCGCACGGCTCGCGACGTCATGGTGAATGGCATGGAAGAGGTCTTGAAGGCGTCGTCTGAAAACGGAGTCTTCGCCGCCACTTCCATTTCGAAGCTGCCATCCGTTTCGGCGGATGTCCATTCAATTTCCGGGTCCGGCGCGAAATCGCGGATCATGCGGAATTCGCCGCCCGGCTCCCGCACGCGGAACCGGTACCAAAGTCCGCTGCCCGCCGACCCTGCTGCGTCCGCGATCCAGTTTACGGGCGTGCCCACGGGTTGTGGAGACGGCAATGAAGTCCGGAGCGAGACTTGCCCGAATACCGGAGCCGCAAAAACCAGCAGAAAGAGAAAGATTGAATTGTTATTGTTTTTTGGAAATGCTGCGAACATAAGCGCCCTCCTCCGAAGGGCTATACACCTGTAAGGTGCACTTCGGTAGGAACACGGTTGCAGCAGAAAAAGATTTTGCTTGTTAAAACTTGTTTACAATTACGGGAACTGAGGTGCTGGGATTCGCCCGGTAGCGGTCGAGAATCCACTGTATTCCGTACACGATACAGCCGGCGGCAACCGCCGCAACGGCGTTCATCAGCAGCGTGAGGACGGCGGTCAGCAGGAAAGCAGCCGCGTCCACTCGACGCATTTTGGGCAAACGGTGCCAGACGCCCCATTCAAGAAGCAGGATTCCCACGTAGGCCGTGACGCCAGCCAAGGCGGGAATGGGGATCTGTGAGACGAACTGCGCGCCCAGGCTGAGGCACGCCAGCAGGACAAGGCCGTGCATGACGTTCGACATGCGGGTGGTGCCGCCGCAGCGCACGTTGGCCAAACTGCGGGCCGGAATGCCGACGCTCATGGGAGCGCCAAAGATTCCCGCGCAAATGTTGGCGATACCGTAAGCGCCCAGTTCGGCGTCCGCATCACCGCCCTTTAGGGGACGGTGGCGGCCACGGAAGTGCTCCACCACGCGGGAGGTAATCAGCAGGTTGATGGACGCTACGAAGGCCAGGGCCAGCCCCGACGGCAGCACCTGATATACGTCGGCGGCGGACCACATGAAACCCGCAAACTCAGGAATTTCCAGAGGCAGCGTGCCGACAATCTTTTCGTGAAGGTCCAGTAGGTGCCCAACGGCGACAGCAGCAATCACGCCGATCAGCGGAGCGGGAGCCTTGTTGGTAAACCGTGTGACCAGAAAGGCGATGCCGATGACGACGGCGCCGTAGACCATCGGCGCGAAACGCGCCTCATTCAGATGGCTGACGGCGGCGGAGAGCTGGGTGACGATGGCCGTCGCGCCGGACACTGGAATGTCCAGGCCAAATATGGTCTTCAACTGCGAGATCACCATCATCGCGCCGATTCCGCAGGAAAAGCCGGAGACGACGGCATGCGGAACTTTCGAGATGTAGCGCCCCAGGCGAAGCACCGAAAACGCCATCATGAAGACGGCGGCGACAAGGGTGACCTTGGCCGCTCCGCCGACGCCCTGCTGCTGGACGGCGATAGCGAGAAAGGGCACGGTGACGGTGGAGGTTCCGCCAATCAGAACCGGGTTGCGTCCCAGCATCGCGGTAAGGGGCGCGGTAAGAAGAGAAGTGAAAATTCCGAGAACGGGGGGCAGGCCCATCAGGGACGCCATCGCCAAGCCATAGGGCAGCGCGATCAGCGCGGCGATGATTCCGCCGAACAGATCGCCGGCAAAGGTCCGAAGGTTATAGGCCCGAATCGTACGCACAGGAGTCCTTTGGAAGGTTCGAACTCCGGACAAGGGAGAGAATTGGAGCGCGCGGACGGGTCGCGCTCCGGTTTTTCTGGAAGCGGCAGCCTTAGACGGCCATTACCTTCGCGAATGCGGTCTTGAACTTCGCCATTTCCTCCGGCGTGCCGATGGAAACGCGAACGTGAGTGGGCCAGGCCGGCCAGACACGGCCGATCAGAACCTTCTCCTTGAACATCGCCTGGATCACTTCCTGCCCCGGACGCTTGGTGTCGATCATGATCTTGTTCGACTGCGACGGCACGAAGCTGATGTTCTTCGATACCAGCCAGCTTTGGACGTCTTCACGCGTTCCGCCGATCAGCTTACGCCGCTCTGGCACCAGCTTGTCGGAAACCTTCAGGCTGGTCATAGCGCCCACCATACCGGTTACCGGAAGCGCACCCGCGCTGAAGCCGGTGATCTTCGACAGCAGGTCCGGGCGTCCGAACGCCGCGCCGGCGCGAAGCCCCGCCATTCCGTACAGCTTCGAGAACGTACGGAGGATGATGATGTCCTTATCGGCCGCGACCAGATCCGAGCCCGCGGTGGTGCCGGTCAGGTGTATGTAGGCCTCGTCGAGAAGGAGGATCGATCCGGCGGGCTTGTTCGCCAGCACATACTCGATGTCCGCGCGGGAAGTAAGCGTTCCCGTTGGGTTGTTGGGGTTGCAGATATAGATGACGCCCGCGTTGGGCGCGGCCTTCACCATCGCCTTTACATCGTGCGAGAAGTCTTTCGCAAGGGGAACCTTGATTACTTTCGCGCCGACATAGTCGGCTGCGCGCCCGGCGGCTTCGTAACCGGGATCGCCCATGACCAGCGGCCGCTCCGGCGACGTGAACGCCATTACGGATTGATGCAGCGGCGCGCTGGACCCGGCGAACGGAACCACGTAATTCGGCTTCAGGCCTTCGAGATCAGCCTGCACTTTGTTGAAGGCGAAGGTCTCCTCGTAAAGATACCGGCCACCTTTTTTCACGACGCTGTAGATGGCCTCGGCCGCTTCCGGGCACGGGCCCAGCGGATTCTCGTTGGCGTTGATCTTCACGGCGTCGGCCGGGATCGGTCCGCGAAGCGCGGAGAGCTGGGCCAAGGCGGCCTCGTTGTAGAACGGGAGGGCGGCGCCCGCGCCCATAAGGCTCGCGAATCTTCCGAACGATCGCCGGGAGAATCCGCGGTTTAGGAGATCCTTGCGGACCGCCGGGGAGAGCATTTCATTTGACATTCTTTTTCCTCTAAACACTGACTTGATCGTCAGGGCCTCAACACAAGTTTAAGCTCCGCGGCCCAGCGAGCAAAAGCCCGGGCCGCGGAGCCAGATTCGAACTAGAAGTACAACCGCAAGCCAAGCTGGATCATGCGCGGGAAGTTGGCCTGCGACGTGATCTTTCCAAATTGAGAGTTGTTGAGAGCCGTGTTGGGGCCCCGGAATAACGGAGTGTTCATCGCGTTCAGAGCTTCCGCCCGGAACTGTGCCTTAAAGCCTTCGTATATGTCGAAGGTCTTGAAGACCGACATATCCCAGTTCACCTGGCCGGGTCCGCGGAGCGGAATGGTCCGGGTAAGGTTGCCAAGAGTCGCAACCGGCGCGATCGAGAAAGCCGACGGGTTGATCCAGCCATCGATACGTTGGCCGAAGCTGCCATCCGCGCCCGGCTCGGTACCGGTGGCGTTGGGGCGCTGCCGCGCGTTGCCGAAGACGCTGTTGTTGTTCTGGTCCTGATAAACCTGCATCGGATAGCCTGTCTGCATCGTGGAGATAGCGTTGATCGACCAGCCTCCCGCGATCAAATTGGCCGCATAAGGCATTGCCGATCCGAATGCCTTGCCCTTGCCGAAAGGCAGTTCGTAGGTAAAGGCATTAGTCCAGCGGTGGGGCGAGTGCAGGTACGACAACCCATACTCCCCGGCCAGCGAGAAGACGTCCTGCGGTCCGGAATTGCCGGCGTTCAGGTTGTTTCCGGTGCCGCCTCCCAGAAGATCGTAGTTCTTCGAGAAGGTGTAGGAAGAAACCAGCGTCAAGCCTTGGGAGAAGGCCTTCTGAAGCCGGAGGATGCCGGAATCGTAGTGGGCCCGGTTGCGGTCGCTATTGGTGAAGTTGACGCTGGCAAATTGCGGATAAGCCCGCAGCAACTGGTTCGCAGCCACCGTGGCTCCGCCAATGATGCCAGAGCCGCCCTTGCCGGAAAACGGATTCGCAACCGCTGCAGTCAGGGCCGCACCGCCCCGGCTGAAGAACGCCGGGTCCAGTTGGTTGACATTCAACGTCGCGGCGGTCCAGGTCATGTCCGAGGATCGCGATCCGCTGTAGCCAAAGTTCAACACGAACCCTCCGGCCAGTTGGCGCTGGACGTCGAGGGAGAACTGCTGCACGCGGGGGGAACGGGCATTGGGATCGAAGATCGTCATACCTTTTCCGATCCCGGTTAACGGACCCAGCGAATTCCCAACCGGACGGTCGAGACCGTTCGGGAAGGGATTCGACAGGTTGATTGCCGGAGTGCGGTTGCCATCGTTTGAAGCGGAAGGCTGTGTGGACGCCGTAATTCCCTCCGAGTTATAGGGCGAGCCCAGCGCGAAGTTCGGAGACCAGTAGATTCCGTATCCCCCGCGCAGCACCGTTTTCTCATTCAGTTGATAAGCGAAGCCAATGCGGGGAGAGAATTTATTCAGAGTCGGGTTTCCCGTGGTCTCTTTGTTGCCGCCGATACCGGCGAACTGGAAGACGCCGACAACCGGGAATCCGGCCTGCGTTCCGATGGGATTCTGCGCAGTGGAGTCGAAATTGGTGATCAGGTTGTTGTTCGCTTCCCGAAGGCCGGTTTCGCGTTCCCAACGGATGCCCAGGTTAAGAGTCAGCTTCTGGCTGACGCGCCAATCGTCATGGACATACCAGGAGTTGTACGTCACCGATTCAAACAGCTTCGTTGGAATAAATCCGGTGGCCGCCGACGGCGCGCCGATCAGCAGGCTGGCAATGTCGGCGCCGGTCGCGCTGTTGGAATTGAAGTTCTGCCGGGTAAAGCCGTTGTTAAAGGTAAACGCGCCCGACGAGTTGCCAAAATCCAGCCCGTCATCGTTCAGCTTCCGGTAATCGTATCCCGTCTTGAAGCTGTGCTTGCCGAAGAACTTTGAAACTTGCGCGGCGAAGTTCTTGGAGTGATGCACGTAGTTGAAGTTGTTGTTCGTGCCCAGGGCGTAGGCGTTCTGCATCGCGACGTTGGGGAATGTCTGCGAAGGAATGTCCTGCACGAAAGCGTTGTTGAAGCCGAGGCTGGCGACGTTGAATCCCTGCGACGACTGGGTTCCGATGTTGGGGAACCGGTTGAACCCATACCGGACCGCCACGACAGTGGTCGGGTTGACCGTGAGGGTATTGTTCAACTGCGTCGAATCCACATACCGCCGGAGGACCCATTGGGACGGAGAAGAAATGTTGCCGATGTTGTTCTCGCCCGGTTCCGACGAGTTGTACCGCAGATAGCTAAGGCTGGCCCGCCACCACGAGAAGAGCTGATGATCGATCTTGCCGAAGAGCTGATCGGCTTTCGAGGGCAGGGCGCTGGCGGGGAAAATATTGAAGTCCCCGTAGAACGCCGCGGTTCCCGTTGGCAGCGCATAGGTGGAGGCGATGTTGCGGCCAACGGTATCGATCCTGGAACCGGGAATGATGTTGCCGGCGAACGGAGTGCGATTGCCGTCTGCGCCCGTGGTCAGCGGGTCGTAGATGGTCCGGAGAGGACCTCCGGCGCTGACGCGGGTATTGGAGAAGTTCCCAACCCGCTCCTCGGCAGAGGGCGTGAAGAAGCGAGTCGAGGCGGCCTGGGTGTCACGGTATCCCTCAAAACCAACCCAGAAGAACGTCTTGTTCTTGCCGTCGTACACCTTCGGAATCCAAACCTTGCCGCCAAACGAACCGCCGTAGTTGCGGAAGGGCTGATCGATGATCGGCGTGTCGCTGCGGTTGTTGAAAAAAGTGTTGGCCAGCCATTCCGTCTGGCGCATGTAGCCGAACAGCGATCCGTGGTAGCTGTTGCCGCCGGTCTTCATATAGGTGTTGAACATGCCGCCGCCGGTGCGTCCGACTTCGGCGTCGTAGTTGGAGATCTGTACCTTTACTTCTTCCACCGCCTCGATGGAGGGAATGATAATCGCGCGGTTGGCGAAGTCGGTAATTGGAATGCCGTCGAGCGAATAGTTGTTGCCTCGGCTGGGACCGCCGTTGATCGAGATCTGGCTCGATCCCGACTGGTCCTGCATCCGGTTGTACGCGGGGTTGCCCACTTGTTGTACGGTCGGCGCAAGGCGCGACATCATGAACGGGTTTCGCCCCAGGTTCGGCAGGTCGACCAGCTTCTGGCGGTCGATCACCTGCGCCTGATTGGCGTTGGAAGTTTCCAGCAGCGGAACTTCGGAAGTTACCAGAACGCTTTCGGTTACCTGTCCGACTTCCAGCGAAACGTCGAGAGTAACGAACTGTTGAGTCGCGACAACAATGCTGCGGCGCTCGAATTTCTTAAATCCGGGGCTTTCCGCAGACAGCGTATAAGTAGAAGGTGTGACAGAAGCGAAGGTGAATTCGCCCGTCGAATTGCTGATCGTCGACCGGCTGAGGTTGGTCGCCTCGTCGATCAGTGTCACCTTGGCGTCGCCGATCATGGCTCCTTGCGCGTCTCCCACAGAGCCGCGAAGTCCGCCAAGAATCGATTGTGCCGAGGCTGAGCCCATTGCGAGAATCCCCACCGCGAGAGCCGTGCCCAAACGAAGACTGAATTTTGTCATTGCTTTCCCCTGAGTGTCTAAGCGTCTGCGCTCATGCGTTGAGCGCGTTTGACTGCTTGACAGGGCAGCATGACTACCAGAGTTCCAGGGAGAACGCCAAACAAGTGGTGCGCGTTCTCGATCGCCGGTTACAGCGATGAATTAGTTGCAAGTATACTCGCCCAGCCGAACGCTGGCCAATAAATAAATCAAATCGGATGTTACGCCGCTGCGAAAAGGTTAGTAGCTGTAGGGGTCAGATCCGCCATAAGTCTTTGATCGCAAACGGGATAGCATGCGGGCCGCATCCTCCGGCTCAAAGGTCAGATGGTCTGAAATCAGTTCCCTGCCGGACAATGAGGCCTGCGCAACTCCCTTTTTCCCATGGGTGTGGACGCCGCCGATGATGTGATACAGCTCATGCGCGACTACTCGACCGAGCGCGCGGCCGAAAAGCTGATCACGGCGGCCTTTCTCGCCGCCGAAGAGGGCGTCCTCTACTGAGCGCCGGATGCGATCACAGGCAACGTCCCCAAACGGCAGGATCTCGCCCTCGGCGGTATGTGACCACGCCAGTGGCCCGCGCTCGTCGATCAGGGGCGGCATGTTGGACATCTGGCAGGCACCCTTGAACCGCATCAGGACAATCTCCTCAAAGTCTTCCTGTGCAGCAACTTCGGAGCGAAGTCGAAGGTCCAGCCGGACGCCCGTGCGGCCCAGAAGCTGCCGGATTTCCTGGTTCATGGCGGTTACGGAGGCTTCGGACGGGCGTGTCTCGAAGTCGAGAAGGATGGTCAGATTCGTGCCGATAGCGATTTCGCCGCGCGACGGAGCGGCAAGCCCGCAGACCAGCAACGTGCATATGGCGACAAGGCGCATTTCACGTCTCCTGCCGGACGAACAATGTCCGGCCAGATCACAATACTACAGACGAAGACCGGAGGAAAGGGGTTCGTTAATTCGCTCTACGGCTTGCGGGTTGTCTGGGTGCCCAGATAGCTGTAGAAACCGAAATCGGTCTGCGAGATCGCTTTCGCCTGGAAAATAATCTGGCCCGTGTGGCCGGAGAAGTGCTCGACGACGTGGTAAATCGCCTCCAGCACTGTGACGTCGTGGCCCTGAATCGACACCTTCTCCGCAAGCCGGTCTGGCGGCAGAGTGCGGATGATGGAACAGGCCTCCGCCACAACCATCGACAGCCGATCCTTCAATTCGTCGCTTGTGATGCCGGCGCGGGCGGCAAACTCGCGCTCCCGCATGCGCGTGTCCGGCTTGCCCCCGACACCGGACGCGATCCATTGCCGCACGTTCCCGCTGAGATGCAGCACCAGATTGCCGACGGCGTTGGCGTTTTCGCCGGAACGCAGCCAGATCTGCTCTTCCGATAGCGTGCCCAGGCACACCGCGATTCGCCCGGAAAGCTGTTCCAGTTGATGGGCCGAGTATTCGAGAAAATTCGCTTCGATCACTGGCCGGACTCGCCGGAGGCCAAGCGGCGCGCTTCCGCCAGTCCGCGGACGGAGCGGGCGCGGTTGGGCTGCCGCTCCAGCGAGCGCTGAAATTGGGCCACGGCATCCTGCGGGCGGCCGGCCTCCATCAAGAGCTCGCCGTAAAGTTCGTGGCTGGGCTTGATGATGTCCGGAGGTCCGCTGGGCGGCTCACCCTGTTCTTCAAGCGCCGTGGCCTGCTTCATGTTCGCGAAGGCGGTGTCGAAGTCTTTCTTGTGGGCCGCAAGCCGGGCCTCGATCATTCTCGCCTGGGCCTCGATTCGGGCGGCCTGCTCCTTCGCGTCGCGCTTTGCGGCCACTTGCCGGGCCTGCTCCAACAGATCGAGAGACGGCTGGACGTCCTGTCCGCTGCGGGCAGCGGCGAAGCCCTGGGTGAAGGCGGCAACGGCGCGCGCCGAGCCTGCGGGCAGATGGGAATGAGCCTCACCCGCCGGTTGCCGGATCATGACAGGATTTTCAAATGCCGTGGCCGCGCGATCCCACGCGCCGGTTTCGAAGATCAACGCGGCGGCAAGGTCGGGCCAATAACGGAATACTTCGCCCGCGCCCTGCGCCTCGATGACGTCGCGCTTCTTATCTTTGTAGACCTTCCATGCGTCGTCGTTGCGGCCCTGCTGCAAGTATCCATAGGCCAGCCAGTACTGGCTGTGATAGTCGCGAAGGGACAGCGGATGGCCTTTGCGACGCTGCCACTCGACGGATGCGGCCCAGGAGAGCTCATTCGCCTTTACCGTCTCCGGCCACATGCCCAATTGCAGAAAAATGTGCGACGGCATGTGCCGCGCATGATGAGCCTCCGGGGCGATCTCGGCATACCGCCGCGCCGCGGGCAGCGCCAGGATCGCATGCACCGGATCGTCGAATGCGTGAATGATGTAGTGCGCGGCGCCGGGATGATTGCGGTTGGCGTCGTGCAGGTCCAGCGCGATCGCCCCGGCCTGCATCCGTTGCCGCTCCGACCCCAGCGCGATTAACGACAAGGCATAAAACGCCGCAGCCTCGTGATCGCCGGGATGCTCGCGGTGAATCTTCTCCATCGCGGCGGAGTAGGCGATTTCCTTGTCGCGTTTCTTGCCGTCGCCAAAGAGTCCGCGAACGGCAGCGAGATATGCCTGTTCGCGCGCGGTGGCGGGGGCGCTAACCGGGACCTTCTTCAGCGCCGCGCGAGCCTCCTCGGGCCACACGCGGTTCCACAGCGAATGGTTCCAGGTCATCGCCTCGCCCCAGTAGCCGATGGCAAAAGACGGCTCGGCTTTGGTGCAGGACTGGAACTGCTCCCGGGCCTCTTCGAACCAGAAGTTGTGCAGCATGCCGACACCGCGGTTGAAGCAGGCTTGCGTTTCCGGCGTGGCGGCGGAGGTCTTGAAGTCGACAACTCCGACCGACGCGAAGCTGGCGAGGGGAATCAGCGCGAGCAAGGTCCGCATGCGGCGAGTGTAGCCGGACTGCGCAGGGCGGTCAAGGCCCGGCAGCGGCGGCATCCCGGTGATAGACTCCAGACGTTATGAGTACCCGCCGCACCTTCTTCTTCTCTACCGGCGCCGCACTGGTCTCCCGCGCTGTTGCCCGGGGGGCGAACGACAAACTCCGCATCGCCGTTCTTGGAGTAAACGGACGCGGCAAGGATCATATCAAGGGCTTCATGCCGCAGCCCGATGCCGAGGTGACCATGCTGTGCGATCCGGACCGCAGCATTCTCGACAAGCGCGCGGCGGAGTTTCAGGAAACCTACGGCAAGAAGGTCGCCGTCGAACAGGACCTGCGAAAGGTCTTCGACAATAAGTCGATCGACGCCGTGTCGATTGCGATGCCCAACCACTGGCACGCGCTGGCTGCGATCTGGGCCTGTCAGGCCGGCAAGGACGTCTACGTTGAAAAACCCGGCGCGCACAACATCTACGAAGGCCGGAAGCTGGTTGAAGCCGCCCACAAGTACAAACGCATCGTGCAGCATGGCGTGCAGTTGCGGTCGTCGGAGGCGCTGCGCGAAGGCGTGCAGAAACTGCGGGAGGGCGTGATTGGCGACGTCTACATGGCTCGCGGACTGGTGTTCCGGTGGCGGCCGTCCATCGGCAAGAAGGGACCGGAGCCCGTGCCGGACTACCTGAACTACGATCTGTGGACCGGCCCTGCGCAGCAGGAGCCCTTCAGCCGCCGCATCGTCCACTACAACTGGCACTGGACGTGGAACTACGGCAACGGCGATGTCGGCAACCAGGGCATCCATGAAACCGACATGTGCATGTGGGGCCTGGGCGTCGATTCGCTGCCCGAAAAGATCACGTCGATGGGTGGCAAGTTCACGTTCGACGACGACAAGCAGACGCCGGAGACCCAGACGTCGCTGTATCTGTATCCCGGCCCTGTCGGCAAGCAGAAGATGATTCAGTTCGAGGTGCGGCACTGGTGCACCAACCTTGAAGACGGCGCGGGCGTTGGCAATATCTTCTACGGAACCGATGGAGTGATGGTCGTAAAGGGCTACGACAGCTACGAGACGTTCATGGGCCAGAAGCGGGAGAAGGGTCCGGCGCGCAAGGCGGGCGGCGACCACTACGCAAACTTCGTCAAAGCCGTCTACAGCCGCAAGACTGCCGACCAGCATGGACCGGTGGAGACGGCGCATCTGTCCAGCTCGCTGGCCCACCTTGGCAACATCAGCTACCGCCTGGAACGGCAGTTGACGTTCGATCCGAAGACGGAGAAGTTCACTGGCGACAGCGAAGCAAATTCGATGCTGACCCGGAACTACCGCGCGCCCTACGTGGTGAAGGAGAAGGTCTAAGGCTCGGCGAACTGGACCTGGACCATTACGTCCACGTCGATCGGCGCCCCATTCTTGCTGGCCGGCAGGAATTGCGCCTCCTTCAGCATGGCGGCGGCTTTGTCACTGCGCTCCTCCGCTGGCGCGGCTGAGGCCTCGAACGTTCCGGCCTTGCGGATCACGCCCTTCAGGTAAACCGGGTAGCGTTTCGCGGCGCTGGATTCCGCACCCAGCGGCCACGCAGGGATGGGCAGCATCGGCACCGGCGGACGAATCAGCGACATCTGCGCCGCCGGAGCGTCATCCGTTTCACTGAACCACAGCGTCCAGTCCGCGCCACGGACGTTTCGAATTTTTGTCTCCAGAAGAACCACGTAGACGCTGCGGGGACCGAACACCGCCTCCACCTGACCCGGTAGCCGACGCGCGCCAGGCCGCATCGCAACGGAGGCCATAGTCCGCACCGGCGGAGGCGTGGGTCGCGGAACGGGTGCTACCGGCGCTGTGGCGGAAGCGCTCGGAGAGCCCGGCGAGGGCCGTCCCTTCGGCTGCGCGATGGCAAGGTTCGGCACTGCGGCAGCCGCTCCGTCAACCCCAGCGAGACCCGTCGCGTTGGGATCGCGGGGGACGGGTGGTCCTACGCGAAACGAGGCTTCGGCTGAGGACGTGGGCATCTTTTCCGGAGACGCGGCGGAAGGCTTTGGCGAGACGACGGCTACGGTGGCGGATGCCTCCGCAGGCGTGGTGCTGGGCTCGCTCGATACTTGTCCGGGCGCGGGTTCCGCCGGTTCGGGCGGGCGCGGAGCGTCGGGCAGATTCGACAGAGCGAGGGTCGTCGAAGGCTGAAGCAGTCCGGATGGCGGCGTCAGTTGTGCGGGCGGATCGGGAATCGAGATCAACTCCTTCGGAGCGGACTTCGGCGCTGGCGGAACGTAGGCCCGGGCCGGCGTGCGGCGCAGCGGCTGCTGCGGAATGACGATCAGGTTGGCAACGTCCAGCTCCGGCTGTACTTCCGGCGGGGTCTCGGGCAGGTAGACGCGGGTCTGGTTGTCCGTCGGCGTATCGGCCACCGATTCCAGCGCCTGCACCGCCAGGGCATCCGGCACGGCGGGAGTGGCGGACTCGGACGCCTGGGCCGGCGTAATCGCAGGCAGTTGGTCCGGCGTGTAGTAGAGAATGTACTTCTCGCGGTCCGGTTCCATCGCCACTTGGCGGGGCGGATCAAGGTATATCGACAGCCGTTCCGGCAGGTATCGTAGGCCGAAGACCAAGGCCGCGTGCAGGATCGCGGACAGCAGCAGGGACCCTTTGCGTCCCGCATGCCACGCCCGCGCCTCGACGATTCCAGCGAACACCTTCACATGGTAGCGACGCCGGTGGCGCGCCCGCCTAGAAAAGAATCCTGAGGCGGAGTTCGACCTGGCGGGGGTCGAACGTCGTCATCCCCCACGTCCCGAAGTTGTCATTTTGCAGCATGCCGGGGCGGATGCCCTGCCCAAGCTGAGCGGTGCTGAGATTCGTGAACGTCGCCCCAGTGCCACCGTTCAGGGTCGGCTGGAACTGCGTGTTGTTGAAAAGGTTCGAGGCCTCCGCCGAGAATTGCAGGCGAACCCGCTCGACGATGGGGATTTCCTTCTGGACGCTCATGTTCACGTTCCAACGGCCATTGCCACGCACATCGCCGTACCGGATATCCGAAGTGCCCCACCAGTAGATGTCGGGTGCAATGCTTCCGTTCGGCAGGTTCACCGTGCGGCCGCTGAAGGCGTCCGAACTGTACTTCAGGAAGCAATACCGGCAAACGACGATGTTGCGTCCGCTGGGCAGCGTCACCGTGCGTTGCGCGGGACTTGCGCCCGTGTACCACTGCTGAAGCTCTTTCGGCACTTCGATGGGTACGCCGGAGACGCGGTCCGCACGCCCGGTTACTGAGCCGCTGGCGCCGGTGAATCCCTGCTGCGGCTGGCCGGACTGCGCGATAAACACGCCGCCTATATTCCAGTTACCCAGCACCGCGTTGGCGAATCCGTTGTGGAAGTCCAGCGATTTGCCCGCGCCGATGGAGGGCTGCCATACCCAGGTGGCGACCACGCGATGGGGAATGTCGTTCGGCGAGATCGAGTAGCTGTTCGATAGATTCCGGCGGTCGATCGTGCCGGGCGAAGTGCCCGCGTTCTCGGCATAGTTGTTCCCCTGCGCTTCCCCGAACCAGTTCTCGATGGTGCGCGACCACGTGTAGTGAACCGAGAAGAGAAGCCCGTTCGAGAAGTTCTTCTGTAACTGGGCCATCAGGGCGCCGTAAGTGTAGTAACCCTGGGAAGACCCGATCAGATTGTTGGGGTGCAGGGTATACGGATAGATCGTATTCACCAGGGGAACGGTGGCATTTGCAAAGACGCCGTTGAACGGAATCCGCGGGCCACTGGTTGGCTGCAACGGGTTCCTTACTTGCGAATTTGCCGGGTTACTACCATTGGCGGCAACATACTGGCCGCGCCACTGATCCAGCAATCCGTCGGGTAGATCCTGGTCGTTATTCACGTTGTAACGTCCAAGCTGCAGATGATACCCGCGCGCACCGGAATAGCCCACCTGGGCAAGCCAATTGCCCGCGATCTTTCGCTCAATGAAGGCGTTCCACTGCATGATCTTGCCGTTCTTCATGTTGTCGTAGTCGAAGCGCGGCTCGTTGGTTCCGTCACCGTAATACTGTGGGGCGTCGCGATTGGAGCCTATTGCCGGGATCAACTGCGTCACCTGGTTGTACGGCGCTACCAGCTCACCCTGCGGATTGGGGCCATACTGGCCGGGCACTGCGCTGTTCGTGCGGTCCACAAAGTTCTGTGCGCCGAAGTAGTACGGGCCTCCGAAGTAGCCCGTGTTCGAAGGCGTATAGACGACACCAAAGCCGGAGCGGAGAACCCAGTCGTCCGTAACGCGGTAAGCAAGTCCCACTCGCGGACCCCAATTGTCGCGCGCCATACGGTAGAGGCTCTTGCCGATGCCGTAGTTTCCCGGAAACTTATAAGCGCCCTGCGTGCCGAATGGATTGACTTCCTCGTAACTGAAGCTGGAGATCCGGTTGTATCTTTCGCTGGGGGCCTGTTGAAGATCGTATCGAAGACCGAGGTTGATCGTGAGGCGGTTCGTGGCGCGCCAGTCGCTCTGGCTGTAGAGTGCGCCGTACTTCGCGGAGAGGGCCAGCAGCACGGCATTCTCACCGGCCTGAATCTCGCCTGCGCCCAACAACGCCGTGGCTATGGGCGAACCGTTTTGGTTGGCCGTCACCGTACCCACGTTCTGCCCCTGCGACTGTATGTTGTTACCGGTTGTGAAACCGTTCGGCGACAGAAACCGGAAGGAGCCGCGGGCGTCGGAATAGTTCGACAGGTAGTTCCGGAACTCACCGCCGAACTTATGTGTCCAACGGCCCATCGTCTTGGTAACGGAACCGACGAAATTCCAGTTGGTCTGCCGCTCGATCTTCGCCAGATAGCCTGTGTTATTCAGGCCGCTGACCAGACTCCAGCCACCCCCGCCCTGGTTCCACTCCGGGAACGCCCCCTGCAAGCCCGGCGCTCCGAGGAAGGACTGGGGAACACCGAAGGAGGTGTAGTCCAGATCGTCATAAGTCGCGGAGCGGTTCTGCGCAGCCACCCGGGTAAGTCCGACGCGCATGTCGATCACGGTCGTAGGATTGATAATCCATGTGTCGCCAAAGGAGCCATAGTAGTTCCGGTCGCCATTGACGGCGCCAATGAATCCGCCTTGTGTCGTGAAGGCGCGGGTTCCTTCACCCCAGCCGTTCGGCGAATCGATCAGGCCCAGGTTCGATCCGAATGTGCCGTAAAGCGAGTGGGCGGCCATGCGGTGATCGAGGCGCGCATTGATCGCGTTGCGCTCGAACTTGCGGGTCATGCGGTTGTAGAAATTGTTCAGCCCGCGCGGATCGTCCGGCGTGCGGTTCGGCAGGGGAAATTCGTTTACCAGCCCCGCATACTGTTGATTAATGCGGCTGGCGGGAATCACGGCACCTGGGAAAAGATCCCGACGCCACTGTCCATTTACTCCGGGTACTGGCGTGACATTGAAGGGATCGTAGACCTGAACGGGTACAAACTGGCCGCCGATCTGGGTTAGAGACTTTGAGAAATCACCCTGCCTTTCAATCGCCGTTGGCACCGTCCGGAAATAGTCCAGAGCCTGGTTAAATCGAAAGCCTTCGTAACTGACGAAGAAAAACGTCCTGTCGCGACCGTTGTAAATCTTCGGCAGGATCACCGGGCCGCCGAAAGTGGCCGAGTAACCCTGCTGCTTGAACGGAAGGCGCGAGACGAAAGGCTGGTTGGCGTTGTTTTCGAAACGATTGGCGTTCAACGCTTCGTTCCGAAGCCGGAACTGGCCGGAGCCGTGAAATTGATTCGTGCCGCTCTTCGTGGTGATCAGCACCGTGCCCTGGCTGCGGCCATATTCCGCCGACATGTTGTTGATCGTCGTCTTTACTTCCTGAACGCCTTCCGTGTTCGGCATCACGGCAACTTCGTTCCAGGCGGATGCCTGGATTGACACGCCGTCCAACTGCACATCGTTTCCGAAGGCCTGGCCGCCATTGATCTGAAAGTTTGAAAACGTACGTCGTCCTTCCGTGCCGATGCCGAAACTCTGCGCCGACTGGGTGTTGTTCATCGCGGCGCGCGCCACGACACCCTGCGTCAGCACCGCGTAGTTCAAGGGATTGTTGTTGATGTTGGGGATCGATTTGATCACCTGCTCCGAAATGGCGTTCGTCACGCGGCTGGAGTCCGTCTGCATCTCCGTGACATTAGCCACGACGCTCACCGACGTCTCAACGGAGCCCACCTCCAGGACGACATCGGCTCGTGCCGTCTGCGCCGTGCTTAGGTTGATTCCCTTCTGCGTGGTCACCTTAAAGCCCGGCTTGCGTACGGTCACTTCGTAGCTGCCGAATTGAAGGTATGGCGCGAGATATTCGCCGCTATCCGATGTCTCGACCCGGAAAGTGGAGTTGGTGTTGACTTCCCGGACAACCACCTCGGCGCCCGCGACAGAGGCGCCGGTGGAGTCGGTAATCTTGCCGACGATGGTTCCGGACCGGATTTGGGCGAATAGAGCTGCAGAAATCGATAGCAGTAGAACGAAAAAGCGCTTGGACATTTTAGAGATCCCCTGGCCGGAAATTCTATCAGAACCCGCTGCCGCGGAGAAGATGCGCCGCCTATTTTTGTTCGTCGACCGAGCGGTCGGCGAGCTCACCGAGCAGAGGGAGCTTCACCAGCTTGTCCTGGTTCGTCTGCACGATCATATAAATCCACGTGCCGACGACGGCAAGCTTCAGAGGGTTTAAAATCCACCGGAATCCGGGGCCGTCGAACCGGAAGTTGTCCACCACCAGATCGACCAAAAGCCACACGACAAAAAGGTAGAGGCCCTGGAAAGCGTGAAAGCGCACCGTGCGCTCCATCCGGAATCGATCGGCGGCAAGAACCAGCAACCCGGCGATCCAGCCGATGAAGGGGATGTAGCACAGCGTCGACGCGTTTCGCGCGGAAACACTCGCGAAGGCGGAGGTCTGCCATGCGCGATTGCCCGTGGCCCGGCCCGAACCACTGCCGGAGCCACCGGGCTGTGCGCCGCCACACGCGCCGCAGAATCGGTCCGCCGACGACACTTCGTTGCCGCATTTGGGGCAGTAAGGCATTACGTTCTCAACAAATCATACGATGCCGGAACCCATTTGGTTCCCTGTGATACGATTCCCGCCATGATGCGCGCAGTGCTGTTTTTAATCCTTTGCGGCGTCGCGGCTTTCGCAGCCAAGACCGTGGATCTGTACTTCATTGATGTCGAAGGCGGCCAGGCCACTCTGATTGTCAGCCCCTCCGGCGAATCGATGCTAGTGGATTGCGGGTGGCCCGGATTCAATGGCCGCGATGGCGACCGCATCCTGCAAACGGCTAAGAAGGCGGGCGTGAAGCGGATCGACTACATGCTGGTCACCCACTATCACCTTGACCATGTCGGCGGCATTGAGCAGTTGGCGGACCGGATGAAGATCGGCACCTTCATCGTGCACGGCACGAACACGGAAACCGGCAAGCGGGCCGAAGAGATGACCGCCGCGTACCAGCGGGCCTTGAAGCAGACCGGTGGCAAGGAACTGGTGGTGAAGCCGGGCGATGCGATTCCGATGAAGGGTGTGGACATCAAAGTGGTCGCCGGGCGCGGCGATCAGATTACGTCCGCACTGCCGGGCGCGGGCGCGCCGAATCCAGCCTGCGCCAGCGCTCCGGAGACAAAGCCCGATCCAACAGAGAATGCCCGTTCCATCGGATTTCTGCTTACCTACGGCAAATTCCGGTTCCTGGACATGGCGGACCTGACGCATGCGAAAGAGCTCGATCTTGCATGTCCGAATAATCTGATCGGCAAAGTGGACGTGTACCTGACCAATCATCACGGGCTGGATTCGTCCAACGCGGCGCCTTTCGTGCACATGCTTAGCCCGAAGGTGGCGGTGATGAACAATGGCGCACGCAAGGGCGGGTCGCCCGCGGCTATCGAGACCGTCCGCAAGTCGCCCGGGCTTCAGGATCTGTGGATGGTCCACTATTCAATCGCCGCGGGCAAAGATGGTAACGTTCCGGACAGCTTCATCGCGAATGTCGACGAGGCGACGGAACAGGGCCACGGTTTGAAAGTGTCCGGCGAATCCAGCGGAGCGTTCACCGTGCGGAACGAACGAAACAAGTTCGAAAAGAAGTACACGCCGGGTTCCTGACGTGCCCAGCCTGATCGGTGAGCCGGCCAAGATTCCCGTGCCGGGCGGGAAGGTGATCGAAGAGTTTGTGGGGCGCGTAAACTCCGCAACGCACACTCTGTCGATGGCCCGCATGAAATCCCCCGCCGGATGGAGCGAGCCCGGACAGACACCGGAATTCGACGAGTACACACTGGTGCTGGCGGGAACCATGTGCGTGGAGCACGCCGGCGGCATGATCGAGGTGGGCGCCGGACAAGCGATTGTCACTTATGCCGGTGAATGGATCCGCTATTCCACTCCCTATCCGGACGGATGCGAGTATGTGGCGGTTTGCGTTCCGGCGTTCTCGATTGAAACCGTGCACCGGGACGAAGGGTAGGCTATACTTCTAATTCATGTTCGCCCGGGCTCATCGCCATACTCATCATCACCCGCTGAATGTGGTGCGCCGGGCCGCCTGAGCAGTAATCTCTGGATTGAATCGAAAGGGAGCCCGCCGCTAAACACGGCGGGCTTTTTGTGTATGGACCTGGATTTTTCAAAACTCGACGGACTTCTTACTGCCGTAGTGCAGGACCAGGCGACGGGCCGCGTCCTGATGGTTGGCTTTATGAATCCCGAAGCGTACCGGATGACGGTGGAAACGGGAGTGGTGACGTTCTATAGCCGCTCCCGGAACAAGCTGTGGATCAAAGGCGAAACGTCGGGACACAAGCTGATGGTGGAGGAGATCCGCACAGACTGCGACCGCGATGCGGTCTTGATTCACGTGAAGGCTTTGGGCGCGGGCGTGTGCCACGAAGGCTACGAAAGCTGCTTCTTCCGGAAGTTGGAAGACGGCGTATGGCAAACGGTGGATGAGCGCGCGTACGATCCAGACGCCGTGTACGGGAGCCTGGCATGAAGCTGAAACTGGGAATCCCAAAAGGCTCCTTGGAGGCCGCGACCATCGATCTGTTCCGGCGCGCCGGTTTCAACATCTCGACGTCCGCGAGATCATATTTTCCGGCGATCGACGACCCGGAGATTGAGTGCATGCTGATCCGGGCGCAAGAGATGGCCCGCTACGTAGAGGACGGCGTGCTGGACGCGGGGCTGACGGGTTTCGACTGGATCATGGAATCCGGCGCGGATGTCGAGAAGATCAGCGACCTCGTCTATTCGAAGCAAAGTTTTCGCAGCGTTCGCTGGGTGCTGGCGGTGCCGGAGAATTCGACGATACAGTCGGTCCACGATCTGGAGGGAAAGATCATCGCAACGGAACTGGTGAAGTTCACGGAGCGCTATCTCGAACGCAGCGGCGTAAAAGCGAAGGTGGAGTTTTCGTGGGGAGCCACCGAGGTAAAGCCCCCGGTGCTGGCCGACGCCATCGTCGAGGTGACGGAGACGGGTTCGTCGCTGCGCGCGAACAACCTCCGGATCGTCGAAACGCTGCTTGAGTCGAACACGCAGTTCATCGCCAACAAAACGTCCTGCCAAGATGCGTGGAAGCGTCAGAAACTGGCCGACATTCAACTGCTGCTGGAGGGGGCGATTGCGGCCTTGGGCAAGGTGGGCCTGATGCTGAATGTGGAGCGCGTGAATCTGGATCGCGTGCTGGCGGCCCTGCCCGCATTGAAGAATCCCACCATTTCCGCCCTTGCGGACGGGGACTGGGTAGCAGTCAACACGATTCTCGACGAGACAACGGTGCGTGAGATTCTGCCCCGCCTGAAGAAAGCCGGCGCGCAGGGGATCGTGGAGTACCCGCTGAACAAGATCGTGATGTAGCGATGGCCACGATTCGAATTCTCAAAGCTGCCGACGCGTCGAGAATCCTGCGGCGCCGCGCTGCCCGAATGGAGGAGGCCGAGAAAATCGTCCGGCCAATTCTGGAGGCGGTCCGCAAGAGAGGCGATGCGGCAGTGAAGGAGTACGCCAAAAAGCTGGACGGTTTTTCGGGCGGGCCGCTGAGGATTCAGGCGGGCGTCTGTCAGCAGGCGGTGCGGGAAGTATCGCCCGCTTTCCGTAGCGCGGTTCGAACGGCTGCGCGGAACATACGCGCGTTCGCGAAGTTGCAGTTGCCCCGTCCCGTATCGAAGACGATCGCGCCGGGATTGAAAGTGGGCCAGACCGTTCGCCCCATCGACGCCATGGCGGCGTACATTCCGGCGGGCCGCTATCCGCTGCCCTCAACCGTGTTGATGACGGTGATTCCGGCTCAGGTGGCGGGCGTAACGAATATTTGCGTCACCACTCCGAGGCCCGTTCCCGAGATTTTGGCGGCAGCGGGGTTGCTGAACGTGGGGAACGTCTTTCAGATCGGCGGCGCGCACGCAGTCGCGGCGTTTGCGTACGGCACCAAAACCATTCCGCGCGTCGACCGCATTGTCGGCCCCGGCAACATCTACGTTGCGGCGGCGAAGAAATTGCTGGCCGGCGACGTGGGAATCGACTTCATTGCCGGGCCCACTGAGATCCTGATCATCGCCTCCGACGGCAACCCGAAATGGATCGCGGCCGACATGCTGGCGCAGGCGGAGCACGATGTCGATGCGTCGGCGATTCTTCTGACGACTTCGAAGGCATTGGCGGCGGCGGTGGAAGCGGAGCTCGACTGGCAACTGGAAACGCTGCCCACGGCAGCCACAGCGCGCGCCGCGCTACGGCGCAATTCGGCAATCCTGATCGTTGAAAGCCTGGAGCAGGCCTGCGAACTCTCTAATCGCTTCGCGCCGGAGCATCTCAGCCTGCACGATGCCGCCCTGCTGAAGCACATCACGCATGCCGGCGGAATTTTTCTTGGAGCGGCCAGCCCCGAGGCGGCGGGCGACTACGCCGCCGGACCCAGCCACGTCCTGCCGACGAATGGCGCGGCGCGATTGCGCGGCGGACTCTCTAGCGCCGATTTCGTCAAGCTGATCGCAACCCAGGAATTGAGCGCCGCTGCGCTACGCAGGTTGTCGCCCACGATCACAACGCTGGCTCGCGCGGAAGGTCTTGAGGCACACGCGCGATCGGTTGAGGTGCGCGGTTGAAGCCGAAGCCGCGTGCCGCCGTCGAAAGCATGGCACCCTACAAGCCGCCATCGGAAGGCCGGGCTGGCAAGCTGCGCCTGGACTTCAACGAGAACACGCTGGGCGCTTCTCCCGTCGTAGTCGAAGCGTTGCGAAACGCAATCACAGCGGCGGACCTGACCATCTATCCGGAATATTCGCAGGCGCGTCCGAAACTTGCCGCGCACTTCGCCGTCTCGCCGGAAGAGATCCTGCTTACCAATGGCACCGACGAGGCGATCCAGGTTCTGGTGAACACGTTCGTGAACGAAGGCGACGCGGTCTACGTTCCAGAGCCTACGTACGCCATGTACCGCTTCTACAGCGAACTGGCCGGCGCGCGTGTTCGCGATGAACTGACTGCGGCGACGCGGCTGGCATTCCTCTCGAATCCGAACAACCCGACCGGCGCGTGGATGGAGCGTGACGAGTGCATGGCGCTGGTCGAGAAATTCCCTAAGACGCTGTTCCTGTTCGACGAGGCGTACTTCGAATTCTCAGGCATCACCTTGATCGACCGGATTTCGCATTTCGGAAACTTGTTCGTCAGCCGCACTTTCTCGAAGGCGTATGGAATGGCGGGGCTCCGCATGGGGTGCCTGTTCTCGAACCGGGACAATATGCGTTGGCTGAGGAAAGCGCAGTCTCCGTACAGCGTGAATCACTTGGCGGTAGTTGCGGCGGCGGCGGCGGTTGACGACACGGAGTTCACGCGCGAGTATGCGCGGCAGACTATCGCGTCACGCGAAAGGATTCAGCGAGAGCTAGCGGCGATGGGTGTCAAGACGCATCCGAGCCGCGGAAATTTCCTGTTGTTCGATGCGGGAGAGCGGGCGGTGGAAATCCGGGACACGCTGCGCGACGCGGGCGTTCTGGTGAGGGACCGCAGCTACGAGATTGCCGGATGCGTTCGCGTTACGTGCGGCCCCGTCGAGCACGCTGACCGGTTCCTGGAGGAACTGAAGAAAATATGGTGAAGCCCGGCGTAATCGTCTTCGATATGGACGGCGTTCTGGTTGACGTGCGTGCGTCATACCGCGACTGCATCGTCGCGGCGGTTGATGAACTCGGCGGCGGCGCGGTCACGCACGAGGAAATTCAGGACTACAAGAATCGCGGCGGCTTCAATAACGATTGGCTGCTGACGCAGACCGTCTGCGCGGATCGCGGAGTGGCGATCGACTACCAGACCGTTGTCCAGCAATTCAACAAGTTATTCTTCGGCGAGTACATGCAGCGGGAAAAGTGGCTTCCCGCCGCAGGACTGCTTGCCCGTCTGGCGGCGACGTACACGCTGTACATTTTTACCGGGCGGTTGAACGAAGAGGCGCAGATGACGTTGCGCCGGTTCGATGCCGTCGCGTACTTCACGAAAGTCTACGGAGACGACGACGTGCGGAACCCCAAGCCCGCACCCGACGGTTTGATCGCGATCGGCGGCCTGCACCCTGGCGCGACGCTGCTGTATCTGGGCGACACAGTGGACGACCGTCGAAGCGCCGAAGCGGCTGGCGTCGCGTTTCTAGGTGTCGGACCGCACTCCGGCGCGGCACAGGCCATCGACGAGATTAATCAATTGGAGGGCTGGATCGGATGAGGTCGGCCAAGCTGGAGCGCGTGACAAAGGAAACGCAGATTCAGGGTTCGCTTCGAATCGACGGCAAGGGCAAGTACGACATCGCCACGGGTGTGCGGTTCTTCGATCACATGCTGGAGCTGTTTGCAAAGCATGGCGGGTTCGATATCGCGCTTTACGCAACAGGCGATCTGGACGTCGATCAGCATCACACGATCGAGGATTGCGGGATCGTCCTCGGGCAGCTTTTCTCGACTGCGCTTGGCGATCGCAAGGGGATCAATCGCGCCGGATACTTTGTGCAGACGATGGACGAAACAATGGCCGTGGCCGCGGTGGATCTCGGCGGCCGTCCAGCGTTGGTCTACGAAGATCGTGTCCGTGCGCGGCTGGTGGGCGGCTACGTCACGGAGTTGAGCGCCGATTTTTTTGACGGCTTCGCCACGCACGCCAAAGCGAACGTTCACGTGAAGGTGCTGTACGGACGTTCGAATCACCACAAAATCGAAGCGGTGTTCAAATGCTTTGCGCGTGCGATGCGGTTCGCATGTTCGAAGGACGCGCGCTTGAAAGACCTGCTGCCGTCCACCAAAGGCCTTCTGGAGATCGCGAAATGATCACGATCTTCGACTATGGCGCGGGAAATCTGCAAAGCGTACAGAACACGCTGGCCGAGGTCGGCGCCGCGTTCAAGGTGATCGACAAAGCCTCCGAGATTGGCCGCGCGACGAAGATCGTCCTTCCCGGCGTTGGGCATTTCGGCCAGATGATTCGCGCGCTGGACGCGATGAAGGCGCGTGAGCCATTGCTGGCGGCCATTCGGAACGGTGTGCCGCTGCTGGGAATCTGTCTGGGTTTGCAGGCGATGTTTGCGTCTAGCGAAGAGGCTGCCCAACTGCCGGGTCTGGGATTGTTCGATGGAACCGTCCGCCGTTTCGGAGAAGGCTTGCGAGTGCCGCACATCGGATGGAATCAGTTGGAGCTGCGGGGAGAGTCGAAGCTTCTGAAGAATATCGGACCGCGTCCTTACCTCTACTTCGCGAACAGCTTCTTCTGCCCCGAGGTGGATTCAACGGTCGCGGTCTGCCGGTACGGCGTGGCGTTCACAGCGGTGCTGGAGCGCGACAACGTCTTCGGCGTCCAGTTCCATCCTGAAAAGTCCGGGCCAACGGGGCTGCGCATCGTCAGAAATTTCGTGGACCTCTAGATGCTGGCCAAAAGAATCATTCCGTGCCTGGATGTCGATGCCGGACGCGTTGTGAAGGGCGTCAACTTTGTCAGCCTTGTGGATGCCGGCGATCCGGTGGAGCTGGCCCGGCGCTACAACGATAAGGGCGCCGACGAGATCGTTTTTCTGGACATCACGGCGTCCAGTGGTGAGCGCAAGACGATGGTGGATGTCGTTTTCCGCACCGCCCGGCAGGTCTTCATTCCGCTGACCGTCGGTGGCGGCGTGCGCAGCATCATCGACGCCCGCAGGGTGCTGATGGCCGGCGCGGACAAAGTCAGCGTCAACACCGCCGCGGTCAACCGGCCCGGGGTGATCGGCGAGTTGAGCGGCGAATTCGGTGCGCAGGCTGTCGTCCTCGCCATCGACGCGAAGCGCACCGGCGGTTCCTGGAACGTGTTCGTCAAAGGAGGACGCGAAGACACCGGCATGGACGCAATCGAATGGGCGCGAAGGGGTGAAGCGCTGGGCGCGGGCGAGATTCTGCTGACGTCCATGGATTCCGACGGCGTCAAACAAGGCTTTGACTGCGCGCTGACCAAGACGGTCTCGCGGGCGACCAAAATTCCGGTCATCGCGTCCGGCGGCGGAGGAACGCTGGAACACTTTGAGCAGGTACTAACCGACGGCGAAGCCGATGCGGCGCTGGCCGCGTCGATCTTCCACTTCGGCACGTACACCGTCAACGACCTGAAGGAATTTCTGGATCGCAAGGGCATCCCCGTGCGCAAGGTGCCCGCGTGATCATTCCCTGCATCGATC
>JBGTFZ010000020.1:0-9133 GCA_041746955.1 Bryobacteraceae bacterium
TGGTGGCCAGGGACGGACTTGAACCGCCGACACGCGGATTTTCAGTCCGCTGCTCTACCAACTGAGCTACCTAGCCAGAAACTTCAGTGTACCAAAGGCATCGCGCCGGGTCGTCTAAAGCAGTAGACTTCGGTTAGACCATGCGATGCGCCCTTTTAGTAACGATGCTGGCGTTCGCGGTCTTGGCCCAAGCCCCGAAGAGCGCCGATCCCGACGATCCCGGACCGCCGGTTCTGAAGCGCGGCGGCACTACCGAACGCAAGGCTCCCAAGACGGGTGTGCCACCAATCGCGCGCGTTCCTGAGCCGGACCCCGAGGCGCCTCCGCCGCCAACTGAAGAGTCCGCCGCTGCCCCGGCAGCACCGGAGGGTGTGAAGCTCGACCTGATCCAGCGCGCGCGGATGATCGCGTTCGAGTTCACGGGCGACCTGCCCAACTTCATCTGCGATCAGCTGACTGCAAGGTTCGAATCCAAGACGCTGAAGCCCGATTGGAAATTGAAAGACCGGGTCGAGCTGGAACTGATGTACGTCAACGGCCGCGAGGACTACCGCAACATCCGCATCAATGGGAAGGCGTTGAAGAAGGGAAGTCCGGAAGATACGGGGACGTGGTCTACCGGAGACTTCGGAACTACCTTAATTGACGTCCTCTCGCCTTCAACCAAAGCCGTGTTCAAGAAACGCACCAGCACCGACCGCATTGCCGGAGTGGATACAGCCATCTACGACTACACGGTAGAGCGGGAAAACTCGCATTGGGAAATTCGGTTCGCCGGCTCCATCAAGCCCGCGTACAAGGGCGCGATCTGGATCGACCCGGAGACGGCCCGCGTGCTGAGGATCGAGATGCAGGCGCGCAACATCCCCAAGACCTACGCCCTGGACTCCGTCGAAATGACCGTTGAGTACGGGTGGGCCACCATCGCCGGAGTAAAGCATCTGCTGCCTGCGGACTCGCAGAACCTGGCATGCTTCCGCGACACGTTCAACTGCAGCAAGAACGAAATTCAGTTCCGCAACTACCGCAAGTTCGGGGCGGAATCGACGATCTCCACCACGGATTCCAACATCAGCTTCGACGGAGAAGACAAGCCTATCGAAGTCCCGGCCCCACCGAAGAAGCCCTAGTTACCGGAGGCCCCTCAGCCACCGGAACCCATACGTGCGGTAGAGGCGCAGGGGACGCGTGAACACGTGCAGCGCACGCAGACGGGCGGGAAGCGGAACTTCCTGATCGTCCAGCAGATTCGGCCGGAAGGCGTGGAAGATCTTCCTTCCCAGAAAGCGCAAGCGTGCCCACCTTCCATCCTCATAGCGGATGGCCTCATGCAGCGCGTCCTCATAGTCCTGCGTGGAATCGGGTTGATCCAGATCCGTGATGATTGAGTCCGCCAGGATGCCCGCGACCTCATCGCCGGAACACGTCGCTTGAATCTCTTCCGGAATGCGCGCGCCCAATAGCCGCGACGCGATCTCAATCGCCACGATGACCGTGCGCCGGTAGCCCAGGCGGGTCGCATGTTCCATTGCCGCGCCCCACGGAGCCTTGCAGCCCATCAGATAGGCGATGTCGCAGATCCACTTGATCTGGGTCCACCGGTGGATCCGCCCATGAAGACACAGATAAACGATCGTGTCCTCGATCGACGGCACGCGAACGCGCTGTCCGGCGATTTCGACGAACTGGCTGCGTGCCCAGAATCCCGCGATGTCGTCGCGGATCTCCAGATTCGGAGTGTAGGGCGACCAATGAACCTCAATGGCGATTTCCGGATTCTGCCTGCGAAGCAGAACATGCTTGTCAGCGCGGCTGGCGCGAAGATCCGCAACTGGCTCGTCCTCGCGGTAGCCTGCGTTTCGAAGGCACTCAAGCGTACGGTCGAAGTCCTTCGGGTGAATCAGAAGATCGAGATCGCCGGACGTCCTGCCACCGGGGTATCCGTGGATGAGTACGGCGAGAGGAGGACCCTTCAGCACCACCGCGTCGATACCGCGTCCTTCGAGAACCTGGCATACGCGCGCAAGTTCGGCAACCTGCAGGCAGCTTCGCGCTGAATCTGAGATGGCTTCGTTCCGAAACGCGTCCAGAAACTCGCGTGGCGTCGAGGGAATCTCCTGCAGCGCACGGTAGGCAAAGCGGACGACGCCGTGATCGGTCGCCGCGAACAGCAAGTCTGCCGGAAGGACGGAACTCCAGAGCGGGGCGGAAGAATCCGTCTCGAACTGGGAGCGTAGGACTCGCGCGAGAACTCGAGTGGGCGAGTTCTCGGCGGATCGAATGGACGGAACCAGTGCGCCTATCTTTTCCGAACCCTCGGAGGTTTCGGCGGTTTTGGAAGCTTGATCTTCTTCTCGCGGGACATGGCTGCCGCAGCCGTGGGCACAAGAATGGACGTAAGCAAGGGCACTGCCACGCTCATCACGTTCCGGCGGCTGATGTGCGAAGTCTCCACAACGGGAATCTCGCCGGTTAGCAGATTGGCGGAAGCCAACTGTTTCAGGCCGGACGGAACTGCGGTTGCGCCTCCGCGCTCGTCAAACTGCTGATCGAATCCCTTCGCGATTTGATCGACAGTCTTCTTGCCGTCACACTGGCCCCAGATCCACTTCAAGGAACTGTTCAGCGAGTGCGCCTTTTTTGAGTCAAGATCGTAAACGATACACTCGGCTCCAAGGTCTTCCACTACTAATCTTTCGGTCCGCGCTAGCATGGCGTTCTCCTCTAGCTGAAGTCTAAACCTGACATTGTATTTTTGCAATCCATTCCAGTACTGCATCTGTATCACCTCTGGAACCGCCGTATGCCCGAGCTTTCTTCGCAATGCTTACGGCGGCATGGATTGCACGCTGCGGATTAAGACGCGCTGATACAGTATTTTGCAACAGGCGCAGGGCGGTGTCGGCTGGAGTGACCGACCTGATCTGCAACGTCGATCCAGGCGAATAACGGAGGAAGAGTACTAGACTGGGCAGTACTGTTTCTGAGTTTTTCGCGCCAAATTTAGGGGTAATGAAGCTCCGCAACCCGCCCACGCTGTCTCGAAGAGCGATCGGAACGGGAAACGCGCTGACGTGCCCGCGCCGGTCGACAACTGCGTACTCGTCGGAATAGTACACCGCACCGGCCTGAACCAAGGCCCAGATCAGCGTCGATTTTCCAGCGAAGCTTCGCCCGGGGCAGAGGATCGCACAGCCGTTCCAAACCGCAACGCCCGAGTGGATGAAAACGTGATCCGGAGCCCGCTCCGCAACCCACAACTGCAAATACTTCCCCAGCCGGCGTAGCGCGTCGGCGGAAGGAACACTGCGGGCGGCGATGCGGCCGTCCCGGCGGATTGTGTACACACCCGGAGCGGCGGAATCTTCGAGCGAAAACTCACCGTCTACTGCAGGTTTCTTCGTTTCGACTGAGCCCGGAGGCAGGATCGACCGCACGCCTTCATGGGAGAAAGTGTCCGGAACTCGCACGCTGAAGCGCACACCGTGGCTGATTGCGTGCAGCGCCGGAACTTCGGTCTTCAACGAACAACCGACTCCAGCTTCTTCCCCGTCTGGGCCTTCACGACCGCGTGCAGCGAATCTCCATACGAGTCCATCGTCACGATCGCCGTGAAGTCATGAACGTGAATCTGCCACATCGCTTCGGGAATGCCGAACTCCATCAGATGGACGCTTCGAACTTCCTTCATCGTGCGCGCGTAAAACTGCGCCGCTCCGCCGATGCCGTGAAGGTAGACTGCGCCGAATTCCTTCAGCGCCGCCAGCGTCTTCGGGCCCATTCCGCCCTTGCCGATCACCGCGCGGATTCCGCAGGTTTCGATGATGTGGGCCTGGTACGGCTCCTCGCGCCCGGAGGTCGTCGGTCCCGCGCCGCGCACCACCCACTTGCCGTCTTCCTTCAGCATCACCGGCCCGCAATGATACAGAATCTGGCCGGACAGATCGACGGGCGGAGGATACTTCATCAGGTACGCATGGACGGCGTCGCGGCCCGTGTAGAGATCGCCCCGGATCAGCACGACATCGCCAACTCGAAGCGACCGCACTTTCTCTTCGGTCAGCGGCGGTTCCAGCACCACCTCTCGGCCCGTCAGCGGAAAGCCTTCCTCATGCGCCATCTTCCGAATGGGCTTCTCGGGGTCGCGGTACAGCCAGCGGTTGATCGCGCCGGTGGCCGCGTCCAGCCGGACGCCCAACCTGCGGAACGCCCAGCAATCGTACGCCACCGACACGAAGAAGCTGGCAGGAATCCGGTTGGCGGCGGTGATCTTGCAGCCGATCAGTGACGACTTGCCGCCGAAGCCCATCGCGCCCACGCCGATGCGGTTGGCCTCTTCCATCACTTCCTCTTCCATCTTCGCCAGCACGGGGTCGGGATTGATGTCGTCCAGCGTCCGGAACAACTGGTATTTCGCCAGCACGTAGCCATGGGCACGGTCGCTGCCGATGCAAACGCCGATCGCGCCGGGCGCGCAGCCCTGGCCCTGCGCCTGCCACACCGAATGGAGAAGGCACTTCTTCACGCCTTCCATATCCCGGCCCACCAGGCCCACATGCTCCAGCTCTCCAGGCAGCGAGTACTGGATGTTCTTGTTCTCGCAGCCTCCGCCTTTCAGGATCAGCTTGATCTCAATCTCGTCTTCTTCCCACTGCTCGAAGTGGATTACCGGAGTCTCGGGCCCCAGATTGTTTCCGGAGTTTTTTCCCGTGACGGAATCTACTGAGTTTGGCCGGAGCTTGCCCAATCGAGTGGCCTCCGCCACCGCTTCCCGAATCGCTTTCTTGATCACCAACTGATTCACTCCAACCGGCGTATGCACGTCGAACGTCGGCATGCCGGTGTCCTGGCAGATCGGCCCGGAGTCTTCCACGGCCATATCGATATTGGTGGCGATGATTCCAAACGCGTGGGACGATTGCGTGCCTGGCTGTTCCGCTTCCATCGCGATGCCCATCGCTTCCCGCACATCCGGGGGCAGATTCGTCGATGTTTGCGTAATCAGCTCAACGAGTGAGTTCGCCAGGGAATTCATACGTCTATAATCTCGCAAGTGATCTCCGTTGAACGTGCGTTCTGGCCGCTGTCGTGCGCAATGCTTCTGCTGCTTGGCGCGATCCAGATCGCCAGCATGCGATTGGAGGTGCAGACGTTCGACGAGGGTAACCACATGGCCGCCGGCTACAGCTATCTCAGCCAGGGCGACTATCGCATGAACCCGGAACACCCGCCCTTGGGCAAGCTGCTGGCCGCCGTGCCACTGCTATGGTTTCGTCCCGCCGTGCCCGCGAAGAGCGACGCATGGTTCCAGGCCAAGCAGTGGGAATTCTCGGATGAGTTTCTCTACGGCGGAAATCTCGACGTCGACTCGGCATTGTTCGCGGCCCGGCTGCCTGCCGTCGCGGTTACGCTGGCGCTGGCGTTCGCGGTCGCCTGGTGGACCCGGCGGAGGTTCGGACCGGCGGTTGGACTTCTGGCGATGGGCTTCGTCGTGTTCGATCCAAACCTCATTGCGCACGGCCGCTACGTCACCTCCGATGTCATCGTCAGCCTGTTCATATTTCTTCCGATCGCGCTGTGGCTGGACTATTTGGAATCGGACCGCTTCCGGACTCTCGCGGGCGCATCGGCAGCGTTCGGGCTGGCGCTGGCCAGCAAGTTTTCGGCATTGATTCTAATTCCTATCCTGGCGATGATTTACATCGTTTGGGCCGCGAAGCGAAGATCATTTTCGATACGGCACGCGCTGATTTCCTGCGCGACCCCCGTGGCCATCGCCGCGTTGATCATCGGCGCGGTTTACTTCCGCGAAACGGGCCGTTTGCTTAGCGGCAAGACCACTAGCTCGTTGTACGGCGTCGGGCTTCAGGTGGTTCGCGACCACAACAAGGAGGGGCTCGAAGCTTACATGCTGGGTGAGCGGCGGCGCGAGGGAGTATGGGCGTACTTTCCCGAAGCCTTCCTAGTCAAAACACCGTCTGGGGTGCTGGTGATGATGCTGATCCTCGCCATGCGGGTGATGCGTCACGCCATTCGCCTTCGTCCCAGGCTGAAAGACGTTCCTTTCGTATGGCTCGCCCTGCCATTCGCCGCCGCTTCTTACTTTCTTTGGTGCATGTCCAGCGGGATCAATCTTGGCGTCCGGCACCTGTTGCCTTTCTTCCCGCTTCTCTACGTCATGCTGGCGGCCGCGACGACGTGGCTGGATTGCCGCCGCCGTCTGGCGATCATCGCGCTGGCGCTGGTGGCGGCGGAGTCCCTACTCGCCTACCCGCACTATCTGGCCTTCTTCAACGGATTTTCCGGCGGCAGCGGGCGCGGCCCGGAGTATCTTGTCGATTCGAATATCGACTGGGGGCAGGACGTGAAGAAACTGCGGACTTATCTCGCGTTGATCGGCGATCCACCACTCTGCATCGACTATTTCGGCACGGCGAACCTGCGCTACTACGGGATCAAGGAAGGCTACCTGCCGCGAGGCAAGCCGGAAGAGATTGAGAGCGCGGACTGCGTAGCGGCGGTTAGCGTGACGCTGCTGAAGGGTGTCTACGTCGACCCCAAATGGTATGCGTGGTTGGACGCCAGGACTCCCATGGCGAAAGTCGGCTGGTCGATCTACGTTTACGACTTGCGCAGGCCGCCGTCTACGCGATGATCTTGTGGGCCACTTCGCCGGCGACGTCGGTAAGGCGGAAGTTGCGTCCGGCGTAGAAGTAGGTCAACTGTTCGTGCTTGAAGCCCATCAGGTGCAGCATCGTCGCGTGCAGATCGTGAATGTGCATGCGGTCTTCGACGGCGTAGTATCCGAATTCGTCGGTCGCGCCGTAGGTAGTCCCGGGTTTCACTCCGCCACCCGCCATCCACATCGAATAGCCGTAGGGATTGTGGTCGCGCCCGTCGCCACCCTGCGCCACCGGCGTGCGGCCGAACTCGGCGCCCCAGATCACCAGCGTGTCCTTCAACAGCCCCCGCGATTTCAGATCCTTCAACAGACCGGCGATCGGCTGGTCCACCTCGCGGGCGTTGCGTGTGTGCAGCCGCACGAGTTCCGAATGCTGGTCCCACTTATAACTGTGGGAGCACTGTACGAACCGCACGCCGCGCTCGACCAAACGCCGCGCCATCATGCACTGCCACGCGAAGTCTTTCGTCTCCGGCTTGTCATAGCCGTAGAGCTTCTTCGTCGCTTCCGTCTCGTTGTCGATCTCGAAAGCCTCGGGCGCTTCGGTCTGCATGCGCGACGCCAGCTCAAACGCCTGAATGCGGCCTTCCAGTTCCGGGTCGAACTCGCGCTCCATTGCGTGGGCGCGGTTCATCTTCTGCAGCATGTCCATCTCGTAATGCTGCTGCTCCGGCGTGTAGCCCTTGTTGGTGAGAAACTCGATCGGTTCGCTAAGGTCTTCCAGCTTTACGCCGGCGTTGCCGATTGCGGTGCCCTGATAGGCGGCCGGCAGGAATCCACTAGACCAGTTTTTCGCGCCGCCGTGCGCCAGCGACGGCTTGATCGTGATGAAGCCCGGAAGGTTCTGATTCTCGCTGCCCAAGCCGTAAACCACCCAAGAGCCCATGCTGGGCCGCGTGAACGTGTTGGAGCCTGTGTGCAACTGCAACGATGCGCCGCCGTGCGCGACGCTATCGCCGACCACAGAGCGCACTACGCACATGTCGTCTACGCATTCGGCGACGTTCGGAAACAGCGAACTGACCGGGATTCCGGACTGCCCATGCTGTTTAAACTCCCACGGCGACTGCATGAGCCCGCCAACCTGCCCTTCGGCAAACGTCAGTGGGCGTTTGAACGGCAGCGGTTTGCCGTTCATCTCGATCAGCTTCGGCTTTGGATCGAACGTATCGATGGACGACGGACCACCGTGCATAAACAGAAAAATGACACGCTTCGCCTTCGGGGCGAAGTGCGGCTGCTTCACCGCCAGCGGATTCTCGCTCTTCGCGGCGTTGGCGATCAGGCTGGTTAAGCCAAGCGTGCCAAAGCCGCAGGCTGTTTGGCGAAGCAGGCCCCGCCGGGTGAGAAAACGTTCTGCGTGCGGTGTTCTAGTCGACATAGAAAAACTCATTCGAAGCCAATAGCAGCCGGAACAGGCTGCGGCGCCGCGCGAATTCCGCTTCGTCCGGAAACCCATTCATGTATTCCGTCATGCCCGTCACTTCTGGGTTTGTGGCGGAACGGTTCAGGACGCGAAGGTAGCCCTGGCGAATCGCAGCATCGGCGGGCTGCTGCGCCGACTTTTCCGCCAGCGTGGAAGCCGCGCGATTGATAAACGGCGAGTTCATCGCAAACAGCGCCTGCGGAGCGACGTTGGTGCGCGCGCGTCCTTCGCCGGTTGTCGTGGCGTCGCCAAAATCGAAAAGGTTCAACAGGCTGGGCAGGTTCGACCGGCGCAGCGGAATGTAGACCGTCCTGCGCTTCGAAGTCGCCGGATCGATCGACATTCTCTTTGAGCTGTTCTCGCCGTCGGTGCCGGAACCCTCCTGCAGAGTGCCGCCCATGGCGAAGTCGATCGTTCCGTCGATCGCCAGCATGGCGTCCCGGATTTCCTCGACGTCCAAGCGACGGCGCTCGAAACGCGCCAGCATCCGGTTGTCGGGATCGGCTTCCGATTTTTCTTTCGTGATCTGGCTGGACTGCTGATACGTTTTCGACAGCAGGATCCGCCGGTGGAGCTTTTTGATCGACCAGCCGTCCTCGATAAACCGCTGGGCAAGCCAGTCCAGCAATGCCGGATGAGTCGGTTTCTCACCCAGCAGGCCGAAGTTGGAAGGCGTGCGGACCAGGCCTTCGCCAAAGTGTCCCTGCCAGATGCGGTTCACCATCACACGGGGCACCAAGGGATGCTTGGGATCGGTTAGCCATTGGGCTAATTCCTTGCGTCCGCTTCCCGACGTCACCGGCGTCTGGTCGCCGCCCGCCAGCACGACGGGAAACTGCTTTGGAACGAACTCACCTTCCGAATGCGCGTCGCCGCGCACGAATAGATGCTGCGTTACGGTGTCGCCTTCTTCAACACCGATCGCCAAGTCCGGCTGCGGCGGCGAAGTTTTCTGCAACTCCGCCACTTCTGCGTTCAGCGCCTCTCGCTTGGCCAGCACGTCGGCCGGAAATGTCTTCTCGAAG
>JBGTFZ010000021.1:0-10476 GCA_041746955.1 Bryobacteraceae bacterium
CGCGAGATTTCGTCGGTGCGCGAGACCGTCGACACCGGCGAATTGGGCGTCTTCAACCCGCAGTTGCGCGCGTTGATCGCCGTCAATCCCGAGAGCGAGTTCATCCCGGTTACACGCGCGAACGGAATCACGACCGTGATCACGATGCCTTCGTCGGGCTCGACCGTCTCCAGCCGATCCGCGGGAGCCGGGGCCCTGATCCCCGGGCAAGTATCGATGCTGCATCTCGAAGGTTGGACCTGGGAAGAAATGGAAATTCGGCGGGCGGCCGCGATGCAGTTAATCTTTCCAACGGTCGAGACACGAACCTTCAACCGGTTCGAGATGGCCCCCGGCAGGACCCCCTACGCCGAGGCGAAGAAGTTCTTCGACAAGCGAATCAAGGATCTTAACGACTACTTCGATCGCGCTCGCGCGTACCAGAAGTCGAAAGCCGCTTCCGCCGCGGGCTTCAACATCGACTTGGCCTTGGAGGCGATGCTTCCTGTGCTGGACGGAAAGATGCCGTTGATGATCCACGCGCAAGACCAGCGCACCATCAAAGCGGCGATTGAGTTTGTTGACAAACAAAAGGTAAAGGCGATCCTGGCGAACGTCCAGCGTCCCGGCAACCAAATCCCGGAGATCGCCAAACGCCGGATTCCAGTGATCGTCGTGCAGGCATCTGCACTGCCCGAGGAAGAAGACGATCCCTACGACAAGAACTTTTCGCTACCCGGCGAATTGCACAAAGCGGGGATCAAGTTTTCGTTTGGGACTTTCGACACGCAGTTCGCGCGAAACCTGCCTTTCGAAGCGGGACTGTCCGCGGGCTACGGGCTTCCGCCGGAGATCGCAGTGAAAGCCATCACCCTTCACGCGGCGGAAATTTGGGGCGTGGACTCGGACTATGGTTCGATCGATCCGGGCAAGTCCGCCGACCTGATTCTCACCGACGGCGACATCCTGGAGCACCGGACGCAAGTGAAGTCCATGTGGATTCAGGGCCGGCCGGTGGACTTGGAAAACAAGCACACGCGCCTCTACGAAAAGTATTCGCGTCGGCCCTAGAACCTGACGACCAACCCCAGCCGCAGCGCGAGGGCTGAACCCGGCAGGATGTTGTTGTTGTTATGCGCCGTCGGATAGTACTCCGTGTCGAGCAGATTCTCGACATTTGCCTGTAGCCGGATCGTCTCCGTAAACGAGTAGTACGCCGCAGCATCCACCCGAGTAAACGAAGGCAACACCACCGCATTGTCGAACCCGACGAACATCTCTCCCTGGTGAATCACACCCAATCCCAAGTTGAGCCGCGGAAGCAGCCGGTAGTTGTTCCAAAGCGAAAGCGACTGGCGCGGAACTAAGCCTACTTTGGCTCCCGCCGGCGCGGCGGTTGTCGTGCTGGAGATGAACGCATCCTGCGCCGCGTAGCCTCCAGCGATGTTCCAGCGCCTTGTGATCTGGCCGTTGGCTTCTATCTCGAACCCATTCGTGCGCTGGCTGCCGGTTTGCACGATAAACCCGGGATTGTTCGGATCCTGCGCGGTGGTGTTCCGGCGGTCCAGCCGGTAAAGCGACGAAGTCAGCCGCAGGTTGCGCGTGATGTCCCACTTCGCCCCCACCTCATAGTTATTAAACCGCTCCGGCTTCATGGTCTGGCTGCTTGCGGAAAGCGACGCAAACTGGTCGCCCGAATTTGGCAAATAAGTTACTCCATAACTTCCATAGAGCGAAAGCCGCTGGACCGGTTTGATCACCAACCCCAACCGGGGCGAAAACAGATTGTCGGTCCGCGCAAACGTAGCGTTGCGGCGGTTGTCCACCACCTGAAGATTGAAGTAGTCGTAGCGAAGGCCGGCAACAACTTGTATGTAGGAGTTGATCTCAATCTGGTCTTGAATGAACGTTCCCGCCAACCGAGCGTCGGGTTCGTTGTCGGCGTCGGTTGCGTTCTGACGGAACGCCGGTGACGTGCGCACGTTGGGCGACGAGAAGGGAACGGGAATCGAAGTGAGATTGCCGTTGAAGTACGCCGTGCTCCGGAAGTTCACCGTAGGCTGGCGGCCGAAGTCGGCGCCCATCAGGATCGTGTGGCGAAGCCGGCCTGTGGAGTAAGTGGCCACAGCGTCCGACTGATTGAAGAGGTTGCGTCGTGTCGTCGCGTTGTTATAACCGCTGATGCCGACGATCGTTTCCGTCGCGTTGACAGCACCGGGGAATAGGTTCTGGTAGAACTTGTCGTAGTCTCCAATCTGAGTTGTGTTCCGCAGATTCCAGGGTCCGGCTTGATGTTCGATCGTCGCCGCGCCGATGTGCACGCTGGCGGTGGCGTTGCTGTTCCCCGGATCGCCGAAAAAGGTCGAACGGTTCGCGCTGGAAGGACGGCCTTGATAGGACGGAATCCCACGGTCCACCGTGCGGCCGTCGTGAAAGTATTCGTACTTCAGGCGGGCATGGGTGCGGGCGCCGATGCGGATCGCGGCGGTCGGCGTGATGCCGTATCGTTCCAGGTTCACGTCATGACGGAAGCTGCCCGAGTTCTCGTACATGCCGTTCAGCCGGAACGCCACGCGATCGCCGAAGCTATGCCCAAGGTCGGTAGAGATCCGTTTGTTGTTGAACGTCCCGCCCTGGATAAACACCTCCCGAACCGGCGCGAAGCTGGCCGTTTTGCTTACCCGGTTGATGACGCCGCCCCCGCCGCCGCGGCCAAACGTCAGGGCATTCGCGCCTTTCACGGCCTCCACGCGCTCCACGTCGTAAAGGTCGCGAAGATACTGCACGTCGTCGCGGATGCCGTTCAGGTAGAAATCTGCCGTCGTGACGTTGCCACGGATAACGGGTGCATCGCGATGCCCTTCCCCTTGCGCCATCGTGATCCCCGGAATGTAGCGGACGACATCGGACATACTCTGCATCGACTGATCGCGGATCTGGGCGCTGCCGACGAGACTGATCTCCTGCGGCACGTTCAGCAGAGGTGTCGGCGCGCGTGTTGCGGCGCTTACCGCAAGGTCGGACGCAATCGATGCCGACACGTTGACGGCCTCCTGTTCGAATTGGCTCAGCTGCAACCGGATGTCCACTTTGGCGATGGCCGCGGTGCCGGACAACTCGACAAAGCTCTTCTCGGTGCGGAATCCCTGCGATTCGACGCTGACGATGTACCGGCCGGGTTCGAGCGAAAGCGTAAATCGACCGTCCAGCACCGTCTGCGCCGCGCGGCTCTGCATCCTGCCGGCGATCGTCGCGGTAACGCTGGCATTCGCGACGGGCGCGCTGGACGGGTCTAGAACGATACCTTGGATGGTGGCGGCGAAATTGGCGTATGGCGACAACGCTGCAAAGAGAGCGAGCCGGACGAAGGCGGGTCTGGAACGCAGTTTTGTTGAGCTAAGCATTTGGAATAAGGCGTTTCATGAAGTCAGACCTTTTATGTCTGCTTTCCAGAGCCTAGCCTACCTGCAACTGGCTGTCAACAATAATTTCGGCGTCTATCAGCAATCTTCCCGTGAGTAGAATCGAAGTCATGAAGCCGAAAAACATGATCTGCCTCTGGTTCGACAAGCATGCGGAGGACGCGGCGCGGTTCTATGCGGCCACCTTTCCGGATAGTGAAGTGACCGCGGTTCACAAGGCGCCCGGCGACTTCCCGAGCGGCAAGAAGGGCGACGTCCTGACCGTGGAGTTCACCGTACTGGGCATGCCTTGTCTCGGTCTCAACGGTGGTCCGTTGTTCAAGCACAGTGAGGCTTTTTCCTTCCAGATCGCGACGGACAATCAGGAAGAGACGGACCGCTATTGGAACGCGATCGTCGGCAATGGTGGCAAGGAAAGCGAGTGCGGGTGGTGCAAGGATCGCTGGGGCCTGTCGTGGCAGATCACACCGCGCGTACTGACAGACGCGCTTGCAACGGGAGGCGGTGAGGCTAAGCGTGCCTTCGAGGCGATGATGACGATGAAGAAGATCGACGTCGCCACTGTTGAAGCGGCGCGGCGCGGCTGACTGTGGGTGTGGCACGGGTCCGGCCGGAACCCGGGCATTTGGTCAACTCGCTATACTTGCCACTATCGGTGCCAAGCCCTGGATCGCGTCTCTTCTCGCGTTAGTTTCTGATGACCGCAGAATCTCCCAAACTGGCGATCTACGCGGCGATCCTCGGCAACCTGGTGATCGCGATCATGAAATTCACGGCGGCTGCCTTCACCGGCGGCTCCGCGATGCTATCGGAAGGGATCCATTCGCTGGTCGATACCGGGAACGGCGGGCTCTTGCTGTTAGGCATCCACCGGAGCAAAAAACCCGCCGATGCCGCCCATCCCTTCGGCTACGGCAAGGAACTTTATTTCTGGTCGCTAATCGTCGCGGTGCTGATCTTCGGCGTCGGCGGAGGCATTTCCGTCTACGAAGGCATTCTCCACTTGCTGCACCCCAGTCCTTTGCAGGACCCGACCTGGAGTTATGTCGTCCTTGGCTTGGCCACGCTGTTTGAGAGCGTTGTCTTCGTCATCGCCTGGCGCGAATTCCGGGCGCTAAAAGGCAAGGATGAAAATTTCTGGCAAGCGATCCGATCGAGCAAAGACCCCGCCACCTTTACCGTGCTCTTCGAAGATGCCGCCGCGCTCCTTGGCTTGCTTGTGGCGGCGGCGGGTATTTTTCTAGCCCATCAATTTAATCGCCCGGAGCTGGATGGCGCGGCCTCGGTGGTGATCGGACTCATTCTGGCGTCGACGGCGGGCTTTCTGGTTTACGAAAGCAAAGGGTTGCTCGTGGGCGAAGGCGCCAACCCGGAAACGTTGGCCGCCATTCGCAAGCTGGTGGAATCCGACCCGGGAGTGCGCCGCGTGCGCAACCCGCTCACGATGCACTTCGGTCCGGAGACAGTCCTACTGACGGTCGATATCCAGTTCGACGCGAAGCTCTCCGCCGCGGAAGTGGAGGTGGCGGTTGATCGCATGGAGAAAGGCATCCGCCAGCGTTACCCGGCGATCAAGCATATCTACATAGAGTCCAGAGCGATCAGCGCGGGTGGACGGCGAGGTGGGTCGCCGGGTTGAGGGCCGTTCGACCTGCTATCGAGAGGGAACGAGAACCGAGATTGGCTGGGTGTCAGGGACGATTTTCGACACTACCTCGTCCATGCGGCGTGAGGGTGCAGCCAGGGGGCGCGTCACGCCACGAGAAGGCGAGCCCGTCCCGGGGTCTTGGTCCGTGGCTTCACGACGATCTCCACGTCGCTGCCGAGAAGGACGAGGAATCGCACCAGCCGATCGAGCGAGAAGCCGGCAAGTCGGCCACGGATCAGCGCCGACACCTTCGGCTGATCCACGTGCAGCAGCTCAGCCGCGGCGGTCTGCGAGAGGCGCCACTTCGCAATGAGTTCCGCGATCTTCCGGGCAAGCTCCCCTTTCGCGAGTGCTTCTGCGGGCCGCGGATGTCCGAGGTCCTCGAACACGTTCCCGCTCCCGACGACATGATCCTTGCGCGCCACAGGTGCCCGCCGCGCCGTCCATGCTGAGCGCCAAGGCGCGACTGTCGTCGAAGGGCAAGGCCTCCGTCACCCTCTCGTGGCGCGACAACTCGACCGATGAAACGGCGTTCGGGATTCAGCGCTCCGGAAACGGCACGTCATTCTCGACACTGGTCTCGCGAGCAGCGAACAGGACGACGTTCGCCGACAGGACGGTAGGCCGCGCGAAGACGTACTGGTATCGCGTCCGGGCAGTGAACGCCGCCGGCGCCAGCGCGTACAGCGCAGCGGTGTCGGTGAAAACGAAGTAGCGCGAAGTCATCGGCGCTGCGCGTGGAGCAGGTCGGCCAGTGCCGTCACACCGATGGCGTCCACGCGCGTCGCCGCACCACTCGCATCAATTCGCGTCCAGGTACTTCACGTGTACCTCGTCGATGGTGCCCGTGAACCTGAACGGTACCTTCTTGTGGTAATCCAGGGAGACCGGCGAGCCAAGACTGACGCCGATGTCCAGGCAGTCGTTGGCCGTGAACAGCAGGGGCGCGCTCATCGGCACCTGCCCGGTCGCCACCGTCTCGTCGTTGCATCTCATCGTGATGTCCAGCGGACCGGCTGGCCTCTTCACCGCGTACACCGTCTGCACTTCGATTTTCACCTTGCCTGCGGGCAGTCTCTCCTTCGAACGAATCCTGGTGCGCCGGAGGATGAACAGGTTGTACTCGTAGCAGAGGAAGCCGTCGTCAACGAAGCAGGTCAGGCCGCCGGAGTTGGCGCCCAGCGAGTAGAGGACGCCGTTGGCATTGGCCGGGATCTCGGCGGAGATGGTGACAAGATTCTCCGTGTTGCCGAGCGCGGGCGCACAGACCTCGGGCATACGTGTGACGTTGGGGCCAAAGGTCCACTCTTTGTACGGCGGAGTGAGTCGCAGCTCCGGGTGATACACCGCGATCCACAAGCCACCGCCGATGGGAAACACCTTGTTGCGCTCGGCTTCCTTGAAGAAGACCTTTTGCAATTCGGTCAGCTTCTCGGGCATCTTCGCGGCCAGGTCGTTGCTCTGACTCCAGTCCTCGTCGATGTGGTACAGCTCCCACTGATCCTTGTTGGGATCCCAGGTCTCGATCCCGGGCGGCTTGCCAGGAATCCAGAGCATGCGGGGGCCAGGGTGTCCCGCAAACCAGCCATCGTGGTAGATGCCCCGGCTGCCCATGACTTCGAAGTACTGGGTGATCAGCCGCGCCTTGGCCTCGCGATCGGCGAAGGTGTAAGCCAGGCTCACGCCGTCGATGTCTTCCTGCTGTATGCCATTGACCGTACGCGGCGGCGTGATGCCAACCGCCTCGTAGATGGTCGGCACGATGTCGTTGCAGTGATGGAACTGCTGCCGCGGCTGGGCGTCGGGCTTGATCCTCTTCGGCCAGCGCACCGCCATCGGGTTGCGAGTGCCGCCAAAGTACGACGACATCAGCTTCATGCCCTTGTAGGGGGTGACGCCTGCCCACGCCCAGCCGGCGTGGTACTGGTTGTCGGTCAGAGGCGATCCCAGCACGTCGAGACCACCCAGTTCGTCGAGCGTCTGGATGTGCTGCTCGACGGTCGTAGGGATGCCGTTCTGTGCCAGAAGCTCGCTGATGGTGCCGTTCTGACCTTCGCCCGACGAGCCGTTGTCGCCCCAGATGTAAAAGACCAGCGTGTTGTCACCGTAGCCGAGACGCTCGACCTCATCGATGACACGGCCGACCTGGACGTCGACGTGCTCGGCATAACCCGCTGCCACCTCCATCAGGCGAGCCTGAAACGGCTTCTGATCGTCGGGAACGCTGTCCCATGAGGCCAGCTGTGGGTGCCTCGGCGTCAGCTGAGCATTCTCCGGAATCCAGCCTCTTTCCTTGGCGCGAGCGAACACACGCTCGCGGTATGCGTCCCAGCCGCTGTCGAATTTGCCTTTGTACTTGTCGGCCCACTCTTTCATGATGTGGTGTGGACCGTGAATAGCGCCGCTCGCCCAGTACATGAAGAACGGCTTGTCAGGGTTGAACGCCTTGTGCTGCTGCAGCCAGCCGATCGCGTCCTCCGCGAGGTCTTCGCTCAGGTGGTACCCATCCTCCGGCGACTTCGGCGGCAGGACGACGGTCGTGTTTCGCACCAGGTGGGGCTCGTAGTGCGAAGCCTCGCCCGCGAGGAAGCCATAGAAGTACTCGAACCCGTAGCCTGCCGGCCAGTTGTCATATGGCCCAGCCGCGGTTGTTTCCGCGGCCGGCGTGTTGTGCCATTTGCCCCATGCGCCAGTGCTGTAACCGTAGTGGCGCAGCACTTCCGCGGCCGTGGCACAGCTCTTCGGGATGATGCCGGCATAACCGTCCCAGTCGGAAGCCAGCTCGGTAATCTGGCCGCTGGCGACGTGGTGCTGATTGCGCCCGGTGAGTAGCGCGGCCCGCGTCGGCGAGCACATGGCGGTGGTGTGGAAGCGGTTGTAGCTGATCCCTTCGTTGACGATGCGGTCCATCGTCTTCGTAGTGACCTCGCCCCCGAATGTACTGGGCAGCCCCGGGCCCGCATCATCGATGAGAACGATGATGATGTTGGGCGCGTCGTCGGGCAGATGCCGTTCAGCGGGAAGCGGCGCGTAGGTCGACTCCGCCAGAGTAGGCCCCGCGACGCTTCCGGACTTTTTGGGAGGGAACGGTAGTGAATCCTGCTTGAGTGGTTTGCGCTTGCTGTTCATCGTTCCTCCTCCTGAGGTCAGCGGACCTGCATTCGATTCAGTAGGGACTGATCGTTGAAGGCGGGCCGGCGCCCCAGTTTGGGCCGCCATTCACGAAATACCGTGACTCGAAACGATCGGCGGTGACTGCTCGAGCGGCACTCGCCCCACACAACGGGGTTTTCCGACGCGTTCAGCAGTCCGGATCGTCAGAATCGATGGTTGACCCTCTGCCGAAGGACTGCCCGCCTACCCTGGGGAGCACAATCCTTGCCAGCGGCCCTCCGATTGGATGTGCCGGGGGCGCGTCCCCTCACTCAGTCGTGCCCTTCCTGGTGGTGATGAGACGCCACCCTGGCCATCACGCCTGCCAGCCGCGCGACCGTGCCAGCCCCTTGGCCCGCCCAACCTCGTCAACCGCGCCTGCCCTCCGTCGCCCGAGTAGCCCTGCTCGCCCGTTCCCGCCACGTGGTGAAGCGTGGATCGGCGCTTTGGGAGGGAGAAAGCGCCGATCGGTTGCAGCGAATCCGCGCCGTGTGCGGGCTTGGGACGCACTTGAGTTCAAGCTCGCGAGTGAACATCACGCAACGTATAACGTTTCAGCTCAGCCGTGGCTGGAGCGCTTTGTTGGGTGGCAGGCCAGCTACTTAGGAAGTGCTCCGACCATCTCCTGCAGATCGATGAGCGGCTGCTCGCTCACCTTGAGGAATCCGTCGCGCGGTCGATCGAGATCGACCACGAGGGTGATAACCGCACCAAGGAGGGCGATCAGCACGATGGTAGTGACGGGACTGCGCCGCTGGATCAAGCCTGCGTTGTAGCCCACCATCCCCAACGTCAGCATCGAGCCGCAGACGAGGAGGAGGATGATCGTTTCTGGTACGCGTGCGTAGATACCCGCCGTTACCCGCGTCTCGTTTAGGTCGATCGTCTCGTTCAGTGAGTCAATGAACAGGGCCAGGACGTCAGATTCGGGTGTGGCGCGGGCCAACTCCTCAGCCAGTGACCAGAGCTTCTCGTGCAGCTCGACCGATCGAGCTATTTTCACTCGGACGTCTGCCAGATCGTTGGTCGTGATGCGCAGGGGAACGTACTCGCGGAGCAGATCCCTGATCTCGTTCGAGGCCGGCTCTGGCAGGTAGCCGGCCCTGAGGTAAGTGGTACCGATGGAATTCGCCTCGGCCAGCACGAGCCCGCGGCGCGTGTCGAAGCGATCGGATGCCATCCCCATCGTGACCGCGAGCAGGAACGCCATAAGGGCCAGGAGCGAGCCAACGATCATGCCAGTGGGGCCCTCCTTCTCGTCTTGCGTGCGCTCCTGCGACCAATATCCATAGCGGTAACCAGCCTCGATAACGGTCAGCGCGAAGATGGCGAACCCTACAAAGACGCCACCGATTGGCAGTGAATCAAGTATCTGCTGGAAACTCATCATCCCTCACGCTTCGGTAGTGGCCAGGTTCGCGAGATGTCGCAAGTAGCCGTTATATCGGGCCAATGACGCGTCTGACTTGCTTTGAACGGTGATAATACACCCGCAAGAAGACCGGCGCCGAGATCGCCGTTATGCGTCGAAAGCGAGCGCCACGCTAATGGCAGCTTTGGGTGGAAAGCGGACATGGACTGTTCAATCGTGCATCTTGCAGGGAGCGCCCGTCAGACAGCGTAGATCACCGCTTCGGTTTTTTCGGGAACAGTAGCGTGAAGGTCGAACGAAGCCCCCATTTGGGGCCGAAATCGGGTCGGACGACATAGTAGCGCGCGCCACCCTGTATGCTCGCGAGCTGCTTCCCCAGCCTGACGATCTTGCTAACACCAAGGTTGAGCGGGACGGTCCATTGCTTCGCCTCCCAGTCGTAGGTCGACTCGGCGCTTAGCGTCACGCCGACCGTGCTTGGCCAGGTGTGATTAACAAAAGGCTGAAGATAGGTCGCGCTGATATCATTTCGATCGTCTTTGCCGGCGATCGACCAGATGTGGTTAGCAAGCCCGCCTACTGTCCACCCACTGGCTTGTTTGAGGACGACGAAGGTTGGGCCTACCCCCCACTTCTGTCCGCCGAGTAGTGGGTCGGTCGCGGTCGGCAGCAAGAATACTGGACCCGCGCCCCAGACGATTCCGCCCTTGGTCGGCTTTTTAGGCGAAAAGAAGAAGCTCTGCACGGTGTCGCCGAGACCGAAGGTCTGGTCACCCGCGACGCCTTTACTCAGGTTGACAATAGGTAGAATCGTCCGGGAAATCATGTTGCCGCTGGGGCTGATGCTAATCGGAATCACCGGTTGTATATTGAGGGTCGATTTCACCCCGTCCCCATCCGGC
>JBGTFZ010000022.1:0-79294 GCA_041746955.1 Bryobacteraceae bacterium
GCGTCGAAGGACTTCGGCTGGTGAAAGAAGTGGATAATCCGGCGTTCAAGCTTCTCTTCGACCTGTATCACGAGCAAGTGCAGGTTGGCGATGTAACGCGATCACTGACGGAAGCGGCTCCGTATGTCAACGTGTTTCACGTGGCCGATAACCCGGGCCGTCACGATCCTGGCACTGGCGAGATGAACTACGGGCATCTGTATAAAACAATTCAGAAAACCGGCTTTGCGGGATACATCTGCATGGAGTATCTGCCGGTCGGCGAACCCGTCGCTAGCCTTACAAAAGCGGTGGATGAAATGCGCGTAAATCTCTGATGTGCGGTCTAAAAGCCCTGTGCTATCCTACGAAAGTACGCTGCGGGGACGTAGCTCAGTTGGTTAGAGCGCCGGCCTGTCACGTCGGAGGTCGCGGGTTCGAGCCCCGTCGTCCCCGCCATTCCTCATTCTCCCAACCGCGAAAGATATAGCCGACAATCAAGCCATGGCCCAGAATCCGCCTCAACCCAAGGTCAACCTCAACCATGCGCCGGACTACCGCGAAGGCTATTCGAACAGCGTGCAGGTACGCGTCAGCCTATGGGACTTTTTCCTGATGTTCGGAACCGCCATTCAAACCGCGCCTGACGCGGTGACGTTGAACGTATTCCAAGGCGTGTATCTCAGTCCCCAGCAGGCGAAGGCGCTGGCGAACCTTTTGAACCAGAACCTGTCCCACTACGAGGCGGCGTTCGGGGAGATTCGCCTGGAGCCCGAGGCCGGTTCGCCCGGTATCGTCCAGTAACGGACGCTTAGTCTTTCAGTTCTTCCGGAAAGACGGCGTAGCCTTCAGGCGGCGGGAAGGCCGCCTCCAGCATCTCCAAGCGCTTTCGCAGATGCCGGCTGGCCAGTTGGCGCGGACCCGTCTCGACATCCAGGTCGCAGCAGATTCCATGCAGATACAACGTCGCCGTGTCGATGAAGGACTGTGTTGCATAGTCCCGCAACGCTTTGTTCGATCCGTGAAAGAGCGACTGCCGCTCCAACAACGCGATCTTCTTTTCCCAGCTGGCGTCATCCACCTCGCCATGCACGTTCGCGCGAAGTTCTCCACGAACCAGGCTTAGGTAGCTTTTCTCCAGATCGCCGGGAAGCTTTCTCGACGCAATCGTCGCTAGCGATTGGAAGAAGCGGTAGTGATGCTCACCGACGTCGCGATCCTCGAAAGCAAATAACAACGCTTCCGATTTCGCGGAGCTGACGGCGGAGTGTGTAACCGGTTTCGCGGGACGCACCAGCGACACCGAATCGGAATTCCCCTTGGCGGAGCCGTTTCCGTTCTTTCGCGGAACCGCCCTTTCGAGGAACGGAACGAAGAGCAGTTGCACGGGCGGGAGAATTGCCACCAGCGCGGGCGGTAGGGCCGCAACGGGCTCATCCAAAAACTCCTTGCGCTCCTCATCCGTCGGATTGGCGGCCAGAAACAAGTAGGAAAACTGGTTATTTAGCGGCAGCAGGTCGTCGCCGAAGCGGCTTACCAAGTCCGGAACGGCTATGCTGGAGCCCGCAGCGAGAACCGCCGCGTCTTTCGGAGCAGACATCAACACTCTCATGGTAGCGTGATCCCGAGGGGTGTCACACAAAGGATCGAGGATTCTAGTCTCCGCGGGCGAAGCTTCCGGAGACCTGTACGCGGCCAGCCTCGTTCATGCGTTAAAGCGCCGTCTTCCCGGCGCAAAGTTCGCTGGGTGCCCCGGTCCGCGAATGAAGTCCGAAGGTGTTGACGCGGTGGCGGACCAATCGAAACTGGCGGTGGTGGGCCTGGTCGAGGTGTTGGCGCACATCCCTTCTATTTATGGCGAATACCGGCGGCTGGTCCGGTGGGCGGCGAAGGAGCGGCCGCACGTCGCGATTCTGACCGACAGCTCCGGATTTCATCTGCGAGTCGCCCGCGCGCTGAAAAGTCTCAATGTTCCAGTGGTTTATCTGGTTGCGCCGCAGGCCTGGGCGTGGAGGCGCCGACGTGTCAACTCTCTCCGGCGAAACGTTGCGCGCCTTTTGTGCATCTTTCCTTTCGAGGAGAAGTTCTTCCGTTCGTATGGAATACGCGCAGATTTCGTCGGACATCCGCTGGCGCGGCTCATCCGCCCCCGGCTTTCGCGGGAGGAGTTTTTCGTGAAGCACGGCCTTACGGCGGGGCGTCCGGTGATCGCGCTGCTTCCCGGCAGCCGCACGGGCGAGATTTCGCGGCATCTCCCGATCTTGAGCGACGCTGTGAAAGCCTTTCCCGCGCAGTATGTTCTTGCCACGCCGCCCGGTATGGACGAATCGTTCGTTCGCGCCGGAATGCCGTCCAGCGTGAAGATCGCGCCCGGCGAATCCTGGGATCTACTGGCCCATGCCGACGTGGCCTTGGCGGCAAGCGGCACCGTGACGATTGAAGCGACGCTGCTGGGCACGCCGATGGTGACCTTCTACCGCGTCAGCCCCTTGACGTGGACCTTGGGGCGGAAACTGGTGGATGTGCCGTTCTTCTCGATGGTCAACGTTATCGCCGGGAAAAAGATAGTGCCGGAGCTGATCCAGGGCGATTGCACCGGCGCGCGCATGGCTGCGGAGATTCGCAAACTGCTGGAGGACCCGGCCGCCCGCGAGGCGCAGCGGTTTGAGTTGCGAACGGTGGCCAAGACATTGATGACTGAAAGTGATCCGATAGAGACTGCCGCGGATTACGTGATGGAGCTTTTGAACGCGGATGTATAAGCTAATCGCGGCGCTGGCCGTTGTCCTATTGCCTTCGATCCTGGCGGCGCAGAGTGCGCCCCGGGGCGCCTCCCCCCGCATCGACGTTACGGCGGTGAAAGTGGCAGCTCTCGTGAACGTCAATACGCAGTCGATTCAGTCAGAAGCCACGATCACTTTCCTGCCGCTGGACGAGAATACGCAAACCGTCTCGTTTGAGCTGAACGAAGCGCTGAAGGTTCTGAAGACGAACGACAGCAAGGGCGAAGCCCTTTCCGTCAACCGTGTCGGTGAGCACAGCCTCCGCATTTCGTTCCCGTCCGTTCTGCCCAAGGGCCAGCCGGCTACCGTCGTCATCGGCTACGACGGACGCCTTGCGGGGCAGGAGGAATCGCCGGTCTATGGAATCCGTTTCGCCGCCATCCGGCAAGAGTTCAGCTACCTTCTGTATCCCTCCCGCTGGTTCCCGATCAACGAATACAGTGCGGACCGCTACACCAGCGAGTTTACTATCGGGGTGCCGGAAGGCTACCGCGTCGTCAGCGGAGTGGCCAGCACCAGCGCGCCCGGCGCGAACGGGCAGATCTTCACGATTCCTTTTACGCAGCCAGGCTTTGGCGGCAGTTTCGCCATCGTTAAGGGAGAGCCGCAGCGCATCACCGCGCAAGGCGCCACCACCGCCGTGTATTTCCGGGAAGGCGCGGAGCTTGCGCAGGCGTATGGGGAGGAGACCGGCAAGATCCTCAGCTTCTACGCTGGCTTGTTCGGCACAGCGCCCACAACCAGCCTGACGCTAGTAGAGACGGAGAAGGGCGCGCCATCCGGGCTCTCCGGTCCTGGCATCATCTTCCTTTCGCCCGGCACCATCGGCAAGCAGGTGAACTCGCGCGGACTCGCAAATCAGATCGCCCGGCAATGGTGGGGGCATTGGCTGTCCCCGACATCGCGCAACCATCTCTGGATCACGAACGGTATGGCGCGATACGGGGAGTTGCTTTACCTGGAACAGACCGATGGACCGTCCGTGTTCGAGCAGGATCTTCGCGACAGCTTTGTCGAAGCGCTGACCATGGACGAGGTCCCCTTGATTCAATCGGCGCGCCTGGAAGATTTTTCGCCGGAGTATTGGGCGCTCACCGGCGCCAAGGGCGCGGCCGTCTATCACATGCTTCGCAGCGTGATGGGCGACGAAAAGTTCTGGCAAACGATTAAGGAGTTTCTGGCGAAGTATCCATACAAGGAAGTGAACACCGAGAATCTGCGCCAGATGGCCAGCACCGTGCTCGGCCAGGATCTCGGCTATTTCTTCATCGAGTGGATCGAATCGAACGGTGCGCCTGAGTTCAAGCTGGAGTACACGATTTTCCGCACGCAGAAGGGCTTTCGCGTCGTCGGCAAGGTTGCGCAGGATCTGGATACGTTCCGGATGCCGGTGGAGTTGAAGATCGAAACGGAAGGGAACCCGGAAGTAAGTACTGTGGAGATCACGGGAACCGCCAGCGAGTTCGCCATCAACACTTTCGGAAAACCTACGCGGATCGTGATGGACCCAGCCGGCAAGGTGCTTCGTTGGGGCGACGATGTTCGCGTGGCCGTAGCTATCCGCCGCGGTGAGCAGTTTGCCGAGATTAACGACTTCGGTGAAGCGCTGAAGGAATATCAAAAGGCGCTGGACGTGAAGCGGATCTCGTCGCTGGCCCATTACCGCGTGGCCGAGGTCTTTTTCCTTCAGAACAACTACCAGTCCGCCGCCAACGCTTTCCGTGAAGCGCTGAACGGAGATCTGGAACCGAAGTGGACCGAAGTCTGGTCCCGCATCAATCTCGGCATGATCTTCGATGTCACCGGCCAGCGTGAACGCGCCGTGAACGAGTACAATCTCGCGTTGCGCACGAAGGACGACACGCAGGGCGCGCAGGAGACGGCGGCGAAGTATCTGCAGGAACCCTACAGCCGGTCGATCTCCAGCAACTGATGAAGGTCCTGCTGTTCTCCGATATTCACTCGGACCTCGAAGCTCTTCGGCGGTTGATGGATATCGAGGCGGACCACTACATCGCCGCGGGAGATTTGGTGAACTGGGCCAAGGGTCTGGATGCGGCGGGCGAAATTCTTGCGCGGCGCGCGGGCAAGGTCTCGGTGATTCCCGGCAATCACGAATCCGAAGCGGACATCGAATCGCTCTGCGCCCGCTTCGGACTGTCGGAGATTCACGGGAAGACGACGCTCTTCGGCGGGTACCATCTGGCGGCGCTCGGGTATTCCAATCCCACGCCGTTCAACACTCCGGGTGAATACACCGAATCCGAAATCGCGGAGCGCCTGGCGCCGTTCGCCGGCCTAAAGCCGATGATCCTGGTGTGCCATTGTCCCCCGAAGGACACTCCGCTCGACCGCGCAGGTAATGGGCAGCATTTCGGCAGCACCGCCGTCAGTGAGTTCGTTCAGGCACAACAGCCGGAGTGGTTCTTCTGCGGACACATTCATGAGGCCGCTGGTGTCGAGACGATGCTGGGCGAAACGCGCGGACGCAACCTCGGGAAGCAAGGCTACCTGCTCGAAATCTGACTTGCGCTACTTCGCGTAGGCCGCGATCAACTGTGCCGCAACCGACGTCAGGTCGGGCCCCGTGAATCGCGGTGCTGGGGCAAGCGGAAACAGCACCTTCCCGGGTCTTGCGATGAAAGCGGCAGTACACCCAGCCGCCATCGCTCCAGCGATGTCCCACGCGTGCGCGGCAACCATGCATAGTCCGCTGGTGGGGACGCCCACGACACGCCCGGCTTCGCGATAGGGCTCGGGCGCGGGCTTGAACTTCTTCACCGCATCCACCGACAAAAGCTTCTCGAAGTACTTCGTCAACCCGGAGCTCTCCATCTGCGCCTTGACGGCTGCTGGCGCGGAGTTCGTCAGCGTGACCATCCGGAATTCCGCCTGCTTCAGACGCGTGAGGCTCTCCGCTACTTCCGGGTGTGCGGGAAGTTTGGTGATCGTTGCAAGGATGGCCGCGCGATCCTCCGCCGTAAGAGTCGCATTGCGAGACCGCGCGGTCATGTCGAGCGCGGCGCCCGCGACTTCGCCAAACGTCTTGTAGATGCCGCCCAGCGTCACCGTCATTGAGTACAGCAGCAGAGTGGAGAACCACTCCCGCATCACCAGTGCGGAGCCGAACGCTTTCTCGAAGTGCGGCTCCAGTGCCCGGATGTCCAGCAGAGTCTCATTCACGTCGAACACCAGCACCGGCTTCGCGCCGGAAGGCTGGGCGGCGGCGAGTACGGCAAGGGATTGGGCGGCCAGGGCGCGTCGAGTCACAAGCCTACTGTCTCACCTTCGACAGTTGGGAACCGCAGGCTTCCGAAACTAGGCTACGTTAGGGCATCAGGAGAATCGCATGCAGTCAAATACCGCCGCTACGTCGCCCAGCGGCCTTTCGTCCGTGACGCCGGATTTTTCGAAAGTCTGGGAAACCATTGACGGGATGGTCGACGGATTCTTCGCGATCCTTCCCAACGTCGTCATCGGGGTTGTAATCTTCGCCGTTTTCTGGATTGTGGCCAAAGTGATTCAGAAGGTCGTTGTGAGGACCACGCGGAATTACAACAATGCTGGGCTCGCCTCCGTCTTGTCCCGGCTGGCCTATTGGATACTGCTGATCGTCGGTCTTCTCATCGCGGCCACGATCATCATTCCTTCGATGACTCCCGGAAAGTTGATATCGACTCTGGGAATCGGAGGTGTCGCCATCGGCTTCGCCTTCAAAGACATTTTCCAGAATCTGCTGGCGGGCATCCTGATCCTGTTGCGGCAGCCCTTCAAGGTGGGTGACGAGATCACAAGCGGCAAGTTCACCGGAACGGTGGAGGCGATTGAGACCCGTGCGACATTCATCAAGTCCTACGACGGCATTCGCGTCATCATCCCGAACAGCCAGATTTATCAGGAACCGATCGAGGTGATCACTGCCTACGACATGGTGCGAAGTGAATACGATCTCGGCATCGGCTATGGCGACAACATTGGCGAGGCGCTGGAAATCTCGCTGCGAACGCTGAAATCGATCGACGGAATCATGAAGGATCCGGCCCCCGACGCGTATGTCTGGGCACTGGCCGGATCGTCAATTAATCTACGCCTCCGATGGTGGACGAATCCCCGGCGGCCGAATGTCGTCGCCACCTACAGCGAGGTGTTGAAACAAGTGTCGGAAGCTCTCGCTGAAGCGGCCATTGACATTCCGTTCCCAACTCAGGTGGTCCTGTTCCACGATCAGACCGAAGACATCGATGGCGACCGGACCAAACAGCGCGAGGGTTGGCCTGCCGGGAAAAACCCGCCGAAGCCCGCAAGGCTGGAGAAGACAAAAGAGTAGGGTGGTGCGCCCGGAGAGATTCGAACTCCCGACCCTTTGGTTCGAAGCCAAATGCTCTATCCGGCTGAGCTACGGGCGCACTTTTCGTTAGCATCTAAAGTATAGCCACCCACCAGGAAACCGAAGTGAAGCTGCGCGTTCACTCGACGAAATACGCCACCACTCTGCTCGCCTCCCGCGGATTCGCCATCTCGCGGGCGCGTCACTTTGAGGTGAACCTTATCTTCGACTCGCCGGATTCTGGATTAAGAGGCACCGGACGCCTGCTGCGCCTCCGCGAGGCCGATGGCCGGGCCATCATCACTTTCAAGGGCATCGCCGAATCGGGGCGTCACAAAGTCCGCGAGGAGATTGAAGTGGGCGTCGAGGATTTCGAAGCCGCGCGGCAAATCTTTGAGCGAATCGGATTTCTTCCCAAGTTCCGCTACGAGAAATACCGGACGGAGTACAAGCGGCTGGGCGATCCAGGCGTTGTGGTGCTGGACGAAACCCCGATCGGCGACTTTCTGGAGATTGAAGGTCCGGGTGAATGGATCGACTCGATGGCGCGCCGGTTGGGCTTTGAGGACACCCAGTACATCCTCGACAGCTATGGGCGTCTGTACCTGGATTGGTGCACCCAGCGCGGTGTGCCGCCCACCGACATGATTTTCAGGGACGCACAGGCCGAACCGCGGGGCCGGTAACGCGGGGCCGATTTTGCGCATTGTTACACTGGAGTTGTGCACGCAGAATCCGCGCTCGACTTAGCCGTAGGGCGGCTGGATCAGGTTCGCCAGGAAATCGCCAAGATCATCGTCGGACAGCACGACGTGGTCGATGGGGTCCTGATTTGCCTTCTTGCCGGCGGCCACGTCCTGCTGGAAGGCGTACCGGGCCTTGGCAAAACGACACTCTTGCGGACTCTCAGCCGGGTGCTGCACCTGAAGTATTCGCGCATTCAGTTCACGCCCGATCTGATGCCCGCCGACATCGTCGGCAGCATGATCATGGAGACCGACGAGCGCGGCGGCAAGGTGCTTCGCTTCCAGTACGGCCCGATTTTCGCGAACCTTGTTCTGGCTGACGAGATCAACCGCGCGACGCCGAAAACGCAGTCGGCGCTGCTTGAAGCGATGCAGGAGCGCACTGTCACCAGCGGCACCACAACCCATCACCTGGAGCAGCCTTTTCTCGTCATGGCGACGCAGAATCCCATCGAGATGGAGGGAACCTATCCTCTGCCCGAAGCGCAGCTGGACCGGTTTCTGATGAAGATTCTGGTGAAGTATCCGTCGCGTGAGGATCTGAACCGGATCGTCGAGTACACGATTCAACGGGACGAGCCCGTGCTGAACGCGCTAATCGACCACGACGGCATCGTCGAGCTTCGCCGCACTTGCCGCGAGGTGCTGGTGGCGCCGCACGTCCGCGATTTCGCGATCGATCTTGTGATGTCCACGCAGCCGGGAACGTCTCAGTCCCACACGCTGGCCGAAAAGTACATCCGCTACGGAAGCTCGCCACGCGGAGCGCAGGCAATGGTGGAATGCGGACGCGTGCTGGCGCTGATGCGCGGACGCTTCCAGCTTTCAATCGAAGACATCCGCTACGTGGCCCCCAGCGTGCTTCGCCACCGAATCATCCTGAACTTCGACGCCCACGCCGACGGGCAGACGGCGGAGACCGTTCTCGACGAAATCATTTCCAGCGTCACGGCTACGGCTGCGAGGTAGGCCCGGAGCCCGCAATGGCTGACGCGCCGCTTATCGAACGGGCCTTCCTTGAAAAGCTGGAGCGCCTGACGATCCACTGGTCGAAGTCTTTTCCAGGTCTTGTCGGCGGGCACAACCGCTCACGCTTTGCCGGACCGGGCCAGGAGTTTCTCGACCACCGGCACTTCCATCAGGGCGACGACCTGCGCGCCGTCAATTGGCGGGCCTACATGCGGCTGGAAAAGATGTTTTTGAAAATGTTCCAGATTGAGCCGCGCGTGCCTGTCCGGGTGCTGCTGGACGTCTCCGGCTCCATGACGACGGCGTCCGGCTCTACGCAGAGTACGAAGTTTGACTATGCGCGCCGGCTAACCGCTGCGCTCTGCTACGTCGCCCTGGTGCGGCTGGATACGGTGTTGATCCAACCGTTCACCAGCCGTCTTCACGATCCGTCAACCAGTGGCGGAGGGCGTCACCGCTTTTCTCCGGTAGTCGATTTTCTTACCGCCCTGAAGCCGGGCGGACCAACCGACATGATGGCCGTGTCCCGGGCCTTCATCGCCGAGTATCCGCAGCGCGGTCTGGTTATCGTGATTTCGGATTTTCTGCAGGATGGAGAGATCGAACGCCCACTGCAGTTTCTGGCCGACTTCGGCCATGAGATCTCGCTCATACAAGTCTGGTCCGAAGAAGACCGCCAACCTCCTTGGGACGGTGAGCTCGACCTTGAAGACGCCGAAACCGGCGGCCATCTTCAAATTTCCTTCGACGATCAATCGCGCCAGCAGTACGTGCGGCTGTTCGATGCATACGCCGACAACCTACAGAAAGTCGCGCTGCGCAATGCGGGACGCTACGTCGGCCTGTCGACCGCGATGCCAGTGGAGGACGCGATTTTCGGCCCCATGGTGCGGTCCCGGGGCGTCGCCTGATGTTCTTTTTCAACCTCAGCTTGGTGGAATTCCTCGGATTGTTCGCGGCTGCGACGGGCGTCGTAACCGCGCTCTACCTGCTGGACCGGTCGCGCCGCCGTCACACAGTGGCGACGCTACGCTTCTGGTCGCATTCGGAAACGCCCAGCGAGATGCAGCACCGCCGCAAGATTCAACAGCCGTGGTCGCTGCTGCTGCAGTTGCTAAGCCTGTTGTGCCTGCTGCTGGCGCTGGCGCAACTGCGGTGGGGTTCGTCGCTCGGTAGTGGCCGCGATCATGTGCTGATCCTCGACGTGTCGGCGATTATGGATGCGCGAACGCCGGAGGGGGCTTGGATGGATCAGGCTCGCGCGGCATCGCAGGCCTGGCTGAAAGCCGTTCCGGCGGGAGACCGCGTGATGCTGGTGCGCGCGGACGCATTGCCCACGGCGGCGACGGCATTTGAATCGAATCATCGGGTGGTGGCCGAGGGGATTACTCTCTCTTCGCCCGGCGCTTCGGCATTGAACCTGAATGCGGCACTTCGATTCGCGGCGCAAGCGCAGCGTCTGCAGGGCAAGTCGGCCGGCGAGATTGTCTACGCTGGTGCGGGCCATAGTGCGGAAGAAGACGACGGCTTTGCGGCAACTCTGGACGGTCTGCGCATCCTGCCTGTGCGCGGCGAAATCTCAAACGCCGGACTTCGCAAAGTAAGCTTGCGGCGCGGCGCCGACGACGCCTGGGATGCCTATGTCACGGTCAGAAACGACGGCGCAAAACCCAGAACCGTCGCCGCCGCGGTCCTGTTCGGAAAAGGCGTGGTTGGGCGGCGGCAGTTGACTCTCGCGCCGAAGTCGGAACAAAGTTTCTCCACAACGTTTCAAACAGAAGCGGCTGGGGTTGTCGACGTCCTTCTTCAGGTGAAGGACGACTTTCCGGGCGACGATTCCACGTCCCTGGAACTGCCGCCTCAGACGCGGCTGAAGGTTCGCGTATATAGTGCCCGCCCCGCTGTACTCCGCCCGGTGTTCTCCTCCAATCCGCGCATTGATGCGGAGTATCTTCTGCCTGCCCAATACCGGCCCGACACCGATGCGGCTGTCGTGGTTCTGGACCGTATGAATGCCGCTCCCCCCGTGAATGCCGGTTCAATCTGGATTGATCCGCCAGCCGGCGCATCCCCGGTCCAGATCGTCTCGTCGAAGACGAACGTGGACGTGACGCAGTGGCACAACGAGAATGCCCTGGGCGCGGGTTTGCGCGCTACCGATGTGCGCTTGGCGCGAGCCTCCGTATTCGAAGCGAAAGCCGGCGATCTGCCGGTTGCCTCTATTCCCGCCGGCCCGATCATTCTGGCGCGTCCATCGCTTCGCGCCGTTGTCCTGGGTTTTCATCCGGTAGATTCGCCGCTGCGATTCGAGCTTGTCACACCATTGCTGTTCGCGAACATTCTTCGATGGCTGGAGCCTGACGTGTTCCTTCGGCACGAACTCAGCGCGTCGTCTGCCGGCAGCGTCTCGACATTGCTCGATTTCGATCCCGATCGAAAAAACCTGCGCGTAGCCATGGACGGTGGCGGAGCGATCCCCTACACGCTGGACGACCGCACGCTGCGATTCTTCAGCGGAGCGGCGGGCGTCGTGCGCGTCGCCGACGGTCGGCATGAGATGGTCTATTCGCTCACCCTGCCCGACATTCCGCAATCCGCTTGGACTCCGCCGCCTGGCGCCCGGCGCGGTGTCCCGGCGTCGCTGGCCGGTGGCGCTGTGGCTCGCGACTTGTGGCAATGGCTGGCGGTGCTTGGCGCTGCTGGATTATTGATCGAGTGGCTGCTGTATGGCCGCGCGCGCCGGCTGTTCCGGGTGGCTGAAGCCGCACCGCCGAAGTTGCGGAAGGCGTCATGAGTTTTGAGCGTCCCCTCCTTCTCCTGCTCGCCTTTGCGCCCATCGCATGGGCCGCGTGGATGTGGCGGACCGGTAGTCTCGACCCGAAACAGCGCGTTGGTCTGTTGCTAAAAGCGCTGAGCCTGATCGCCGTCGTCGTCGCGCTGGCGGAACCCAAGCTGACGGTGGCCGAAACCAAGTCCGCCGTCGTAGTGCTTGCGGACACTTCGGCCAGTCTGTCCGAAAAAGATCTGGGACAGGTATCCCAGATTGCGCAATCGCTTGAAAAGGCGCGCGGACGGAACTGGATGAAGGTGATGCCGTTCGCCCGTCAGGCGCGCACGCCCAATTCGTCGGAGTATGACGACGGGTGGAAGCTTGCCTACACGGCGGGTGAGCCCGGGCGCGCGACGAATATCGAAGCCGCGATTCGCGAGGCCAGCGCCGTGCTTCCCGAAACAATGGTGCCGCGCATTGTTCTAATCTCCGACGGACGGGAGAACGCCGGCAATGTCGCGCGCGCGGCCTGGCAGGCGAAGGAACTTGGCATCCCGATTGACGCCTTCACCCTGAAGGGACGCGACAAACCCGCGTTGCGGCTGGAGAGCGTTGCGATGCCTCCGCAGGTCTTCGCCGGGGAGCGTTTCGCGCTCGACCTTACCGTCAGCAGCCCGCGCAAGGCCTCCGGCGAACTGGAGATCCTGGCCGAAGGAAAGCGCCTGGGCTTGTCGCAGATTCAACTGAACGCAGGCGAGAATCGCATTCGCGCGCAAGCCACACTCGCTGTCGCAGGGGCCGTCGCACTGGGCGGAGTGATTCGCGCGGAGGGCTTGGGTGAGGCGCGGTTTGAACAGGCGTTGACGCTGCGGCGTCCGCGAATGCTGTATGTATCCCAGGATCCTGCGGGTTCCGACGTGAATCTGATGCGAACCCTTGACGCCGGGCAGTTCGACGTCACCAAGGCCGCCGAACTGGACACCGCCGCTCTGGCGGACCATCAATTGCTTGTCCTGAACAATGTGGACATGGAGAACCTTCCGGGCGGAGTGAAGGGCTCAGTCGAACAGTTCGTCAAGGATGGCGGAGGCCTTGCGGTAATCGCTGGGGAGCGCAACGTCTTCCTGGAGAAGAAACCCAACACGCCGGAAGATGCGATGGAGCGAACGCTGCCCGCCAAGCTGGCCCCGCCGCGCTCGCCGGAAGGAACATGCGTGGTTCTGATCGTCGACAAGTCGTCGTCGATGGAAGGCCGCAAGATGGAGCTTGCGCGGTTGGCGGCCATCGGCGTGATTGAAAATCTGCGCCCCGCCGACCTTGTCGGCGTCCTGATCTTCGACAACTCCTTTCAATGGGCGGTTCCGATTCGCAAGGCGGAAGATCGCTCGCTGATTAAGCGGTTGGTGGCTGGCATCACGCCCGACGGTGGCACGCAGATCGCGCCCGCGTTGAGCGAAGCCTACCGGCGGACGCTGCCGGTACGCGCGACTTTTAAACACGTAGTGCTGCTGACCGACGGCATCTCGGAAGAAGGCGATAGCATCGCCGTCGCGCGCGAAGCGCAGCAGCAGAAGATCACCATCTCCACTGTCGGCCTGGGCCAGGACGTCAATCGCGCCTACCTGGAGCGAATTGCCACGTTGTCAAAAGGAAAGGCCCACTTCCTGAACGATCCATCCGGACTGGAGCAGATTCTTCTTCGCGACGTAATGGAGCACACCGGTTCGACGGCCATCGAGAAGCCGATCACACCGAATGTCGTGAAGAATGTCCAGATCCTTGAAGGCGTCGACATCACACGTGCGCCGGCTCTGCGGGGGTATGTGAAGTTTGTCGCCAAACCGACAGCCGAAACGATACTGAACGTTCCCGGAACTTCCGCCGACCAGATGGACCCGCTGCTTGTCCGTTGGCAGTATGGGCTGGGCAGGGCGGCTGTCTTCGCGTCCGATGCGAAGAGCCGCTGGGCCGATGCTTGGATCGGCTGGCCGGGCTTTGATCGGTTTTGGGCGAACGTTTTTCGAGATCTGCTGCCTCATGCGGAAGCGGGCGAGGTCCGCACCAGCTTCGATCCGGCAAAGAGCGAGCTAATGGTCGAGTTTCGTCTTGGCCGCAACGTGCCGGAGCCCGCGGCGATCCCGCAGGTGTTCGTGTTCGGGCCGGATGGTTTCCAGAAGCCGCTTGCAGTGCAGAAGGCCGCCGCCGGACTCTATCAGGGCCGGATGCCGCTGGACGACCGGCGCGGCCTGTTTCGAATCCGTCCTTTGAAGGTCAGCCGCGCGTTTCCCGAGACCGGTTTCTACCGCTCCGAACGCGAACTCAGCGAGTACGGCGCGAACGACGATCTGCTGAAGCAACTGATCGCCTATACAGGAGGCCGGTTGAATCCGAAGCCGGCGGAGGTGTTCGAATCACGAGGCCGTGGCGTCGCCTCTTCCTTGCGCCTGTGGCCGTTGCTGATCGCGCTCGCGATTCTGTTGAACCTGGCGGAACTGCTGCTGCGGAAGTGGTCCGGGCTGTTCCAGCGCCGCGCCGCCTGATATTCTGACGTCATGGCAAACCGCCGTGACTTCATCAAGACCGCCGCTGCCGGGGGAGTGCTGGCTTCGGGCACCGCAACCGCCGCCAAAACCGGCGCAACGCCCGACTATTTTCGTGAGCTAGGCGTGAAGCCGTTCATCAACGCCGCAGGCACCTATACGACATTGACTGCGTCACTGATGCTGCCGGAGGTGGTTGCGGCCTATGAGTACGCGTCGAAAACCTTCGTCCGGTTGAACGAGCTGCACGATGCGTGCGCGGCGCGAATTGCCGAAATCGCCGGCGCCGAGGCCTGCATGATCACTGCCGGCGCATCCAGTGCGCTTACCGTAGGCACCGCCGCCTGTCTCACCGGCGCGGATCTGGAAAAGGTCCGCCGAATTCCCGATCTGACAGGGATGAAGACGGAGGTGATCGTCCAGAAGTCCCACCGTTACGGCTATGATCACGCCGTGCGGAATTGCGGGATTCGGATGGTCGAAGTGGAGACAGCTTCCGAGTTGGAGAAAGCGGTAAACAGCCAGACGGGCATGATGCTGTTCTTCAACGCGAATAACAACATCGGCCAGATCAAGGACGAAGAGTTTGTCGCGCTCGGCAAGAAGCACGGAGTTCCAACGTTCAACGACGCCGCAGCCGACGTTCCGCCGGTTAGCAATCTATCGCGATACCTGAAGATGGGCTTCGATCTGGTGACCTTCTCGGGCGGCAAAGGCATGCGCGGACCGCAAAGCGCCGGGCTGCTTCTGGGCCGCAAGGATCTGATCGCGGCGGCGCGGATGAACGGCTGGCCGAATTCGGATTCGATCGGACGCGGCATGAAGGTAAACAAAGAAGAGCTGCTGGGCATGATGGTGGCCGTCGAAATCTATTCGAAGCGCGACCACGCTGCGGATATGCGGGAGTGGGAAAAGCGCTGCAAGACAATCGCGGACGCGGTGACCGGCATCCCTGGCGTCTCCACCGAACAGTACCAGGGAGAGATCGCGAACGCGGTGCCGCATCTGCGCATCAAATGGGATGAGGCCCGTACGAAAGTGTCCGTGAAGGACGCCGTGAAGAAACTGCGGGAAGGCAGCCCGGCGATCGAGGTTGGGCCAGGGTCAACCGACTCGCTGCAGATTGGCGTTTGGATGATGCAGCCGGGTGAAACCCAGATCGTCGCCAAACGAATTCGCGAAGTACTGAAGAGCGCCTGACGGCTACACCCAGATATCCACGATCTCTTCACCGGCCGCCAGCTTTACGTCCTTGATGTCCTGAAAGTACATCGCATCCAGGGACGCCAGACAGAAGAACGGAATGTCTTCCACCTTCGGTGTCGATGGCGTGGGCTGATAGATCATCACCGCCAGACCGACGACTTCCGCCCCGCATCCTTCAATTAACTCGCGGAGCGCCTTCACCTTCTTGCCGGTGCGGAGAATGTCATCGACGATCAGAATCTTCTCGCCCTTCGTCGGCTCAATAAACTGGCGGAAGCGCTGCGGCCGGCCTTCGATGTCTTCTTCGGCCCAGTAGATCCGGTTCGCGCGCAACGCCTCGACGATTCCATATGCGATCGGCAGCCCGCCGGTCGCGGGGGAGACCACCGACAACTGCGGAATCATCGCGCGGAGTTCTTTGTTCTGCCGGATCTTCCGGCTTAGCGCGACGCTTAGCCGCTTGGCAACTTGGTAGTCGCGCATCGCCAGCGCAACCTGCAGATAGAGGTTCGAGTGCATTCCGTTCGGATAGCGGAAGTGGCCGTGGCGCAGGGCGCCCGTCTGCTCCAGCAGTTCGATCACTTCTTCCTCGCCCGGAATCAGTTCGGGCAACCATTCGGATTGCATCAATTCGCTCCTCTTCCCATTAAAACCTGCGGCACCGTGTGAACTAAGATTCTCGCGTCCAGCGACAAAGACCAATTGTCGATGTACTCCATGTCCAGACGCATCCAGGTCTCGAAATCCAGCCGGTCGCGGCCGTTCAACGCCCACAGGCACGTCAGTCCCGGGCGCATTCTAAGGCGACGACGCTGCCATCGCTGGTACCGTTCCACTTCTTCCGGAACCGCTGGACGCGGGCCCACCAGTGACATATCGCCCCGCAGTACGTTCCATAGTTGCGGAAGCTCGTCGATAGAAAACTTTCGCAGGAACCGTCCGATCGCCGTTAGACGCGGATCGTTGGTGATTTTGAAGGCTGTCTGCTTTTCGTTCAGATGCTCCAGCGATTCCTTCATCTCCTCCGCGTTGTCCACCATGGATCGAAACTTGTAAAAGATGAACCTGCGCCCGTTCAACCCGCAGCGGACCTGACGGAATATGGCGGGGCCCGGCGACGTGAACCGGATCAGCAGCAACACCGCCAGGAGAAACGGCGCCAGAACAACCATCGCCGCGGCGGCCAGCAGAATGTCCACCATGCGCTTCACCATCAGGCGCATCTCGTCGTGTGGAGCTGCCGAGAAGGTCAACAGTGGCGCGCCGCCCAAGCGGTCTAGAAAAACTACACTGTTGACGTGCGGAAAAAAGTCTACCGCCACGCGCGTCCGCACGCCCTCTTCATCGCACAACAGGAAGAGTTCTTCGAGAGCCGGAAGGTGGCTGGAATCGACGGCGAACACAATCTCGTCGATCGTCTGACGGGCAAGAAGCAGCGGCACTCTTAAAGGCGCATCCTGTTCCGGTATCACTTCCAGCAGGCGGACGCCGTGCACCTCCGCCTGTTCGATGAATGCGCACATCTGATCGGCGCGCGGGCCGGAACCGATGACCACAACATAGTGCGTCGCGCCAAACTCGCGGCGAAGCCTTGCGGCGAAACCGCGCGAATTCAGCCGAAAGAGGCTGAGCATGATCCAGGCGAACAGCAGGAAGAACCCGACAAAGCTACGGCTGAGGTCGATACGCGCGAGAAACTGGACGATCACGATGCCGATTCCGCCGGCGAAGCACTGTTCCAGCGTGATGCGAAGAACCGTGGCCGCCCGCGCAGTCTCCAAACGCTCGTACACGTTCATCCATCGGGTGATGGCGGTTAGAAGGCCGACCGCGACAGCAGCCAGCAACACATGCACGGGCGGAAGCAGGAAAAACTCGAAGGAGAAGGGGAGAACCTGACGGAAGTAGTAGGCCGACTGAAACGCAAGAAGAATAATTGCGGCGTCGATGGCCGCGAAGAAGATCCTTACCTTGCGGTGATGTCTGCTGTACACACCATTCTCAAACTATTCCGATGTTACTCAAAGACTCGCGGCGGAAGTCACAGTGTCTCGCCACGTACTAGATCCTCGAACGATTCGCGGGTCCGCACGGTTCTGAATGTTCCGCCGCCAACCAGGACTTCGGCGACGCGGGGACGCGCATTGTAGTTCGACGACAGGACGAATCCGTAGGCTCCAGCCGTCAACACGGCCAGCAGGTCGCCGGCCTTCACGGGCGGCATGGAACGTTCGCGCGCCAGAAAGTCGCCGGTTTCGCAAACAGGGCCGACGACGTCCGCGATTTCGTGCGGACCTTCGCTCTTCGCCACCGGAACAATCTCGTGATACGCCTGATACAGCGAAGGCCGGATCAAGTCGTTCATTGCCGCATCGACGATGATGAACTGCTTTGACGGCGAAGTTTTCTTCGCGAGCACCATTGTAAGTAGCGCGCCGCTTTCCGCCACGATCGACCGTCCAGGCTCCACCATCACGGTGAGTTTGGACTCGCCGACAAGGCGGATGACTTCTTTCAAATAGTTCGCGATCGCCGGGGTGCGTTGTTCGTTCGTGTAGGCGACACCCAGCCCTCCACCGAGATCCAGATGGCGGATTGGAAGGCCAGCGCGGATCAGTTGTTGCGCCAAGTCCACCACCTTTACGACGGCTTCCAGCAGCGGCGCCGGGTCCATAATCTGTGAGCCGATATGGCAACTGACTCCTTCGGGTGAAATGCCGGGAAGCGAGGCCGCCCTCTCGTACAAAGCGGGCGCCTTGTTGATGTCGATGCCGAATTTGTGGTCACGCATGCCCGTCGAAATATAGGGATGCGTCGCGGCGTCGACATCGGGATTCACGCGGATTGAAAGGCTGACCGTCCGTCCCAGGCTCACTGCGACGGAACTCAGCGTCGCCAGTTCCGCGTGCGACTCGCAGTTGAAACTGTGGATGCCCTTTGTCAAGGCATACTCGATCTCCCCGGCAGTCTTGCCGACTCCGGAAAAGACGATGCTTGCCGGATCGCCACCCGCGCGAAGTACCCGGAACAACTCGCCCGCCGAGACAATATCGAATCCGCATCCACTTCTCGCCAGCAGGCCGAGAATAGCCAAGTTGGCATTCGCCTTTACGGCGTAGCAAATCTTATGCGGTATGGCCGCAAGAACGTCTTCGTAGGCGCGGAAGCGATCGAGAATTCCTTGCGCGGAGTAAACGTAAACGGGCGTACCGCACTCCGCCGCGATGGAGCTCAACGGTACACCGTCACATGTCAACTGCCCCTCGCGGTATTGAAATGGCGATTCCATGGCCGCTCTACGAGACCTTCATCACAAGCAGTGTCTGGTCGTCCTGCAGTGGCTGCGCGCCTCGATGCCGGTCGAGATCGTCGAGCACGGTCTTGCAGATTTCAGCGGCGGACTGTCCGGCGGCTGCCGTCAGAATTTCCAGGAGCCCACTGTCGCCGAACGCCACGCCCGCGGCATCGGTCTGATCCTGTAGGCCGTCGGAGAGCAGGATCACCGCGTCGCCTCGCTCCAACGACGCTACCGTCTCCTCATAGTCCCGTTTTTCCAACAGCCCGATTGGCACACCTTCGATCTTCGGTTGAAATAGCTTGCCATGCCGGATGATCAGCGGAGGAACCGCTCCCGCATTCGCAATCGTGAAGGTGCGTTCGCTGGGCCGCCACAGCATGCTTAAGAGGGTGGCGTACTGGGATGACGCCCGCCTCTCGACCAGCGCCTGATTCAGCGCCTTCATCATTACCGCTGGACCACGGCGCATGGGGCCGTGAGTTCGCAGAAGGCCACTGACCATCGCGCCGTACAACGCCGCTGCCGCGCCCTTGCCGCTGGAATCGCCAAACACGATGAGGGCGTAGTCGTTGTCATGTTCGAAGAAGTCATAGATGTCGCCCGACACTTCCCTCGCCGCGCGCGACACCACGGCCACTTCCAGGCCGCGAAGTTGCGGGGCGGTGCTGGGCTGCAGAACCCGTTGAAGCTGGCGGGCCGCCGACAGATCCTCTTCCATCTCGCGCCGGCGCGTTTCTACTTCTTCGTATAGCTGTGCGTTGTCGATCGAGATCGCCACCGAAGGCGCAAGCAGCGTCAGGGTCCGCATGTGGTCTTCGGTGAAGTAGCCGATACGTTCACTCTCCAGATCGATCACTCCAATAACCGTGTCTTTGACGATCAGCGGCACCGCAAGCTCAGAGCGTATGTCTGGATGCGTGGGAATGTAGCGGTCGTCGTCCAACGCGTCGCGAACCAGAAGAGGCTCCTTCATCAACGCCACATGTCCGGTGACGCCCTGTCCGATTCGAATATTGTCCGCCTCGACCCGCTGGTCGTAGCGCTGGCTGAAGCGATGCCGCAGGAAGTCGCCCTCCACCAGCAAAATGCTGAAGGCATCGAAGTTGATCAGAATCCGCATGGCAAGCGAAATCCGGTTCAACAGCTGATCCACATCGAGAATGGAAGAGAACTCCTGCGCCAAAGTGCCGAGAGTGCGAAGCGTGCGATTGCTCTGCTGCATCCTCCGATGCAGTCTTGCGTTATCTATCGCAAACGCGACGCGGGAAGCGATCAGCGTCAGCAGCGCTTCGTCCTCCACCGTGAATGTGCCGGCTGAAGTGGACTCCACGTCAATCACGCCGACCAGCCGGGTTCCGACGGTCATAGGCACGGCGAGTTCGCTGCGAACCGGGTCCAGCGAGTTGAGATACCTGGGGTCCTTGCGAACGTCGTCGACACGCACCGCTTTGCGCGCTGCCGCCGCTGTGCCAACAAGACCCTCTCCCAGCCGCAGTTCAAGGTTCTTCTCCACTTCACGCCGGTGGCCTTTGGCGTAGCGGATGCGGAGTACTTTTCGCCGCTCCGAGTAGAGAAGGATGGCGAAGATGTCGGTGGGAATCGCGCGGCTGATCAGCGTTGAAACGGAGTCCAGCAGATCGTCAAGGTCAAGGGTCTCGGCCGCCGTCCCCGCAACTTCGAGAAGAAAATCGAGCAGTTCTTCCCGCTTGCGAAAGCGGACGCGCGCTGAGCTACGGCTCATATGTACGTGTGATCGATCAACGCGGCGATCAAGAGATACTAAGGTAACATGACCGGCAATCCGGACCCCGCCGGACGACGTATGTCTATAGTGATGCGCTTCGGTGCGATCCCCGTTCTATTGGCCTTCGCCATCGCTGCGGCGTCGGCCCATCCCATGGGCAATTTCAGCGTCAGCCACTACATGAAATTCGACGGGCGAAGCGCGCAGCTTCGCATGACGTACGCACTGGATCTGGCGGAAATTCCGACGTTCGAAATGACGCACCAGTGGGGGATGACCGACCCCAGTTCTTCCGAGATTGAGAAGCGGGCGTCGCTGGAGATGAAGAACTGGGTATCCGCGCTTCGGATGACCGCGAATGGCCAACCGCTGCGGCCCCGAATCGAATCGATCCGGTCCCACGTTACCGACGGCGCCGGCGGAATGCCGGTCGTGCGCGTCGCCGCGATTCTTGTTTCGCCAATGCCAGACGGACCTCTGAGTGTTGCCTACACCGATCCGAATTTCCAGCAGCGGTCCGGCTGGAAGGAAATCGTCGTTCACTCCAGCGGAGATCGCAGCGTTGCCAGGACATCCGGAACGTCTGCCGAACTCAGCTACGCGCTGACCCGCTACCCCGAGGACCCCGCGACGACGCCACCGCAAAGCGTTACCGCCTCCATCGAGTGGAACGCGAGGCGTCCGCTGCCCGTCGTGGCGCCCGACCCATCAGTTCCAACGCCGGTTCCCGACGTGGCACCGCAGCCCGCGGCAGCGCCCGCCGCTTCAGGCTCCGTCACCAAAGGCGATTTTCTTTCGAAGCTTCTCAGCCGGACAGATCTTTCCTTCTCACTGGCCCTTGCGGGTCTTGCGGTGGCTTTCGGCATCGGCGCAATGCATGCCATGTCGCCCGGCCATGGAAAGACTCTGATGGCCGCCTATCTGGTGGGCTCGCGCGGCACGCTGAAGCATGCGGCGATACTCGGAAGCGTAGTGACGTTCACCCACACCGTTAGCGTCTTTCTACTGGGCCTGGCGACGCTATTTCTCTCGCAGTACTTCCTTCCTGAAAAGATCGTTCCCTGGATGGGCGCGATATCCGGCGCCACGATTGTTCTTGTCGGACTCTCGCTGTTCTGGAAGCGGCTGGCGCTGCTTCTAGGCCGCGAGCCCGCTGGCCACTCGCACTTCGGGCATTCCCATCCCAACGACCACGGCGATGGCCTCGAGCATTCACACGACGGCGCAAGCGCGCCGCATAGCCACGCGCCCCAAGGCGAAATCACGATGGCGAGCCTAGTTGCCCTTGGTGTCAGCGGCGGACTGGTTCCTTGTCCTTCCGCACTGGTCATACTGCTGAGCTCGATCGCGATCGGACGCACCAGCTATGGGCTGCTGCTGTTGCTGGCCTTCAGCGTGGGGCTTTCGCTGGTTCTGATGGCGGTTGGCGCGGCCGTACTCTACGCGAAGAATCTGATTCCATCCACTTCGCGTTTCGCCGAAAGCAAACCGTTCCGCCTGCTGCCCGTTCTCTCCGCCGCGGTAATCGTTTGCGTCGGCGTTTTCATGACGGGCGCTTCAATGGGGATGTTCCCCGAACTCGGATCCTGACGCGTCAGCCCGCCTTGCGCTTCCGTAACTCGTCAACCGTCACCGCTAGAATGATCACCGCGCCGATGATGGCCTGTTGCAGATACGGCGAAATCCCCAGCAGATCGCTGCCGTTGGACAACAGGCCCATGATGAACGCGCCAACCAGCGTACCCACCACGGTTCCCTCACCACCCCGCAGGGATCCCCCGCCGATCACCACTGCCGCGATCGCCTGCAGTTCGTAGCCTTGACCCGCCGTCGGCTGCCCCGTCATCAAACGGGAAGCTTCAATCATGCCGGCTAATCCCGTCAGCATGCCGCCGATCGCATAAACCGCCGTCGTATGGAATGCGACAGGGATACCGGCATAGTATGCCGCATCGACATTGCTGCCGATCGCGAATGCGTAGCGGCCGAGTTTCGTGTGTTCAAGGACGACATGCACGGCGGCGGCGCACGCCAGCAGAATCCAAAGGACGAACGGAACTCCTGCAAGCGTGCCCTCACCCAGATACGCGAAGGCGGGCGGGATATTGTGGACCGGCAGCCCATTTGAAACGATGAGCGTGATGCCGCGAACGATTCCCAGTGTGCCCAGCGTCACGATAAACGGATTGATGCGCAGCCGCGTCGTCAGCAGGCCATTCACCAACCCCCAAAACATTCCACCCAGCACGCCCACCAGAATTCCGGCTGGAATGGAAGCGCCCTTCTCCAGCGCCATCGTCCCCATCAGGCCACCGAAAGCCAGAATGGATCCGACGGAAAGGTCGATCCCTCCCGCAACGATAATCATCGTCATGCCCAGCGCCATGATGTTGATTACCGCGGTCTGTCGAACGACGCTGGATAGGTTGATGGCCGTCAGGAAGTTCGGCGATGCAACGCTGAGGCCGACGAAGAGCGCGATCAAAGTGATGAAGGGCAGTAGCCGCTGAATCACGAAGCCGCCCTTTCGTCCGCGGTCCGGTCGAAGGCAGCCAACTGCATGACTTCTTCTTGAGAGGAGGATCGAGGTAGTTCGCCAGCGATCGAGCCTTGGCGCATGACGAGAATCCGGTCGGCCATTTGCAATAGTTCTGGCAGTTCGGAGCTGACCATCAGAATCGCCGCTCCCTGTTTCGCCAATTCATCCATTACCTGAAAAACCTCTGCTTTGGCCCCGACGTCGATGCCGCGTGTCGGCTCGTCAAATAGGAAGACCTTCGCGCCCCGCTCCAACCATTTCGCGATGACCACTTTTTGCTGATTGCCTCCAGACAACGTGCGGGCCTGTTGATCCGGCGAGCTGGCTTTGATCCGCAGGCGCGTGATCTCTCGTCCAGTGGCAGCCACTTCTGCGGCATCGTTGAGAATGCCGAAGCGGCTGACGCGGTCCAAACTGGCGAGGGTCGTGTTCTTCTTCACGCTCAACTGGGTTGCGAGTCCCGTGCGTTGGCGGTCTTCGGGGATCAACGCAATCCCCGCCGCGACAGCGTCCTGGGGCGAGCGCACCGCGCGGGTCTTGCCGGACACTTCCACCGTTCCTGACGTCGCCCGGTCCACGCCGAACAGCGTGCGGCACAGCTCCGTACGGCCCGCGCCCATTAGCCCCGCCAGCCCAACGATCTCTCCCGCGCGGATCGAGAGCGAAACATTCCTCAGCGATGGTGAAGTGAGTCCCTGCACCCGCAGAAGCTCCGGTCCCGGAGGCGAAGGGGTGCGGGAATACCGCGCCGACACGTCCCGCCCCACCATATGCCGGATGAGACCCTCGGAGGAAAGTTCGTTTAGGGGGCCCGTATGAGCGGTCTCGCCATCGCGAAGAACGGTGACTGCGTCGCCGATGGACCGCAGTTCTTCCAGCCGGTGAGTGATGTAGATTACTCCGACGCCACGCTCTTTCAGCGTGCCGACGATGCGGAAGACTTCCCGGGTCTCGGAGTCGGAGAGCGACGAGGTAGGCTCATCGAAGATCAGCAGCGAAGAGCCCTGCGTAATCGCGCGGCAGATCTCAACCAGTTGCTTGCCCGCGGGCGACAGCCTTTCGACACGCCAATGGGCCTGCAGCGGGAAGTGATGTTCGTCGATCACCCGCTTTGCCCGTTCGATCAGGCTTGCCCGGCGCACCCAGAGGCCATTCTCCTGGCCGAGGAACATGTTCTCCGCCACGCTGAGGTGCGGCGCAAGCAAGGACTCCTGATGCACCATCGCAATGCCTTCGCGCGACGCATCCTTGGGTCGAACGAAGCGGACCGGCTGATCCTTCCATCGGAACTGGCCCGCGTCGGCGGTCTGCATCCCCGCGACGATCTTCATCAGTGTCGACTTGCCGGCGCCGTTCTCGCCCATCAGAAGATGGACTTCACCGGACTTTACGGTTAGGTTGGCCTTTCGCAGCGCGGTGACGCCGCCGAAGCGTTTCTCGATTCCTTGAAGTTCCAGCAGCATTCGAATGAAAGCGGGACTTTCAGGATATACGCGACGGCGGCGCGGAAAGCGGTTGCTATGGCAAGGGCGATCCGGCTCCCTCAATGTGGCGCTTCAGAAATTGATAGGCCAATTCGCCGATCGCGTGGCCGAGTGGCTGGCCCTCTTTGATGGCCGCTCGGAAGTGAACGCCTCCCCACAGTCGGGAAATGCCGCAATCGTTTTCGAATTCCGTCCATGTTGCCCAAGGCCCCAGCAAAATATCCGCCGAAGGCGTCACTCCGGGCTCGACTCGCGACGATCCTCTCGGCGCAGGCACCGACCAGTTCAACAAGTCGGTACCGAGGAACCGGCGCGCGGACTGTGCATGAGCCGCACAGAACGACGCCGACCCAGACGGATACTCCGGATGATCAGCAACGTCCAAATACTCCTTCCACTGATCCGCGGGCAGGCCGGTAACGGTTCCCTTGCCCGGACCGCCCCAAGCGGTGATAGGACGACGTCCGTAGAGGTAGCGGATGGCGCTGTATGGGCGCACTGAGTCCCATTTCGTTTTTTCATTCCACACCGCGATGCCCGTATCGAAGGCCGCAAGATTCGTCACAAAATCAAGGTGAATGAAATCCAGTAAGCTGAGTCCGCGCGATTGGGCGGCGAAGACGGCTGAGAATCCAAGGCTCAGGATTTTGTTGTTGAACAACTCCGCCGTCATCTTCTGCGTGTCCGTAAGGTTCGCCGAGGCTGCAATTACTTCGTCAGCCTGTTCCTGGTATGCGCGTTTCCTTTCGAACCTTGTGGATGGCTGTCGCTCGGCCTTGGCACGTTGAACTGATTCGGATTCTGATAGGAGTACGGACGCACCTTCCGGTACTGTGGGGTAACGAACTGTTGAATCCTGAAGACTCCGCCACCGGCGGGATAGAGACGAGGCTGCCACCGGGAAGGATCGCGAAGATCGTAGGCCGTGTTGACGGGCTCGTATCCCGTATAGTCGGCGTAAGGCTCCCGGTTGAACGTCCGCCCGTTTTCATCGCCTAGCTGGTTCATCCCGTCGCGCTCACGAATGGCAAGAATGGCCTTGGCCGCTCGATTGCCGATGCCAACGGGCGAAGTGAGCTGCTCCGACGCGTCGTCCGCGTTCAGTCCTGCTGCCGTCATCATCGCCCGCCAATCTGTGTTTCGATTGGGCAAGAGACTATTCAAGACGCGATAGCTGGCGTAGAGGCACGCAATGTTGATGTTGCGATTAGTGGCCGATTCCATGGCAGGACGCCGGCCAAGGCGCGAATAGATTCCAACCGCTGTTGGATGGTACGGCGCAGATGCGTCGAACCATGCGTTTGTGATCAGCGTAGTAACGCGAAGAACGAGAGTTGCGTCGCCGCCACTGGGAGAAACGTCGGTAAAGACAACGGGCGCCACGCTTGGGATGATTAGCTCGACCGGGGCATTGCCGGAGTCGAGGCTAATCGCGGCCGCCGAAGGTAAGGCAGCGATCGTCATGATGAGAGCGCCGCATAACTTATTCATTGGGAGTTCCTTTCAAGAAACCGAGTGTGATGGTGAAAAGATTCGACCAAGGACGGCTGAGATCGTACACCATCTAGTGCTCAATCGCCATCCAGGAGAAATCGGAAAGAGAGTGTGCAAACCGGATGCTTCATCTCGAATTTTCCTCGCTGATCGACGCGCCCGTCGAAGCCGTGTTCGGGTTCCACGAGCGTCCGGACGCCATCAGACTGCTGACCCCGGCATGGATGCTGCCGAAGGTCACGCGTTTAAAGGGCAGTGGACTGGAGGCGGGCGTGGAACTGATCGTCACCACCAGCTTGGTGATGCGCTGGCACGCGCGGCACGTGGCGTATGAGAAGAACCGGCTGTTCGTCGATGAAATCGTCAGCGGGCCAATGAAGCAATGGCGGCATGAGCACCGGTTTGCGCCGGAGGGCGGGGGGACGCGCCTGACGGACTTGATCGACTACGAACCCAAGGCGCCCGATTTTCTCGTACGGCCAGGACTAAACTACCTGTTCAATTTTCGGCACCGGGCCACACGTCGTCATTGCCAGTAGGCGGCGGGCCGGTCTCTTCCATATTCTCGGCGCGATTCGCGAAGAGAGTGAACTCCGGGAAGAAGCGCAGCTTCACCTTGCCCACGGGGCCATTGCGCTGTTTTCCGACGATTAGTTCCGCCTCCGATCGCAGATCGGCGCGATCCGGCTTGTAGTAGCCCTCACGGAAGACGAAGCACACCAAGTCGGCGTCCTGCTCGATCGATCCGGATTCGCGGAGGTCGCTTAACAGCGGACGTGGTCCTTCCTTTCGAGTCTCCGGAGCCCGGCTCAACTGGCTCAGCACAAGGAACGGAGTGTCCAGCTCTTTGGACAGAAGCTTCAAACCCCGCGAGAGCGCGCTGACTTCCTGCACACGGTTCTCGTGCCGGCCGCGGGAGGACATCAGTTGAAGGTAGTCGATGATGACCAACCCCAACCCGCGCTCCGCCTTTAGCCGCCGCAGTTTGGCGTGAATCTCCATCATGCTGACGTTCGACGAGTCGTCGATGTACAGCGGCGCTTCCATCAAATCCTGCGCGGCGACGGAGAGACTGCGGCGTTCCTTGGAGTCGAGATATCCGGCGCGAAACCTGCCCTGATCGACGCGCGCTTCGGCGCAGATCAGACGGGTCAGCAACGCTTCCTTCGACATTTCAAGCGAGAAGAGCGCCACCGTCTCCGGCTTCCTCTTGTTGGTCGCGACGTGATGGCCGATGTTCAGCGCCAGCGCCGTCTTGCCCATGGCGGGACGGGCGGCAAGGATGATCAACTCTCCCCCGCGAAGGCCGCCGGTCATCCGGTCGAGCTCAATAAAGCCCGTGGAGACACCTTGAATCCGCGACGCGGGGTCCAGCAGGCCGTCCAACTGGCGCGGGTAGGAGTTGACGATCTGTTCCGGCGTCACCAGCGTGTCGCGCGCGCTGGCGCTGCTGATCTTAAGCAGGCTGTTCTCGGTTTCGGCGAGAATGTCTTCGGGATCGTCGACACCCAGATAGCAGCGGTCCATGGTCTGCTGCATCTGCAGAATCGTCTTCCGCAGGAGAGACTTGCCGCGGACGATCTTCACATAGCTTTCGATGTTGAAGATCTGCGGAAGGCCGTCGTCCAGCGACACCAGATAGCCCAGGCCGCCGACGGATTCGATGTGGCCCTTGCGCGTTAAATCTTCGGCCAGCGTGACGCGGTCGATGCGGGAACCGGCGTCCCAAAGCGATTCCATCGACGAAAAGATCCGCTGGTTTGCCAACAGGCTGAAGTCCTGACGGTCCAGCAGCGCCGAAACGGTGATCCAGGCCTCGGGGTCCAGCAGGATGGAACCCAGAACATAGCGCTCCGCATCAAGATTGGCGGGAAGACCCCGTTCGTAAGCTACGTCCTGCGTCGGCATTGCTTCCATACGTTAGGACGACGCGGGTCCTTTAGCAATAGCGGGAAGGCAGTTTCCTGTGGGTAACGCCGAATTGCGATCGCGGCCAATGGCGGCATAGCGACGGAGGCTCTCCGGCGCAGTTTTTCCACAGACAAATCACAGATGGAATGTTTTAGCGAATCGCGATCTGCAGGGACTCCAGCGCTTCACCGGTCGACTGCGTTAGGCGGACCATCGATTTGTAGAGATTGAGACGGGCGGAAATGGCGCGCGTCCGCGAGTCGGCCAGTTCGTTCTGACGGGTGAGCACAAGGAAGTTCGTAGACTCACCGGTCCCGAACAGCCGGATCTCGCTCTCCAGTTTCTCCTGTGAGGCGCGCACGCTGGCGTCCGCAGCCGCGATTCGCTGCCTGGCGGTCTCAATGAACTGCAGAGCGTTCCGTACCTCCGCCGACACCGTCTGCTCCACGCGCGCGGTCTCCAACTTCAATTGGCGTTCGGTGAGGGCGGCCTGATCCAAAAGGCCTTCGGCGGCGCGATTGCGAAGATTGAAATCGAAAGCGACACCTGCCGAGATGGTGGGGAAGTTTCCTTGGAACAGGTTCGACAACGCCTGCCCGTAAGCGCCAATCAAGCCGGTGGGCGGCGGTGCGAAGGCCGGTGGCAGAACCGGCGAAAGGCCTTGCTGTGCAGACAGCACATTCACACGGCGGTACAGGTCGTCGTTCTGGCCGCTGAATGGATTTGGAGCGGAGTTTACCGTGCCGGCCAAACCGGAATTGGTGTAGCTGGCGATCAGGTTCATTCCGGGTTTGGTCTGGTTCCGGGCGTAGCGCTGCTGGTCGAGATTGTTCGCCTCCTGCAGATTCAGAATGCGAAGTTCCGCCCTCTTGGCGTAGGCTCGCGACAAAGTTGTATCCACGTCCGGCGCATCCACTTCCTGCAGCGGGCGCGAATCAGTGGGGATGATTCGCTGATTCCATATTTCGCTCTCTTTGTTGCCGGACACCAATTGCTTCAACATGTTTTCGGTGACGATAATCAGTTCGAGACTGCTAAGGTAACTGTCTTTGCGGCGCTCCAGCTCCGCCTCCGATGCGGCCCTCTCCACTGGCGCGAGTGTCCCGCTGTCAATCATGCGTAGATTCATTTCCAGCTGCTTCTGCGCGTAGTCGACGGAATCCTTCTTCACGTCCGCATCGCTACGCGCGGCCAGAAGGTCCCAGTAGGAAGACTGCGTACGGCTGACAATGTCGATCAGCTTCAGTTCAAACTCGAAGTCCGATATATGCGTCTGCCTCTTGCGGATGATCAGTTCGGTCCGCTCACGGTCGATCTCGCGATTGCGCCACAGCGGCTGAATCCAACTCAGAACCAGTTGAGAGTTGTAATAAGGAGTAAGTCCGACAAAAGGATTGTTCGTCGTATTTCTAGAGTTGAGAAAGTCAACCTGAAACTGCGCGCCCTGCCACTTCAACCGCTGCAGGTAGGCGGAGTTCCAGGAGGCTATGGTTTCTTCAAGCTTCCCGGTGGGCGAAACCAGCACGCTGGGCGTTGGTGTTGCGCGATCTTCGTAGTTGGGACGCAGGCGCAGCACCGGATCGAATACGCCCTCCGCCGCTTTTACGATCGCGCGGACCACTCTTTGATTTACCCGGCTGAGTTCGGCTTCCAGATTGTTGTCGATGGCCGTTTCAATCGCTTCGCGCAGGCCCAGCCTTCTCTCTTCCGCCGCGGCGAGTGAAGATGTCTGCCCGGCGGCCGCCGGCATCGAAAACGCCAGCATCACAACCAGCCCGAAAAGTCCCGTAGCCTGTTGAAGGCCCCGCTTCCAGCGCGCGGAACGGCTGGAGACAAATCCGCCGAACTTCGACCAAGCGGGATGATTCGCGAGGTCGTCGAACAACGAGTACGCCACAGGCGTCAGCAGCAGCGTCAACAGCAGGCAAAGCGATTGGCCGCCGATAACGATCAGGGCCGCCGTGCGCCGCGTGCCCGCGCCCGCGCCAGTGCCCAGCGCCAGGGGAATCATGCCCGCCACCAACGCCGCCGTCGTCATCAGGATGGGCCGCAGACGGTCCTCGCAGCCGCGTATGATCGCCTCCAGCTTTGGCACACCCGCGCGGCGCAGGTTCTTGATGTGATCGATCTGAAGAATCGAATTCTTCTTCACGATGCCAAAGAGCACGAGAATTCCGACGGACGAATAGATGATAGAAAAATTCTCGTTGAAGATCATCAGGCTGATCAGCGCGAAGGGAATCGACATCGGCAGCGACAGCAGGATGATGAAGGGGTCTAGAAAGCTTTCAAACTGCGCCGCGAGAATCATGTACATGAACGCGAACGAGAGTATGGCCGCGAAAAGAAAATTGACGGCCGCTTTCCCGAACTCGCGGGACCCGCCCGTCAACCCGGTTGCGTAGCCGGGTGGCAGATTCAACCCCGCCGTGATCGTGTCCAGCTGTGCGATCACCTCGCTTAGCGAGTTCTGGCCCTGGATGATGTTGGCCGTGATCAGGATCTGCCGCTGCCGGTTGAACCGCTCGATTTGCGTCGGTCCAGCGGCTTCCTCAATGGTCGCCACGTTTGACACGGGCACGTTGCCCAGCGTGGCGCTGGGAACGAACAGGCGATCCAGCGCAATCGCAGACGTCCGGAACTCCCGGTCCACGCGCAACTGGACGTCGATCCGGTCGTCGCCTTCGCGATACGTAGTCACCTGGGAATCGCCGCCCACCAGCGTCTGCAGCGCAGTCGCCACAGACGAAACGCTGACATTCAGGTCCGACGCGCGGTCCCGGTTGACGCGAACGCGCAGTTCCGGCTTGCCGGCTTCGTAGGAGCTTTCCAGATCCGCGACGCCGGGCACCTGCCTCAGCTTGGACGTGATCTGATCCGCGTAGACCGAAAGCCGCGCGAGGTCCGGCCCTTGGATGAAGAATTGCAGTTCCTTGTTCGGTCCCGCGCCTTGAATTACCGAAGGCGGCTGCACGCCGATAGTCAATTCCCGGAAGCGCCCCAGACGTTGCCGCGCCATGTCCATGATGGCGAACTGATCTTCTTCGCGTTGATCCATCGGAGTCAGCTTTACCCGGACCGTGCCTCTGTCCACCTGCCTTCGTTCGTCGGCGCCGATGATCGTCAGCAGGTGATCGATCCCTGGGAGAAGCTTCAGTTCGGCTTCGATCTGCTTCATCATTTCCGACGTGCCTTCGATCGATGACCCCGGCGGCATGCGGACGGAGACGTCGAACTCACTTTGATCGTCTTTCGGCAGGAAGTCCTTGCCGATGCCCATGAACAGCGGGACCTGCAGCGCAAACACAAAGATGGCGATGGTGACGATCACCCAACGGTGGCGCATCGACCAGCGGAGCAGTGCCGCGTACGGACGGTCGAGAATCCGGAACAGCCAAGTGTCTTTCGATTTGTGCCCGCCGCCTTCCGGAATTTTCAGGAATCGCGAACACAGCATCGGCGTCAGCGTAAAGCTGACCAGCAACGACACCATGATCGCGAAGGCCGCCGTGTAGCCGAAGCTGGACATGAACTTTCCGACAATGCCATCCATCAGCGCCACCGGCAGGAAGACGACAACCAAACTGAGCGTGGTGGCCAGCACCGCCAGTCCGATTTCGCGCGTACCCTCGCGGGCGGCGGTCATCGCGTCGACACCCTTCTCCTCCATCGTTTTGAATATGTTCTCCAGCACGACGATGGCGTCGTCGATCACGATGCCAACCATCAAGACCAGCGCCAGCATGGTGATGGTGTTCAGCGTGAAATCCATCGCCAGCATCAAGGTGTAGGTGGAGACTACCGAAGTGGGGATGGCGATGGCCGCGATCAGTGTGGACCGCCAGTTGCGCATAAACAGAAACACAATCACCGACGCGAACAGGGCCCCCTCCCACAAGTGCGCCTGAACGGCGTCGAACGACTGTTGAATAAAGTCGGACTGATCGGAGACGTAGGTGATTTCAAAGTCGCGGGGAAATGTCGCCTGAAGAGCCGTCACGCGAGCCTTTAGCGCGTTGATAACGTCCAGCGTGTTCGTGCCAGCCTGCTTCCGGACTTCCAGCACGACGGCTGGTTTGCCGTCGAGACGCGCCATGGATCGCGGCTCTTCGAATCCATCTTCGACACGGCCAATGTCGGAGAACCGTATGGGCCGGCCGCCGCGATTGGCGACGATGATGCGCGCGAAATCCTCGGGCCGCTCAATCCGCCCCATCGTACGCAGCGACAGCTCGCGGTTGCCCTGATCCACGCGGCCCCCGGGAATCTCCACATTCTGCTGCTGCACGGCGCGCCGGATGTCGTCGATGTTCAGGTTGTACGCGTAAAGCTTCTCGCCATCCAGCCAGAGCTGAACCTGCCGCGCGCGATCTCCCACGAAGCGCACCTGCCCGACGCCCGTCAGCGATTCGATGTTCTTCTTGATCTGCTCGTCGACGATCTTGGTGGTCTCTCGCAGATCGCGGTTGCTGGCGACGACGATGCTAAGGATCGGGCTGGCGTCGGTTGCCACCTTCTCAATGATTGGCGGGTCCGCGTCGCGCGGAAGCAACGCGAGAATCGTGTTGACCTTGTCGCGAATTTCCTGTGCGCCGACGTTCGGATCCTTGTCGAGCGAGAACTGTATGAACACCGTCGAGATGCCTTCAGCCGAAACCGACCGCAGTTCTTCGATTCCCGCGATTGTGTTTACAGCCTCCTCCACGCGCTTCGTAACCTGCGACTCGATCTCTTCCGGCGCGGCTCCACGCAGCGTCGTGCGGATGGTGACGAACGGAAAATCGAGCTTCGGAAAAAGATCGACGCCCAGCTTGCGATAGGAATCGAACCCCATCACCATCAAGGCCAGGATCAGCATCGTCGCGAAGACGGGCCGCCTAATACAAATTTCAGCGAGTTTCTGCATGGTGCAAATCCTTAGCGGGCGACAACTGGCGACTGGTCGATCAAGGCGGCGAGATTCGAAACCGCCACCGTCTCACCGGCTTTCACCGAGTCCGGCGGCACTTCCATCCAGCCCTCGCCTTCAGTGCCCGGCGGCACCCGGTACTCCACCGCCTTGCCATCCCGAATGGCGAACATCTTCGTCAACCCCGCGATGCTGTAAAGCGCGCGCCGGGGGACCGTGATGATGGGCACGTCGCGCTGTGTCACCACCTGTACCTGAACGAATGTCCCGGGCCGCAGCGCCGCTTTCGGATTCCGGATGATCGCCTCAGCGGTCATCGTTCTCGACTTCTGGTCGAGCGATGGATTCAGGCGCTGCACGGTGGCGTTGAATGTCTCACCCGGCGCTGCGGCCGTCGTAAACGTCAGCGTGGAACCGGGCCGCACGCCAGCCGTCGCCGCCTCCGGAATCTCCGCGCGCAACCGCAGCGGGTCCGCCTTAACCAGCCGCACCACCGGCGTATTCTCTTTCAGATACTGGCCCGGCGAAACCATCCGTTCGGTAACCGCGCCGTCAAAGGGAGCGCGAACGACCGTATCCGTCAGCCGCTTTTCCACCAGCTTCACGTCCGCCCTTAGCGATAGCGCGCTTGCGGCCAGCGTGCGGAGGTCGTTTGACGCCGCGTCCACTGCCGCCTTCCTTGCGGCCATCGACTTCTCCAATTCGAAGAACCGCTCCTGCGCGATGTCGCCGGTCTTGTACAACTTCTCCGCCGATTCAAACTTCGAACGCGCGTCGGCCAACTGCGCCTCGGCCTGACGGATGGCGGGTGACGTGGTGGCGGACGAACCCGGCTGGTCCGCGTCCAATCCCATCCGCGCCAACGCCTGGGTCAGCATTGCCTGGGCGCGCTCCAACTGGATCTGGTACTCGCGGGGATCCAACTCGGCGATCACGTCGCCCTTACGCACCTGGCGTCCGAAGTCGGTATGGATCTTCGTCACACGGCCCGCGACTTCGAAGGCAACGGAAACCGATTCGTCGGCCATCAGTTCGCCCGTGGCCGACAGCGTGCGGTCCACACGGCGCGTCTCCGCCTTGCCCAGCTGCACGGCGATGGGTTCCGGTTTCGGCGCGGCCTCAACCTGCTTTTCCGTTTTCGATTCCGAGCACGCGGCAAGCGCGAGCGAAAGTGCGACAAAGCTCCAGCGGGTCATGGAAGGTCCTTTCGAAGACCGTTGAGAAAGATGTCGATGGCCGTCTCGACGAATGTCTCGTCGGAAATATCCCCCAGCGGGTGCTGGAAAATTAGCCGGTCGAGACAATGCGTATGAAGAATCGCGATGAAGATATAGGCTGCCGTCGCCGGTTCGGCGCGGGTCAACCCCTGGGCCTTGGCGAGGCGTCCAAGTGTGGTGGTAATGATCCGGAAGTACCCGGCGTACATGCGCTCGTAACAAAGGCTCTGCAATTCGTGGTTTTCCAGGCCACTGCGCAGCATCAGACGCATGAAGCTGGGGTCGGCGCGGTGCCAGTCCAGCATCAGCTTCCCCAGCTTGCGCAAGAACACGTCGGCCGGCGAGTCGGTGCCGCAGATCTCGAGGAGATGTTCCCGGAGCTCCTTCGATTGCTCCATCTTCCACTCGATGATGGCGTGATACAGGTCGCGCTTCGATGGAAAATGTTGATACAGAACGGGTTCCGTCACTCCTACGGCAGCTGCGAGTTCACGGGTCGTGACGCCTTCAAAGCCACGTTCGGAGAACAGTTGGACGGCAGTTTCGATAATTGCGAGACGCCGGTCTTCGCCGGACATACGGTTTACAACGGTCAATGGAGCCCCAAATTAGTGAACGCTAGACTAGTAGATGCTAGGTTAGCACACGTTAGTTTAGCGGCGCGCTGTGTCGAAGAACGTGAGCACACGCGAGCGGAACTCGGCGGGCGATGCGGAGAATGCTTGTGCCTTTGCCGGTACCTCCGGATCAGGCGAATTGGCTGCGAAACGAACTGCCACCTTGGCTTCGCTCCCGATGATTCTTCTGGCCACCGGCTCTGTAACTATGGCTGCGGATTCTGCTCATTGATGTTGCCACGGAGGGAGGACGCACGGAGGGAGGACGGAGGGAGGACGGAGGGAGGACGCTTGACTGGGTCCCTCAGTCGTGATAATAAACATCTGACATTTAGGAGACTGACACGTGCAATGGAGGCGCTGAAATGAAAACGATCTTATCCCGACGGCGTTTGATGGGACTCGGACTGGCCGGCTCGGTGGCGGGAGCCGCGTGGGCGGCTGATGGTTATCCGGTCCGCGAGACCGCCTTCGTTTCCTACGATCCGAGTTTCGACGACCTCTTCATCAATGCGCCGAAGCCGCCCGGCTCGCCGAACGTGCCCGGACCGCTGATCGACCGCATCGGCTCCGGCTTCCGTTGGGCTGAGGGCCCAGTCTGGTACGAAGACTCGCTTCTGTTCGTCGACCCGCGCCTCAATTCGATCTTCCGGATTCGCGAGCACGCCTGGGGGCACGAGACCAACATCTATGACTACGCCTCTCACTATCCCCTCGACCTTCCTCCGCCGCAGACTGCGATTGGATTCGGCCCGAACGGCCTCGGTGTTGACAATGAAGGTCGACTAATCGTCGCCGAACATACGCTGCGCCAGGTCGCCCGGCGCGAGCCGAATGGCACGAAGACGATCCTTGCATCGCACTTTGAGGGCAAGCGCCTCAACAGCCCGAACGATTTCATCGTGCGCCGATCCGACGGGTCGATCTACTTCACCGACCCCGGGTACGGCATCGACAGGACACCCGGCCCCGGTGGGGCTGAAATCGATCGCCAGCTCTCCTTTCAGGGCATCTACCGGATCGCGCCGAACGGCTCGCTCCATTTGCTTGCCGACAATGCGAACCGCCCCAATGGGCTGGCGCTTTCGGTCGACGAGAAAGTCTTATACGTTAACGATTCGGCCAATCCACCCGACCGCCTCGTGCGGGCGTACGATGTGCGGCCCGACGGTTCACTCACCAACCACCGCGTGTTCGTCGACATGAACAGCATGCCTGCTGGCGGCCCGGACGGCAGCAAGGTGGACTCCAGGGGCAACTTATGGGTTGCCGGCTTAACGGAGGACCCGGCGGGCCCGATCCGCATCGGCAATGTCCTGGTCTACGATCCTTCCGGAAGGCTACTCGGCAAGATCCTCCTGCCCGAGCGGGCCTTGAACGTCGGCTTCGGCGGAGCGGACTGGAAGACGCTCTACATTAGCGCCACGACAAGTGTCTACCGGGTCAAAACCAAGTACGGCGGCATCCCCCACCCGACTACGCGGTCGCAGGGGCCGCCGGCAATTACCGCCACTGGGATCGTCAACGCGGCTGGGCGGGGTGCGCCCATCTCGCCCGGTTCGATCGTGGAAATCTATGGGAGCAATTTGGCGATCGCAAGTTGTGCGGCCGGGCAAGCGGGCGCGACACAGCTTTCCTGCAGCCCGACGCGCGTAAGCATCGGAGGGCGCGATGCCACGCTGCTCTATGTCTCTCCCTCGCAAATCAACGCGCAGGTCCCTTTGGATCTCGCTCTCGGCGCCGCCATGGTGACCGTGTCTCAGGGGGCAACGCAAAGCAACTCCATTTCGGTTACGCTCAGAGCCGCCGCTGGGTAGGCTTGACTCCATGAAGTCAGCCAAGTCTGAAAGAAGCGGCGGGCCAGGAGGAGAAGCAGTCCCGCCGCATCGTGACGCGCCGCCGAAGCGGCCTCAACTCATCTCGCGCGAAACGGGAAGGAACCAGATCAGTCGAAAGTCCGCCTAACTGGCGGCGGGTACTGGCTCGGCCACCTCAAGCGTGCGCTTGAAGCCGCAGTCCTTGTTCGGGCATTGCGCCCAATCGCCGGACTTCAGGTGCTTCTCGATCAGATACGGGCTGCTGCACTCCGGGCACGCCTCGTTCAGCGGCTTGCCCCACGCGACGAAGTCGCACTTCGGGTACTTGTTGCAGCCGTAGAAAGTACGTCCCGTCCGGGCGCGCTTTTCGATAATCTCGCCCTCGGAGCACTTGGGGCAGGGAACACCCGTCGTGTTCTGCTTGATGTACTTGCACGCCGGGTAATTGGAGCAGGCGACAAACTCGCCGAATCGGCCGAACTTCTGCGCCAGCTTGTTTCCGCACTGCGGGCAGTTCTCGTCCAGCGCGACGTCGGCTTTCTTTTGCGTGCCGCCAAGCGGCTTCGTCGTCTTGCAGTCCGGATAGCCGGTGCATGCGTAGAACTGGCCGAAGCGGCCCTTCTTCAGCACCATGGGCCGTCCGCAGTTCTCGCAGTACTCTTCCTCTTCCCCTTCCGGAAGATCGACGCCTAGCTCCCGCGTGCTGGTGCATTCGGGATAACCGGAGCAGCCCAGGAACATTCCATTCTTGCCAATCCGGCGCAGCATTACCTTGCCGCACTTCTCGCACTTTTCGTCGGTGGGAATTCCCGCCTTCAGGCTCTCGGCGCCTTCGGACGCCTTGCTTAGATCGCGCAGCAGCCGTTCGTAGAATTCCGCCATTTCGGCGCGCCAATCCAGCTTGCCGTCCTCCACCTCATCCAGTTCCTCTTCCATGCGCGCGGTGTACTTGACGTTAAACAAGTCCCCAAAGTTGTGAACCAGCATGTCGCACACCACTTCGCCCACGTCCGTGGGGCTGAACTTGCCGGCATCGCGCTTGGAGTAGCCGCGGTCCTGAATCGTCGACAGGATCGACGCATAGGTGGAAGGCCGTCCCACACCGTCGGCTTCCAACTGCTTGACGAGAGTCGCCTCCGTAAAGCGCGGCGGTGGCTCGGTGAAGTGCTGCTCCGGCAGCAGGACCTTCAGCTTCAGCACCTCGCCCTGCTCGACGGCCGGGAGCCGGTTTTTCAGCTCCTCGTCATCGTCGTCCTTCTGATCCTTGCCTTCTTCGTACACCGCCAGGAAGCCGTCGAACTTGGGCACGCTGCCCGTGGCGCGGAATAGATAAGCCGTGCCGTCTTTGCCCGGGGCGTCCACGTCGATCGTAGTCTGGTCGAACACCGCCGGCGTCATCTGGCTGGCGACGAAGCGCATCCAGATCAGGCGGTACAGCTTCAGCGCATCGTCTTCGAGATGCTTTGCCACCGAATCCGGCGTGCGCATGGCGCTGGTGGGCCGGATCGCCTCGTGGGCGTCCTGCGCGCTCTTCTTCGTCTTATAGAAGTTCGGCGACTCCGGCACGTACTTTGCGCCGTATTTCTCCGCCACAAACTCGCGAACTTCCGTCAGCGCGTCATTCGATACGCGGGTGGAGTCCGTTCGCATATACGTGATCAGGCCGACAGAACCTTCCTTGCCGACCTCCACGCCTTCGTACAGCCGCTGAGCCAGGCCCATCGTCCGCTTCACGGAAAAGCGCAGCTTGCGGGAGGCTTCCTGTTGCAAGGTGGACGTGATGAATGGCGGAACCGCGTTGCGGCGTTTCTCCCGCGTTGCGACGCTGGCGACGGTGTACTTCGTGCCGTCCAGATTCGACGTGATCGCCTCTGCCGCCTCCTGCCCGCCAATGGTTTTCTCTACAGGCGTTCCCGAGATGCGGGCCAGATGCGCCCGAAGGATCGGCGGCTTCTTCGCGTTCAGATCGGCGTCGATGGTCCAGTATTCCTGTTTGACGAAGGCGCGGATCTCGCGCTCGCGCTCGACGATCAACCGCAGCGCGACGGTCTGCACGCGGCCGGCCGACAGTCCGCGCCGGACCTTGTCCCACAGCAGCGGCGAGATCTTGTAGCCCACCAGCCGGTCCAGAACGCGCCGCGCCTGCTGTGCCTCAACCAGGTTGATGTTGACGGCCAGCGGCTTCTCGATCGCTTTCCGGATGGCATTCGGCGTGATCTCGTTGAACATCACGCGGAAGATCTCCGGGCCCGTGCCCTTCTTCTTGCCGCCGCTCAACTCCTCCTGCAGGTGGTAGCAGATCGCCTCGCCTTCGCGATCCGGATCGGCGGCCAGATAGATGGTGTCCACCTTGCTGGCGGCGGAGCGAAGCTCCTCAATCAGCTTCTTCTTGCCCTCGATGACGACGTAGTTCGGGCGGAACTCGTTGTCGACATCGATAGCCAGATCTTTCTTCGGCAGATCCTTGATGTGGCCCAGCGATGCCTTGACGGAGAAATCCTTGCCGAGGTATTTCGCAATGGTTTTCGCCTTCGCCGGAGATTCGACGATGACGAGAGATTTACTCATAGAAGCGTTTTAGTCTACCCAAACTTTGATGAAATGTTTTCCAGGAAGTTGCCGGACCAGACCGAGGAGTTCGAATTCGAAGAGGGCCGCAATCATTTCCGAGGCCGAATAGCCCACTAGCACTTCCATTAGATGATCGAGATGTGCCGGTTTGTCAAATGTAAGAGTATTCAGCAAAGCGCGCTTCACCTGCGCATTGGGGTCCGCGCCGTCGATAACCTCTTGATTCGTTTGCGGTTGTGATAGCGGCGGGTCCAGTTCCAGTAGGCGTTGGCGAAGGCGGCATGCCAGCACCGTCCGGTCCCGCTCCGGCAATTCGCTCACCACGTCGTTCCATTCCTGCACCAGTTTCGCCCCCTGCTTGATCAGCAGATTCGGCGCCCAGCTCATCTTTGACGTGATGTTGCCGGGGATCGCAAACACCTCGCGCCCCTGGTCGGCGGAAAGTTTGGCGGTGATGGCGGACCCGGAGTATTGCGCACCCTCGACCACCAGCACGCCGGCGCTCATCCCGCTGACGATGCGGTTGCGCACCGGAAAATTCTGCGGATATCCCGGCGCCCCCATCGCAAACTCGCTAATCAGCAGACCTTTCTCCGCGATCTTTTCTGCCAGATTGCGGTTCTCAGCCGGATAGATGACATCCACTCCGCATCCAAACACCGCCACTGTATCGCCGCCTGCCTCAAGCGCCGCCGAATGGGCCTTGGTATCGATCCCACGCGCCATTCCACTGACGATGCAGACGCCCGCTTCCGCCAGTTCCCGCGAGATACGCTCCGCGGCCGCCATGCCGTATGCCGACGGACGCCGAGTGCCAACCACCGCCACGCTTACCGCATTCATTAGTTCCACGCGGCCCCGCGCGAACAGCGCCACGGGCGGATCGTAGATCTCGCGCAGCCGGGCCGAATAGAGTTCACCGCTAACCGGAATCAGGCGGACGCCCTCGTCCATCATCCGCTTCTGCTGGTTTGCCGCTTCCTCAAAGACGCAGCCGCTGGCCAGGCTCTGCGCCAGCCCGGGCGGAAGCCCGGCGGCTTGCAGTTCGCTGCGCGGAGCCTGGAAAATGGCCTGTGGCGATCGGAACTGTTCCAGCAGCACTTGCGCCTTTCGCGGGCCCAGACCCGGCATCAGGTGCAGCCCCAGCCAGTAGAGTTCCTCTTCCTTCGCCATTTGCGGCATCGATCCCATAGGAGGAAAAGTGTGGATCGCGGCTTGCTGTTCTCCCTCTTTCTCGCGGTAGCCTATATCCGATGGCCATAGCAACCTACGACGACGCGAACCTGATTCTGCGGCTCTACGAGATGAGACGCGAAGAAAAAATGCGGGCTGCCCGCGATTGGTTCGTTCAGAACGCACGCTTTGAATCCGTTGAGGACTGGAAAAAGATCTGTCCCGCCGGGTCCCAGGAAAGCGCCTACTACCGCCAGGTAACCAGCTATTGGGACATGGTGGCCAGCTTCGTCGCCAGCGGCGTACTTCACCATGAGCTGTTCTTCCAAAGCAACCGGGAACTGCTTCTCGTATGGGTTCGGATTCGGGACCTCGTTCCGGAATTTAGGAAGATCAACCGCGACCCCTTGGCGCTCCGCAATGTGGAACTTGTTGCTGCGGACTACATTGATTGGATGAACCGCCAGTCGCCGGAGGCATTCCCGGCCTTCGCCGACCGCATCAAGTGAAGCAGGACCCGGAGTTCTTCGGCGGCCAGGAGCTTGATCTGGTCTATGTGGCGCGCCGCCTTAAGGAGGCTCTCAAGCTGGAGGCGCTCCTGACGGCCGCCGGGATCGACTATGCCGTGGAGACCGACAAGTACCTAGGTGGATTTCTGTTTAAGCGCGAACTGATTGGCGCGTTTTTCTACGTTTTGCCGGAGGCGCTGGAATCCGCCCGCGGCGCTCTACAGGCGAACGGGATAAAGCCCTGGAAGGCCTAGGGAAATTGCGGTAGTTGCAGCCCGTCCAGCGGATTGCGAAGCGCAAAGCGGACGATGTTGCTTACCTGAAGGAACTGGGCGATCCACACCTGCGTTTCGTCGTTGGTGGGAAGGTCGCTGTTGAGCTCCAGAACGATCTCGTAGAGGCCAATGTTGCCCGGCTTCAGGCGCGCAAACAGCACGTTGGCCGTCTTGCCGCCGGCAAGCGACGATACAAACTCAGCCGGCTGATTGTCGGCGGGTCCCTCATAGCGGCGGCCGGTCTTCACCTGCTCCTGAGCCTCATCGGGAAGGATGCGGCCAAGGCCAGTGGCGTAGAGGATGATCGTTTCGCCCGGTATCGCGGGATTGATCGCCGTCACCGGAGCGCCTTCGACGTTCGCGCAGCACAGCCCGCTATTCAGCGCGGACAGTATCACGGCGCCGCCATCATTGCCAGCGGCGTTTCTTACTTCCGTGGTGATCGGCACGCCGTTCAGCGCGGGTCCCGGCACGCGACCCTGAAGGCGAATGCGGTCGAATTGTCCGGCTGAGGAGGCGGTTACTTCCGGGTCTTCGGCGGCGTTGATGATGTCGACGAGACCGACCCGTATGCTGGTCAGCGTGTCGCCTTCCTTAACATCGTAGGTGTAGCGCCGGTCGCCGCTAATGATGATCGTGGCTTTGTCTCCCACCGCGACGGAGCCATCCACCGATACCGTTGCTGTGGCATAGCTGGAGCCGTGCAGAACGATTCCAGGACGCGGGTCGACACCATTGAGAGCATAGATGCCCGGGTTCTGGGGAATCACGGGAACGGCCACCGCCGAACTGACATCCACTGTGCCATCGGTGCGAATCGTACGGACGATGGCGTTGGAACTGGTGCCGTCGGCAACTTCCCAGGGCAGTTGGGCATTGATCTGGCCCGGCGACACGAAGAGCAGAGGCGCTTTCAGCCCATCGAAATAGACTTCGACGTTGCCGAGGCGTTCCGGCAGCGGGTCGGCGTCTTCGGGCGCGACCGCGGTTTCGTCCGATAGGCGTTCGCCTACGATGGAAACGATGGTTCCACCGGCCAGGCTTGTGGCGTCCTGCCCGCCCTGCAGCGTGGCTCCGCCGGTTACGGCGGCAATGGTGGCGGCGTCGGACGCCGTAACGGAGTAGGCGATGTTATTCCCGTCCGGTCCGCCGATGCGCGCCGTCAGGATGATCTGGGCCAGCGAAAAGTTGGTGGAGGCCACGACGTTCGGGTCGCCGGCCCCGGCGTTGATCGTATTCGTCAGGCTGTTGACCAGGTTGTTGATCGAATCGTCGGCCACGACTTTGTACTTGTAGTCAATGTCCGCGATCTTCAGCGTCACCTCATTGTCAGCGGTCAAACTGCCGCCAAACGTCACGGTGCCCACGGCGTACGTGTCGAACGAAGCGGCATTCCGGATGCCGGTGTAAGGCACCTTCGGATCGGCCGGAGTAAAGATCAGGATGCGGCGGTTGAAAGTGTCGCTAACGTAGAGGTCCGTTCCGTCCCACGCCAGAGACATCGGCGTCCGCAGAACATCGGTGGCGGAGACCTTGTCCGGCGCGGCGCTGTCGGACGTATTGTTGATGAATTCGTTCAACTGCCCGATCACGACGTCGGCTTTGGCGCCATTTGACGTGGGGATCCGATTCCAGACCAGAATGCGGTCGTTGCCGCCATCGGCGACAAACAACTTTGTTCCATCGGATAAGGCGAAACGGGGAAAGCTGAGCGTGGCGCCGCATCGGCGCGGGAACAAAGGCTCGTTGGTTTCCGAATTCGTTCCGTCGGGTTCGCACAGCCGGGGGGAGGCGTTGGCCAGCGGCGAAATGAAATCCGGCTGCCCCAGCACGACATCCGCCGGTATCTGATTCTGTGCGGGAATCCGGTTCCAGATCAACACCCGGTTATGGCCCAGATCGGAGACGAACAGGCGAGTGCCGTCGGTGGTAACGGCCACCGGATTCAAAAGTGTATTCGCGCGCGCGTTGGTGATCTCCTCGGCGATATTTTGCTGGGGCGTCACGTTGAAGTCTGGCTGTCCCAACACCACATCCGCCGGCGCTTCATTCTGGGACGGAATCTGGTTGTAGATCAATACGCGGTGATTCTGGGTATCGGCGATAAACAGCCGTCCGCCCTGCAGCCACACTCCCTGGGGGCCCCGCAGACTGCGGCTGTCGGTAACCAGCGGCTTCAGCGTCGAAAAGTCCTTCTGCCCGATCACCACATCCGCGGGCTGCCCGTTTGCGGTGGGGAACGAACGCCAGATTAGAACCCGGTTGTTGTTCGTATCCGCAACGGCCAGCACATTGCCGTCGCTGGCCACCGCCGTAGGAAGGCGCATGCCTGTCTGGCTAAGCCCCAGTTCGGTCTGCTCAAAATCCGGCTGGCCAAGGACGACGTTTGCCGGGCCCAGGCATGCGGGACAGCGATTCCCTTGGGGGATCTCGCCTTTCGCGGGAGGTATCAGTGCCGACAGGTTGTTGTAGATGAGTACCCGATTGTTGTCGGGCCCCGCTCCTACACGGCTGGCGTCGGCAACGACTAGACGGTCTCCCGCAAGAGCCAAGCCACTGGCTCCGCCGACCACCCTCTCAGACGCCGGACCTGGAGTTTGGGCGGTAAAAGTCGGTTGTCCAATGACAAGCCTCGCGGCCTGACCCGTGACAAATTCCTGTGATGATCCGGTGGCGGCCACCAGGAGAAGGGCGAGATACCTCATCTAAGCGCGAAACTCCAATTATAGCAGTCCTTTGAATCTGGAATCCAGCTTCAGGCTCTACGGTTGACGTGCGCGGCCGGCTGCAGGTTGCAGGATCTCTCCACTCACCACCTGGTAAGCCTCGATCTCGTCGTCCGGATTCAAGCCTGCCCGCACGTTCACCTGGCGGTTCATCTCGAGAATCTCGCGGCCCGCAGCGGACCCATTGCTCAAGAAGCGGGTGTCGGACCGGATCAGAATGCGATGCCTTTCCCCGGCGCGGGTCCGCATCGTGAACGCGGCTTCAGCCTGATCGACGACCACTCCTGAATAGAGCAGGGAACCGCGCGGCGCGAAATGTTCCGTTGCGCGGGTAACGGAGCCCCACTCCGCTGGCTGTTCATGCTGGGCCACCACCTTCACCATTCGCGCGAAACACTTGGCGTTGGGCGACGTGCGGTCGCTTACCACGTGCAGTTTGTCGCCCGGCCGCAGGCGGCCCGGGCTGATGCGCGTGCGGTCACGCTCAAAGAATGTGCGGGAATTAAATGCGCAGGAGTAGTCGGAACCGGATTCCAGGCGGAGTTGCAGCACTCCGTCATTCCAGGCGCCATCCCACGAGAGTAATTCCGCGCGCAGGATACCAAGCGGTGGGCGCAACTGACCCATCGCGACCGAAACCAGGCCCATCGCCAGCCAGATCCGCATCGCAGACTTGATTATAGGATGCGCTGGTACACTCAAAAGCTTGTACGCCACGAAAAAAGCTTCATCTTCGGCCACCAACTGCCGGGAAAAAGCGGCTGCCTGGTTTAAAGGGTCGGGAATTCAGGCACCCCACGGCGGCGTTTCCCGGTACTATCGCGGCGACACGCAACTGCGCCTGCCCGATTCAACGGAGATTACCGGCTACGCGGTTGCCGGGCTGATGATGCTGGGCCTGGAAGCCGAAGCAACCTCTGCGGCGGACTTTCTGTTGAACACCGCGTGGAATCCGGATCTCGAAGTCTTTCCTTTCGAGCTTGCGGGCAGCCCGCAGGAGGCATACTTTTTCGATAGTGGAATCATCGCGCGCGGATTGCTGCGGCTCTACGAGCAGACGGGCCAACCCCGGCTGCGGGAGGGTGCGGAGCAAGCGGCGGCGTCGATGTCAAAGCACTTTCGAGCTTCCGACGGCTTTCACCCGATTCTGAAAATTCCGTCGATGGAGCCGCTGGAGTACACCGCGTGGTGGTCGCGGCGTCCCGGCTGTTTTCATCTGAAGGCGGCGCTGGCCTGGTGCGAAGTTGCGGGCACGGCCGATCCAGAGTATCAACGCCAACTGGCGTTTTCTCTTGCAACCGTGGATGAACTGATCGCCATTGAGACGCAGCCGTCGCGCGTGATGGACCGGCTGCATCCTTATTGCTATTTTCTGGAGGGGCTGCTGCCGGTGGCGCAGGATCATGCGGAGGAGTTCCGTCGAGGGATCGCCATCATCGCCTCGCATCTACGCGAATTGGAAAGTTCCTTCTGCCGCTCCGATGTGTACGCGCAATTATTGCGGCTAAGGCTGCTGGCCGATTCGATGGGTCTGCTGGGGCTGGACGAAGACGCGGCGGCTTGCGAGGCCGCGGCGCTTCAGGGTTTTTTGCTGGAATCGTCCGATGTCCGGCTGGACGGCGCCTTCGCGTTTGGCCGGCGTGACGGCGAGTTGATTCCGCACGCCAATCCGGTATCGACGATTTTTGCCGTGCAGGCGCTGGACTGGTGGAGCCAGTTCCAGGCCGGCCGGTTTCATTCCACCTGGCGGCAGTTGATCTAGGCCTTGGCTGTCGTCGCTGTCGCTTCCGGATCGCCAGACCTTGCGCGGCAGTTCATTCTTGCCGCATCGAAGCTGGCGGGCGGCGGCCCGTTCTATGTCGTGTCGGAACTGCCGCCTCCGGCAGGCATCTGGATTCCTCACCGGTTCGAACGCTCCAACTCGACGAACCTCGACCGCATCCGCGCTGAGTTGGGCGATCAATCGATTCGCCTGTGCTGTGTCCTGCTGACTCCGGATTCTCTCTTCCGCCCGATGCGCTATATGGCGTTCCGGCTGGCTCCGCTTCGAACCGTTTTCTTCAACGAGAATCTGGACCACTTCATGCTGCGGCCGCGTTCGGCGGCTGCCATCGCCCGGCACATCCTTTGGCGGACGCGAAACTGGACCAATTTCCAGTTCCATCCCGGCGGACGTATCTATACGCTGGCGTGGCGCATGCGGCACCCGCACGGATGGCTGCGGCCATGGCTCTACCGCGTGGCCTTGCAGAATGGCCGGACACTGGCGCTGCGCCGTCCCGCGAGAGTGGCATTCACACCCGGAGCGGAATTGCCGGACGGCGTCTCGGTAGTGATCCCGTCGCGCAACGGTAGGCAACTTCTGGCGCGTGCGCTGCCGCTAGTGCTGGCACAATCGCCGGATCAAGTGATCGTAGTCGACAACGGATCGTCCGATGGGACAACGGACTGGTTGGCGGCCGAGTTTCCTTTTGTGCAAGTGGACCGGCACGATTTGCCGTTGAGCTTTTCCGCCGCCGCGAATCGGGGAATTCAACTTGCCGCGCACTCGCACGTCTGCCTGTTGAACAACGACATGGAGGTTCAGCCGGGGTTCCTTGGCGCCCTCCGCAATGCGTTCGATGTTCGGGCGGATCTGTTCTGCGCCACCGCACAAATCTTCTTTCCCGAAGGACAGCGGCGCGAGGAAACCGGAAAGGCGGTGATGCCGCCCGGGCTGGCCGCTGGCGACTTCCCGATCCGCTGCCCAGACCCCATTGAGGGCGAAACTCATACCGAAGTGCTGTATGGCAGCGGCGGCTGCTCGCTCTATCGGACCGCAATGCTTCGGGCATTGGGCGGGTTCGACGAGTCTTTCACGCCGGCCTATGTCGAGGATCTCGATCTCGGCTATCGCGGCTGGCTGGCCGGAGGAGCCACGGTTTTCGTGGGCGAAGCGCGCGTCGTGCACCATCACCGGTCAACCACTTCGAAATACTTCACGCCGGAACAGATCGAAAGCACGGTGGAGCGGAACTACTTCCGCTTCCTCGCCTCGTCGATCGCAACGCCCGAAGTCTTCCGCGATCTGTGGAACCGCGCCGTTATTCGTAACAACTACGCGGCGGCGAAGCACGTTCCGCCAAAGCCGCCGATGGACGCGCTAAGGTTCGCGGGCAACATTGAGGCGAAGCGCCGCGAGATTCCAGCAGTGTTTCCCGACGCGGCAATTCTCGCGCTGGGTAGCGGCGAGTTCGCCCGATTCCCGGGCCGCGCGACTTCGGGCCGCCCCCGCATCGTCGTGGCCAGTTGCTACGCTCCGTATCCGCTCTCGCACGGCGGCGCGGTTCGAATGTACAACCTGATGCGTCGCGCTGCCAGCCACTGCGATCAGGTGCTTGTCTACTTCGCCGACGAGCTTCAAACGCCTCCACCCGAGCTTCTGGCGCTTGCCGTCGAGGTGATCGTCGTTCGCCGGCGTGGTACACACGTTTACTCTTCGCGCGAATTGCCGGATGTCGTGCAGGAGTTCCGCTCGGCGGCCTTTGGAGCCGTCTTGTCGGCGGTAGTTCGCCAATACCAGCCGGCGATCGTGCAGCTGGAGTTTACTCAACTGGCGCAGTACATCCCGGACTGCGCCCCAGCGAAAACAATTCTTGTCGAGCACGACATCACTATCGACCTTTACCGACAGCTGCGCGACTCGGCGTCGGGCGCCGCCCGCTGGGAATACGACTATCAGCTTGCCCGCTGGGAACCCTTCGAACGGCAGGCATGGCGGGACGCGTCGTGCATCGTGGTGATGTCCGAGCGCGACCGCGCCGCCGCAGGTTCCGAATCCGTCATCATTTCCAACGGCGTAGATACCGAAAGATTTCAACCATCCGACGACGTGCCGGAACCCGGGCGGCTATTGTTTATCGGCTCCTTCGCGCACCTTCCGAACGTGATGGCAGTTCGGTTCTTTATGGACGACGTGTGGCCAAAGCTGGATGGCCGTGCGAAGCTCCACGTCATAGCCGGCGCGAAGCCAGACTACTATCTGGAGTTCTACAAAGGACGCGCTCCGGTGAATCTGGCGCAGCCGGGCGTTGAGTTGGCAGGCTTTGTCGGCGACGTGCGTCCGGCATACCGTCGTGCCCAAGTGGTGATTGCGCCGCTGCTCGCTTCGGCGGGGACCAACATCAAGATCCTCGAAGCGATGGCGATGGGAAAAGCGATCGTCTCCACACCGGCGGGAGTTCACGGCCTCGATCTCACTCCGGGCCGCGATTTCGTTCTCGCGCAATCCGCCGATGAAATGGCTGCCGAGGTACGGGCGCTGATTGGATCGCCCGGACGCTGCCGCGAGATCGGAGAGGCCGCTCGCGCAACCGTTCTCCACAGCCACGACTGGGATCGCATCGCCGACCTGCAGAGCAACCTCTACGAGAGACTGCGTGCCGAGATGGCGTAGTCGAGAAAGCCGAAGAAGCGTTCGCGGAACTGCGGCGGCAGGTCGTTCAGCTCCGGCCATGCGTCGCCCGCGGGCGCCAGGCGCTGAATCTCGATCTGACCGAACCCGGCTTCTTCCAGGTAGAACCACATCAGGGACGGCGGCAGGGGCTTGACGTGCGTCGGGTCGATGTAAAAGTGAGTCGCGAAAATCGCGAGACACTCCGGATTCGGCGTCTCGAAGACAATTGGCGAGTTGCGCCGCAACTTTCGAGCGCACAGCGCTACCAGTTTCGGAACCTGCGGCGGCGGCAGATGTTCGATCACCTGCGCGCAGAACACGCCTCCCAGGGAGTGGTCCGGCAGGCTTTCCAAATACTCGAACATGTCTGCCCGTTCGGCGTCGAGATCTTTGCAATGGCAGACGCCCACATTCGCCGCGCTAAGGTCTACGCCCCGCGCGGAAATCGACGCCCGCTTCATCAATTCCAAAAACTCGCCGCGCCCGCATCCCAGATCGAGAACGTCAGCCGCGCCGGCGAAGACTGGCACGTAGCGTTCGAACGACTTGCGGATCGAGTCTTCTTTCCCGCGAAACTTTTCCGCGAACAGCAGCCAGTCAACCGGCGGCCAATCGTCTTCGTGCGCCTGCGCGGAACCTTGGACAGGCGCAGTGGCGGATCTCTGCCGGATCAGCCGCAGCTCATTCTGGATGCCCGCCTGATCGCTATGGCGAATCGCTTCAAGCTGGCTCCCCAGGGCCGCCTGAATCTCCGCGCTGGACCGCGCCAGCGCCGACGTGAACGCCTCATGCTGCGCCTGCACGGTTTCGCGAAACGAGACTTCGATGCGCCGCTCGCGCTCCTCATAGGTTGCCTGCAGGGCACGCTGCTGGTCCTGGATCTGTTCGCGCTGCGAACTCGCGGTGCCTTCGACGTTCCGCCGCGTCTCCGCGAACGCTTCGCGCAAGCCGGACTCCATCTGCGCCGTTCGGAGCTGGAAAGCCGCCTGCAGATCGGCTACGCCACGGAGAAGCTTCACTTCGTTCGCGACCAGCCGCTTCTCCCATTCGGCCTTCCATTTGTCCCACTCCGCGGGAAGATTGTTCTCCGACGCCGCTACTCGACTTCCCAACGCCGCGATCGCGCGATTGGTTTCGTTGTGCGCTTCGATCAGGGTGTCGATGGCCGACAGCACCGCGCGGTTGAACTCGACCTGCTCCCGGACGTGCCAATCAAGCGCGCGTGCCACGGCGCGCTTTCCGGACTGGGCGAGGTCGTTCAGCAGTCCCGGCGGCCGGGGATTGACGGTTCCAATGGCCGCCACCTTGCCTTCCACCGCATCGCGCGCCTGGATTGCCGGGATCAGGTCGGCCAAGCTCACGCCTCCCGCGCCGTCACCCGAGTAGTTTGACCGTACCTTCTCGCGGATGGCGCGAACCATCTCCGCTAGCTCGGCTGTTTTCTTAGCGTTTTCTTCCACGCGAGTACTCTGCCGTGATCACCGAATAGACGCCGCCGCGTGGAGTAAACTCGCCCCGCACGCTGGCTGAAAACGGCTTCGCGTACTTGACAACGTCGGCCAGAATCCGGTTGACGGCATTCTCCTGAAAAATTCCCAGATTCCGGTACGCCAGCCAATACATCTTCAGCGACTTCAACTCCAGGCAATGTTTATCGGGCACGTAGCGAATCGTGATCGTGCCCTGATCCGGAAGGGCGGTCTTCGGACACACCGAAGTGAACTCGGGCGTTTCCACTTCGATGGTGTATCCGGTGTTGAATTGATTCGGCCACGTCTCGATCCCGGGCAGCGCGGCGTCGAGGCCCGCGCTGGCGTGGTCGTCCGTGTATTCGCGGCGCTTCATTTGGGAAGGTCCCGGACCAACTGTGTCAGGAATTGCCCCACGTCCGTGACGACGCCCAGCGTTTGCGTGGAGCCGCGGTCTGACAATTTGGTCACCACCGCCGGATTGATATCGACGCACACCAGCTTCACCCAGCCCGGCAGCATGTTTCCGGTGGCGATGGAATGGAGCATCGACGATAGGCAGATCACCAATCCGGCGCCGCGGAGATGGTGCGCGTACGCATCCTGCGCTTCATTCATGTCGGTGATTGTGTCGGGCAGCGGGCCGTCGTCACGAAGGCTGCCCGCCAGCACGAAGGGAATCTTTGCACGAACGCACTCGTACATGACGCCCTTTTTCAGCACGCCCTTTCGGACGGCATCGGCGATGGAGCCCGCATGATAGACCTCATTGATCGCACGCATGTGATTGCGGTGTCCATGCTCGGCTTGACGGCCGTCGTCCAAGCGGATTCCCAGCGACGTTCCCAGCAGCGCGGCTTCAATGTCGTGGACGCCCAGCGCGTTTCCAGCCAATAGCGCCGAGATCCAGCCCTTGCGAATGAGGTGCGACAGGGGCTTCACGCCGCCCGTGTGCACCACTACCGGACCGGCGACGACCACGATCTTCTGCCCCTGCTCACGCATGCTCTGCATCAGAGCCGCGGTCTGGCGAGCGGCCGTTTCCACCTGGCGCTCCGACGAAATGTCATTGCTCATGAATGCGAAGGAGTGGCGGTCGCGATCCTTCGATTCCGGCACCACCCGGATGCCGCGCATGCCCACAACAACCGCGTCGCCGATGCGGACGTCGCGGAGCCGACTGCACTCGGCCTGTCCATCGCGCACCACGATTGCGGCGTCCATACGCTGCTTCTGCACCTCCACCCATTCCTTCTTTAGCCGGACAAACGTGCGGTGGTTGGTGGTGGAATAGAAATCCACCGGGGCGCAACGGTCATGCTCCACCACTTTCAAGTCGGTATTCGCGACGTCCGCCGGAATGCAGCCCAAGCCCAGCAGCTGTCCCAGCAGACGGTCTAGATCGTCCTTCGTCGCCGTCTCGATGCGCAGGCGAAGGCGCGATGGCTCGGCGTTCGTGCGGCCGATATGGAACTTCTCCACTTCGAATTTTCCGTCGTGCGCGACGACGGCATCGAAGATCTGTTCCATGATGTGCGAGTCGATCAGGTGCCCTTCGGCCTCGACCACTTCCTGGATTCCGGAGCCGCGTTTGGGAGGGGCGCTCATGCGTTCTGAAGACCTTTCATCGTAACAACGCCGCTGCCCCGCACCGCCTTCCAGCAAAGGAAGAGACCATCGGCGGGCACGTCTTCCCAATAGGAAATCGGAGCGCATGTTACTTCCTCGCAGAAGGGGCGCAGCATGCGGCTTAGCTCTTCGGCGCCGAACCAGCGCTCCCACGACGGTGTTTCAAACCGGCCCCAATGATCCTTGTTTTTGTCGATGATCAGAATGCGGCCTCCGGGGCGGACCACACGGCACATTTCACCAACCGCGCGCTCAATCTCGACGGCGTGTTCCAGCGATTCGGTGGCGTAGGAGGCGTCGAACGCTCCGTCGCGGAACGGCAAGTCCAGCAGCGAACCTGCGCAACGTTCAAGCGAAGCCGGCGCGCGCTGAAGCATCGCTTCCGCCAAGTCGAACGCGACCACGCTGCCCGCTGGGTTGGCTTCCTTAACATGAATCGCAAAGCGGCCCTTGCCGCATCCCAGATCCAGCACCGCGCGCGCCCCTGCCGAAACGGCCAGCACTTCCCGCACGTGCAGGATTCGCGGATCGATGGTGGACGGAAAATGCTCGTCATCCGCCGCCGCCGCCTCGAACGATTGGCGAATCTCGGGCAGCGAAGCGGCGGGAGCTTTCTTGCGGAACAACGAGATCAGTCGGCGCGCTCGAGAAATATTGGAAGCCCCAGGTGATGTGAGTAGTTCGGCCGGTAACGATCGACGTTGTACATCTTCGTGATGTCCACCCTGCGCGGCCCCAGCTTCGGATCGGGAATCGGCGACAGCGTATAGCAGCCATTCATGAGCGCAGTCATCACGCCTGAGCGGTTAGCCAGGATCGCATCCAGCGCCATGTTGCCGAACGTGATGGCCACCAGCTTGTCCAGAAAGTCCGGTGCGCCGCTCCGCAAGTCATACGTGAGATCGCTGACGATCGTTTCGTCGCCCCGCGCCTTCTGAACCTCGTTCGCGAAAGCTTCCCCGACATTGATCTTCTTTCGATGGCCAAACGCGTCGGGCTCGCCCACTTCGCCGAGTTCGAATCCATCCCATTTCGCGCCTTCGCTGAGCAGAACCAGCGCGTAGTTGGACGGATTGTTTCTCTTGTCGGCGGCCAGCAGATCGATCATCTTCGGCAAATTGAACGAATGCTCCGGAATCGCGCAGCGCACGCTGGTGACGTAGGACGTGTACAGCGCCGTGTAGCCGGCATCGCGTCCGAAGATGCGGAAAACACCGATCCGCTCATGCGAGCCAACCGTGGTCCGCTGCCGCTGCAGGGCTTCCGTCGCGCGCGTGATCGCAGTCGAAAATCCGATGCAATACTCCGTGTTCCGGACGTCGTTGTCCATTGTCTTCGGAATCGCGACGACTTTGAAACCTGCCTGATCCAGCTTCGCCGCGTAGCTTAGCGTGTCGTCGCCGCCGATGGCGATGAGATAGTCCAGCCGCAACGCCGCAAGATTCTCTAGAACGGCTTTTGTAATATCGAACGTGCTCGACTTGACGCCTTTCTTTTCCGTGATGGCGGATTGGAATCCCATGCCCTCCAGATGCGGGGGTAGCTTCGGCATTTTCGAAGGATTGGTCCGCGTGGTGTGCAGGAAAGTGCCGCCTGTGCGGTCGATCGTGCGCGTGTTCTCCCGGTTCAACGGCAGAACGTAGTGGGCTACGCTCTTCGGGTCTTTAATGTCAAGGTGCGTCAGGCCTTCCCAGCCAAGACGGATTCCCACTACCTCAATGCCGGCCTCGTCGCCGCGATAGACAACGCCCTTGATTACCGAGTTGAGGCCGGGGACATCGCCTCCGCCGGTTAGGATACCGACCCTGATTTTCGCCATAGAGACTCCTGAAACGTGCGGGGATGAAAGTCCAGTATAGCCGTCCGGCTAGCGGGCCCCGGCGAGTTTTTCGAACGCTTCGGCGATGCGCGGGGCGGCCTCCGGCCCTAAAGAATTCGACTCGCCGTACCAAGCCTTCGAAGCTCCGTTCAGATGCGGCGGCCGCGCGTCCCACCCGGCTTTCGGAAGAATGTAGCCGATCTCGTCGTTGGCAAGGCCGAAAACCATCCGGTACCGCGCGGTCATCGTCCGCTTTACCGGTTTCTCAATGGGCGCATCTGGAAAGTCGGCTTCCGGATATCGAACCGTGGAACCGACGCTAAGCTCCGGATACATCTCTCCGGGAATTGCGGCGGCCTCCAACAGCACACCCTTTTTCTCCACGATGCGGAACAAGCCCACTGGCGCGGTAACCGTTCCATCGGCATTGAGGGCTTTCCTGCCGCCGAACAAGTTCGTTTTTGCGGCCTGCCGCAATGCCTCGTTTGAAACGGGAATCTGCACCAGCGTCTCGACGTAGGACATTCTTCCGGCTTTCGCCGGCGGAGCGGAGCGGATCGCGTCCAGAGCGATGTCGGCCAACTGTGCACCGATTGCATCCATAAACCGCCGCGTCTCCGGTGGCGCGTATTCGCCGTACCGCGGGTCCCGGACTTTCGCGCCCAGCGGCGATTGCATTCCGCCCAACGCTCCATTGACGAAGATGGTGATTCCGCCCAAGCGGGATTCCGTCTCGCGCGCCAGCGCGGCGGGGAAGTCGGGCGTTAACTGCGTGTTGCTGCTTCCCAGCGCTTCAGGGTGATTCGCCCAATTGATCAGTGTGGCGATGGTGCGGCCCCGTCGCGTCAGCCGCATCAGCACCATCTCCGCGTCGTGCAGTACCGGCGGGCGGTTGTCTTCTATGAACGCGTCCAACTCGGGCGGATGAGTCTTCGCCAGATGCATCCGCGCGCCCTTCATGCGCTTCAACGCCGACACCGCCGCTGCGGCCGTGCGTTCGATCACGAATGCGTTGTACGATTCGTCGATTCCACTTACGCCTTTCTTCGGCCCCCAAAGCCCCAGCGTGTCCGGGCCCTGATGCGTGTGCGTGGCCGACACGATCACGCTTACCGGACGGTTAAATTGCGCGGCGACGGACGTGCGAATCTTCAGCACGTCGTCCCAAAACAGCCCGATGGAGTCCACCGCGCAGATCACCACGGGGTCGGAATCCGACGAAATGGCCAGACAACGGCTATAAAGATCGTCCATCACGGCGGTGGCCACGCGGTTCATGCCGAAGCCCGCCATGTAGACCGGCTTGGTCTCTGTCACGGGTGGCGTGATCTTCTCCAACGCCGCGCCAGCGCGCAATCCGCCCACCGCCGCGAAGGAAAAAAGAACGCCGCCGAGAAACGCCAGTCGATTCACTGCCACTAGTTGACCAGATAAGAAACTACGGAAGTGATATCCTCCACCACCAGCCATGCCCACCGCGTCGCCCACTGACACGTCCGTTCTGTTCAAGAAGAATCTGCCGATGTTGAGCGACAGCGGCTCGCCGGGGTTCTCGTTTACGCCGCCGTCCGATCCGGCGATCGCACAGGCCCTGTTGGCGAACACGCCGTTTCCGGACAAGCCGTTGAAACTTGCCGAGGGGAAGCTAACGACATCGAACCGAAGTCCGATCATCTTTTCGAAGAACGGCGCCGAGAGCATCGTTTTCAGCGCGGAGGCAGGCGCCTTCGCCGGGTTCGGCATCTACACAGAGGCGTCGCAGTTGCTGTCCGAACTTCCCGCCGACCAGTTCGTTCTCCCTAACTTCGACTTCAATCTTTCCGATGAAGAAATGCTAAGCGCGATCCGGTGGGGATTCTCGGCATCCGCGAAGGCGTCGGGAGCCATGGCGTTGGGCGCTGTCGGCACGGCCACCCTGTCGGCGGAAGCATCCGGGCAGGGCCTGATGGCCGTGATCCGGCGGCTGCCAAAATCCACGGGCGCCCGGGATGTCCTTCAGACCACCGCGGACAACTGGCGGATCCCCCGGCAGGTGCATATTGCGGACGACCTGGACCCAGGAACGTGGCTGCTGGTGGACCTGCTCGGTAGTGTCAGCGTGAAGCTGGGCGCGCAGGTTGGATTCGATTTCAGTTGGATTCGCGAAATCGGCATGGGCGAGATTTCCGGCGACATCGGGCTTCGCCTTCAATTGGGAATCAAGACGGCGGTGGGTTTCCAGGCCGGAGGGAAGCTGGCCCTGGTGGTTAGCCGCGAGACGACGGACAAGACGCTTCGCCTGCGGCTGATCAAGCTGGCCAACCGCCAGTTTCAGTTCGCCGTATCTGCCGCCGCCGTTGTCGATCCGCGTTTGCCAGAACTACCGCAGAATGCCGACGATTTCATCAAGGCGGTGTTCGGCGTGCACGGCCAGCAAATTGTGTCTTCGCTGGCGGCGGTTGAGAAATGGACCGACAAAGACAAGAAGCTGAGCGAACTGCTGGCCACGCATGGAATCGATGGTGCGGAGAATCTGATCGCGCACCTTGCCGGCGTCGAGGTGAAGGACCTTCAGAAGAGCTTCGACCGCGTGCATGAGCGCGTCACCGGCTTCATCAAGAAGTGGCGCGAGCTGCCGCATGCGGTGGCATCCACGCTGATGAAGAGCATTGACGAGAAGGTGGATCTCGACCCTATCAAGGACATTGCCAACATGCTGGCCACGTCGAACTCAGCGGGGATCAAGAAGCTTCTTGAAGATCGACTGAAGTCCGTTTCGTTCCTCGATACGCCTGCGGGAAAATACCTGGAATCCATCGCCACCGGCCCGCTCCTCAATCTTCTTTCCAAGCCGAATGGCGAGATTCGCAAGATTGCCGCACTGACCCTGAAAGTTCTTGACGGATCGATTATTGAAGAGACGCTGAAAAGCCTTCAGTTCTTTTCCGAACAGAATCTGAACGTGGGCCGCGTGCTGGACGCCGCGTCGAAAGCTGACTTCAAGTCGTTGGACGGCTTGCTGCGCCGGAAACTCGCGGACTTTCTCGGCAAGACTTCGCTGGACTCCGGCGATTTCGACAGGCTCCGGATTTCAATCGGCGAGTTCCTGCGCCACCGCCAGACCTTCTACGAGAAAGCTCTGGAGGCCATGCGCAAGAAGTACAACTTCGAAATCACGCACACGTTCCAGAAAGAATCGACCGATCAGGTGCTGCTGGATGTCCATTTTGACTTCTCAACCGACCCGGCGGGCGTGCAGCGCTTCTTCGACGGCGCCATTCGCGGCGACTTCGACTTCCTGTTCGTCAACCCGCATCCCGGCATCTCGATTGGCCTTGGCGAAGTGACGCACGGCGTGACGCGCCAGACGCACACCGAGATCACGCTGCCATTCCTACGCGGGGAGATCGAACATGTCAACCAGTCGATCGCCAGCGCGAAGATCGAAGAACAGGACGGCCGCGTTCTGATCTACACCGCCGATTCCTCGGACCGCGTCGCGAACAATGAGCGGATCAGCGTCCTGTCGCTGGCCATGGGAATTTCCGCGAAGGAACTAGCGACGCCGCGCCTGCGTGTCCATCAGAACAAGTTGGAGATGAATTACTCAATGCTGTACGCGCGGCGGGAGATGGAAAAAAGCGAACTGATTTCCCGGCTGAAGCCGATCGCAAAGGCCTACTTCCCTCGCACAATGAAATCCCCCGCGGCATTCGCCGAGTTTGTCGACGCACGCTCAGAAGAGGTGATCGTCAACGGGCCGAAGTCGCTTGGAAATGTATTGCTGTCGCTTCAGGTCGCGATGCCGGAAGAAGCGGCGGCGATCGCCGGGGCGGCTTGGCTGGAGCTTTCATCCGACAAGAAGGACGCCCGCTATGCGGCCATGGCTGCGGCCATCCGCACGCGGCTGCGGGGCCTGATCGTGGGTTCGTACTTCACCGAAGCGGAGCGATTCCGCAACCGCCTTCCGGCAAAGGTCCTGCTGGCCTACGCCGCGCTTGACCCCGCCCTGGATCTCGACATCATGGACAAAGCGGCCATTGCTTCGGCTTTGGGCCGCAAGGCGACAGTGGAGCGAATGGTGGAAATGCTGAAGGACTTTCAGAACGTGCTGGCCGAGTCCGATCTGAAGAAAGAATTTCGTCCGCAGGAGGCCGGCGAAGTCCTGAAGGCCGTGCCGCCGGACGATCCGCGCCTCACCGGAATGCTGTTTGCCGAGACGCGCATCATCGACGACGCGACGAAGGCGGGCGTCGCCATCGGCAAGTTCGTGAAGCTCTCTGGACAGAAGCCCACCGAAGCCGTGAAGGCGCTGGCCGAGTTTGGGGCCAACCTGACGCGCGCTTTCAATAGCCACGTGATCAACATGTACGTCGGCGATTCGATCCACGCCATCGGCACGGAAGTCTTCCTCGCGGCGACGCGCGGCATCCTTGGACCGGAGCGTTCCGCCGAGCTTCCGGAGGAGGGCGCTACAGCCATGCTGACGCTGGAATTCATGAAGCCCGAGATTCCGTTCGACCCGAAGGTGCTGCTGGCCCGCGGGCGCATGACATCCACTGAAACCATCCTGGTGGAGCGCGTCGTCGAGGCGTAGCGCACATCCGCCGCGCCTTCGATAGAATGGCGCGCATGAAACGCCGGTCTTTTCTCTCTGCCTCGGCCGGGCTGGCCGCAGGCACTTTCTGGGCGGACGAGACGCTTGAAGCGCTTCCCCAGAACACGAACACGAACTCCAAACCCTCGGATCTGAAGATTACCGATCTGCGCATCGCCACCGTCGAGAAGGCGCCGATGCTTTGCCACCTGATCCGGATCGACACGAACCAGGGCATTACCGGATATGGCGAGGTCCGCGACGGCGCTAGCAAGAACTACGCGCTGATGCTGAAAAGCAGGCTGCTGGGCGAGAACCCCTGCAACGTCGACAAGATCTTCCGGAAGATCAAACAATTTGGCTTCCACGCGCGGCAGGCGGGCGGCGTCTGCGGAGTCGAGATGGCGCTGTGGGATCTGGCCGGCAAGGCGTACAACACGCCGGCGTATCAAATGGTGGGCGGGCGTTTCCGCGATGAAATCCGCCTGTACGCCGACACCGACATGTCGCCGGACCCGAAGGTCTTCGCGGGCCGTCTAAAGGCGCGCCGCGATCAAGGTTTCACGTGGCTGAAGATGGACCTGGGCGTCGGCCTTGTGGCCCGCACGCCGGGCACGCTGACGAAACCCGTCGGCGCCGACATGCGCCAGTTCAACATGACGCCGCACATGTTCACCGGCATGGAGGCAACGGACAAAGGCATCGCCATGATGGCCGACTATGTGGCCGCCGTACGTGAAACCGTGGGCATCGACATTCCGCTGGCGGCGGACCACTTCGGGCATATCGGCGTCAACTCCTGCATCCGCCTGGGCAAGGCGCTGGAGAAGTACAACATGGCCTGGCTGGAAGACATGATTCCCTGGCAGTACACGGATCTGTGGAAGAAGATCACCGACGCCATCGACGTGCCCACGCTGACCGGCGAAGACATTTATCTGAAGGAGGAATTCGTCAAGCTGGCGCAGAATCATGCGGTGGACATCGTCCATCCGGACCTCGCCAGTTCCGGCGGAATTCTGGAGACGAAGAAAGTCGGCGACATGTGCGGCGAGTATGGCCTCCCGATGGCGATGCACTTCGCCGGCACGCCCGTCAGCTTCTTCGCGAACATCCACTGCGCGGCGGCGACGGAGAACTTTCTGGTCCTGGAGCATCACGGAGTCGACGTCGAATGGTGGGAGGACATGGTGGAAGTTCCCGGCCTGACAAAGCCATTCTCGAAAAAGGGCATGACCAAGGTGCCGGAAAGTCCGGGCCTGGGCTTCAAACTGAACGAGGAAGTGGTGAAACAGCATCTGGGCGAAGGCGGGTATTTTGAGCCGACGCCGCAGTGGGACAAGGACCGCTCAAACGACCGTCTGTTCAGCTTCCGCAAGTTCTTCAGCCGGACGGAGGCCGTATGAAGCGCCGCAATTTTCTAGGCGCGCTAGCCGCGGCTCCGCTGCCCGCATTGGCGCAGCAGGCTGCCGTAAAGGCACCCGGGTCGATCCGCATCACGGCGGTGGACGTCATCGTCACCAATCCGCAAAAGGCTCCCCTGGGCAACTACGTCATCGTCAAGATCACCACCAACCAGCCCGGGCTGATTGGCTGGGGCGACGCCACATGCAGCGGCAGCGAACTGGGTGTCGCCAAATTTCTGGAGGAGCATCTGGCGCCGGGCCTGCTGGGCCAGAATCCGATGGAGCTGGAACGGCTTTGGCAACGGCTGTTCTTCCTTCCCTACTACCGCTCCGGCAGCGTGCACATGTCGGCCATCTCGGGCATCGACATGGCGCTGTGGGATATCAAGGGCAAAGTGGCCGGTCTGCCCGTGTATGAACTTCTTGGGGGCAAGGTCCGCGACGGGATGCTGACCTACCGCTCCACCGGCGGCCGAGACTTCAAGCAGGTGGAAGACGGCGTGAAGAAGTTGATGGCCGAAGGCTACAAGGTCATCAAAGTTCAGGTGGCCCTTCCGGGCAATGAGGGCGGCTATGCGGTGCCCGCGACGGAGAAACAGCGCGCCGCCACCGAAGCAGCGTTCTCGAAGGGAATGCCGCCAGACGAGGTGTTCGACCCGGCGGCCTACACGCGCACCCTGCCGAAACTGTTCGACCATCTGCGCAAGACGTGCGGCGAGGAAATCGAGCTTCTGCACGACGTGCATGAGCGCATCACGCCATCGCAGGCCCTGCAGTTGGCGAAGGCGATGGAGCCCTACCGGCTGTTCTACTTTGAAGACCCGCTACGGCCGGAGCATCTGGATACGTTCCGGTTGATTCGTCAACAGACCACGACGCCGATTGCGATGGGCGAAATCTATACGGGGCAATGGGACGGGTTGTATCTGATCACCGAACACCTGATCGACTATGTGCGGCACGATCTGGCCCATTGCGGCGGCATCACCACTGGCAAGAAAATCGCCACCGTTTGCGAGCCCTACGGAATTCTCACCGCGTGGCATGGGCCGGGCAATATTTCGCCAATCACTCATATGGCGAACGCGGCGGTCAGCCTGTCCGTTCCAAACTTCGGCATCCAGGAATACGCGACGGGCTGGGGTCCGGCAGTTCTGGAAGTGTTTTCGGACATCCCGAAGTATGCAAACGGCTTTGTGACCGTCAACGACAAGCCGGGACTGGGAATCGAAGTGAACGAAGCGGCTGCGAAGAAGTACCCCTATGTTCGCCGTTTGAGGCCGGCCATCCGGCAGCCGGACGGGACGCCATGGCCTTACTGACGGGGCGGCTAGCGGCGGCGATTATCGTATTGTAGCTTTCAAGTCAAAACCCTAATTTAAGCCCTTGACACTGGGCGAATAAACAGCGAAACTAGCCGGGTGCCACTCGTCGGAATCGCCAAACTTGCCGCCGAAAGCCCCGTGCTGGATGCGAAGTCGCGGGTCGAATATCGAGAGCTGGACTCCCGCCGTTGGATCACCCGCTGCGAAAGCCAGCGGCGGCTGCCGTTCACGTGGACGATCAACCCTTACCGCGGCTGTGAGTTTGCCTGCCGTTACTGCTTCGCGCGATACACGCACGAGTTTATGGAGCTCTCGCCCGGCGACGACTTCGAGACGCAGATCTTCGCCAAGAAGTGGTCCGCCTCGGCGTTCGCGACGGAGCTTCGGCGCATCCCGTCCGGCGATGGAATCGCTATTGGAACCGCCACCGACCCATACCAGCCCGCGGAGCGCCGCTACGGCCTGACGCAGAAGATGCTGGAGATCGCCGCCGGCGACTACGGCCACCGCATCTCGCTGATCACGAAATCGGACCTCGTCGCGCGGGATGCGGAACTTATCGCGCAGGTGAACCGGCGAAACCGCATGGAAGTCTCCGTCACCATCACGACGATGGATCGCGATCTGGCGCGGCTGCTGGAACCGAAGGCTCCGCGGCCGGATCTTCGGATGGCCGCTGTGCGCTCGCTGGTAGAGGCCGGGGTCACCGTGGGCGTTACGGCATCGCCGCTGCTTCCGGGATTGAACGATTCGCCGGAGTCAATCGACGCGATCGCCCGGCTGAGCCGCGCCGCGGGCGCGACGGGCTTTCACGCGGGAGCGGTATTTCTGAAGCCCGCTTCCGCCGGAGTGTTTTTTGAGTTTCTTGAGCGCGTGTATCCGGAACTGGTCCCGCGATACCGGCACTTGTTCGCCGACGGAGCCTTCCTTAGGGGCGAGTATCCGGAGATGCTGAAGCGCCGCGTTGCGGAGATAAGGGCCCGGCACGGGTTCGCAAGCGCCACGCCGTCATGGACGCCCTACAGTCCGCAGCTTCCGCTGTTTGCCGCGTAATTGACTCTCCCCGGCAAAGCACTTCGCTGATAGGATGTCCGTATGCTGGCAAAGCGCACCAGAAGGCGCAGCGGGGCCGATTCCCCAGCGAGTCCCATGGATCTGGACGGCGTCATTCATGAGCGTGTCCGGCTGGGCATTGTCGCCGCGCTTGCCGCAAGCGACGTCCTGACGTTTAAGGAACTGAAGGGCGGGCTGGACCTGACCGACGGCAATCTCAGCGTCCACACGCGGCGTCTGGAAGAAGTGGGCTATCTGGTCTGCACGAAAGGCTATGACGGCCGCGTCCCCCGCACGGAGTACAAGTTGACCGCCGCCGGCCGGCGCGCGTTGGACAAATACGTGCATCACATGGAGGCGCTGATTCAGGCGATCAAGCAGCCCTCGATATAATCGGGGTCCTGATGCATCGCCGATCTTTTCTCGCACTCCCCGCCATGCTTGCCGCACAAACGCCGAATGCTCAGCCAACGATCCTGGAGCTTCGATACTTCTACCTGCGGAATACCACCGACAATATGCCGGGCCGCGCGGTCGAATACCTCAAGACCGCCGACCTGCCCGCGTCGAAGGATGCCGGTGCGTCGGGTATCGGCTACTTCACCTCCAACCTCGCGCCCCGCGCGCCGTTCCTTCTTGCCGTTCGAAGCTGGGCGTCGTTGGCCGCGATGGAGCAGGGCTGGGCGAAGCTGCCGAAGGCGTCGGATGCGGCGTACCTGCGCATGGAACGCCAGATTCTTCGATCGTTCACGGGAATGCCGGAGGTTGCAGTGAAGGCGGCGCCAGAAGCGCGTCTGTTTGAACTTCGCACTTATGAATCCAGCACCGCGCAGACCTTGCAGAAGAAGATTGGCATGTTCAACGACGGCGAGATCGCGATTTTCCGCAAGACCGGTCTCGATCCGGTTTTCTTCGGCGAAATGCTGGCGGGGCCGAATCAGCCGTGCCTGGTGTACATGCTGGCGTACGACAGCTTTGCCGCCCGCGAGAAAAACTGGAATACGTTTCTGGCCGATCCGGACTGGCTGAAACTGCGGGGCACGCCGGGGCTCTCCGATGGCGAGATCGTGTCCAATATTTCCAGCGCTTTCCTGCGACCTTTGGCGTTTTCACCCATCCGATAAGTGGGAGAATAAAGGGAGAAGTCCGTCCCCCGAAAGACATGCCCGCGGTAGCGTCCATCACCGAAGAAATTCTAGATCTGAAGCAGCGTCGCAAGGCGATTGTGCTGGCCCACCATTATCAGGAGGCTGAGATTCAGGAATTGGCCGATGTTGTCGGCGATTCGCTGGAACTGGCCCGGCTGGCGCAGAAGTTCGAGGGCGAAGTGATCGCTTTCTGCGGTGTATGGTTCATGGCGGAAACCGCGAAGGCGCTGAATCCGGAGCGCATCGTCGTCGTTCCGGATCGCGACGCCTCCTGCTCACTTGTCGAAAGCTGCACGGCGGATCAGGTTCGCGCGTGGAAGGCGAAGAATCCCGGCCACGCCGTAGTGTCGTACATCAACACTTCGATTGACGTGAAGGCGCTTTCCGACATCGTCTGCACTTCGCGGAATGCCGTCGCTGTGGTGAACTCGATCCCGGCGGACCAGCCGGTTCTCTTTCTGCCGGACATTAATCTGGGCAATTACGTTCAGCGGCAGACGGGCCGCCAGAACATGAAGATCTGGCAGGGCGCCTGCATTGTTCACGCAACGTTTCCCGCGCGGCGTCTGACCAAAACCAGGATGCAGCATCCGGGCGCACTGGTTGCGTCGCACCCGGAGTGCCCGCAAGACGTGCTGAACATGTCCGATTTCATTGGCTCCACGTCGGCGATCATCGATTGGTGCGTCAACCACCCGGCGGACGAGTTTATTGTGATGACCGAGAGCGGAGTAAGGTTCAGTCTGGAACGCCGCGCGCCACACAAGAAATTCCACTTCGTGCCGAACGAAAATTGCAATTGCAGCGAGTGCCCCTACATGCGGTTGAACACGCTGGAGAAGGTTCGCGACTGCCTTGCAACCCTCAGCCCACGTGTTGAACTCGCTCCCGGCCTGATGGACGCCGCCCGCCGCCCGATTGAGCGGATGCTGGCGCTGGGCTAGAGTGGGCGCGCCCCTCATCGACACGTTCGGACGGATCCACAACAACCTGCGGATTTCCGTCACCGACAAGTGCAACATCCGGTGCTTTTACTGCATGCCGGAAGGGCCCATCGACTACATCTCTCACGACGAGATTCTCCGGTACGAGGAGATCGAGCGCTTCGTTCGCGTGGCCGCGCCGCTGGGCGTCGACAAGATTCGAATCACCGGAGGGGAGCCGCTGGTCCGTAAGAATTTGGACCGGCTGATTGCGATGCTGGGGGAAGTTCCCGGCATCCGCGACATCGCGCTTACCACCAACGCCGTGCTGCTGGCCGGGCAGGCGCAGAGCCTCTACGACGCGGGCTTGCGCCGCCTGAACGTTCACCTGGATACGCTAGACCGCGAGAGGTTTGCGCAGATCACGCGCCGCGACGATTTCGACCGGGTGATGGAAGGCATCGACAAGGCGCTGGAGGTTGGATTTCCGGTCGTCAAGATCAATGCGGTGGCGGTGAAGAATCTTCTTGAGCCCGACATCGTTCCGCTTGCCCGCTTTGGCCGCGAGCGTGGCATCGAGATCCGATACATCGAGTTCATGCCGCTGGACCATCAGGGGCTGTGGGACCGCACGAAGGTCCTGACAGCGGATGAGATTCTGGCGACGCTGGCCCGCGAGATTGGTCCGTTGGAGGCGATTCCCGATCAGGACGGGCGCGCCCCCGCCACCGAATACCGCTGGGCCGACGGCAAGGGCCGCGTCGGATTTATCGCCAGCGTTTCGAAGCCCTTCTGTCTGAACTGCAACCGCATCCGGCTGACGTCGGATGGAAAGCTGCGCTATTGCCTCTTCGCGATTGAAGAGATGGACGTGAAGCATCTCCTGCGCTCGGGCGCTCCGGACGAGGAAATCGCCGCCGTACTTCGCGAGAACATCAGGCGCAAGTGGATCGGACACGAGATCAACAACGGCGTACAATTCGTGCCGCCGCCGCGCCCGATGCACTCCATCGGCGGATAAATTCGCGTCCGGGTCCAACGCTACAATTGAAGGTCCATGCGCATTGCGCTCGCGCAGGTCAACACCACGGTCGGCGATCTCGCGGGCAATATTCGCAAGATTGCCGGTTTCTCGGCGCGCGCCGCCGCGCTGGGCGCTGACACGGTCGTATTTCCCGAGCTCGCCGTCACCGGTTACCCACCGCGCGACCTGGTTGAGAAGCCCAGCTTTGTGGAACGGACGATCGAAAGTCTGGACTCTCTCGCGCGGGACACGGCGAAGCTGCCGCTGGCAATCGTCTGCGGGACAATCAGCCGTGCGGAGCGCAGCGCCGGCAAACGCGTTCACAATTCCGCCGTCGTGTTGCAGGCGGGGCGCGTTCTGTTCCGGCAGGACAAGATGCTGCTGCCAACCTACGACGTTTTCGACGAGGGCCGGTATTTTCACCCTGCCGAAAGCCAGAAACTGGTGGGCCTTGGCGGCAGGAATGCCGTGTTGACCATCTGCGAGGACGCCTGGAACGACAAGCAGTATTGGGAGAGGCGTCTGTATCAGCGCGACCCCGTGGAAGAGCTGGCGGCACAAGGTGGCGACGTCATGATCAGCATCAACTCCTCGCCATATCACATGGGAAAGCGCGCGTTGCGGCGCGAGATCTTTGCATCCACCGCGCGGAAATACAAGCTGCCGCTGGTCTATGTAAATCAGGTGGGCGGCAACGATCAACTGGTGTTCGACGGGTCCAGCTTTGCGATGGACGCCGCGGGCAACGTCATCGCCTGCGCGCCGTCGTTCGCCGAAGATCTGGTCATGGCCGATCTCGACACGGGCGCGGGCGATCAGCGCGAGAACCTGGGCGAGGAATGCGACGCCGCTTATGAAGCGCTGGTGCTGGGCACGCGCGATTACATCGCCAAGTGCGGATTTCAAAAGGTGTTGATTGGCCTCTCCGGCGGAATCGATTCGTCGCTGGTTGCCGTAATCGCGGCCGATGCGGTGGGCCGCGAAAACGTCACGGGTGTTGGGATGCCGGGCCCGCACTCCAGCGATCACAGCCTTATCGACGCGCGCGCGCTGGCGGAGAATCTTGGGATCCGTTTCGAAGTATCGCCGGTGCGGGATGCGTATCGCACGATGATCGACACGCTGGCTCCGCTGTTTGCGGGGGCTCCGCCCGATGTGGCGGAGGAGAATCTACAGTCCCGCTTGCGGGGCGTCACGCTGATGGCGCTTTCTAATAAATGGGGCGCGATCGTCCTGACCACGGGCAACAAGAGCGAAATGGCGGTCGGCTACGCGACGCTGTACGGCGATATGTGCGGCGGGCTGGCCGTCATCAGCGACGTGCCGAAAACGATGGTGTATCAGTTGTGCCGTGTTGCCAACCAGCGCCATCCTGGCGCAATCCCGGAGAGTGTTTTTGCGAAGCCCCCGTCGGCGGAGCTGCGGCCGGACCAGAAGGATACCGACTCGCTGCCGGAGTACGACGTTCTCGACCGCATCCTGCATGGCTACGTCGAGGAGACGCTGGCCCCATCGGAAATCGCGTCCCGTTACCAGCTTCCGGTTGAGCTGGTTCGCGACGTGGTGAACAAAGTGGACCGTAACGAATACAAGCGGCAGCAGGCGGCCCCTGGACTGAAGGTGACGACGAAAGCCTTCGGCATAGGACGCCGCTTCCCGATCGCACAGAGGTTCTCCGAATGAAACTTTTCGCTTTTGCATTGCTGCTTGGCGGCGCGGCCTATCTTGTTTCGCAGGACGCCCCTCCCACAACGACTGGCCCGCAGACAGACGGCAGCGTCATGTTGAACTCCGGCTGGCGGTTGCGCCCGGCCGGCCAGCAGATTCCTTTGGACACGTTCCCGATGTCCACCGCGATGACGCCCGACGGAAAGTTCCTTCTCGTGCTGCATTGCGGCTACCGGCCGCCATCCATCGCTGTCTTCGATGCGAAGACTTTGAAGGAAGTGGCGCGCGTGCCCGTGGTGGACGCGTGGCTGGGACTAACTCTTTCCCCGGACGGCAAGAAAGTCTACGTGGGCGGGGGAGCGAAGGCCAGTGTGTTTGAATTCACGCTTGCGGAGGACGGCCAGCTTTCCCCGGCCCGCACATTTGTGGTGGTTCCCGAAGCCTCCCGGCAGCATCAGGATTTCGTGGGCGACGTGACGGTGTCTCCGGACGGCCGGCTTCTGTATGCCGCGATCCTTCACCGCGACATGATCGCGGTGATCAACCCGCTAAGCGGCATGATCATCGAACGGATACGCACTGGCCGGCGTCCGTACCGGATTCTTTTCCATCCCGACGGACAATCGTTCTTCGTCTCCAGTTGGGCGGACGCGGCCGTGTTCCGTCATAAGGCCGAAACGGGAGAGCGACTGGCTACGATACGTGTCGGTCCGCATCCCACCGACATGGTGTGGAGCGGCAGGCGGCCAACCGTGGAGGAAGGCGAGAAGCCGGAGTGGCAGGCGCGCCTGTTCGTCGCCGCCGCGAATACCAACAACGTGTATGTCATCGGCCTGAACGACGGTGGCGGCGCGCAGGTTGTCGAAACGCTTAGCGTCGCATTGTCTCCGCGCCAGCCCGCCGGTATGACTCCCTCCGCACTTGCGCTGAATTCCGATCAGACCCGGCTGTATACCGTTTGCTCCGACGCCAATGCCGTCGCGGTGGCCGACATCTCTGGCCCGCGAACGTCGGTGCTGGGCTTCATCCCCACTGGCTGGTATCCGACGGCCGCGCGCGTGCTTCCCGGCGGTCGGGTGTTCATCACCAACGGCAAGGGCTCCGGCAGTTTTCCGAACCCGAATGGTCCGCAACCGGGCAAACAGATTCTCGTTTCCCACGAGGGCATCCGCAACCCGGGCTATGTAGGCAATCTGCAGCGTGGCACGGCGTCGGTGGTTGCGGCGGACGGCATCGCAACGGAAGTGGTGATTGGCAACTCGCCGTACCGTGATCAGCTTCTCGATCAGGCGCGCGCCAGCAATGCCGTCGTGCCGGGCAATACGGCTTCGAAGAGCCCAATTCAGCACGTGATCTATGTGGTGAAGGAGAACCGCACCTACGATCAGGTGCTGGGCGATCTGGGTGTTGGCAACGGAGACCCATCGCTGACGCTGTTTACGGAGGACTCGACGCCGAACCACCGGAAGTTGGCCCGCGATTTTGTGCTGCTGGACAATTTCTATGTGAACGCCGACGTCAGCGCCGATGGGCACAACTGGTCTACCGCCGCTATCGCGCCGGACTACGTGATGAAGTTGTGGCCCAGCACGTATAGCCAGCGCCGCCGCCACTACGACTACGAAGGCGGGGAACCGGCCGCCCTTCCGCCCGCTGGACGCCTGTGGAATAGCGCGCTCGCAAAGGGCTTGTCGATTCGCAACTACGGCTGGTGGGTGGACAACAAGGCGAAGGCCGCGCCTACTGGAGAAGTGCAGATCGACGGCGTGCGGGACCCGGTTCTCGCGCCGGTGACGAACGCCAAATTTCGCGGTTTCGATCTCGACTACCTGGATGTCGAGAGGGCGAAGATCTTCGCGGAGGATGTGGTTCAGTTCGATCGCGAGGGGAAGATGCCCAGCCTGATGATGATTCGCCTGGGTAACGATCACACGTCGGGGACGTCTCCGGGAAAGTATTCGCCCACGGCCGCGATGGCCGACAACGATCTCGCGCTGGGCATGATTGTGGAGGCGGTATCGAAGACGCGCTTCTGGAGGTCCACCGCTATTTTCGTTCTGCAGGACGACGCGCAGAACGGCCCGGACCATGTCGATTCGCACCGCTCGCCCGCGTTCGTCGTGTCGCCCTATTCGTTGGGCCGTGGCATCGACTCCACGTTCTACAACACGGCTGCAATGCTGCGCACGATGGAGTTGATCCTGGGCCTAAGTCCGATGACGCACTTCGACGCGGGCGCGATGCCGATGGCGCCGGCCTTCCGCAACACCGCAAGGGAAGGGACTTATACGGCAGTCCAGCCGAAGCAATCGATTGAGGAGAGAAATCCGGGAACTGCGCCCGGCGCGGCCAAGTCGGCGCGCATGAATTTCGAGGAAGCCGACGAGATCGATGACGACGAACTGAATGAGATTCTGTGGCGGGCGATCCGTAAAACCGAACCGCCGCCACCCATGAGGAGTATCTTCGGACGTTAGGATTTCCGGGACGGCGAGATCTTCGTGAGGAGACTTGTAAAGGGCTTCGACTCCATCGAGCTGACGTTCGATGTCAACACGGCTTTCGACGTCATCTCTTTCCCATAAAGCGCTTTGTTGCCTTCCTGATCCTCCCGGATGGTCGCTCCCGTAAGGCTTAGCCCGCCGTAAACGCCCCTCGAGCGTGACCACGAAAGAATTTCCGCGGACATTTGCGCGTCAGTCATCGCGGTGGAGCTGCGCCCGACCGGTCCAGCTGCGGCGGCCGCCTCGCCACCCAGCGTGAACTCGCTCGCCATCAGTTTCTCGGCGCCCTTGCGGCTCTTCACCACCATGATCACGTCCGCGGCCTGGGCTCCGATCAGGAGTCCGAAGCTTCCGCCCTCGGTGCGGATCGCCGCCGGGGAGTGCCAGCCCTTACCCGATGAATTTCGGCAGCTCATAAAGCCGCGCCCATACTTACCTCCGAAGATGAAACCACCCTGTTTCAGGCTGGGGATGACAATGATGCACTCCGACTTGTCGATCAAGTCGCGTGGGATGCCCTTGTCGTTCATCCCGGTCATCTCGCTCAGGACCATCGTCGCTTCCGCCAGGCGATTCTTCTCGTCGTCGTCGGCCCCAAAGGCAACCGTGGCCGCGAGAGCCATCAGCGCAATCTTCTTTGTCATACCGTTGAGTCCTCCTTGAACTCTATTCTTCGATTCTATCTTCGGCCCGGTCTGGGCCCGCATACTTTGTCATGCCGGCGCGATCGCGTCGCAGACCGCCTTCGAGACCCGAATGGAGTCGGGAATTCCAATGCCTTCAAAGGCGTTGCCTGTCAGATGAATTCCGGCAAGCGCGGCGGCGCGCGCGCGAATTTCCGTCACCTTGCCGCTGTGGCCCACCAGATACTGCGGCATCGACCGTGACCACCGGGCGATCGAGACGGCGTTGGGTGCATCCGGGACATCCATGATGCGCTTCAGGTCTTCGCGGACTGCGGCAACGATCTCATCGTCGGATGCCTCCATGGCCCACTGGTCTCCTCCAAGGAACGCCCTCAGCACGATCCGTCCCGGCGGAGCCCGATGGTCAAACTTCCGGTTGATCCAGGTGCACGCGACGATGGCGCGCCGCTCCACCTTCGGCACAAGGAAGCCGAAGCCATCCAGCGGGTGGGGGAATCCCGCCTCGGGGTAAGTAAGTCCGACGGTGACTGCGGACGAATAGGGAATCGATTCCAGCAGCTTGGCCAATCCGGAATCCGCGCCAGCCAGCAGCGGCGCCGCCTGCCATGTGCGGACGGCGATCACGGCATGATCCGCCATAAGCCATTCGCCCGCCACTTGGACTCGAACACCGGCCTCGACTGCGGTCACTTCGCCGGAGATGCGCTCGACATTGGAGAGTGCGGAATCCAGTGCGTCCACAAGCTGGCCGAGGCCGCCGCGAAGGGTCTTGAACAGTGAGCCTGCCGCAGCGGAACGCTCCTGCTGCAAGCCCCGGCTGACACTGCCGTAGCGCGCTTCGAGGTCCGCAAAACGCGGCAGCACATCGCGAAGACTCAGTTGGTCTACGTCGCCGCCGAAGACGCCGGTAAGCAGCGGCTCGGCCAGATAGTCGACAAACTCAGGTCCATAGTGGTCCCGGACGAAATCGCCGATGGAGCGGTCCGGCAGCGGACCGGCTTTCGGCTGCCGCTGGAGTTCCTCGCGCGCGCGGCTGCATGCTTCGGCGGAAAGCAACGGGCTGCCGCCCAATGCGTCAAAGTCCGCCGGGGCCATTAGCACCAGTCCCTGCGGTATGGGCAACAGCTTCCCGTCGCGCAGAATGAACGTCCGCCGTTGATGGTCGTTCGAATCGATGACCTCGGGCACAAGCCCAAGATCGCGAATCAGGTCCAGCGCAGCCGTCTTGGCCGCAAGAAAGCTATCGGGACCGGCTTCGATAAGGCAGGCATCGACGCGGCGTGTTTCGAGAAGACCGCCAAGACGCGGCTGCTTCTCGATCAGTGTGACGCGATGGCCCGCGCGCTGAAGATAGTACGCGGCGGATAAACCCGAGATGCCACCGCCAACGACGATGACACCCGGCACTTTAGGCGCGGAAGTCGCGGACGATCTGCACCGCCGCCTTGACGGAATCGACGGGCGTCTCGGGCAGGATGCCGTGGCCCAGGTTGAAGATATGGCCGGGGCGGTTGCCGGTGCGGCGCAGGATCTCGTGAATCTTGTTCTTCAATTCCGGCAGCGGCGCGAACAACGCCGCCGGGTCGAGATTTCCTTGCACTGCGGATCGGTAGCTGATGTCCAGCCACGCCTGATCGATATTCATCCGCCAGTCCACGCCCATGACGTCGCCGCCAGCGGCATGCAGTTCGCGGAAGAAGCCTGCCACGCCCGTGCCGAAATGGATTACTGGAACGTTCGAGGTGCGGATGCGCTCAATCAGTGCGCGGGAGTAAGGCGCGACATAGTGAACATAGTCGTCGGAGCCCAGCGCGCCAACCCAGCTATCGAACACCTGGATTGCCTTCGCGCCCGCCGCCACCTGCAACAGCGCGAACGATCCCAGCACGTCCACCAGCTTGCCCATCAAACGCCGCCACATAGTCTCGTTGCGGTACATCATCTGCTTCGTTCGAAGGAAATTTCGCGACGGTCCACCCTCGATCATGTAGCTGGCCAGGGTAAACGGCGCGCCAACAAAGCCGATCACAGGAACGCGGCCGGCCAGGGCGCGCGTCACCATCTGAATCGACTCGCCGACATAGCCCAGCTCGTCGGTATTCGACGTGGACAGCGCGTCGATATCGGTAGGCGTTTCGATCGGATTGGCGATGTTGGGCCCTTCGCCCGCGACAAAGCTCAGCTTCAATCCCATCGGTTCGACAGGCAGAAGAAGATCGGCGAAAATGATCGCGGCGTCTACGTCCAGAATCTCAACCGGCTGCAGCGTAACCTGCGCGGCAAGGTCCGGCCGCTTGCAGATTTCGAGGATGCCGTGCTTGGCCCGGATCTGGCGGTACTGCGGAAGGTAGCGGCCCGCCTGCCGCATGAACCAGACGGGACGGACATCGGTGGGCCTGCGCCGGCAGGCATCGAGAAATCGGCTGTTCATTGGAGCCACGCGCATGAATGAATTGGTTTGTCTTCGCAGATAAACGCGCGAAGTCCTTTCGGTAGGTGTTGGGACGCCCATTGGCGCCCCAGTATAAAAATGGGTTTCGTCCAGGCTTCGCTGTCCAGCGCTCGCGGCGCAACTACAGACACCTGCGTGCGGCCCTGGGCAGGATACCCGGTTCTGGGATCCATGATGTGGGTGTAAAGCCGCCCTTCGGCCTCGAAGAACTTCTCCGGGGAACCCGACGTGGACAAAGACGCGTCCCGCAGAAAAATTTCAGTGGGGTGCGGCGCGTCGTAGGGGTTCGGCACCGTCACGCGCCATCCGCGGCTTTCACTCGGTGGCCGGCCCAGTCCGAACAGACTGCTGCCCGCGGCCGATACGAAGGCCGAACGTACGCCCTCGCGCTTCAGGATCTGGACCATGCGGTCAACCGCGTAGCCTTTGCCGATACCGCCGGGATCGATCTCCACCCCGGGCTTTGCAAATCGAACGGTCCGGCGGGAACGGTTAAGGATCAGGTTGTCCTGGCCGACACGGCCAAGGGCGGCGCGAATCTCGGCGCGATGGGGCAGCTTGCCGGAGCCCTTGTAAAAGCCCCACACCTTCATCAGCGGACCCACCGTAATGTCAAAAGTTCCTGCGCTCACCCGGCCATACTCGACACACGCTTCCAGAAGCTCAAACAGCTCCCTTGAAACCGACACGTCGCCAAGAGGAGCTTCCCGGTTGATCCGGCTCCACTCGCTTGACGGCTTGTAGTTGGACAACAATTGATCGAGCCGGGCAGCCTCCTCCAAAGCGAGGGCGGCGGCTCCTTCGAGGCGCGTCCGGTCATCGCCATAAACGACAATCGAAAACGTACCTCCCATGGCGTCGCGGCTGGCTTCGAAGCGGATTGGCTCCGTGCACGATCCGGACGGGCTGACTACCCATAAAGCTAACACAATGCGTTGAAGATAAGGGGATTTTTTCATTCCCTGGGACGTCCGCGGCGCACCCGCTGCAGCAGGGCGGGAAGGCGGCCCGGTTCGATCGCCTTGGTGGCTGCCTCAAAATAGAGATCCGGCGTCCGGAACAGATCGAGAGTGGCAGCTAACTCTTTCCTCAAGAACGCTTTCGCGTGCCGAAGACCATCGATGCTGGCAGTCAGATCCCTCTTGTCGGGTGACGAGATCCGGATCACGGCCTTGCGGTTGTCCGGCGACAGAACCACGGCCACAACGTCGATCGAGCCAATTCTGGGGTCGGAGAGGCGGAAATTGATCAGTTCGTGCAGGGATTCCCGGATCAGCTCAGCCAGCCGTTCGGAGCGATGGGGGTCCATCCCTCTATCGTGGCAAAACCGCCGCAAATTCGAAAGCGTAATCCAAGATTTGCCGGCCTCGGCGTCACTTGAACCCGGGTTTCTGCCGATAGCTGGTTCATAATGGTGAGAGTACCGGCCCGGGCGGTTCCGAACCGGCGACACATGACCCCAACTCTGCCAGACGCCCTTGCGGGACCCGAAACCGACTCCAGCAAGCGGACGCGGCTTCAGGCGCTGACCCGGCCCGTAGTTGCCATTCGCGACCCCGCTGCCCTGACCATCTTTCACTACATCGCATACCTGTACGTGGTGCTGTACGTAAGCCGGTTCATTGAGTTTCTGCCTGGATTCCTGCGGCCCATTCTAGTGTTCAGCGTCATCCTGATCGGCGGCGCGCTGATGTCGGGACGCATCCTGGCGCTTCTAAGTACCACCGGAGGCCGGATCATGGCAGGCTGCCTTCTCTGGATGAGTGTCTGTTCCTTATTCAGCATCTGGCCGGGCCAAAGCATCCAGATCATGATCACTATGTACAAGACTTTCTTGTCGGTGATGATTATCGTCGCCTTCACCAGTTCGTTCCGCGCAGCGGTGGGCATGGTGATGAGTACGGCCTTCGGATTGGGAATGTCGGCGCTGTTCCCGCTTTTTTCCGGAGGGTCCATGGCCGGGCGCAGCGTAGTGGACGCGCAGGACGGCGGGGGCACGCTTAGCGATCCCAACTTCTTCTGCATGTTCCTGATCATGGGTGTGCCGCTGCTTGGATATGCAACGTGGCGGATGCAGAAAGTGGGAAAGCTGATTCCATTGGGACTAAGCTTTCTGGCGCTGGGCTATGCGGTGCTCACCAGCTCGCGCTCGGGTTTTCTCGCTCTCGCGATTGCTGTTGTTTTCCTGTTTTTTCAGGTGACAGGCCAGCAGAAGGTAAAGATTCTCATCGGGGCCGGCGTCGCTGTGGGAATGCTGGTGGTTCTTGCGCCTTCGACCACGCTTCTCCGGCTGACTACTATTTTTGACATCGACTCCAGCCGGGTAAAGACCGAGGAGGAACAGCTCGAGGCCCAGCGTGCGGCCGGTTCGGCGGAGGGCCGCCTGCACCTCCTTACCCAGGGCATCCAGATGACCCTTCGTAACCCGATCTTCGGCGTGGGGCCGGACATGTTCCAGGATGGAGAGGAGCGTCTTGCGGAAGAGCAGGGAATTCGCTCATCCCGGCACGTGTCCCACAACACTTACGTGCAGGCGTCCAGTGAGACGGGCTTTCTGGGATTCGGGCTGTTTGCGGCTCTAATATTCGTGGCCTACCGGAACCTGACGAAAGTGCGAGCGTGGTGCCGGAAAAACTATCATCCGATGGGCCGTGAGATTTACGCGATTACGTTCGCGTTTCAGACGACATTGTTAATGCTCTACGTGGAGCTTTTCTTTTTGTCGTTGCTGTTCTCGCCGATCGTCTGGATCCTGGTGGGTCTCGCGATCGCGCTAACGGAAGTTGCGCGCCAGGAGCTGGCGCGCAACTTTGATTTACCGGTTGGCCCCGCTAAGCAGGGACCTCCACTTTACGTGCTGAAACGACCAGGTGTAGTTCTGGCTAAAGATCTTGCCGGAGTAGGAAATATCCGTGGCCAGGGCGCGAGTAAACAATTCGTCGGCACGCGTCCGGGCCGTGGTGTCCCCGGTGATGGACCAGTACCACGCCCAAGCGGCGGCTGATAGGTTGATCAGTTCCGTATCCGGATACTGGCAGCCCCAGTCGCAGCGTGGACCCAACGGCTCAGGATTCAAGTACATCTTCCGGGAAGATTCCTGCCATCCATTCGCCCAGATCCAGTTCAACGCGGTCTTGATAGCGGGAGGAACTCGTGGGTCACGGGTTAGCTCCCAGTACTCGATCAGCGACCGCATCGCCAGCCCATCCATGTAGATCTGCTGGTAGATAAACGTGCCGGACACGAAGTGCTGGTCGAAGATTCCCAGCATGCGCGCCGCCGCATCGTCCATCGCTGGCGGACGAATCCCCGTCAGCTTTTCGTAGTCCACCATGGCGCGCAGGATGTAGGCCGTCTCCCGCGTACCGTCCGTGCGGACGAAACCACCGCTGGCGTAGATTCCATTTAACGCGATCAGGCGGACGGCATCGAGGTACTTGGGGTCCCCGGTCATGCGGTAGGCCGTGGAGAGCCCGGAGGTAAAGGCCCGCCATCCGGGCACTTTCCCGTCCAGTCCGCGGACATAGTCCCGGTACTGGCGGGCAATGTTCAGCCCGCACGCGTTCCAGGCAGTATTCTTGGTGTACTCGGCGACGTCAAAGTACACTTGTGCGCCATCGTAGAACCACACTTGGCTTTCAGTCCCAAACGACATCTTGGCGGTGGGGCTCTTCGTGTTACACCACTTCGCCGCCAGCTTGGTCATGTTGTTCTCCCACGTGGACAGGGTGGGGATTGCCGGCGCGCTGGTGGGTGTCTTCAGCGCAACGGTGGGCAATGTCGCGATGGTCAATGGAATGCTGACGTCTTTGGGTTCATCGCCTTCGGGCTCTAGCCTTAGCTTCAGAATGTGGGAACCCAGCGCCGCAGTCGACGAAATTTTCAGTTCAAGATAAAACTGGTTTCCGCCGGACGAGTGGTAGACCTTCCCGGGGTAACGAGTGCCCCCATCTGTGCACAACCGCGTGCCGCACCAGATTTCAGCGGTCACTCCAGCTGGCATTCCAGCAATCGTCTTCGAGATCACCACCGGTTTTCCCGACTTCAAAACCCCGATTTTGTTCTCTCCGTAACCTGTCGACGTGATATCCATGCGTTTCGTACCGCCGCAGCCACCTGGGCGGAAAACGACCTTAAACGAACTGCCCGAGATATCGCAGACGGCGGCGAACCTGTTTCCCGTAAGTGGGTAGGGATGTTCACCCGTCGTAAACACGCGGGTGCCCAGATCCTTAGTGAAGTTGTGTCCAGGCGCCGTCAGGCGATTGGTGGATGAGCTGGCAGTATAGTCATACACGTCGTACCAGCCTTGCGCGATTTCAATCCGGGCTTGGCTGGGCCGTGTGACATTCTTCGTTCCGTAAACTCCCAGCACCATGTGCCGAATTTCGGCGGTCGCTGGGATTGTTACAAGTGTAACTAAACTGGCAAAAACAACTGCCTTCGCATGCCTGTAAAAGGTTGGCATTTCAATACCCACTTTCTGAAGGTTATTTTGACCGCGCACCAAAAGCAATACTTCTTTTGGTTTAGACGGTGGTTTTGCGGGCGCTAGGACAGAACCCGTCGTGTCATCGCGGCCTCCGGCAATGCTTGGGCGTGATCCGGAAACGACGTGCTGATCATGTCAGCTTCTGGAGTATACCAGCGAAGTTTACACTTGTGGAGCAAAAAAGTTCACACCCACACATTTCTTCTCAGCAGGTCGATCATGCGCTCGCTGGACCGCATGGCAAGGGCCAGAATCGTCAGCGTCGGGTTCTGATTTCCAGCCGTGACGAAGGGTCCCGCGTCGTTGATCCACAGGTTCTTCACGTCGTGCGTTTGATTCCAGGGGTTGGTGACGCTGGTCTTGGGGTCCGCGCCCATTCGCGCCGTGCCGACGTAGTGGATGGAGTGCCCATACTCCAGCGGCTTCGGATTCTTCAACGGCAGCGTCTCCGCGCCCGCCTTGCGCAGCATTTCCTGGCCGACATCGATCATGTCGCGGAACATGGCGGCTTCATTCTCCCGCCATTGATAGTGGAAACGGACGCCTGGAATCCCGGCGTCGTCCTTCAGCGCTTCGTCCACAGCGATGTGGTTTTCGCGGTACGGCAGAACTTCGCCCTGGAACGTCACGCCCACCCCGGCGGTGTAATAGCGCCGGACCATCTTCTTCCAGTCCGGACCGAAGCCCGGGAGGTTTTTTCCCACCATGGTCGTCTCCGGAATCGATCCGCCGGGAAAAATCTGGTACCCGCGAATAAACTTCTTGCCGCGCCAGTTCGCGGTCAGGTCCGGGATAAACATATGCGCGCCGTTGCCGTCTTCGTTCACCACGTCCCGGTCCATCAACTGCGGAAGGTAGCCGCCGATCGAGGCGTAGAGGTGTTCCGACAAGTAGCGGCCAACCAGGCCGCTGGAATTCGCGATGCGTGAGTTCAGCAGGATCTGCGCCGATTCGATGCAGCCGGCGCCCAGCACGAAAGCCTTCGCCCGCACTTCGCGCCAAGCGCGGTCCGCGACATCCCAGTAGTGTACGGCCTTCGCCATTCCCTCGTCGTTCAGCTCAATGGATCGAACCCGCGCGCCCGTCATCAGTTCCAGCTTGCCCGTGCGGCGCGCGGCAAGAACGAATACGCGCAGGGAATCGAACTTCGATCCGGAATCACAGCCCTGCCAACAGGGTCCGCAATGATGGCAGGCGGGGCGGCCACGGTGATCCTGCGTCAGGATCGCCTTTGGAATCGGCAGCATCTTCAGCCCCCGTCCCATCGATTCCGCCGCCTTCTTCATCTCAAGCTCCGCCAGCTTCGGGCGCATCGGGCGCAGCCCCTTGTTCAGTGGGAATCCGCCAACGGCCTCGACGGTGCTGGATACGCCAATCCAATCCTCGACGCGGTCGTAGTATGGCGCGATGTCATCGTACGCGATCGGCCACCGCGTATCGAAGCCGTCCTTCGGTTGGAACTCGTCCGGTCCGAATCGCGGAGTGACACCGGCCCAGAACAAGCTCTTGCCGCCGACGGCGCGGACACGCCACCACTCGAACGATTCTGCGCCGGGCGCAACCGCGTACGGCTCCTGCGTGTCGTTGGCCAGGAAGTTCGTCTCGGTCAGCCACTCGGAAAAGTAGTCGCCACGCAGTCCACGGTAAGGCAGATTCCATCGCCGCAGACGGTGGATGGGAAACTGGCCCGGACTCCGCATCGGCCCAGCCTCCAGCATCACGCAATCAAGGCCGGCCTGCGTCAGCATGTGCGCCGTCATGCCGCCGGCCGCGCCCGAACCGATAATGGCGACGTCGTACGTCTTCATGTGCGCGCCTTCAGCATTGGCCGGTATCCGGCAGGCGTGCGCGTGGTAACTCCGGTGAAGTCGGGGAACTCCATCACGTGGCCCATTCCCTTGTAGCCCAGCTCCTTCACGATGCCTTCTTCTGAGGTATAGAAAGCCTCCACCAGCGAGGACTTCAACAGCACGAAGAAGTGATCCTCGCGCCGCCTCGGGCGGAATTCGTTCTTCGCCGCCGAGAGGAGCGCGCCGTTCAGATCCTTCGCCTGCGCCAACGATTGAAGACCCCAGCGCCATTCGTCCAACAACGGAGCTGGGCCGCTTCCCACGACCAAATCCACGTACTCGACGACGCCCGGCGCTCCGCCGCCGAGTGATCGTTCGTCGGCGGGAATCAGGATCAGCGCGGCTTCGCGAAGTGTCTTCTTTTCGCTGCCGCTGAGCGCGGTTCGTGGCGCCGCCGTCTGCGCAGCCAGCGCCGCTTGCGCCCACAGCGCGAGGAAGTCGCGCCGTTTCGTCTTCATATCGACAACGGTAGCAAGGGGGGATCGCATGCGACGATGGAGTTTAAGCGCGCCATACTGTCGAGATACTGGACGCGGCGGATCGACCGAGGGACAATTGTAGATGCTCTACGGTTCGGTCACCGGAGCATCGCGCCCGCCATATCTGGCTCGATAGTCATCACTGAATCGCTTCGCAGTAGCCCAAAACCTTACGACTGCCGCCAGCATCTGGGTATCTTGGCTGATGCCTCCATCAAAACAGCGGTCGAAGACCTTCAAGATCGTTCCATGCGTCGCGGCAAGCGTGAGCGCGCTCCTTTCGATTGTCTGATCATCAGTGTGAAAGTAGCCAAGGAAAATTTCATGGCCATGTTCCTTCCAGTCTAGGCTGTCGAAGAACTCAGGGGTGAAATGGACACCGCTAGTGTAGTGCGTCACAAGTCGCAACATATTGCATCCGCGCACCGTCTCTACACTCGAAAGAGACGGATCGGATGCGCGTAGCCCCCGCAGTGGTGTTGACCGGCGATGAAACAGCCACCTTGGAGCAGTGGGCGCGAGGACGTTCGCTTCCCGCGCGCCAAGTGGAGCGAGCGCGGATTGTGTTGCTGGCAGCCCACGGGGAGTTGGATGTGGCCATTGCCGCAAAGCTCGGCATCTCGAACCAGAAAGCCGCGCGTTGGCGGAATCGGTTCCTGATAGCGGGCCTCGCCGGATTGGAGAAGGATGCACCGCGCCCGGGCCGGACGCCGAGTATTCCCGCCGCCACCATCGAGCGCGTGATTCGCCTCACGACGCAGCACAAACCGGCGAACGCCACGCACTGGTCG
>JBGTFZ010000023.1:0-135139 GCA_041746955.1 Bryobacteraceae bacterium
AGTTGCTCTCCAGCAGAGCTCGCTTCCGTCTCTCCGACTACTGCGATTCTGCTAAACCTATAGCTGGCTGTCCAGTGCTTTTTTGCTTGGCCAGCCCACTGTGTCTAGACTCGTGTCTCAGGCCAGGGTACAAGTTCATTCATGGTCTTTTTTCATAGAGCAGAAGTGGTTGATTATGCGTTGGGCCGCTTCCTTGAAATCATTGAGTTCGGTCGGGATAACGAACTGCGTCCCGGGCATCCTAATGAGCAATTGGCGAAGTTGGAGAGGGCGCGTGTGGTCACCGTCGAAGGCTTTTCTGTCCCGGAGTCGATCAACCTGGATAGCGCGGTGGGTAGAGCGAAACTCCGAGGGGTCAAACGGCCGGTCGAACACATCAAATTCTCGCGCCTTCGGGATGGATGAAATTTCTGGTTTCAGGACAAAGTGTTGACGCCCGAAATGTTCCTTCGACTCCCTCTCCCAATGAATGAGCCCAATTCTGCTCGTAACATCGAGCTCGACGCAGCGGACGGCGTTCGCACACCGGGTCACCATTTTTTGCGCTAAATTGACGACGCCCGCACGATCGCCGCCCTCGCCCGGAGCAAGATAGCGGGTGAACTCGCGCTTGTGGGCAGAGATCGACCGCGACAACGAATCGTCAAGCGGAACGCTAACAAAATAGAATCCGAACGCCGCGAAATCAACGCCCTCCACGTAACCTCCCTCGACCGCGACATCCAAAAGCGAATGGCACCAACCAGCGAGGCCTTCGCCGAACTGGAACTCGAGCCTTCAACCGGAACAGCCCTCCGGCAACTCCACAGCCAACATCTCTCCGCACGTCTTCATTTCCTGGCAAAGCTGGATCTAGCGGAACCACAATCACAAAGCCGGTGGCAGGTAACCCAAGACTTCCAACAAAAGCTACGCGGCCTCCAGCGCCAGAATGATCGCCAACGCAGTTTGGCGGAAAATGCTGTACCTGCTATCACGGGTCCAGAGGGTCGGCGCTTTTAGCCTAACTAGCCAATAAATCTGCTTCTGCGTTAACCGGTGACTGTGGATGACTGAACAGACGCGCGAGTGGGCCTTCTATTCACAATGTCTTCAGAAACGCTATCAGCGCTTGACGATCTTGCTCGTTTAGCTGGAGACCGAATTCGTGACCAGGCACTGCGCGTTTTTTGACGCCGAGCGGATTCCACCCGGTGGGTTCAAAGGAATCTTTGAGCCGGTCCGAGTTGAACATCTCTCCGAGACTGCTGAGCGAGGCATCGTGAAGGAAGTGCTTTCGATACCAAACTCCTTTCAACGATGGCACCTTGTAGTAGCCGGTCCCCTTACGTGTCTTCATTGCAAGGCCAGGATCGGTGCCGACGCTAACAGGCAAGACATCCAGCGTTGCAGGAAGGCCGGACGGAGGCACAAATCCCTTGGCAACAGTCAGCTTGTTGTTGGTATAAAACGGTGGGGCATGACAGCCGGCGCAACCTTCACGCTGAAATACCCTCTGGCCAGCCGCAGCGGAATCGTCGAAGCGATTGGGATTGGTCGGTGGCTTCAGGGATTGCAGATATAAAGCTAGCGAGTACAACGCCTCATCAGGAAGCCGACCCTGCATTTTTCGCTGCTCAGCCGGAACAAACTCATGCGGCCCGAAGTTCGTGGATTCGGCATATCCAACCAAGGCTGCGTAGCGCATCAAGTCTCCGATTCCTCTGTTCAGGTGCGTCGCAGTGTGGTCCAGATATTTCCGTTCGGCCACTCCTATCAGATCTGGCACTTTTGCCGGAAAGAACACACTGCCGTTCCATCGCATGATCACCCCCTTAGAAAGGAAGAGCGAATTCAAGTACAACGGAAGCGCCTCAGCCTGGGTCATGGTTTTGTGCCGTTCATGTATATCGCTTCTCAGCCATGGCACGGCAGAGGCACGGTACAGGTTATCGGCTAAGTTCTCCGACAGGTGGAAGGGCGCGTTGGCTACGATGTTCTGTGAAGCTTCGCGAAGGACATTCGCTGCCTCTCCATAGGCGGCTGGTCCATTCCAGCGCGTTCCATCGGGCTCTTCACGCGTGTGACAGCTACCGCAGTTGACAAACCCGAGGGCCACACCTTTTTCGGTCGGAACCCACCGGAGCAATCGCAACGAGCCGTCAGGCGAGACGTACTTTATCCTTGCAAGCAGTTCTGGCGAGCGCGCCAAGGCGGTGACTTTGGGATCGTATGTGCGGAGCGCAAGCACGTCCGCCTGCTCGAATACATCGCGACCCGCATCTATCCACGCCTGTTCAGTCCGGAGAGCAGAGGGATCAACCAAAGGCTTTGGTCCAATTTTTTGCAGCATCTCCCAATAACCGGCAGGTTCCCTGCCGGGAGCGTAGACGGGGTACGTACGATAGTTATCTTCTGGAGCTTTGTAATACTCCTCTTCTGAGTAATGACCCGGCCTGACGTTAAGCCCTGCGACGGGAGTAGCCCAATCTATCAAGTCCCGCGAGGACCAAGTTCTCGGAATCTGAGGCTTCCACTGGGCGGTGCGGGACTGCCCCATTGCCAGAACAGCTGCAAAAATCAAACACATTGTTGTTTTATTAAACGGCATGGATTGCAATTTGGCATGACACCTTGAGCAATTCAATGCTCAGAGTCTCGTATCTGGGTAAGTTTAGAATCTCACTATCGAACTTGCTCAAAACGCTACAGTTAACCTGTTCATCTCATCCTAAATTTCTGCTAAACTGCCCGTTGTCACTATCAGCATGCCGCCATCTCCCCAGCATTTCGGCACAATCGCATTCGGATCATTCCAGCTGGATCCGGACGCCGGTATGCTGAAAAAGCATGGTGTACCTCTCCGATTGGCCCGCCAGCCCGCCCGAATTCTGATTATCCTCGCTCAGCGTCCAGGAGAGGTTGTCAGCCGGGAAGAGCTACGAGACCAAGTTTGGGGGGCTAACACTTTTGTGGATTTTGAGCATGGCCTGAATGCCACAATAAATAAACTGCGCCAAACACTGGGCGATTCGGTCGAGAAGCCTCGATTCATCGAAACGGTGCCGGGGCGGGGCTATCGATTTGTTGCGGCAACGCGTACGGAAAAGGTTATCGAGGCCGCAACCACTCTGGTTAACGAACTGGAGCCTTTGTCGGCCGACCTTGGATCGTCGCGCAAATATATCCCCCAGTTTTTGAACATGGGCTGGCTTGCTCTAATTTGTGCGGCTTTGGGGATTGTGTGGTGGGTCTCACTTCACACCAGCTCGCCGGAGCGTTATTTGATGCCGTCGAAGTTCATCGTTCCGGCACCCGATGGTGTCGCGTTCCAGCCTGCTGGGGCACGGACCTCGTTCGCTATCTCGCCAGACGGTTCTCGACTGGCGTTCACCACTTTAGACGAGGACGGCGAGCTTCGCCTTTGGATTCGAGCCTTCACCGATTTGGAGCCGATGGAGATTCAAAGCGCAAGGGGATTGAATACCATTTTCTGGTCGCCCGCCGGGGACTCCGTTTACATCGGGGCCGACAGGACTTTGCGTCGGCTGACGCCGAAGCTCGGCAGTTCATGGCAGACGATCAGCGACCTGCCACGCCGCGTTCCGCCAAGCGGCACCTGGCTCTCTCCCGACCGGATTTTGCTGTCGAACCGGCAGCTTACTGTCGTTGTACCGTCAAGCGGCGGCAAACCTGAAGTCATAAATGATTCATATCTTTGGCCTCAGGTTTTGCCCGGGGGAAGAAACCTCTTGTACCTTGCTTACGACCCACAAATTCCGCGCTTCCGTTTGCGAGCGGGCCCGTACGGCAATCCTGGGGCTGCCAAGGATCTCCTGGAAACCGACTCGCGTGTTGTATGGGTTGCTTCTACGGAAGTACCCGGTGCCAGTTACCTGCTTTACGTGCGAGCAGGGAGCCTGCTCGCGCAGCGTTTCGACGTGGAGGGCTTACGCCTGTCCGGGGAACCAGTCGCACTCGCCACCAATGTCCACGTGTTCCAACCTACGGGCGCAGCGGACTTCTCCGTATCCGAGAACGGCGTGTTGGTCTACCATCCGATGCTGAAGCGATCGCGAATCGCGTGGGTAAACCGCTCCGGGCATGAGGTTCAAGAGGTAGGGCCGGACGGAATGTCTACCACTTACGTGCGCGCCTCGCCCGACGGCCGGAAGGTTGCGGCTTCGGTGCACAGCGCTGAAAAAACATCCAATGAAATCTGGGTGTACGACACGCAATCGAAGGTGGCCCGAGTGGTGGTATCTGGACCCGGCGTTATGGATAAGCCTGTTTGGTCGCCTGATGGACTTCGTCTTCTTTACGGACGTGCAGTGGGTGGCGGCCCCAAGATGCGCATCAGGAGCTTAAAAGACCCTACTCGGGAGGAGCAGTTCCCTGAAGTTGATTTTCAGCTGCCTACAGATTGGTCGCAGGACGGCCGCTTTGCGCTTTTTCAGAGTGAGAACACGACAGACGGTAACGTCGGAATCATCGATTTGCAGACGCGAAAGTTGACGTGGCTTCTGGACACGCAGTCGCACGAAACAAGCCCTGTGTTTTCACCTGACGGCAAATCGATCGCGTTCGTTTCTAACGATTCTGGACGGCTCGAAGCTTATGTTCAGGCATTTGAACCCGGCGAGACGCCCCGCCTGAGCGGAGAGCGCCTTCGCATTTCGAGTGATGGAGCGCAGCTCATCCGGTGGCGAAAGGACGGGAAAGAGATTTGCTATCTCGGACTAGACGGAATGCTGTACTCGGTTCCTGTGGGAGGAATGCGGAACTTCGGCGCGCCCGCCGCACTCTTCCGCATTCAGCTTGCGTCCCGTGCGGTGCTTCCCTCTGCGTTCGGCTTCGACGTATCTGCCGATGGCAGCCGCTTTCTGCTTCCCTTAGTCAGAGAGCCGCTCAATTCTCATCTTGTGGTGGTACAGGGCTGGGAGTCATTTCTGCGCCAACGATGACTTTTCTCAAGCGCGCTGCATAACGTTTGCCATCCCCGGCCCTTGGCGGCGATAGCTTAGACCAGCGGATAAAGGACGATTCTTTGGCTGATAGTGTTGGTTTGAGCCAACAGCGTTTCTGTTGCGAGACTTTGAAATGCTTCCAAGATGTTGAGCGGCACTCCTCGCTTTTATATTCAAGGGACAGCTGCGAAGGTGTTCTCCTCGCTCATCGTATGCCGCAAAGAATGCATGTCCACTGCATTTCTGTTGTTCATTCAAACCCTCTTGGCAGCTAAAGAATTACCAGTTCATTGAACAGGAAATGAACTTGTACCCTGGCCTGAGACACGAGTCTAGCAGGCTGCCGAAATTCTCCTCAAACAAGTGACCTCAGTAATGTTTTGAACGTCTCTTCGGTATGCGCGGAGAAGACATTCAACAGCAGGCCATGTTCAGCTACGGATCGCTGGAAGAGCGGGTGCCGGCGGACCATCCGTTGCGCCCAATCCGGGCAATGGTGGACGAGGCGCTGAAGGCGCTCGACGGACGCTTCGATGAGATCTACGACGCCGACGGGCGCAAGTCAATTCCGCCCGAGCGGCTGCTGCGGGCGCTGCTGATCCAGCTGCTGTACTCGGTGCGCAGCGAGCGGATGCTGATGGAGCAGTTGCAGTACAACATGCTCTTCCGCTGGTTCGTGGGCCTGGAGATGGACGAGCCGGTGTGGCACCCGACGGTGTTCAGCAAGAACCGCGACCGGTTGCTGGAAGGCGCGGTGGCCGAAGAGTTCTTTTCGATCGTCGTGAATCAAGCGCGGTGCAAACGCCTGCTGTCCGACGAGCACTTCACGGTGGACGGCACGTTGATCGAAGCCTGGGCGGGCCAGAAAAGCTTCCAGCCGAAGAAGGATCGCGACCGGATCTTCAAGCTGCCGCCGCCGAAGGAGCCGGGCGGTAATCCCTCCGTGAACTTCCGGAAACAGAAGCGGTCGAATGAAACACACCAGTCGTTGACGGACCGCTTCACGCGGCTGTTCAAGAAGAGCCGCGGCTCGGAGGCGAAGCTGGGCTATTTGGGCCACCTCCTCACCGACAACCGGCACGGCTTGGTCACCGATGTGCGGCTGACGCTGGCCACGGGCACGGCCGAGCGCGAGGCGGCGCTGGATATGCTGCGGCCGAAGACGGCGACCAAGCGAGTGACGCTGGGCGCCGATCGCGGCTACGACACCCGGGCATTCGTGGACGGCTTACGCCAGTTGCAAGTCACTCCGCATGTGGCGCGGAACGACACCAGCCGGCGGAGCGCCATCGATGGCCGGACGACGCGGCACGAAGGCTACGCGGTGAGTCAGCGGAAGCGCAAGCGGGTGGAGGAAGTGTTCGGCTGGTTGAAGACAGTGGCGCTGCAGCGCAAGACGCGCTTTCGCGGGCCCGAGCGGGTGGGCTGGATGTTCACGCTTGCGGCGGCCGCTTACAACCTGGTGCGGATGAGAAACCTCGCGCTTCAGCCCGCCAACACATAAGGAGAAGTGTGTCCCGAAGGCCGGAAAGCGGCTTTCAATAGGCCCCCCAAGATCCCCGGACCCTCGTTTGACCCGGTCCAGACCGCCTCTGCGACTTACTCACTCACCCTGCCTGTCCGGCCGGGCCGCATTTCAGCAGCCTGTTAGGCATGCGCGACCGGCTCCGATTGACGGACTCGCTTCGGAATTACGTTCGCAGGCACCCCGTAGCGGGCGGCCGCTTCCCTCATTTCAAGCGACAGCAGCGATAACTCTCCTAGTCGCATTGGTGGCGCAGTCTGGGGTGGTGCGCCAAGCGCGTCGCGGATGCGCGATGCGACGGCTCGGGCAAGCAAAGGGGGGACGGAGTTGCCAATGTGACGAAATCCATGCCACTTCGTGACGTGGAAGCGAAACCAGTCGGGATAGGAGTGCAACCTGGCCGCTTCCCTGACCGTGATGCAGCGGGGTGAATAGGGATGGATGGGCCGCGGAGACGTAAATGCCCCGCGGTCGCTGGCCGTACCGGCCCGAAGCGTATTGGCGAGCCCGCGGGGGTCGAGCTTGTGAAATCGGCTGACTGGCTCTACGTCTCCCTGGACCGTTCTTAAGAACCTATCTCTGGAGAGTTCCGTATGAACCGTCCTCATGCTTGACGTAAGTAATGCAGGGTCGAAGGAACGCGGCGATGAGAAATTCTCCGGATCGCGAGAGGAGCATCTCAACGTAGCCGCATAGTCGCTGGGGCGCTTGAACTCTGTCCGAACCCAGTCCCGCTCCAGCAGTTCTTCAAACTCGTCCGCTTCGGGAATGTCTCCGATCGCGTCCCAAACCGAGGGCGTGGCCGTCTGAAAAAGGGAACCAGCCCCGGTGCGCCTATCTAGAGCGCGGGACAGGGGCGTGGGGTATTCTGGCTCGGGCAATCCGTTCTTCGCGCCCAGGAGGAACAGCCGATGGCGCCCCTGCGGTACGCCATAATCTGCGGCATTCAAGACCAAGTAGTCCTCAACCACGCGGTACCCGTTCCGCTGGAACTCGAGAATCAGTTCTTCAAGAAACTGCTTGTGTCTGCCGATGGTCAGTCCGCGCACATTCTCGAAGACGAAGTATTTCGCGTCCAACTCTACAACCAGCCGCACAAAATGATGGACCAAAGAGTTTCGCGGATCGTCCAAGACACGTTTCCCAATCATGCTGAAGCCCTGGCACGGTGCGCCTCCGAAAACCACATCGATTCCTGCGTCACCGAGTCTCGACCGATTTCTGATGTAAGCGCCGTCAATCTGGGCGACGTTGCGACAGATGGTGGCGCATTCGGGAAAATTGAACTCGTGAACCGCCGCGTGCACGGGGTCGAACTCGACGGCGGCTGCGATATCGAAACCTGCCTGCTCGAATCCCAGGCTCATTCCGCCGGCACCAGCGAACAGATCTACTCCGGCGCATCGCGTCTTGACAGCCATCGCTCCTACATTATCTTCCAGGAGGCAGACGTCGAACCGGAACTGCGACGGGAAGCTAGATTCCCGGCCCATGTCGCGCTCCATCGAGCCACGAGATCCAACCCGAGCCGCGACGTTAAAATAAGGGTGAATGGCCACGGCATTCCTCATTGCCGCACTCCTGGTCGCCCAAGCGCAGAGCCCCTACCAGCGTGACGTGCGCGAATTGTCCGCCTCAAGGTCGCCGATGGATTCGACGCTGTCGGCGTCTGGACATCCATGCAGCCGCATGAGCCGGAGATGGAGATCCGCATCGTGCGGGCCGACGGATCGATTGCCATCAAAGTTGACCAGTGGAAGGTCAAGATGGACGATGGAAGCTTCCCGGCCTTCGAGTGGTTCGATGGGAACCTCTACACTCACTTTTCCATCGACTATGGCTTCCATCAGGGCATCTGGAAGTACCGGCTGGATCTCAAAGCGGCCGAGGCGGGCCCGCGCGTCGAATATAAAAGGGCCGCGTTCTCCGATCCTCAGCCCGAACCCGGCGCTGTCCGCTACTACGTCCAGGCCGCAGATCGTGCCTGGACCGCTCGCGTCAGTGCGGGTGACCCCCCGAAAATCGACTACCGGCCGGCTGAGGTGCGTGAGCAGCAGACCGGCCCGGGGCGTCCGGACCCGGTTGATCTGCCCGATGGGAATCGCGTGTGGGTGCGGCAGGATCCGGACGGCGCGAAGCCCGGCATCTTCTGGGTATCGCCGCGCGGCAAGGAGAGTTTCTACCCCTTTCCGGAGCCGACCCCCGACGAGTATCGTGTGTTGCGCGGCGGGCGGGACCCCTACGAGATTCGCCACGACTTGCGGCACTTCGTGATTCGCGGAGGGTCGCTGTGGTTCGCTCCGTCGTTCTACAACGGCGAGGGGCAGTCCGGCGTTGGCGCTATCGGTCGGTTCGATCTCGACAGCCGCAAATACGAGATGAAGTATCTGCCGGAGATCGTGCCCTGCTCCGCAAGCGCGCTGGTCTTCGACCGCGACAAGCTATGGATCGGCCTGGAACACGTTCCCGAAGGCGCGGCGGTGGGCAAGGGTTTGCTGGAGTACGACACCAAGACCGCCATCGCCCGGGTTTACCCGGTGACGGAGCCCATTACCTCAATCCAGCGCCTCGGCGATCAGATTTTTGCCGCGACGGGCCATGGCCTGTTCGTGCTCGACACGAAGTCGAAACGCCTCACCCAGCTTCGGCTGGAGCCCGACGAGAAAGACTGGCTGCACGTCGTGGCGAAAGACATCCCCGTACAATAATTCTTGCGTTTTCAGCTGGAGGCCGTTTGTCCCCACACCGGCGCACGCGCCGGAATCCTGCACACGCCGCACGGCGAAATTCCTACTCCGGTATTCATGCCCGTGGGAACCCAAGGCACCGTGAAGGGCGTGACGCCGCGCGATCTGACCGCCGATGTAGACCCGCCGGTCATCCTCGCCAACACCTATCATCTGTATCTGCGGCCCGGACACGAAACCATCGCCCGTCTGGGTGGACTTCACCGCTTCATGCAATGGGACCGCGCGATCCTTACCGATTCCGGGGGCTTCCAGGTGTTTTCCCTTTCGAAGCTGCGCAAGATTTCCGAGCAAGGCGTGGTCTTCCAATCGCATCTTGACGGGTCAAAGCATCTCTTCACGCCGCAATCCACAGTTGACGTGCAACTGGCGCTGGGCAGCGATATTTTGATGGTGCTGGACGAGTGTCCGCCGTACCCGTGCGACCCGAAGGAACTTCGGCGCGGAATGGAACGCACGGTGCGCTGGGCGCGTGAGGCGTTCGAACACTACCGCGGCCCGCGAGCGGCGGACGTGGAATTGCACACTCTGTTTCCCATCGTCCAAGGCGGTATGGATGCGGAACTACGCCTCGCCTGCGCGCACGGCCTTATGGAAATCGGCGCGGAAGGCTACGCCATCGGCGGACTGTCCGTGGGTGAGCCGCGGCCGCTGTCGCTGGAGATGGCCGCGACCACCGCGGCGGCGCTGCCCAAGGACAAACCGCGCTACGTGATGGGCGTCGGGCTGCCGGAGGAACTGCCTCAATACGTCGCGCGCGGCATCGACATGATGGATTGCGTAATGCCCACACGCAACGCGCGTAATGGTACTTTGTTCACGTCAACGGGGCGCATTTCGATCAAACAGTCCCGGTACCACGACGACCCGATGCCCTTGGATGAAGCGTGCAAATGCTACACCTGCCAACACTTCACGCGCGCCTACCTGCGGCATCTTTTCCTGGCGGGCGAGATCCTTTTTTCGACGCTCGCGACCCTCCACAACCTTCGGCATTATCTTGACATCGTTCGCCGAATGCGCGAGTCTATCCTCTTTGGGGAATTCCCACAGTTTCTAGAAAGGGCAGTCTCCACGCCAGCCCGCGCAGAGTAACGCTGTAGTTTCATGACGGTCCTTGCCTTCTTCGCCCAATCGCCGCAGAACCCCATCGTTGGGTTTCTCCCCATCCTTCTAATCTTTGCCATCTTTTACTTCCTGCTCTTTCTGCCCATGCAGAAGCAGAAGAAGCAGACCAAGCTGATGCTGGAGAATCTGAAGACGGGCGACACGGTGGTCGCCGGCGGGGGCCTGATTGGGACGATCTTCGCGATCCACACGGAAGACGATACTCTAGTGCTGCGTCTGAAGCCGGACAATGTGAAGGTTCAGGTGGCGCGCTCGTCCGTATCGGGGCTGGTGACGGACCCTAAATAAGCCGGCACCCAAGGAATCGCTATGCAGAATCTCAGATTGAAATGGTTGTTCATCCTGGTTACGGTGCTGGTGTGCATCTACGGCATCATCGGCCTGCCGAAATCGAAACAGGAACTGGTGGACAACTTCAACCAGAACATCCGCCTGGGGCTGGATCTTCGCGGCGGAAGCCAGTTGATGCTGCAGGTTCAAGTGCAGGACGCCTTCAAGGCGGAGGCCGACCAGATGATCGAACGCATGCGTGATCAACTGCGGACGGCGGGGATCACTTACGCCGAGATCGACCGGAATGAGCCGTCGAAGATCGAAGACACCGAGAAGATTGAGATCCAGGTGAAGGGCGTCGAATCGGCAAAGGCCGGAAACTTCCGCACCGTCATCAACGAAAACTTTCCGCAGTGGAATCTCACTTCCGTCAATTCCACCGACTACCGTTTGAACATCAAGCCGACGGAAGCCATCGCGCTTCGCAAGGACACCGTAACCCGGACGATGAGCACGATCGAGAACCGCATCAACGGTCTCGGGCTTGCCGAATCGGCCGTTCAGCAGGCGGGACGCACCGAAGGCGAAGCGGAAATTCTGGTTCAGCTTCCTGGCGTTGACGATCCGGCGCGGATCAAGCAAATCTTGCAGACGGCGGCGCTTCTTGAAATCGCTGAAGTGCGCGAAGGGCCATTCACCAGCCGCGAAGCCGCATTGGGCCAGTTCGGCGGCGTGCTCCCTTTGAACACCAAGCTGGTCCGCCAGCCGGCGCGTTCTGGCGAAACCGGCGGCGACTCCTGGTTCCTGTTGACGCGGATCTCCGTCGTCACCGGGCGCGACCTTCGGGACGCGCGGCCCGGACAGGACCAGACGACAGGACGGTGGGAGACCAACTTCGTGCTCTCACAGGACGGCGCGCGCCGGTTTGAGCGCTTTACCGAAGCCAATATTGGCAAGCGTCTTGCCGTTGTGCTGGACAGTCAGATTCGAAGCGTCGCCACGATCGAAAGCGCGATTCGCGACAGTGGGCGTATCACCGGCGGCTTCTCCCAGCAGGAAGCGTCGGACCTTTCACTGGTGCTTCGCGCAGGCTCCTTGCCAGCGGGAATTCTCTATCTTGAAGAGCGGACGGTGGGCCCTTCGTTGGGCGCCGACTCTATTCAGCAGGGGTTCCGCGCGGGTTTGATTGGCGTCATCGCCGTCGTGCTGGTGATGCTGGTCTACTACAAGAAAGCCGGCATCAACGCTACCTTGGCGCTGATTCTGAACGGGCTGATCCTTGTCGCAGCCCTCAGCTATTTCGGCGCTGTGCTGACGCTGCCCGGTATTGCCGGGATCATCCTGACGATCGGTATCGCGGTAGATTCAAACGTGCTGATCTTTGAAAGAATTCGCGAGGAGCTGCGCACCGGAAAGTCGGTACCCGCGGCAGTGGACGCCGGATTCGGCCGCGCCTGGTGGACCATTGTGGACACCCACGTCACCACGGTTGTCTCCTGCGCGTTCCTCTTCATCTTTGGCACGACGGCGGTTAAAGGATTCGCGGTGACGCTGGTGATCGGTTTGCTGGCGAACGTGTTTACGGCGGTTTTCGTTTCCAGGGCAATTTTCGAATGGGAGTTGTCCGGCAAGAAGCAGGTGGCAACCCTCAGTATTTGAGGAGAAAGTACTTCTGCGGGAACCCTGTGTTTCTGATCGGTGTCCAAAGATCTGAACATCGGGACCCAGCCGGATTGGGCGGGGCGGATGGAGCTATTTAAAACTACAAACTTTGATTTTCTGGGCAAGAAATGGCCCTTCATTATCCTTTCGGGCATTCTGATGGCGGTTGGTTTCGCCAGTCTGATCGCCAAAGGCGGGCCAGAGTACGGCATTGATTTCAAGGGCGGCGCGTTAATGTACGTACGTTTCTCAGAACGGCCTGAAATCGACAAGATTCGGTCCGCGATCTCCAGCAAGATCAGCGGCGAGATCGCCGTTCAGGAAGTCACATCGGGCGAGAACGAAGTGATGATCGGCACCGAACTGAAAGACGAGCAGGCGCTCGACGAAGCCCGTTCGGCGATGGTCCAAACTCTCGAAGCGAATTTTGGGCAGCCCGAGGGCGGCAAGTTGGATCTGAACAACACAGGGTCGGCTGCGCTGGCGGAGCGCATGCGCGGGCCACTTCAGCGCGCGGGCGTCGCACTGTCGGAGGATCAACTGCAGGCGTTGACGAAGTCGATTCTCACCTACCGCGACACGCCACCGCGTTCCGGAATGATCCGGACCATCGACGACCTTGCGGGCGTTGAAGGCGTAACTCCGCCCGTTGTATCGGCGCTGAAAGAGAATGCCTATCTTTCGAAGTTTGCGATCCGCAATGTCGAGATCGTCGGCCCCAAAGTCGGCCGGGAGCTTCGCGAGAAGGCCTTGCAGGCGACCCTGCTGGCGCTGGCGGGCATGCTGGTCTATATCGGATTTCGTTTTGAGTTCGCTTACGGATTTGCGGCGGTGCTGGCGGTGTTGCACGACACCCTCATCACGATCGGGCTGTTCTCCTTGTTCAACAAGCCGATTGACCTGACGGTTGTCGCGGCGCTGCTGACGCTGGTTGGTTATTCGATGAACGATACAATCGTGGTCTTTGACCGGATACGGGAAAACAAGGCGTTGAGCCGGAGAGGGAGTTTTTCCGACCTTGTGAATCTCAGCATCAATCAGACCTTGGCGCGTACCGTGATGACGTCCGGGCTGACGTTTCTCACCGCGCTTTGCCTGTGGTTGCTGGGCGGGCCAGTGCTGAATGGGTTTGCGCTGGCACTGGTGATCGGCATTATCGTTGGCACATATTCTTCGGTATTCATTGCCAGTCCGATTCTGGTATTCTGGCAAAGCTTTATGGCAGGACGCGGGCGTTCCGCTTCCGTCTCGGCGGGAGTGAAAAAGCCGGCTAGGAGTTAACCGGGCGTTGGCCGGGGTCTATATGGGCCGGCCGGAAAGGGTGGCTGAAAATGTTTGAGCAGTCGATTCTCGACGATCAGGGCGTAACCCAGAAAACCTCGTCGATCTTTATTTCGTTCGTGGTTCAGGTGGGGTTGATGGCAGTGCTGGTGGTGCTGCCGCTGATCTATTTTGAAGCGCTTCCCATGGCGCAGTTGTCGGCCTCGCTGGTCGCGCCTCCCCCTCCCCCGCCGCCTCCCCCTCCTCCACCCCCCGTTCAGGTGATCAAGCAGGTGAAGGTTGCGCCTCGCCAGATGGTGAATAACCAGCTGATGGCGCCGAAGGCGATTCCGAAAGACGTCGCGATGATTCGCGAAGAGGAGCTTCCTCCCATGTCGGCCGGAGTCACCGGTGGTGTTCCCGGCGGCGTCCCCGGTGGCGTCGGTGGCGGCGTAATCGGTGGCATCCTCGGCGGCATTCCGAATGCGGCGCCTCCGCCCCCGCCTCCTCCAAAGGAAAAGCCGAAGACCCCGCAGCAGATTCGCGTTGGCGGCAACGTGCAGGCGGCGAAACTCGTCCGTCAGCCCAAGCCCCTCTATCCGCCGCTTGCAAAGCAGGCGCGTATTCAGGGCACGGTGAAGTTCAACGCCATTATTGGCAAGAACGGCGCCATCCAGAATCTACAGCTGATCTCCGGACATCCGCTGCTTGTTCCATCGGCCACGGAAGCTGTCAAGCAATGGGTTTATCAGCCGACACTGCTCAACAACGAGCCGGTGGAGGTTGTAACCCAGATCGACGTGAATTTCACGTTGAGCCAGTAGTTAGTTAAAACTCAAAAATCAACTCGCAGGAGCACACTTAAATGATCGATGTTATGAATAATCTCGGTTTCCTGTTCTTCCAGGAAGGCGGCATCGCATTCGACCCCGTGTCGATGTGGAACCAGATGGGATGGCTCGCAAAGGCGGTCGTCATCATCCTGTTTATTGAGTCCGCCTGGTCCATCGGAATCATGATCGACCGTCTGATGGCGTTCAACGCCGCGCGAGCACAGTCGCGCCAGTTCGCTCCGGCAGTGGCCGGCGCTCTGCGCGAAGGCAAGCTGGATGATGCAATCAAGATCGCGGACCGTTTCAAGAAAAGCCATTTGGCCAAGGTGGTTGTCGCGGGTCTGCAGGAATTTAAAGCCCATCAGGTGAGCACGGAAATTCCCGGTGAAGAGATCGAAGCCTCCAAGCGCGCACTGGAGCGCTCTGAAGCCATTGTCCACGCCGAACTGAAGCGCGGCGTTTCGACGCTGGCCACCATCGGTTCGACGGCGCCGTTCGTCGGCCTTTTCGGAACGGTCGTCGGCATCATCAACGCCTTCAAGGGCATCTCCAGCGAGAAGTCCACCGGCTTGGGCGCTGTCGCCGGCGGTATTTCCGAAGCCCTGGTTGCAACCGCTATCGGACTGTTCGTCGCTATCCCGGCCGTCATGATGTTTAACTACTTCACGAACCGGATCGAATCGTTCGACGTTGAGATGGGCAATTCCAGCTCGGAGCTGATCGACTACTTCCTGAAGCGCAGTTCGATGCGCGCCAGCAAGTAAGTCCGGCGTTCCAACCTGGATTTGCGAGTTGATCCGCGGGGCCGGGCTAACGCCTTGCTCCGCGGTTGAGTTAACCCCGGTGAGGAGATAACGACGATGAAAAAGATGAAGGCCCAGGCGGTTGTTAACGACATTAACGTCACGCCAATGGTGGACGTCATGCTGGTCATGCTGATCATCTTCATGGTCATCACGCCGATGCTGCAAAAGGGCAAGACGGTGGAGAAGGTAAAGACGACCAACCCGATCGCCATGCAGGACGCCGACAAAGACGACGCGGTTCTGGTATCGGTCACCCGGAACGGCGAAAGCTTCCTTGGAACGGCCAAGATGCCGCCGGACCAGTTGCCCGGCAAAGTAAAAGACCTTTTGACCAGCCGCCTGGACAAGACCGTCTACATCAATGCCGACGCCCGCGCGCGGTATGAGCGGGTTGTCGAAGTGGTGGACAATTTGCGCGCCGCCGGAGTAGACCAGATTGGTCTTCTGACGGAGCAGGATCAGAAAATGAAAGAAACGGCCCTCGGCCAGTAGTTAGCGGTTCAATCGCACTTTCAGGAAGCGAAGGAGAAATCTTATGTCAATGGCAGTGGGTGGGAGCGGAAGCGGTCCCAAAGCCGATATCAACATGACTCCGATGATCGACGTGCTGCTGGTGCTGCTGATCATCTTCATGGTCATCACGCCCCTGACGCCGAAGGGTCTGGAAGCGCTGGTTCCCCAACCTCCGCCGCCGAATTCTCCGCCGCCGCCGCCGGACCAGGACCGCACGGTGGTTATCGTCATCGAGAAGGATTCGTCGATGAAGATCAATCAGGAGCCGGTTCTGGAAGCGAATCTTGGACAGCGGCTGTCCGATATTTTCAAGACGCGCGCTGAGCGTGTCGTCTTCGTCAAGGGCGACCCGGAGCTGGATTTCCAGGTTGTGGCCCGCGCCATCGACATCGCAAAAGGCGCTGGTCTCGATAAGGTCGGCCTGATGACCAAGGCAGTGGAGGAAGGCCGATGACCGGACGGTCAACTGCGGCGCTGGCAGCGGTGGCCGCGCTATCGCTGCTGACGGCGGGATGCGAAGGCCTGCGCGCCCGCGATCATCTGAACAAAGGAGTGGCGTCCTTCAAGGGAGCCAAGTACGCCGACGCCGCGGAACACTTCCAGCAGGCGGTGGATCTCGATCCCACCTTTGTCACTCCGCGCCTGTATCTCGCCACGGCGTACATGCAGCAATACATTCCGGGCGCCGAGTCTCCTGAGAACAAGGAGATGGCACAGAAGGCCAACGACGAGTTTATGGCGGTGCTAAAGACCGAGCCGGAGAACAAGCTGGCCATCGAATCTTTGGCGTCGCTTCGATACACGCAGGCGCAGGGCCTGGTGGAATTGGACGCGAAGCTGGCGAAACTCGACGAGGCTCGCGAGTGGTATCAGAAACTAGTGGATGTTGACCCGCAGAACAAAGCCGGCTGGTATTCCCTGGCGGTGATCACCTGGTTGAAGTGGTATCCCGAGTACAAGCAGGCTCGCGACCGGATGGGCATGAAGCCGGAAGAGCCCGGTCCACTGAAGGACAAGAAGGTGAAGGAGGAGCTGAAAGCGAAGTGGGAGAAGCCTCTCAACGACGCCACCGGCTATCTTGACAAGTCATTGGCGGTGGACAACGAGTACGACGATGCCATGGCTTATATGAACCTGATCATCCGTCAGAAAGCGGATCTGGCCGACACCAAGGAAGAGACGGCCGCGCAAGTGAAAGTGGCGGACGACTGGATTCAGAAAGCTTTGGCGGCCAAAAAAATCAAGGCGGAGCGTCTTGAGAAGAAGGGCGCTGTCGTCACCGACACCAATTAGGTTTTCGTTCCCCAAGCTATACTTGAAAATGGGCGGCCCAGATGAGCCGCCCATTTTGCTTATGTACAAGCCGGCCGCCCCCGATGTTGCGCCCGCTGTTCCCCCTCCTTCCTCGCGTCCCGATGCCGAGTTAAAGGCCGACCTTCAGGAAACATTCGCGCGCCTGAAGCGCCACATTCTGCGACGCCGTCCCGGCGAAGATCTCACTGTCCTCGATGATGCGTTTGCGTTTGCAAAGGCGAGGCACGGCGGCCAAAAGCGGCAGGATGGGCGGCTGTACATGACGCATCCCGTGGAGGTCGCGGAGATCCTGATCGATCAGAACCTCGACGCGGTGTGTCTCTGTACTGCCCTCCTTCACGATGTCGTCGAGGATACGACCCCCAATAAAGAAGAAGCTGCGGTGCTGCTGGACGAAATTCGCACCCGCTTCGGCCCTGAAGTCGCACGCTGCGTAGACGGCGTGACGAAGATCAGCAAGCTGGAGTTCTACTCGCGTGAGGAGCGTCAGGCCGAAAGCGTCCGCAAGATGCTTCTGGCCATGGTGTCGGACATCCGCGTGATTCTCGTCAAGTTTGGCGATCGCATGCATAACCTGCAGACGCTGGGGTCCATGCCGGTGGAGAATCGCGTTCGAACCGCGCAGGAGACGCTGGACGTCTACTGCCCCATCGCGCACCGTCTGGGAATGGGAAAGGTCCGCGCGCAGATGGAGGACCTGGCGTTCGAGCATCTGGACCCAGACGCTTTTCGAGAGATCGTCGACAAGATCGCAGGCAACCGCAATGCCAACGAAGAGTTCCTTCAAGAGATGAAGGTGACCGTCGAGCAGAAGCTGAAGGCCGAAAGCATCGCGGCCCGCGTGGAGGCGCGGCTGAAGCGGCCCTACTCCGTCTGGCAGAAGATGAAGCGGCAGAAGATCGGCATCGACCAAGTCTACGATCTTCTCGCGTTCCGGATCATCACGGAGACCGTGAAGGATTGCTATGCGGCCCTGGGAGTGATCCATGCGGAGTGGACTCCCATCTTTGGCCGCATCAAGGACTTCATCGCCATCCCCAGGCCCAACCTGTATCAGAGCCTCCACACGTCCGTGATCGTGCCGGGCGGACAGATGTTCGAAGTGCAGATCCGCACATCGGAGATGCATCGTGTCGCCGAGGACGGGATCGCCGCGCACTGGAAATACAAGGAAGGACGGAAAGGCGCGCTTTCCGAAGACCAGCGAGTCACGTGGTTGCGGCAGTTAGTGGATTGGCAGAAGGACATGCACGACCCTGGCGAGTTCATGTCCACGGTGAAGATGGAATTTCACCAGGAGAACGTCTTCGTGTTCTCGCCGCTTGGCCGTGTCGTGGTGTTGCCCCAGGGAGCGACGCCGGTGGACTTCGCCTACGCGATTCACTCCGACATCGGCAACATGTGCAGCGGCGCGAAAGCGAATGGCCGCATCGTGCCGTTGAAGTACCAGTTGCAGAACAGCGATGTGGTGGAAATTCTAACCCAGCCCGGCACGACACCGAACCGCGATTGGCTGGCGTTCGTCAAGACTTCAAAAGCGCTGTCGAGGATCCGCCATTTCGTCAGTGAGCAGCAGCGTGTGCGCGCGATCGAGATCGGCCAAAAGTATTTGGAGAGCGAAGCCCGCAAGCTGGGCGTGACGCTGAACAAGGTTCAGAAGGCGCGCATCGATGAGGTAACGGCCAGCTATGGCGTCGCGAAAATGGAAGACCTGCACTCGGCGCTGGGCTTCGGAAGATACTCTGCGCGCCAAGTGCTGGCGAAGCTGGCGCCGGATCAGGTGCAGACGGATGAGCAGGCGCCCGCGCCCGCAGCTAAGGCTCCAGGCAGGAAGCCAAAGGCTAACGAGCACGCGATTATCGTGCGGGGTGTTAACGAAATGCTGACGGTTCGCGGCAAATGCTGCAACCCGATCCTCGGGGAGCCCATCATCGGCTACGTCACGCGTGGCCGCGGCGTCGCCGTACATTCGGCGGCGTGCACGAACGTGCGGAATCTGATGTACGATGCGGAGCGCAAGATCGATGTGGAATGGGCGCGCTCCGTCTCGGAATCGTTCCTCGTGAAATTGCAGATCCACACCGACGACCGTCCCGGAATGTTGAATCAGTTCACGTCGATTCTGGCAGGGGAAAGCTGCAACATCCGGAATCTGGAAGCGCATACGGACCACAAGTCCGTGGACGACGATGCCTTGGTCGACATGACCATCGAAGTCCGCGACAAGAAGCAGTTGGACAAATTGATGATGCAGTTGCGCCGCGTTTCCGGCGTGCGCGACGTTGCGAGGCGAATCTGATGCGGCACGACGCCGAACACGTTGCGATCTCGAAGTCGAAGGGAATTGCGATCGATTGGAACGACGGCCTGCAAGCGGAGCTTCCGAACGCCCTGCTGCGCGACGAGTGCCCTTGCGCCACCTGCACCGGTGCACACGGCACCGTGCCGGAGCGGTCGAACTATCAGGCTCCGGCGGTTGAACTGCTGCCCATGTTCAAACCACGGCTGGCGATGACGAACGTGGAACCTGTCGGGTCCTACGCGTTGCGGATCTACTGGAACGACGACCACAGTTCCGGCATCTACACCTGGGAACTGCTGCGCCATCTGAGTGAGAGAATCTCTGTGAAGGAGCCATCGAAATGAAGGCATTCGTCCTGATGCTGCTGGCCGCCGCCACGACGCTGGCCGCTGACGTTACCGGCACCTGGTACTTCGCGGTCGAACTGAGTGTGGGCAGCGGCGCACCCACTTTCGTACTCAAGCAGGAAGGTTCCAAACTTACCGGAACCTACTCCGGAACCCTTGGCGAAGCGCCCGTAACCGGTACCGTAAAGGGCGACAAGATCGAGTTCTCATTCCAGGCCGAAACCGCCGGCGAAAAGTTTCGGGCCGTGTATAGCGGGACCATTAAGGACAGTAAGAACATGGAAGGCAAAGCCGACTACGGGGAGTTCGGCGACGGCACCTGGACTGCGCGGAAGAAAGAATAGTCTCCATTGGGGCGCCTTCCTTCGCTCGATGTTTTTCGCGGCCTTACCGTCGCATTTATGATCCTGGTAAATAACCCGGGATCGGGGCAGTACGCATATCCGCCGTTGAAGCATGCGGATTGGCACGGGTGGACGCCAACGGATCTGGTGTTTCCGTTTTTCCTGTGGATTGTTGGCGTCTCCATGACCTTCTCGTTCGCGCGGCGCCTGGAAGAAGGCGCGGACCGCGGCACGCTTTGGCGGCACGCAATTCGGCGGGGCGCGCTGATCTTCCTCATCGGATTCGCGTTGAACCTTGTTCCGAACTTCGACTTCGCCAATGTGCGAATCATGGGCGTGCTTCAGCGCATCGGTCTGTGCTATCTGCTGGGCTCAACGATTTATCTCCTCACCACCGTTCGCGGGCAGATCGTGGCCACCGCGGTGCTGCTGCTTGGCTATTGGGCCGCGATGACGTTGATCCCGGTTCCCGGCTATGGCGCGGGCGTGCTTGAAAAGGAAGGCAACTTCGCGCAGTTTGTCGATTCGAAGATTCTGGCCGGCCACATGTGGGCCACGTCGCGAACCTGGGACCCCGAGGGATTTCTATCCACCTTTCCCGCGACGGCGAACGTCCTGTTGGGTGCGCTGGCGGGCTACCTGCTTCGAGCCCGCGAGATTTCAAAGCTGGCGGCGATGGGCCTTGCACTGGCTGCCGGCGGGCTGCTTTGGTCTGCCTGGTTTCCCATCAACAAGCCACTTTGGACGTCCTCCTACGCGATCTTCACCTGTGGGCTTGCCGCGCTGGCGTATCTTGCGGTGCGTTGGGCTGTGGATCTGCGCGGCTGGCGTCACGCGTTTCTTCCCTTTGAGTATCTGGGCATGAATGCGCTGGTGGCGTTTGTCGGGTCTGGCATACTCTCCCGAATCCTGCACCTTAGCGGCGCGCATCGTTGGCTGTGGGAACACTTCTACACTGCAATCGCCACGCCGATGAATGCGTCGCTGCTGTTCGCGCTTAGCGAGGTGCTGGTGTTCGTGCTGCTGGCTTGGTGGATGTGGTCGCGGCGGATCTTCGTCAAGCTCTAGGGCGGTTCGCCGCCCAAAAGAGGAAGTATCCGGCAACCGGAAACACGGCGGCCAGCGTAAACGCGGCATCGTAGTTTCGCTGATCGAAGAACCGTCCAAAGAATGGCGCCAGCAGCGCGGTCAACAGCGAGAACGAGCCCGCTCCCATGCCTGCCACCAGCGAGATCGAACCCCTGGGCACGATGCTAGTGGCATAGTTGATCGACGGGATGATGAAGCCGCTGGTAACGAACATCGCGAGAAACAGCTCACCCATCAGCAGCGGCAGCGAATCGATTCGCGGCGCAAGAATCAGCGGCAGGCTGAAGAGCATCGACACTCTCATCAGTTTTCCGGCGTTCGCGATGCCGACGCGGTCGCACATCCAGCCCCAGAAGAAGTAGCCCGTCTCCCATCCCGCCGGCGGAATCCATAGCAGCGCGCCCAACTCCGCCTGCGTGACGTTGAATCGCGCGGTTAAATACAGGGACGCGTTGTACAGCACGAACCCCAGCGGCACGGCGCCCATGGAGTACGACGCCAGCGTTCCCCACAGCCGGACATCGCGAAGATTCAGCTTTTGCTGCGCCGCAATCTCCACCGTTGGATTTTGAATTGCCGGATCGCGGCTGAGCCATAGCCACCAGACCAGCCACATTGCGCCCAGCATCCCAGTGAAGAGAAACGCGCCGCGCCAGCCGAAGGCGATTGCGACTGGCGTCATCACGATGGGCGTCAGAATAGCGCCCAGCGCACCACCGGAGTACGAGATGGCAATCCCGCGTCCGCGGCTGGCCGGTGGAAGTGTCTGCTGCACTGTGCGAAGCGCGCCGGGAAATGTCGCGCCTTCACCAAACCCAAGTACGAAGCGCAGCGCGGCGAAGCTAGCGAATCCCGCGGCCCACGCATGCGACGCGGAAGCAACGGTCCAGATTGCGACTGCCGCCAGCATTCCGGCACGCAGTCCGAAACGGTCCAGCGCCGCGCCCCACAGCGGATTCCCGGCCATATAGGCGATGGAGAAACTGGAGACGATCCAGCCATACTGCTCCGCCGAAAGACCCGACTCGGCCTGGATGGTGGGGATCAGCAGCGCCAGCGTATTCCGGTCGATATAGCTGATCGTAGAGACCAGCATCATCGTCAGGGTAGGGCTCCAACGGCGCAATACCCGAGTCTAACCGTTCATCCCGCGAAAGCGGCCTCTTGTCCGATTAAGCGTGTTCACGCAACCCTCTTGCCCCAGACTCGGACCATGGCAACACGCATCAGCTACCTGGTTATTGCGGCGATCCTCAGTTTCTTCGCCGGCACTCTTCAAGCTCAACAACGGTACGATCACCGCGTACGCAACGATTTCTTTGCAGGCTTCACCGGAGACGCCGCCGCGCTGGAACGCGGAATGAAAGCGGCTGAAGCAACGCTGGGCGAGAATCCGGATCATGCTGAAGCGCTGGTCTGGCATGGCAGCGGACTCTATTACATGGCTGGACAGGCGTTCCAGAAAGGCGACGTGGAGAAGGGAATGGCGCTGGCGCAGAAAGGTATCGCCGAGTGCGACCGGGCGGTAGCGCTGGAGCCGGACAACATTGGAGTACGCGTCCCGCGTGGCGCGATGTTGATGATGGCCACGCGATTCCAGCAAGGCCCGCACGTGAAGGCGCTGGTGGCGCGCGCACTCAGTGATTACGAGAAGGCGTACGAGATCCAACAGAGCTTTCTCGATAAGCTGGGAACGCATCCGAAAGGCGAGTTGCTGCTGGGACTCGCCGACGGCTACAACCGGACCGGCGACAAAGAAAAGGCGAAGATGTTCTATCAGCGCGCGGCTGCCGAACTCCCCGGGTCGCCGTACGAGCGTTCGGCGAGGGAGTGGCTGGACACGGGTTCGCTGGCTCCGCAAAAGGCCGGCTGCCTCGGCTGTCACGCAGGAGACTAACATGCGCTCCGTCGTCAGTACGATTGCGATCAATACCGCCATCGCAGCCGTACCGGCCCTTGCTTACTTGTGGTTCTCGGATGCCCCGCGATGGCCCGTGGCGTGGTCCGCTTTCGGGTGGAGCGCCGTTTACGCCAATGTTATCGGCTTCATGGCGGCATACGTCTTTCCGCGGTTGATCCCGAGGTTTAAAGCGTTTCGCGGGCCGCTGCAGTGGGCGTTCATCGTTGGAACGCTACTGGTGCTGGCTCTGGCCGGGTCTACACTGGCTTCCGGGATTCTGTTTGCAGTGGTGGGGGCGTTTCCCGGGTCCAGCTTCGCCGGTGTCTGGAAAAACTCGTCGAAGATGAGCGTTGCGTTGACGCTTACCTTCGGTATCGGGGTGGTTGTCTATCATCAGAACCGGCATCGCCTGGAAGAGACTACGCTGGCCCTGCGCACGCGAGAGTTGGAGAAGGAACGGGCGATCACGTTGGCCACGGAAGCCCGGTTGCAGTCGTTGGAGTCGCGCATTCATCCTCATTTCCTCTTCAACGCCTTGAACTCCGTTTCCGCGCTGATCCGCGAACAGCCTGACCTTGCGGAGCAACAGGTGGAGCGCATTGCCCGGTTCCTGCGATTCGCGCTGGACCGCGGATCGGAGCGGCTGGTGAGTTTGTCCGATGAACTCCGCACTGTGTCCGATTACCTGGAGATTGAGAAGACTCGTTTCGGCCGGCGGCTTCGGTACGACGTGCAGATGCCGCAGGAAGCGCTTGACGTGCATGTGCCTCCAATGTCCGTTCAGACGCTGGTTGAGAACTCGGTGAAGTATGCGATTGCGCCGCGCATTGAGGGCGGAACGATTCGCGTCACCGGGTCCGTGGCCGACGGGCGCCTAAGCCTGAAAGTTCATGACGATGGCCCCGGTTTCGATGCCGCGCTATTGCCATCGGGGCATGGTCTCGATCTTCTCAACAGCCGTCTGGCGGCACAGTTCGGAGACCGTGCGATGCTGAAATTCCGCAACGGCGAAGGCCTTACCGCTACGCTGGTGATACCTTGCGCGTGTTCCTGATCGACGATGAACCCCTTGCCGTGCGCCGTCTGGAGCGAATGGTTCGCGAGACGGGCAAGATGGAGATTGCTGGAACCAGCAGCGATCCGGTTCAGGCAATCGAGGCGTTGAGAACCGCAAATGCCGACGTGCTATTTCTCGACATACAGATGCCCGGGCTGACGGGCTTCCAACTTCTGGAACAGCTAGCTTCGCAACCGCTGGTGATCTTCACCACCGCCTACGACCAGTACGCCTTGCAGGCGTTTCAAGTGAACTCCGTCGACTACCTGTTGAAGCCGGTGGAACGGGAACAGCTTGACCGTGCGATTCGCAAGCTGGAACGGATGAGGAACGAACCGCGACCCGATCTGAAGGTCCTGCTGCGGGAGCTGATTGAAACACGGCCGGCCGCCTATCCGGACCGGATTGCATCGAAGGTTGGCGACAAGGTGGAGTTTGTCGACCTGTCACGCGTGACGCACATCTACGCCGAGGAGAAACTGACCTTCGCATCTACGGAGACGAAGAACTATCTAGTGGATTCAACGATCGCGGAGCTGGAATTGAAACTGAATCCCGATTTGTTCTTTCGTGTTCATCGCAGCACGCTGGTGAATCTCCGCTTTGTGCATGAGCTTTACCCCTACTTCACGGGCCGCATGCTGCTTCGGCTGCGCGATCAGAAGAAGACGGAGCTTACCGTCGCGCGCGACCGCGTCAAGCCTCTGAAATTGAAACTAGGTCTTTAGGCTCCATCCGCTTCAGTTGCCCGCAGGCGGCGTAAATATCCAGACCCCGCGGCTTGCGAATGAAGCACGGCACGGCGCGTTTGACGATCTCCTGAAAGGCCAGCACTCGTTGCGGTTCGGGTGTTTCAAACGGGATGCCCGGTCCGGGATTTAACGCGATCAGATTCACCTTGGCATCGATCCTGGACAACAGCTTCACGACGCGCCGCGCATCCGCGTCGGAATCGTTGACGCCGCGAAGAAGAACATATTCGAACGTCAGCTTCTCCCAGGACCGCAGCGGGTAGCGGCGGCAGGTTTCCATCAGATCCGCCAAGTGCCACTTCGCCGTGATCGGCATCAGTGCGCGGCGTTGATCTTCGCTGGACGCGTTGAGTGAAATCGCCAGCTTCGGACGCACTTCCTCGCGGGCGAGTTCCTCGATACGCGGGATCAGTCCCGACGTCGAGGCCGTGATGCGGCGCGGCGACATTCCGAGGCCGGCCGGGTCTGTCAACAGCCGTGTGGCCAGCAGCACGTTGGGGAGATTTAGCAATGGCTCGCCCTGTCCCATCAGGACGACATTCATCTGGCGGTCTCGCGCGTCCATGCCGTGGATTGCCGACACCAGAAGAACCTGCGCCACGATCTCGCCCGCCGTCAGATTACGCTCCAGCCCCATCAGCGCCGTCAGGCAGAACTTGCAGTCTACGGGACACCCCACCTGCGACGAAATGCAGATGGTGTCGCGGCCGCGCTCGGGCATGAACACCGTCTCCACTGTCTTGCCGTCGTCAAGCCGCAGGAGATATCGCACCGTGCCGTCCACGGAGTCGTACTGCTGCGCGATCTCCGGCAGGCCAATCGAAACGCGTTCCCGAAGCGCCCGCGGCAGGGTTGTGATCCGCTCAGGTTCGGTAATGTGCTGGCGGTAGACGGCGTCGTAGATCTGGCGTGCGCGGAACGCTGGGACTTCCAACGCCGCAGCCATGCCGGCGGCGTCCAGCCCGATCAATGGCAGCCGAGACACGTGAACTTTCGGCCGTGGCACACGGCGCAGTCGCTCTTCTCAAGGTTCAGCTTCACGATCCCGGACGTATGCCGGTCGAGAAAATCGACCGAATGGGTAGCGGGTTTCAGAGATCGTCCAGGGGCGTTGTGGCAGAACCCGCACGAGAAAGGCGCGTTGATCTTTGTGTGGCACACCAGGCAGTCCCCCATGATCGATAGATGGTCGCGCGACTGGTCAACCGCGACGCTGGAATGGCACGCCTGGCATCCGGCGCCGGGCTCGAACTTGCCAGGCCGCAGATGCGATCCCGATTTGCGCGACGCTCTCAGAACCGGCGAGATGTCGCCCAGCTTTGCGTGCAAGGCGTGGGAAAACTTGATGGAAGTGGGGAGCGGCGGCGTCTGTTGCTGCCCAACCAAACAAACCGCCGCTACCGCCAAGGTGACTACTAGCCCTTGTAAGAGACGCGCCAAATCTTGTTCCCGCCGTCGTCGGAAATCAAAAGGCTGCCGTCCGGCAATTGATGAACCGCCACAGGCCGGCCCCACACTTCGTCCTTATCGGGGCTCATCATCCAACCGGTAAGGAAATCCCGCTGGGGTCCGGAGATGCGTCCGTTCTTGAACGGAATGAATGACACCGAATAGCCGACGCGGTCCGCGCGGTTCCAGGAGCCGTGCAGCGCCATAAACGCGCCGCCCTGATACTCCTTCGGAAACTGCGTGCCGGTGTAGAACGTCCAGTCGATCACCGCGACGTGCGCTCCCAACGTGAGGTCGGGCACCAGCGTCTTCTTCACCAGCTCAGGCTTCTCGTCCTTACGCCGGGGGTCTTCGTTCGGACCGATGTAGGCGAAAGGCCAGCCGTAAAACCCACCTTTCTGAATCCGGGTGAAGTAGTCGGGAACCAGATCGTCGCCAAGGCCATCACGCTCCTGAACCGCGGCCCATAGCTCGCCCGTCGTGGGATGGATGTGGATCGAAGTGGGATTGCGTGTTCCTTCGGCGTACAATTCGCGGCCCGTACCGTCGGGCTTCATGACGGAGATCGCCGCGCGCACGGGGTCCTCGCCCGCATCGACGTTGGAGCGTGAGCCGACGCCGAGATACAGCTTCTCACCCTTAGCGTCGAAAGCGATGGTGCGCGTCCAATGGCCCGCGCCGAAGTCCTTCAGCGAAACGATCTCTTCGCCCGGACCAACGCTCATCGCCGTCTTGTTGTACGGATAGCGCTTCAAAGACGTCGTCTCCGCGATGTACAGGTAGTTCTTCCAGAAAGCCATTCCGAAAGGCCGGTCGAGACCGCCGATCAGCTTCTTCTTGTCCTTGCCGCCGCTGGTCAGAATATAGACGGCGCCGTTGTTGACGGAATCGGAGATCAGCAGTTCGCCCGACGGTCCCTGGATCATGTAGCGCGGCTTCTCGAAGCCCGACGCGTACTCCTCGATCGCGAATCCGGCGGGCAGCGAAAGCTGCGCTCCATCGGGGCGCGACACGACGTTTGGACGGTTGGTTGCCGATGGCGAGTGAAACGGCGGCGGCAGCTTCGGGGGTGTGTTGGTCGCGATTTGCCAGGCGAAAAGGCCGGCGGGAATAGCGGCAGCCAGGGCCGCAACAGGTGCAAGTTTCATAGGCGAATCCTTGTCCCAAGTGTAGCGGACCACTCGAATCCGCCAGTCGTCCCGGATTGCTACACTTTGTGAAAACGCCTCTCCATGGCGAGAGTTGTGATTGCAATCCCCCGATAAGGCAGAAGTGGAGAACCCCCTTTTTCGAACGGACCGCAGTGTCCTTCTGGAAATGAACAGCCGTACAGCCGGCGTGGAGCGGACTGTCCGCGCCGCGGCCCAGCAATATCTGTCTCCCGCGATCCAGGACCAGTGGGCCCTTCTGGCCGTGGGTGGATTCGGCCGCGGAGATCTGTTCCCGCAATCGGATGTAGACCTGCTGCTGCTTACCGGCCGCACGGCTTCCGCGGTGTCCGCTAAGGACGCCATCAACCACTTTTTGCGGACGTTGTGGGACGCCGGACTTTCACCCAGCCATTCCGTCCGCACGGTGGAAGAATGCTGCCAGTTGGACGCGACGAACGTCGAACTGACCGTGAGCCTTCTCACACAGCGTTTTCTCGAGGGCGACCAAGCGCTCTACAAAGTGCTGATGGAGCGGCTGCCCGCATTCATCGGATCTCAGCGTCGCGCTGTCACGGATCATCTGCTGCGGCTGACCGCCAACCGCTACGGCAAGTTTCAGTCGACCATCTATCATCTGGAGCCCGACGTCAAAGAAACTCCGGGCGGTTTTCGCGATCTGCATCTCATCGAATGGCTTGCACTGTTGCGAGGTACGCCGTCGCCGGAACTGGAAGTCCTGACGCCCGCCGCCGCATTCCTGGCGAACGTGCGCACGTGCCTGCACGAGAGGGTGAAACGAAACGACAACCGGCTGACGTTTGAAGCGCAAGACGCGCTCTTCGCGGACCCGGCGCAATCGATGCGCGAATACTACCGTCAAGCCCGCGCCATTTTCCGCGGCGCGCAGCAGGCGGTTGATACCGCTGCGCAGCCGGGCGGCGGGATGATGCGGTCGTTCCTCGACTGGCGTTCGCGGTTGTCGAATGCGGAGTTCACCGTGTCGGGCGATCATGTCTTGCTGCGTACGCCGCAAGCGCTGGCCGGCGATCCGGGAATGGCGATGCGGCTGTTGCAGTTCGTCGCCCGTCATGGGGTCCGGCTGGCGCGGGATACGGAGCGGCGCCTTGCCGACGCTGTCAGCGGCGGGCTGACACTATCACAGCTGAATCTCTGGCGGGAGTGGCGGGATCTTCTCTCCTTGCCGCATTCCGCCATGGCCCTGCGCGCCATGCACGAAACGGGTCTACTGAAGACGCTGTTTCCCGAATGGAACCGGATCGAATGTCTCGTCACCCGGGATTTCTACCACCGGTATACGGTGGACGAGCACACCATCGTAACTTGGGAAACGCTGGAGGCCATGGCCGAATCGAAGGACGACCCGCGCCGTCCATTCAGGGAACTGTTTCTTGAGACATCCGATCCGCACCTGTTGCGCACCGCGCTTCTGCTGCACGATATCGGGAAGGGCGGCGGCACGGGAGAGCATGAGGCGGAGTCGACGCGCCTCGCAGAAATTGCGCTGGAGCGGACGGGGGCTCCGGAGGCGGAACGCGACACGATCCTGTATTTGATCCGCAATCATATTCTGCTGTCGTCGCTGATGACGTCCAGGGACCTGCACGATGCCGAAGCGGTTGGCGCGGCGGCGCATCAGGTCGGGACGATTGAGCGGTTGCAGTTGTTGACGCTTCTAACCTTCTGCGACATCGGGGCGGTTAATCCCGCGGCACTTAGCCCGTGGCGTATGACGCAATTGTGGAGCGCTTACCGAAGCCTAAGTCACGAACTAACTCGCGAGTTGGATGCCGAGAGGATTGAGGCTCCAGCGGTTGACGACCCCAGGCGAGGGGGATTCCTTCAAGGCTTTCCGACACGGTATTTGCTGGTCAATTCCGAAAAGGACGTTGATCGCCACCTTCAGATGACGGAGACGTCGAAACGCGACGGAGCGGTGGCGGAATTGGTTCGCGAAGAAGGCTACTGGAACGCGACCGTGGTTACTATCGATCGCGCGGGACTATTGGCGGATCTGGCCGGTTTGCTAGCCAGCTTTGGGATGAACATCCTGAAAGCCGAGGCGTTCTCGAATAGCCAAGGCGTGGTGTTGGATGTGTTCCGTTTTGCTGACCCCACGCGCCGTCTGGATCTGAATGCCGACGAAGTGGGCGAACTGGAACGGCTGCTGGTCCGCGTGTCGCTTGGGAAAGAGGACGTATCGCGGCGGCTGGCGGCGAGGCCGAAGCCGGTGGCGCCCGCGAAGCGGGACCGTATCGCGCCGGTAGTCAGTTTCAACGGCGACGTATCCGCGCACGCCACTTTGCTGGATGTGATTGCCGAAGACCGGCCGGGGTTGCTGTACGATCTGGCCCACGCGATCTCCAGCGAAAGTTGCAGCATCGAGGTTTTGTTGATACATACAGAAGCACACAAGGCGATCGACGTGTTCTATCTCACGTCCGATGGCCGCAAGCTGGGGCCCGCGCAACAGGCGGCGCTGAAGCATCGTTTGTTGAGCACGCTCGTCTAGAGGGAGAGGTTAGTTACAACAATGATCCGGAGAGACCGCCGTAGCTTTGTCGAATTGTCGATATTCGGCCTGGGGAGCATTATCGGGGCCGCTTTTGGCATTCCCGCGTTTGGATATTTGTTCAGCAAGAAGAACGACATTCTGCCGGCGGGGTGGACCGACGTGGCCGATGCGTCGGCGATTCCACCGGGTGCGCCGCAGGAGGTGTTGTTCCGCCGCAAACGAATTGATGGGTGGAAGACAATCGACGAACGAACCTCGGCATGGGTGGTGAAGCAGGCGTCGGGAGACATCATCGCGCTGGCCCCGGGATGCACGCATCTGGGCTGCGCGTATCACTGGTCTGGCGAGGATAAGCACTTCATCTGCCCCTGCCATACGTCCAGCTTCGGCCTGGATGGCAAGGTGCTTGCCGGACCGGCGCCGAGGGCGCTGGACCGCTATGAAACCCGCGTCGTCAACGGTAAGCTGCAGGTCGGCCGCGTTCAAATTTCCGAAGGCTGAGCCAATGAAAGGTCTGACGCATTGGATTGAGACACGCACCGGTCTGATCTCTGGAACCGCGGCTTTCTTTCGAGAGGAGATTCCCGCTTCCAGCGGCTGGCATCAGGTCTTTGGCTCCGTCGCCCTCTTCAGTGTTTTGATTCAGGCTTTCACGGGCATCCTTCTTGCGCTGAACTTCGCGCCCACCGCCGGTGAGGCCTACTACAGCCTGAAGTACATCATCGTGGAGGTAACCGGCGGCCGCCTGATCCGGCAGCTGCACCATTGGGGCGCCAGCCTGATGATCGTCATCGTCGTGCTGCACATGGTGCAAACGTTCCTTTGGGGCGCGTACAAGAAGCCGCGAGAAGCCACGTGGATATCCGGCGTCGTGCTTCTGCTTCTTACTTTGGGATACGGGCTGACGGGCTATCTTCTTCCCTGGGACAACCGCGCGTACTGGGGCACGGTGGTGGCGGCGCAAATCGCGGGGACCGCGCCCGGCCTTGGAGCCTACGCACAGCAATTTCTCGGCGCGCCGAATGGTGTCGTCGGCGCCGTAACGTTCGCGCGTTTCTATTCCATCCACGTTCTGATTCTTCCTGCCGCCACGATCGCGATGGTCCTGCTGCATGTGGCTCTGGTGCGCAAGCATGGCGTTGCGCCGCAAGTGGGCGACGACACGAAACCGAAGAAAAGCTTTTACCCCCATCAGGTTTTGAAGGATACGATCGCGATCTTCATCGCGTTTGTGGCGCTGTATACACTGGCCGTTGCGGCGCGGGTTCCGCTGGAGCAGATGGCAAACCCAACCGACGCCAACTACGTTCCGCGGCCCGACTGGTATTTTCTCTTCCTGTTTCAGCTGCTGAAGTTCTTCGAAGGCAAGCTTGAAGTTTTTGGCACCGTGATCCTGCCGACAGCTGCCGTGGTGCTTCTCTTCCTTACTCCGTTCATCGACCGCACGGCGCTGGTGCGCGTCCGGCAGCGCACACTCGCGTTCGGAGTAGTGGTGCTTGCGGCGCTTGGCTGGGGTTCGCTTACCTATTCCGCGTGGGCTGGAACGCCGCCGGGTACGCTGTTCGACGCAACGCTGGTGGAAGCGTGGCAGAACAACTCGCCCAAGGAACTGGCCGTGATGACGTCCAAGGCGCCACCATTCGCGATCGAAGCCGCAAAGCTTTATAACAAGCTGGGCTGCGCCGGGTGCCACATGGTAAATGGCGAGGGGGCGAAGTCGGGTCCTGCGCTAAACGGGTTGATGTTCCGGCGCGACAGCGCCTGGATTGTGGGACACTTCCGCGAGCCTCAGCGATTTTCGCCGGGCACCGCGATGCCGCCCTACCGTATGCAGCCGCCGCAGATGGACGCGATGGTGAAGTGGCTGCTGGCCCTGCCGCCGGAATAGCCTACGGCAGAATCGTACACTGCATTCTTCCGATCACGGGCGCGTAGCCGACATTGCCGTCTTCGCTATTCACCCATAGCGAAACTTCGTATTCCGGATCGAATTTGTAGATGCGGAGAATGCCTGTCACGTTGAAGACGCCGCCGCACGTGGCGCGCGTCACTACGTGAGCCGTACCCGGATTCTTGGCGGCCGAGTCCGGTCCCCAATCGCGCAGAAACCGGCGAAGGTCGTAGTCGCGGCACGGCGTCGCGTCCGTACAGCCCCAAAGCGCATGCGCGGCTTTGTAATCTTTCTGCTCCAGAAGCTCAATAAATTGGTCCAGCTTCTGGCGCTTCGAATGATTGCGAAGACCGAAGTAGCCTGCGGTTCCCAGGACAATCGCCAGCAGCAGGCCGATCAGCGTGAGGCGCACGATCCGCGAGTGCTTCCCCTCGCCCGCCCCGTAATCCTCAAGATATCCGGCCATGGCCCGCGAAACCTACTTTACCGGATACGCCTGATCGTAGGCGGCCACCACTTCCGGCGTGATGTCGAGAGCGTTCTTGAAGTACAGCGTATTCCCGGAATCGATGACGACATCCAGCTCCTTGGCCGTCGCCACCTTGCTGACCACGTCCCGCAACTGGCGGCCCGTGCGCTGAAGAATATCGTTGCGGTCGCGATCAACGTCGGCTTGAAGGTCTTCTCCCAAACGCTGATACTCGCGTTCCTTACGCTGGCCGTTGACGCGCAGATCGTTCTCCGCTTGTGGCGTAAGCTTGCCCGCCATCGTCTGCATCTGGCTCTGAATCTGCTGAAGCTCGCCTTGCAGCTTAAGCAGGGAATCCTGGCGCGGCTTAAACCTTGCCTCCAGCTCCGCCTGAGCCTTCTTGATCTCCGCAGTCCCCAGCACCGCTTGATTGAAATCGACGATGGCCACTTTGACCTGGGCCGCCGACGGGATCGTCGAGAGCGCGGCCAATGCCAACGCAAGCACAAAACTTCTCATATCTGGTGAAAACTCCTTTGAAACTAAGCCTCTCCCGGCCCTCTGACTAATCTATCAGCAGCGGACGCCGTCTCGCTACAGAAATGCCTTAATCAGCCGTGTCTGTATGTCCTTCAGGGAATCGTGGGCGTCGTCCAACTGCGACACCATCGACTGCAGGCGGCGAAGAAGCTGAGTGCGCTCGATTGCGCCGCGGACGATCAAAAGCAGTTGCGCGTTATCCCAGGGCTTTTCCAGATAGTGGTAGAGGCCCACATCATTGATGGCGCGAATCGCGCTTTGCTTGTCGGCGTGTCCGGTTAGCAGGATCCGCGCGGCTTCCGGCTGCAGATCCTTCGCCTTCGACAGCATTTGGATTCCATTCATCTTGGGCATCAGGTAGTCGCTGATTGCGACGTCCACCGGATGGGTTTCCATGTGTTTCACCGCCTGCTCAGGGCTGGTGAAGCCGTGAATGTTGTACTCGGTTTCCAGCATCAGGAATGCCCGGACGCTGGTAATTACCATCTCCTCGTCGTCAACCAGCAAGACCTCGGCTTGCGCGTTCGTATCCACGCCTGTTATGCCTCCCCCGCCGGTTGATGCCGCAGCGGAATTCGAACGAAGAATGTTGTGCCCTTGCCGGGCTCGCTTTCAAAGTCGAGAGATCCGCCGTGGCGGTCGACCACGATCTGGCGGCTGATTGCCAGGCCGAGCCCCGTACCTTCTCCGAGCGGCTTTGTCGTAAACCCACCCGCCAGCAGACGGTTCTTGCAGTCGATCGTGATTCCCACTCCCGTGTCCTCAATCTCAATCACCGCGAAGTCTCCCTGCTTCTTCACGCGCACGATGATCGACCCTTCTCCCGGAATGGCTTGTGCGGCATTCACCAGAATGTTCAGGAACGCCTGGCCCAGAAGGTGGGGAATCGATTGAACGGGGGGCAGCGCCTCATACTCGGTCTGGATGGTGACGCGGTTCTTGACGTCGGCCTGGATCAGCCGCAGGGAATCGTCCAGCAACTGTTCGATAGCGGTGTCTCGAAACTCCTCGTCGCCAGCGCGGGCATGCGTCTTCAGGCTCCGGACGATCGCGGAAATGCGCTCGCACGCCACGCGATCCACCGCCAAAAGGCTGCGCATCGTCTCGACGATCTGTCGCGCTTTGGGTGTGGCGGTATCCTGCATCTGCCGCTCCAGCACGTCCAGCGATTTTTGCAGAACCTCGATGTTCGAAAAGATCGACGCGATGGGCGTGTTGATCTCGTGGATCACGCCGGCGGCTAGTTGGCCCACCGAGAACAGGCGGTTCATAGCGATCATCTGCTCGCGCAGGGTTGCGATCTCGTGCTCCAGATTCTGCACTTCGGTGGGACGGTCCACTGCCTAGTTTCCCGCCAACTGCCGAAAGCGGCGCACCAGTGTCGAAAAAATCGTCTGCGTGATCTGGGTGTTGTCGGTCAACAGATCGTAGAAATCGGTGCGGCCTACGCGCAGCAGCGTGACGTCGGTTCCGGCCAATGCCTCTACTCCCGTCGGCCGGTCGTCGAAAAGCGCCCAGGCTCCCAGCACTTCGCCAGCCTTGGCGCCATGAAAGCTGGCTCCATCGCGGCGCAAATCCACCTCGCCATCCACGATCACGAACAGCGAGTCGATCGGCTGATTTGGCGGCAGGATCTGCTTGCCCGGCTGCAGGCGCGTCTCCTTTGCGATCGACGCAATTTCCGCCAACTGCTCCGCACTCAGGTTCTGAAACAAATCGACGGCTTCAAGCGCCAGCACTTTTTCGATGATGTTCAGCTCTGCCATGTTGTTCCTAACCGAGTGACGCAACCGTACTCTCGATCACTTTGTCGACGGCGTCGCCGGCCTTTCCGCGAAGGCTAAGAATATCTTCTCGCAAGCCGGCCATCTTCAATTCGGCGGACGCCGCCGCGGCGCAGCTTACCAGCCACACATCCCCGGAATGCAGCAGATCGCGCAGCGCCGTTTCAGCGGTCTTCGGCTCGATTCCGAAAAGCTGGCGCCCGGTTTCCGACATGCGGCCCGTGTCGTCCACCAGCGGCATCAAATAGCGCTTCAGCTCCCGGTCGAGGATCGATTCCAGAAACTCGATGGCGGCGGAATGGTTGTCCGGCGAGTTCCCGCGGAGCGCCCGGTAAGCGGAGCGCATCTTTTCCGGCGAATACTTCAACCCCAGCAGATGGAACAGGCGTTCCAGCGTCGATACCAGACGGGATTCCAGAGTCGAAATCAGCAGGCGCGTAGCTCCACCGGCGCTGACTTTGCGAAACGGCTCCAGGGCCGACCATAGATGGAAGTAGCTTCGGGCCTCTTCAAGAATCTGCTTGTCCACTAGCGGCGGGCCGTAGTTCAACGTCGGCGCGACACCGCGCATGCGCGCCAGTGAGCTGACAACCGCGCTTCTCATCTGCAAGTCGGCAGCGTCCAACGCCGAAAGCAATTGATCCGCCGCGCGTTGTTCCTTCATCTCGCCAAGAATACGGGGTAGCCGCGTTCGCACCGCGGACGGCAGCGTCGTATCGTCCATCAGGTCGCCCAACGTACCTGCGATCATCGGCCCGAAAGCGGTCAACGCGGTCGTGGCCGCTTTCCGAAGTGCCGGGTCCGCCATCCGCTGCACGATAGGACCCAGGTAGGCCCGATTCCTTAGGACGCCAGCGGTCTGAATTGAAGCGCGCGCGACATCCGCGTTCGCCTCCGAAAGCAGTTCATGCAACAGCGCTGTTCCGTCGTCGCCCAGCGCTTGCAGGGCAATCGCCGCTTGACGACGCCGTGCCGGGTCGGTGGACGCGGCGCGTTTCTGGACTTCCTCCAGCGTGATCAGTTGCCGCGCTTCCGCCGGGTTTTCCACCAGAGTCTGAAGCGCGGTTTCCGCCACCAGCCTGCACGGATGGTCCAGCAGGCGGAGCGTCAGATCCCGGCCCTCTGGAGAGATCGCCAGCGCGTACCTGACGGCGGGTTCGATTGACGGCAGTTCATCGCCCGCGCGGCTGGTGCGGATCTCTTTCAGGGCAAGCGGCAGCAGCGCGTCGTCTCCGGCTTCCTGCGCGATGCCAAACGAAGCGCCACGCGCCTCCGGGTGAATGCTCTCGGCCAGTTCCTTCATCAGCGGACGCTCGTCGTACCCCGGCGCCGCGCGAAGCGTTTCGACAGCGTAGGCTGATTGGCGGCCGGTGCCGGTGCGCGCGGTTTTTTCCAGCAGCGCAATCATCACCGGGTCGCTGGCCGATACCCGCAAGCCGGTCAAGTCCAGCGTCCGGGCCTCAAGCCGCCTCTGTATGGTCTTCAGATACTCCTTTTGCGCGCGCCAGGAAAGATAGCTCCACACGCCGCAGAACACGATTACCAGAAGAGAAAGATATTTGGGCGCGATGTTCAGTTGAACGGTGAACAGAAGCAACAGCAGGCCGCCGATGCCGCGGCCCACGCGATCGACGAAGATATCCAGAAATGCCTTCACGCGGTTGCGAAGTTCCAAGGGCAACGGCAGGTACAGCAGTTCCATTCCAGTGCGGTTGAAGGTGTAGCGCGTCGCCGCTTCGGTAAGCCGCGCGAGAGAACTCGTCAGTACGCCGGGCGCGAGATAGATTCCCAGTGAAGCCACCGAGATTGCGATGGGCATGATCTGCAACACGCCGCCGACGCCAACCAGCCGCAGCATCGCAGTGGTAAGAAAAAACTGGAAAACGAAATTGACCAGGTTTAGGTAGATGCCATTGAATGCGCCCATGAACGCTGTCAGGTCGCTGCCTTGGTAGCGGGCCTTCGCGAAGGCCTGGAACTGGAATTCCACCATCACGTCGACGATAAACGTGACGACAACAATGCCTACGATTACCTGAAGATGGCGGTACTGGGCGATGTCGCGGCCAATGTCCGTAAGGGAGAAAGAGGCTTCCTCCACCTCCGCACCCCTGGCGCCGCTAAGGTTCACACCGGGCTGACGCAGCAGATTTCGGTACATCAAGTACGCCAGGAAGGTAACTCCGCCAGATGCCAAGATCAGATTCTCTTCGCCGATGGTTCGCACGGCCAGGCTGGTAAACGTTCCGCCGAACCCGGCCCCGATCACCGCGCCCAGCCCCAGCAGCCCATAGAGACGCTTCGCTTCGCGCGTCGTAAATACGTTCGCCGCAATCACCCAGCCTTGGGTGACCATCAGAATGCTGAACATACTTACCCAGACGTTGAAGACATAGTAAGTCCACACCCATTCAAAGCGGATGATGTAACCCATCAGCAGGGTGACGCCGATCGCGAAGGCGGTAGCGTAGTTAACTGCGGTTGTTAGAGAAGTGCGAACGGCCAGGCGCGAGTAAACGTAGGCAAGAATGCCACCCGCCGGTGCGATCAGGATGTAAAGCAGCGGAAGCTTGTCCAGGTCGAACTTGTTGACGAACAGCGCCCTGGAAACTGGCTTCAGGATGTAGTAGGCGAAAAGGACGAACAGCAGGTACAGCATCAACGACACGGCCCGGCCGTGCTCGCCCTCCCGGATGTCCAGGAATGTCCGCCGGAAATTGTTGAGCCACTTCCACATAGCCGCCCCGAAGCATCGCAAGTTTAGCATGCTGCGGCGGTCGGGTTCGATACAGTAACGCTATATGCCTTGGCGGCAGTGGACCCAGCTTCTATTATTCCGTGAGGCCGAAAGCGACGAGGGTTTCCGTCAGGAACTGCTGCGCGAAAGCCATTCCGGCCTGAAGGTCATCGGCGTGATGACGATCGGCGCTGCGCTATTTTTAATGACGGGCTGGTTCCTGATCTTCGGCGACCAGGAGAGCAGCCGTCTGCGCTACGTTACCCATTCAACCGTTGCCGTTATTGGTCTGATTGAGCTCGCGATTGCACGGCTTCCATGGTCGTATCTTCATGCCCGGCGAATCGCCATTCTAATGGTGCAACTGACCACGGCGGTGCTGATTGGCTTCTCGCTGATTCTTGTTGAGGTGGACCCGACGCTGGAACGTTTCGTCCCCACGGAGCTGACACTGGCCGTGCTGGCGCTGGTGATCGCACTGCCCCTTTCGCCATGGATGGTTCTGCTGCACACGTTGGCGATCGGTATCATCTACGTCAGCCTGGTGAAGTTGGCGGCTGCATCGTTCGCTAGTGACGCTGAGGTGCAGGGCGAGTACCTGCTCTTCCTGGCCATGATGGGGTTCCTGGCAACTTTTCTGGCGGTGGTCCTGCACCGTCAGCGATGGACCGCCTACTCGTCGTATCTGGAGACCCTTCGCGCGGCGGGCGAACTGCGCCGGGCCGAGGCGCGTCTGGCCATCTCCGAGAGCGCTTCCTCCACCACGCGGCTGGCGGCGGCGATCAGCCACGAGATCAACAATCCCATCGGTGCGCTGGCCAGCTCTGTCGACACCCTGCTGCTGCTGGGAGCCAAGCAATCGTCCGCCGCGCCGGAACAAATGCCGCGGCTGGTGAAGCTGCAGGCGGACTTGCGGCGGGTAATTCAACAGTCGCTGGACCGTCTACAGCAGACGGTCGCTCGGCTGGCGCGGTTCACGAATCTGGATCAGGCGGACCGGCAGTACACGCGAGTGAACGATCTGTTGATTGATGTCGCCGATCTCGTCCGCGCGCGCTTGAAGCCCGGGGAGGAGCTGGTTCTTCAATTGCAGCCTATTCCCGAGATCCCGGCCAATCCTCAGCGTTTGAGCGCCGTCTTCTACGACGTGATGAGCAATTCCGCCACAGCGCTGAACGGCGGCGGAAGGATCGAGGTGGAGACCAAGGAACTGTCGGCCGCGATTCAGGTGGTGATTCGCGACAACGGCAGCGGAATACCGCGCGAGAAGCTGAAAGACATCTTCGACCCGGCGCTGCAACAGTCGACGGACCGCGTGGCGGCCGGCAACTGGAGCATGTTCAACGCCCGCCAGATCGTACGCGAAAGCGGCGGCCAGATCGCCATCAGCAGCGAACAAGGCGTAGGGACTCTAGTGACAATCACGCTTCCGTGCGGCGTCCTTACCTAGCCGGCGGCCCGATGGTGACCCGGTAGCGAAAGCGGAGCTTCTCTTCAGGTTCCAGGGTCATGCTGCCGTCCTTGGTCTTGTCGTTCAGAAAGTCGTGGAGGCCGAAAATATTTGCGGCGAACAGGCCGTAGTCGCGAACGTGCCATCGTGTCGGGTGGCGCGGATTCTCCGGATGATCCGTGATCCGGACCGCCACGGGCTCACCTTCGAGGACCCCCGAGTATTCCACCCAGGGTGACGCTTTCCCCCACGCGGCCTTCATGCCCGTCAATCCCTCTGCGGTCGTGATCTTTCCAGACCCTTGCTTCTCAGCCAACTCGTCCCGCAGCCGGATGGCGAAAACTCCCTCCTTGGTATCGCCGAACACCACCTTCTGTTTCGCAGTCAACGTGACATCCACGTCAATAGTGCGTGTCGAAGCGTCGCCGCTGAAGCGCATCGTCCGGTCTTCTGCCAGCAGAATCCCGGCGGGCGAATCCCACGTTGCTGAGAACTTTGCGGTTCCATCTGCGAGGGTGACTTTGCCGGCTTTGATCTCGCCACGGCCCTTGCCAACGCCCTCCTGCGAACGCTCATTGGCCCAGAAGTCCCAGCCGTTGACGTCGCCATGCGAGAACCAGAGTCCGCGGTGATGCGGATGGTCCGTTGTCTCACCGGGCACGGTTTCCATCGGGAAGCGGCGGGTGATCACCTTCCCGGATGCCGTCCGGATGGGGTAAACGTAGGGTTTGGTAGTGTCGAACCGGATCTCGGCAAACGGCTTTCCATTGACGTCGATGGGAACCGGAGGCGCTTGGCTCATCAACAGTGCCACGGCTAGCAGGCAAGGCATGACCGGATCATATCGCGATACAATTCGAATGGAGGTCATTCGATGGGTCCGCTAGGCTTCCCAGAGACGGTGTTTATCTTTGTGCTGGCCTTGCTGCTGTTCGGGCCGAAGAAGTTGCCTGAGCTTGGCAAGACCGTGGGCAAAGCGCTCACCGAGTTTCGCCGGGCGTCGAACGAATTAAAGTCGACGTTCAACCGCGAGATGGCCAATCTGGAGCAGGAAACCGCCGAGTTGAAGGCGGAAGCGAACAAGATTCAGGGCGAGATTTCCTCGTCCGTGCATGACGGTTCGTATAATTACGACTACAACTACTACGACAGCGGGAACGACGGCTATCAGCCGTATGAGTCCGCTGGCTCCAGCGTATCCACCGACGGCGCGTCCGCAACTGAGGGCGCCGATCCACTAACGGCTGGCAGTTCCGCCGACGTGGCTAACGAAAAGAATTCCGGACTGGAGGGGACCGTCCCGGTGGAAACCGCGACAGTTCCCAAAGAGCCCAAATCCGAAATTTCGGAAGCCGAGTCCACTCGCCAGACCGCTTGAGGGGTTAATCCTTAGCAACAGGATGTCCAGCGATAAAACGCCACAGGACGGGGTGTCGTCCGAGGCGAGTGAGAACTCGTCCGTGACGGCTCCCCAGCCTCCTGAAGAACAAGTTTCACCGCCAGAGGTGAGTTACGAACAGACTGTCGACGATCCCTACGGGTACGGTTACGATCCTTATGCCCGCGAGGATGCGCCGACGGCCGCGGTCGTTGTTGCTCCGGCAAAAGTCGAAACTCCCGCCGCTCCCCCGCCGCCGCCCGAATCGACCGGTTCACCAGCCGGTGACGACGACGATGATGACGACGGAATGTTGCGCATGTCGTTTCTGGGACACCTGGAAGAGCTCCGCAGCCGGATCATCAAGGTAGTGGCCGGCATAGCGGCCGGTTTTCTTGCCGCGTTGATCTTCGCGCAGGATTTATGGCTGCTTGTCAGCGCTCCCGCGGCGACGGCATTGGCGTCGTTGGGCTTCGAACCCACGCTGGCGCAGCTTACCCCGATGGACGCCTTCACCACAATCTATGTGAAGCTGCCGCTTCTGGCTTCGATCTTTCTTTCCTCGCCTTGGATTCTCTATCAGGTGTGGGCATTCATCGCCCCTGGCCTCTACAAGAAAGAGCGGAAATGGGCGGGGCCGTTCGTTCTTGTGTCCGCAGGGCTGTTTATTTCCGGCGGTCTATTCGCTTACTTTGTGGCGTTCCGTTTCGGGCTGACGTTTTTGCTGGGTGTCGGCAAGGACGTCAACATCAAGCCGGTTGTATCGCTTGTTGAGTACTTCGATCTGTTCGTCAACGTCACGCTGGGCATCGGGTTGCTGTTTGAGCTGCCGATTCTTATCTTCTTTCTGACGCTGCTCCGCATCGTCACGCCCGGGTTTCTGATCCGCAACTCCCGGTACGCGATTCTAATCATCGTCATCGTGGCGGCCATCGTCACGCCCACGCCGGATGTTGTGAATCTGGCCATTTTCGCCGCGCCCATGATCCTGCTTTACTTCGTCGGCATCTTCGCCGGATGGGTGCTGGTTCTTAGCCGCGAAGGACGGGCGGGTGGCGTGATGAAGAGCGTACTGATCGCCTTGTTTGCGCTGCTGGCTTTTGCAGCTATCGCTGTAACGCTGGCGATCTTCCGTTTCGGGTATCATTTCACGAGTCAGTGGCCGTTCCTGATTCCCTAGGCGAGAACCGTGGATCTCTACCGCACCATTCGAGACCTGTTGGATGAGCGCAAGCGCTTGGACGCTCTGATTGCGCGCATGGAAGGTGTCCAGCGCAAGCAGGCGCTGCGGGAGCCTCAAGTAAAGAAGCGCCGCGGCCGCAAAGGAATGGATGAGGATCAGCGAAAAGAAGTGTCCGAGAGGATGCGGAAGTACTGGGCCGGCCGGCGGGTAATGGCGGCCGGCAAAGACGCGCTCTGCAGCGACAAAGACTAGCCTGCCGCCGGAACTTCTGTTGACGGCTGGTCGGGATTCCTGAAGTACCAAAGCCAGAAATACTGAGTTCCGGCGCCGTGCCGGTAGCGCGGCTCAAAACCGCATCGCTGGGCCATCGCCACCGCCTCCGCGTCGGAGAATGGCACGCCCTCCCACGTGTCCCCTGGATCCGTGGGGTCCATTCCCTCACCACCCTGCACCTGAAACTTAAACAGGCGGCCCGGCTTCAACAAGCGATGAACCTCGCGAAGGTAATTCTCGATTATTTCCTGGCTGGGGATGTGCTGAAACACAATCGTGGAGAAAGCGAAGTCGAATCCATCGCCTGCCGGAACGACCGACAGGTCCATTCCATTGTTGTGATGGACGTGGGCGTTCGGCTTCGACTGCAGAGCCTTGCGCGCTTGCGCCGCCATTTCAGCGGAAACGTCAACCGCATGCACCTCTCCGAACATGTCCGCCAGCGCCGATGTTACGCGCCCCGCTCCGCAACCGATTTCGATCACCCGCATCTGGCTGGGGTCCTGGCCCTGGCAGATGTTGATCATGTCGGTAGCGATCTCTTCGTCAACCGTTTGACGTCCCGACGCGTAAAATTCCTCGTCGGTCCAATCCTGTTTCTCCGTCTGTACGTAGTATTTCGCGTTCTCCCTCGCCCGGGTATCCCAGTCGGAACGCATCTTGGCGAGTTGCTGTTCCAAATCCATCGTCTACCAGTGTAAGGTTCCGCCCGTTGAGTGGCGATCTCATGAGTGGCGATCTCAGCGGCTGGGTGTCCCCACCGGGTTCCCGATCCATCGCCACGCCGTCGCGACAATATTGTCGAGCGAACTGTGCAGTGGCGTCCAATCCAGCGCTTCGCGAGCGCGGCTGGAGTCGGCCACCAGGCGTGCCGCGTCGCCAACCCGCCGTGGCGCAAACTGGTGCGGCACTTCCATGCCCGTCACATCTTTCGCCGCGCGAAGTACTTCGAGAATCGAAGCGCCCGCGCCGGTGCCGAGGTTGAACGCGCCGGATTCCCCTCCGCTACGTAAGTAGTTCAGGGCGCGATAATGCGCATCGGCAAGGTCGAGGACATGCACGTAGTCCCGGACCGCCGTGCCGTCCGGCGTATCGTAGTCGGTCCCGAAGATCTTCAAGGCTGGGATCAGGCCCGCCGTCGCGCGTAGAACGTTCGGGACCAAATGTGTTTCCGGGTTGTGCCGCTCTGGAACGTGCGGTCCGGCGCCCGCCGCGTTGAAGTAGCGCAGGGCGATCCAGGAAAATCCATGGGCAGCGCCGATTCCTTCCAGCGCAGCCTCCACCGCGAGTTTCGACCAGCCATACGGATTGATCGGCAGCCGGGGGTGCTGTTCCGGGACCGGCGAACGGCTGGGCGTGCCGTACACCGCCGCCGTGGACGAGAAGACGAAGCGCGTGACGTCGCATTGACGCAAGGTTTCAATCAGCCGCAGCGCCTTCGAGAAGTTGTTCTCAAAGAACAGTCCCGGGCTTTTCATCGATTCGCCGACCTCGATAAAGGCCGCGAAATGAATGCAGGATTCGACGCCCTCCGTCTCCACAATCCGCTTTACGAGATCCTCGTCGGCAATGTCCCCCTCATAGAAGGGCACGTCGGGAACTGCGTCGCGATGCCCACGCGATAGGTTGTCGAGAACGACGATCTTCTCCCCACGTTCAACGAGATCGTGCGCGGTGGTCGCGCCAATGTACCCGGCACCGCCAGTAAGTAGGATTGCCATTTGCCGTTAAAGCCAGCTTAACGGTTCTCTTGCGCGACCGAAATTTCTTTCCTGCCACGCGAAGTTGGTATATGATGCCAGCCACGAGGGTCTGAATGTCGAAATACCTACTTGCCATGTTCGCTCTGATGCTGCCCGTAGCGGCTCAGGTTTTCACGGGAACGATCGCCGGTCGAATCTCCGACCCCAACGCGGCCACGATACCCGGCGCGAAGGTGTCCATTCGCAACGAGGCGACCAACGACACACGCCAGTCCACTACCGCCGCCGACGGGCAGTTCATCTTCTCGCAGATTCCGCCCGGCACTTACGAGATCACGGCGGAGATGGCCGGATTCAGCAAGAGCATCCAGAAGGAAGTTGCCTTGCGCGTGAATCAGACCGTTGAAGTGAACATCGCCCTACAGATTGGCGAAGTCACCCAGGTGGTGGAAGTGACGGCGGGTGTGTCGATGCTGGACACACAGTCGGCCAACCGGTATGTGACGCTTGACCAGCAGGCGGTGCTGGACCTTCCAGTGAATGCGCGAAATCCGTTCGCACTCGTTCACGTCAATGCCGGCGTGATCGCGGTCCGCACCGGAATCTCGCAGGCGACGCAGGACCAGAACCACAACCGCTTCTCGATGAACGGCGGACGCGGCCAGGCCGGCCTGACACTGATCGACGGCGTCCCCGCGGCGGCTGTCGACTGGGGTGGGCTGATCGCTTCGCCCAGCGTCGACTCGGTGCAGGAAGTGAATATCGCGCGCAATCAGTTCGACGCGCAGTTCGGCAAATCCGATGGAGGCGCGGTGAATATGATCACCCGCGGTGGCGCGAACGACTTCCACGGCGCGGCATTTGAGTTCCTCCGCAACAATGTTCTTGACGCCAACAGCTGGTCGAACAACCGGGCGGGTTTGCCGCGCGTCAGTTTTCAGCGCAATCAATTCGGCGGCAATCTTAGCGGTCCGATCGTAAGGTCCAAGAAGCTGTTTTTCTTCGGTGGCTATGAGGGTCTGCGCCAGGGAAACCCCGGAACAAACATCTCTAACGTACCCACCGAATTGCAGCGCAACGGAAACTTTTCCCAGACATTCAATGCCGACGAGACGCTGGCGGCGATCTACAACCCGTTCACGACCCGGGCGAATCCGAACGGCGGCGGTTCGATTCGCGATCCCTTCCCGGGCAATGTGATTCCATCGTCGATGATCGATCCTGTCGCCCGCAACGTCATCAACCTTTATCCGCAGGCGAATACCGCCGGCGATTCCATCACCAACGCGCGGAACTTCGCCAAGACGGGCAAGACCGTCACTACGAACGACCGATTCGACGCCCGGATCGATTGGGCGGCCACCGAGAAGCTGACGGTCTTCGGCCGGGTAACGAAAGCATGGCAGGAGAATGTCGCTCCGGTTTTCTTCGGAAATTTCGCGGACACGAACTTTAGCGATGTGAACCCGCGTCATCAGGTGGTGCTGAACTTCACCTACGTTCCTTCGCCCACCTGGGTCGTCAACGTTCTTGTCGGTTCCGGGCGTTGGCGGGAGAATCAGAACTCACCCTCCGCCGGACAGAACGGCACGGCTCTTGGGCTTCCGGCTTCCTTAGTGAGCCAATTCCAGACGGAGACGTACCCGCAGTTCACCGCGCAGGGCTACGCAACGCTAAACAACCGGCGCTTCTTGAACGTACCTCGTGAAACGCACAACCTGCAGGCGAACTTCACGAAGGAGCTTAGTTCGCACAGCTTAAAGTTCGGATGGATTTCCGAGCTGGCCCGCCTGAACAACACCGACTTCAACACGCCGGTGTTCAACTTCACGCGCGGATTGACGGGCGGCCCGACCGCCGCCGTCGCAAGCACGACCACCGGCGATGGGATTGCATCCCTGCTGCTGGGAGTCGGGGCCGGCGGCAGCGGACCCATCTCCGCAGCGTTCGCGCGCACGGCCATGTACCACGGCATCTACTTTCAGGATTCGTGGCGCGTCACTCGGCGGCTGACACTGCACACCGGCATCCGGTTCGAAATGCAGCCCGGCCGCACGGAGCGCTACGACCGGTACAACTACTTCAACTTCGACGCGACGAACCCGCTGGCCCAGCAGACGGGCCTCCCTCTGCGCGGCGGACTCGAGTTCGTTACTCCGGACGATCGCCGCGTCTGGGGTAACTCATACGGATGGGCTCCCCGTATCGGGGCGGCTTTCAAGCTAACCGACAAGATCGTCCTCCGCGGCGGCTACGGAATGTTCTACCCGCAGACCGGCGGCGGCGGCGCGGACGGATACGCAACGACAACCACGTGGCAGCCCACGATCGGCAACGATGGAATCACGCCGAATCCGAACGGGCTTCTGCGTAATCCCTATCCCACCGGTCTGAATCAACCGGTCGGCTCCAGCCTGGGATTAGCGACGCTGGTCGGCGAGTCGGTAAACGCATTCTCGCGTCAGCATCCGCTGGGCTACGTTCAGAATTTCAGTCTCGATGTCCAATTCGAGATCACACGGGGAATGGTGCTGGAAGCGGGTTACACGGGCTCTCAGGGCCGCAAGCTTTTGTTCGGCACGGGTCAACAGGCCAATCAACTTTCGCCCGATTTCCTGTCCATGGGCACGGCGCTGAACACCCAGGTGGCGAATCCCTTTTTCGGAGTGATTCCAACCGGCGCGCTTAGCGGTCGGACCGTTCCCCAACATCGTCTGCTGCGGCCTTATCCACAATTCCAGGGCGTCAACCTGTCCGGCGACACGCCAGGTGCGAGTTCCAGCTTCAACGCGCTGGTGTTGCGCTTTCACTGGCAGCTATCCAGCGGACTGAACCTGTTGACCACCTACCAATGGTCGAAGGCCATCGACAACGCCAGCGAGTGGCAGGGATGGGAGGTCGGCGATACGCTGCGAAACTTCTACGACTTGAGTGTGGACCGATCCATCAGCGCTCACGATTTGCCGCAGAGCTTTGTCAATGCGTTGGTGTATGAACTTCCAGTGGGCAAGGGGAAGAAGTTCCTCACGGACATGCATCCCGTAGCGAACGCGGTATTGGGAGGTTGGCAGGTATCCACCATCATCCGCTTCAGCAGCGGCTTGCCCCTTGGATTCACGGCGCCGAATACGCTGGGAGCGTACGGCTTCCAGACTCAGCGTCCCAACGTGGCGGATCTAAAGACCGCCGCGGTCGCCAATCCGACGCCGGACAAATGGTTCGAGCAAAGCGCGTTTGTTGCGCCGGGCACATTCGAGATAGGCAACATGACGCGCTGGGCTCCAAACATCCGCTTCGGACCGACGAATCACGCGGACCTCGCAATCCTGAAGAACTTCCGGTTCGCCGAGCGGTTCAAAGCGCAATTCCGCGCCGAGATGTTCAACATGACGAACACTCCGCAGTTCGGGCGCGCGAACACTACCGTCGGCAATCCGGACTTCGGCAAGGTGTCCGGCACCACGAACGTGGGTCCGCGCAACATCCAGATGGGGCTGCGGATTCAGTTCTAATTTCCGGCGACGCGCTTGCGGTACTCGTCCTGCGCACGGGCTGCATCTTCACTGCGGCCCGTGTTTCGGTACGCGCGCGACAACGGGAGAAGCAACGCCGGATCTTGAGCCGCGGCCGCTTCCAGGTGCGGAATCGCGTCGGTGTCGCGGCCCAGTTCGGCTAGCGCCTTGCCTAGTTCGCCCCGCGCGGCTACCAGTGCCGGCTTCAGCCGCACAGCGGCTTCCAGGTACGGCAGGCCGGCAGCCGCACCGGACATTCGCGTTAGCGTATCGCCGAACTCGTAGTTGAACTCCGCTTCGTCCGAGTATTGTTTTTCTATCGAACGGAAAAGCGTCGATGCCTCAGGATACTGGCGAGCCTGCCAGTACGCACGCGCCGCCAGACGGCTGTCGCCCGCTTTCAGGTATGCTTCCGCCGCCGCTGTATAGCGCTGGCAGCCATAGCTGGCGTCGCCCAATTGCAGCAAGATGTCGCGGGAAGATTTCCACCTTCTGGCGGTTTCAAGCGGCGCAATGGCGTCGCACGCTTTGCCCAGCTTCAACCTCGAAGCGCCCAACATGAAGTGGGCCGGTCCGGGCGCGGGACGCACCTTCAGGAAAGTCTCGAATGACGCGACTGCTTCTTGAAACTTGCCTTCCGAATGCAGCGCCAATCCGAGATTCAATTTCCACATCGGGTTTGCCGGGTCCAACCGGATCAACTCACGGTAAGCTTTCTCCGCCTCTGCGAATCTGCCGCCACGCATCGCCGAAGCTCCCTGATCGGAGAGTGCGGCCGGGTCTTGCATCAGCACCAGCAGCAAGAAGATCATGGCGTCAACGTCTGATTGGATGAGATCCCGGTGAATCGCTTGGCAGGTCCGCGCGGCGGGACAATCTCGACGTCGGCGGTCTTTGCCGGACCGAGCCCGAAATGCACTGGACCGGAGTAGGACGACGCGTAACCGGCGGTTGCCGTCACATAGCGCACCTGGGTCCCAACGCGAATCAACGATCCCACCGGAGCGCCTGCCACCTTTATCCAATTTCCAGCCGCGCATGGATTGCGAAGTACAATCGCCGGCGCGTTCAAGGACGCCGCAATAAGATCCACACAACCATCGTCGTCCAGATCCGCTGCTACGATGCCCCTGTACATCGCGGGCTTGACATCCACGCTCTCCAAGGTAAATCTCGTTCCTCGCAGATTGCGAAACCAGGACAGCGGCTCCGGCGCCTTCGCGCCACGGGGGCCTTTCACCGATAGGACATCGCTTCGGGCCACCGCGATGTCCTTCCAGCCGTCGTTGTCGAGATCGGCGAAGACGATCCCCCAACCCGCCATCTGACGCGCCAGCGAAGCCAGCCCCGTCGACGCCGTGCCCTCTTCGAAATCCGCGCCGGTGTTCCGGTAGAGAGGGAACGTCTCGTCTCGCAGGGCCGTGTAGACGATGTCGGGTTTGCCATCGTTGTCGAAGTCTTGCGCATCCGTGCCCATGCTGGACGGCGGATTTCCGCTGGCTGGAGCAGCCACACCCCAATCAAACGCGGCCTCGCGGAATTTTCCACCTTCGTTCAGGAAGAGGAAGTTGAACATGCGGTCGTTGGTGACGAACAGATCGGGCCGTTGATCGCCATTGAAATCGGCTACGGCAACCGCCATGCCCTTGCCTTTGTGCGCGTCGAATCCGGCCGCAACGGAAACGTCGGTAAATGTTTTATCGCCGTTGTTGCGAAACAGCGCGTTCGCCGACGGCGCGTAGTGGCGCGGGTGGCAGAAATCCGGCTTGCCCTCCACCTTGCACTCGGGCTCCCGGTCCGCATCCCACTCGACGTAGTTGACGACGAACAGATCCAGATCGCCATCGCCGTCGTAGTCCAGCCAGGCCGCGCCGATGCTCCAGCGGCCTCTGTTGTCCAGGCCTGCATTCTCCGTGACGTCTTCGAACCGGCCATCCGCGCCATTGCGGTAAAGAGTCAGACGGCGCAGGCCCGCCACCAGAAGATCGATGCGTCCATCGCCGTCGTAGTCTCCCGAAGCCGCGCCGAAATCGTACCCGGTACCGTGAAGGCCGGCGCGCCCAGTGACGTCTTCAAACTGAAGCTGGCCCTTGTTTCGCAGAAGCCGGTTTGAATCGCCCGGCCCTTTCACCGCACCCGGCAACGCGGCTCCATTTGGAAAAAAGAGGTCCAGACGGCCGTCGCCATCAAAATCGAAAACCGCAAGTCCCCCCGGCATCGTGGCCGGAAGAAGTTTGCGGTTCGCTTCGTGACTATTCAGATGAAAGGGCAGTGTCGCTGTCTGCCACTCCGCTGCCAAGGCCAGTACCGCGGCCAGACGGAACATCTACCAGGGCATCTGGCGCTTCGTAAACTTGCGGCCCTTGTCCGCCACCTCGGCTCCCGCGCCCGCGCCGATCTTCACGCCTTCTTTGATCATCGCCTCGACGTCGTCGGCACGTACCGTGTTCAGGAACGCGATTTTATTGGTCTTGCACGCGTTCAGGACGCGAGCCCTGGCCTTCGCCATCTCCGGATGCAGCGTCTCATTCGCGCCATGGCCGTCGGGCAGACGCAGCGACAGACCCATGTCACCCGGTCCCCATTCGGCAAAACCGATTCCTGGAACTGCCGTCACCTTCTCGGCATTCTCCAGCGCGTACTTGTCTTCCACCTTGAGCCCCAATAGGAACTCGCCATCCGGGTGCAGCGGCCATGGGCCACCGCGCTTCTTGTACTCCTGCGACGAGATGCCCCAGATGGCGGCCGGGCTGCCCTGGCTGCCATTGCCCATCATGCCTTCCGGCAACCCCGGCACCGGTTTTGAATCGACATAGCGGCACGCCGCCACAAAGGTCTTGATCGCCTCCGGATCGCGCGCATGGCACAGCAGAATGCCGTGGATGCCGCACAGCAGAGCCTGCTGCGCCACCCAGAAGTTCGCCTCCATATGCGCCTTGCTGACGCCCAGCACGGGAAGCGTCGCGATCACGGCGGGTGTCGCGTGGCCGCTCTTGGTCGGACCGCCATCCTTCAGCCCGCGCATGAAGTTCTTCAGCGCGGAGAAGTCCAACTGGCCATGCTCCATCTCGTAGTTGATGTAGTCGGCCCAGGTTTGGGCCATCTTCTTGCCTTCGTCATAGCCGGCCCCGCCGTGCGTGCCCGTATAGTAAATCGGCTGGCCCGCTTCGAGAAGTTCAATCGCCTTGTTGATCCGTTTCGGCTTGTAGCCGTCTGCGGCCATCAGGGACGAAGCCGCGGCGGCGGCGGGAAGTTTCATCAGATCTCGTCGGTTCATCAAATTACCTCGTCCGCAATTTATATCACTTCCCCGGCTGTGCGGTGGCCAGATACAGGCTGTTGAACAGAAGCTTGAACGTGCCGTGCGGCTGCGCGCGGAAGGCGACTTCGGAACCCATCAGGAAAACTTTGCCTTCGCCAACCGGCGCTTCGGCCACTGCAACGGCGCCCTTCAAGTGCTCCTCGCCCCACGCCCAACCGCTTCGAAGCGGCTTGTCGGTTGAGAACCACACCACGGGCTTCACGCCCTTTGCGATAGCTTCCGGCCCAAGTTGGAATACCGGACTGTTGTCGAAGAACAGGTCCACCTTGTCCTCCATCCCCCATGCCAGTGGATTCGTAGGGTCGACGCTGGCCTGTAGAACGCTGCCGGGGACATAGTACTTGTCGCGCGGAAGCGGACGTTCGCGACCGTCGCGGGTAAACTCTGTCAGCGCACTTTTCAGGGGCAGATTCAGGTGATAGGCCAGATTTGTGCTGGAGCCGATCGTTACGATCGTTCCACCCGACTCCAGAAAAGTCTTCAACTGCGGGATCGTCTTTTCCTCGGTCACGGTGCCGACCCATGCTTGATACTCGGCGGGAAGCTTGTCCTTGACCGGATCGGACATAAAGGAGCGCCCCCGGCTTTCAGCTCCCATCGACTTCGGTTGCGGAATGGCTCCAGTAACGAAGACGATGACGTCGTACTTCGCCCGAAGATTGCCTTCGTCAAGCGTCTGCGGATACACGACGTCAAACGGAAACTCGAACTGCTCGAAAATCCAGCGGGTCCAGCCCGAAGGCATTGAGCCGCCGTAGCGGTCCCACAATGCGATGCGAGTCGGCGCAAGCTTCAAAGCGTCGCCCGGCGGAATCTTCGCCACCGATTGTGCATCGAATCCAAACTCAGCGGCCGTCTTGTCGAGAATCGACTTCGCTTGCGGCGAGTGCTGAACGAAAAGCGTTCCCGGACCCATGTTCGAGAAGCCTTTCACGCCGGTCTTCATCCAGTAAACTTCCTGGCCCGCTTTCAGAAGACGGTTCACCAGGATGAAGCTGTCGTTCACCATGTGGCTGATCAGGTAACCGCCGCTTACGGCTCCGATCACTTTTCCAACCGGAGGCTTCTCCTCCACGCCCAGCGGCAGCCGCTCAAACGGGCCGTCGAACGCATCGAGAACACGGTCGAATTTCACGCCCATCTGGAATGCCAACGTCCAGCCCGCGGAATCGTACGGCGCGATAGGCGGACCACCTTCATACTGGAAATCGTTCGGGTGATCCTGCGGCTCGAACATATCCAGCACATGCGGCCGGAAGGCCTGATCGGACTTGACGACATACGAACCCGCCGGATAGCTTTTGCCACTTGCGGTGAAAGGCGACTTCGCCTTGTGAATCGTGATGCCCGTTTTCAGCAGTGCGTTGACGAAGCGAACGGCTGTCGGGAAGTCCGGCTGATCGGAGCTGATGATAAATCCGCGAGGGTCGCGCCACTCCGGCTTGTGAAGCTCGTCCATGTACTTCAGCGGGGCGGGGCGCAGAGCGTATTGCGGCATGCGGTCGAACCCATCCGCCGGACCTTCGGGCTTTTGTTCTTTCGCGATGAGTGCCTTTACCTGATCCACTCGGCTGGGCAGCATCGTCCAGTGGTCGTGGCTGCCGCGGTCAATCGAGTTCTTTCCCATCAACCAAATGTTGTAGAGCAGCGTTTCGCGGAAGCGCGACGCATAGTCCAGCACCGCCCGGTTGGCGGTAACCGAATAGTCGATTGACTGTCGGTAGTGCCACTTCTGCGGCTGAATCGGGAACGGCAGGTCGCCCGAGGGAAGCTGGCGGCTGGCGATCAGCGGAACCTCCATCGGCGTTGGGCTTCCGATAATCTCAGTCAGCAAGCCGATCATGTTGTGAAAATAAGTGGTGGTCCGGAGCCCGCCGTTGTACCACGTCGAATAATTCGCGCCACGCCGCATCGTCGAACCCGGCTTGCCTTCGGCGATAAAGCGCCCATGCATGGCCGCGCCAACGGCGTCGAGACTGGTGACGATCAGCGGATCGAACTGGTAGTTGAACGGGTCTCGAAAAGGCGGCGCGAAGATCACCGTGCCGGGAGGTCCCGTCTGGTGATGGTTGTACATGATCTGCGGAAACCATTCGATGAATAGCTGCCGGTTCAGATTGGTCGACTCTTTCATCGCCGACATGTAGAAGTCGCGATTGTTGTCGTGGCCGACATACTTCTGGTACAGCCTCGGCGCGGCTTCCATCTTTCGCTTTTCGGGAACCGGCTCCCGCATGTACCAATCGCTGATCAAATCGTGCCCGTCGGGGTTGGCGTGGACGCAGAGGATGATCACGTCGCGGAGGATGCGCTGCGTTTCGGAATCGTTCAATGAGGCGAATTGCCAGATGGTTTCGATCAACTGATGAGTCCCCACCGTCTCCGTTGAATGAAGGCCACCGTCGATCCAGACCACCGCCTTGCCTTCAACCGCCATCGCGCGAGCCTGCTCCGGCGTAAGGCCTTCGGCGTGGGCGAGTTTCTGTGCGATCTCTTTGTGCCGCGCGAGATTTTTGATATTCTCGGGAGCCGAGACCACCATCATGTACTGCGTGCGGCCTTCTTCCGTCTTGCCAATATCGACAAGGCGCAAACGGTCCGACTCGACCGCCAGCTTCTTGAAGTAGGCCTCGGTCTGCTTGTAGGTGGTGAGATGGTAGTCGTCGCCGATATTGAACCCAAAGTGTTCCTTGGGCGAAGTCAGTTTCTGCGCGGAGACCGCGCCGGCGAGCAACAACGATAGAACGAAAACGACTAAAGGACGAATCATTGGCATCGCTCCCAAACGATTTATGAAGGATAGCGCACCGCCTTCGCTACAATCACGAAATTGGCAAGGATGAGTGGCTCGCTTATTGAAATTCGGGATCTTCGATACACCTACGAAGATGGAACCATCGCGCTTCGGGGCATCGATTTTTCACTCGACGCCGGCGAGACGGTCATTCTTCTGGGTGCGAACGGCTCCGGCAAGACGACGTTTCTGCTTCACCTAAACGCGCTTCTGCGGGGACAGGGGGAAATCGTTGTTTGCGGACTTCCAGTGGTTCCGGCCAACATCCGCGAAATCCGGCGGAAAGTGGGCATGGTGTTCCCCGATGCGGACGAACAGCTATTCATGCCGACGGTCCTCGAGGACGTAGCCTTCGCGCCTCTTAATCAAGGCGTGCCTCATGAGGAGGCGTTGAGTAAGGCGCGCGAACTAATATCTAGAGTGGGTTTGGAGGGACGGGAGGAAAGAGTCCCTTACCATCTGAGTTCCGGCGAAAAGCGGCGGGCCGCCATCGCCGGCATCTTATCGATGGAACCGGAGATACTTGTCCTTGACGAACCGTCCACCTCGCTGGATCCGCCGGGACAGCGCGCGCTGATCGAACTTCTCGAATCGATTCCCCAGTCGAAGATCATCGCCACGCACGACCTGCCCTTGGCAAGGAAGCTTGGGACGAGGGCCGTCTTCTTCGAAAACGGCGCCATCTCGGCCTCAGGCAGCGTGGAGGAACTGATCGCCCGTTTCGGCTGGGACGCCGCCTAGCGCCTGATTCCTAACCCTGCTTCTGTTTACGGTACTGCGCCCAACGCGCCCTTTGCGCTTCGGCGATGCGCTTTCTCGCAGCCGCGCTCATCGTGCGCCGCGGCTTGCCGGACTTCTTCGTGGTGGTGGCCTCCGCCTTTGGAGCCGCCTTCGGCCGGCCGCCAAGAGCTTGCTCGACGGCGGCGATCTGCGCTTCCACTTGAGTTCTCTTAATCTTCAGTCCTTCCAGCGCCGCCTGCAAGATATCCGGATCGGTTAGTGTTTGTGCCATTCTCTTATGTTCTTCTTCCTGATTTATTCGCTGCTCCAGCAGCTTCACAAATGTTACTTAGAAAGCACTTCCAACCTATCACGATTCGCAGAGTAAAGTAACCGGGCCGTCATTGGCCAGCGACACCATCATGTGAGCCTGAAATACGCCAGTCTCCACTCTTACCCCGGAGCGGCGGATAGATTCCACGAAGAGCTCATAAATCGTACGGGCGATCTCCGGCCTGGCCGCGTTGTCGAAGCTAGGCCGCCGGCCCCTGCGCGTATCGCCATACAGGGTGAACTGCGAAACGATCAAGCAAGCACCGCCGGTATCGCGCACGCTCAAGTTCATCTTCCCTTCCAAGTCGGGGAAGATGCGAAGGTTGGCCACCTTGTCGGCCAGCTGTTGTGCCTGGGCTTCAACGTCACCGGTCGCGACGCCAAGAAAGATCAAAAGGCCCGCGCCAATCTCGCCTACGATTTTCCCATCCACTTCAACCGATGCGCGTGATACCCGCTGAAGCAACGCTCTCAACGCTTGCGCCCGTGCCGCTCCAGGATGCCGCGAAGCGCGTCGGCCGAACTCACGACATCGGGATTGCCTGCTAACTCCTCCACCGGTACGCGCATCTTACGGCGCCAGTTCGGATACTCGCGGGTGGATCCTGGCAGATTCTGCTGGTAGCGTTCAAGGAAGATCTCCTCCTGATTTACGACAAACAGTTGGCAAGGCGTGGCCGCCAGAAGGTTCCAGCAGGCGTCGCGCAAGTGCGTGCCGAACGCCGCAATCTGATTCGCGTCGGCGGGCGTTCCCTCATCAAGTAAGCCGAGTTCGTGCAGGCGGTCCAGCAGTGCCTGCCGGTCCCGCCGCCTGTCGTCCATCTGCCTTCCAAAGTCTGCCGGATCGGGCAGCAGACCGGCCGCGCGGCGCGCTTCAATGTCTAGGCCTTCCCAGTAGCCGGCGAGCGTTGCCAGATCGTGCGTGGCGGCGGTCGCAACTGCGGCTGGCGTATACCGGTCGGGTGGTAAGAAAACGCCGCCGTCGCTTTCAAAATAAAGCACGCGGTAGCCCAGCACGCCCCAGTGCGCCAACGCGTCTCGCATTTCCTGGGTGATCGTGCCCAGATCCTCGCCGATGATGCGGACGCCGAGACGATGGCTTTCTAGAGCGAGGATGCCCAGCAGGTCGCGCCAACGGTCGTGGACGTATGTGCCGTCGCGGGCCGGATAGCCTTCCGGAATCCAAAAGAGGCGGAACAGCCGCATGACGTGGTCCATGCGCAGCGCACCGCCATGGCGGGCGTTGTTTCTGATGGAAGCGGTGAACAGGCGATAGCCATCTTCCAGATGCCGCGCCGTGTTGGGCGGAGGGAAAGACCAATCCTGGCCTTCGGGAGAAAACCCGTCGGGCGGCGCGCCGACGCGGCATCCCTGGACAAAGTGATCGCGGTCCGCCCACAGGTCGCATCCAAAGCGGTCGGTGGCCAGCGCCAAGTCGTGATAAAGGCCGATGTCCATCCCGCGCGCAAGGCACAGCGCCTGCACCTTTTCAAGCTGCGTGTCCAGCAGCCACTGCATCCAGCAATAGAAGTAGACGTCGCTCTCGTGGCTTTGCCCGAACTCGCGGCAGGCCTCGGACTCGGGGTGTTGAAACCCGGCGGGCCATTGCGTCCATAGCCACGTTCCGGGCTGCGTCGTGCGGAAATGCTCGTCCAGCGCGCAGTACAACGCGAATCGCTGAAGCATCGGGCCTTCGCGTTCAAGGAACGCGGCGAACCGGGCGTCGGATGCGGGGAACTGGTCGAAACAGAGACGCAGGAATCGCAGTTTCAGTTGGCCGACGCGTTCGTACTCCACCCATTCGCTGTTGCGAAGGGCGTCCAGTTCGTTCTGTACGTCGGGGTTGTGAAACTCCGCCTGAACGGCGGGATATTGAAACTCGTCCACCGCCTCGACATCAAGATACAGAAAATTCCGGTAGTAAGTGGAGGCGGGCAGATACGGGCTGGTGTTAAAGGGCTGCCGGTTGGCGATGGCGTGCAGGGGGTTTAGCGCGATGAAGCTGGCGCCCAGCGTTTCCGCCGCCCACTCCGCGAATACAGAGAGGTCACGGAGGTCGCCGGCTCCCCAGTTGCGTCGCGACTGCAGGCCATAAAGGCTGATCGCGATTCCAGCGGACCGCCCGGCGGGATCGGGAGAGTGCATCACGCCCGGGCAGACGATCAGGAAGGATTCGCGGGGCCCCTCGCCGGTGTCGAAATGCAGGCGGTGATAGCCGGATGGAAGGTCCGCCGGAAGTTCGGCGAGTTCGCGACGCTCGCCGGATTCAAGGACCACGGTCATGGGGCAGGGCAGGGGAAACGAGCGGCCTTCCTCAACAACCAGGGTCGGCGGCAGCGGATCTTCCCGGGGCGGATCGCCCAGCGCGCCGAGAATCGCCGTCAGTACTTCGGCGGACGCATAAAGCTCCGCGCTGGAAACGTCGTAGTAGGACGGCTGCACGCCGCGACGCAATGCCTCTTCTCGCAATTGTTCGATGGGGGGTAGACCGGGGTTCAATTTCCGATTCTAACGAACGGGCGTTGCAAACCGGTGTGGGATACTTCGAGTAGGTTTACTCAATCGATGGAAAACCGAATCGCACTTGGCCCAGTACCGGAAAATTTTTACTCGCGGATCGACGACGCAAGTGCCGCCGACGCCGTCGGGGACAGCATCCTGCTGACGACCGTCGACAACGTCCTGAACTGGGGCCGAAAGAATTCGATCTGGCCGATGGCGTTCGGGTTGGCGTGCTGCGCCATCGAAATGATGTCGATGACGTCGTCCCGGTTCGACATTTCGCGTTTCGGCGCGGAGGTGTTTCGCGGCTCTCCCCGCCAGGCGGACTTGATGATAATCGCTGGGCGCGTGTCGAACAAGATGGCTCCGGTGGTCCGCCAGTTGTATCAGCAAATGCCCGAGCCGAAGTGGGTGATTTCGATGGGCGCTTGCGCGACTTCGATGGGCGTGTTTTCGAACTATGCCCTGGTGCCCGTGAATCAGGTGATTCCGGTTGATATTTTCGTGCCGGGTTGCCCGCCGCGTCCTGAACAGCTGATTTACGCGATCACGCTGCTTCAAGAGAAGATTCAGGCCGAGCGTGGCACCGTGGCCAAAGCCCTCAACCTCGCCTAGATTTCCGGAGATTCAAGAAACTTCTCCGCCTGCCGAAAAGACCTTATCAATCAGTAGAAGGTTTGCGGAGGCATTTATGGAAATTGGATTTTCCTATCCGGTTTCGCTGTCTCTGTCGCTCGAATCTTTCCCGAGCCGTCGCGATCAGGCGGAGAGCCGGGAGCTTATCCGGGCCGTCAGAGCGGTCAACAAGTCGGACTCTTTCGGCTCACGGAGTGAGCTGACGTACTCGTATGACCGCGACCTGAAGAGGTCGATTGTGACGCTGGTCGATCGCGAGACAGGGGAAACCATCCGCCAGATCCCGTCTGCCGAGCTACTGCAGGTGGCGAAGGCGCTGGCGGAGATCCAAAGTTCCCCGCGGTAAGCCCTACAGTTTTCGCATGGCCCTGACGATGAGCCCTATCAGAGCACGAACAATCCATGGGCGCCTACGAAAACTACCTCGAGACCTCAATTAACACGGCCGATCCGGTCGAGCTGACCCGGTTGCTGTACCGGGCTGCGATCGACTCCCTTCGCTCCGCCGCAGCGGCAATCCGCGAGGGCAAGGTGGCGGACCGCAACCGCCAGATCGTTCGCGGCCAGCAGATCGTCGCTGAACTAGCGTCGAGCCTTGAGCCCGAGAGCCATCCGGAGTTGGCGCTGCGCCTGGCGCAGGTCTATGAATATGTGTTGTTCCTGATGCAGAAAGGAAACTTCGAGCAGAAGGAAGCGCCGCTTGGTGAAGCGGCCCAGTTGCTCGAGACGATTCTTACCGGCTGGGACCAGTGTGAGGCTCCGGCAGCGGCGCGTCAGAGTGCGGCGTAAGGCCGCCGCGCACTATTTTCGCTAATCCAAAGCTCCCGCCCGCGGCGATAACGCGGGCCATTTCCTGTTCGGAGTAGTCCATAAGGCTCTCGCTGGACTTGTCCTCGCCCGTTCCCATCCACCCATCTCCAGACCCCTCGCGCATGGTACGCAGGAGATGATGCACAAGCAGCGCTTCAAACTGCTCCGCCGCCTCAGCTAGATTCTCCGGCCGTTTCGAGGAGCTATCCGGTGCAGGCGCAGGGGAGAAAGAGACGGCGGTCACTAGATCACCTCCAGAATGGCTTCCATAGCGCCCGCGGCCCGTAGGTTCTGTAGGATGGCGATGACGTCCCGGGGCGTCGATCCAATCGATTGCAGCGCCCGGACGAGCTCCTCGACGGTCGCGCCTTGCTTGAGTACAAGATTTCGCGACGGCTGGTCCTTCACGCCGACTCCAACTTCGGGGACCACCTGTGTCCGGCCATCGGAGAACGGGCCCGGCTGCGAGACCTCGAAAGTCGTCTGTACTTCAACCGACAGAGACCCATGCATAATCGCGACCGGTGAGATTCGGACCTGCTTGCCCATCACAATCGTGCCGGTGCGTTCGTTGATGATCACCTTCGCGATCCGGTCGGCGACAACGCCCAAGCCTTCGATTCCCGCGAGGAACTCCGCACTTCGCGCCGTCCACGCTTCCGGAGCCGTCACGGCCACAACGCCCGCGTTCTCGGCTTTCGCGACTGCGCCACCGGGGAATTGACGATTGATCGCTTCTGCGATTCGCACGGCGGTAGAGAAGTCGGGCTGTCGCAATTGCAAACGGATGTCGTTGGTCGGTGTGACGGAGGGCGCCGCGCGTTCGACGATTGCGCCGTTTGGGATCCTCCCCGCCGTCGGATGATTCACGGTCTGCGAGTTCGCGGCGGAGCGTCCGGCGACGAACCCCGCCGTCACCACCGCCCCCTGGGCGACGGCGTACGTTTGGCTGTCTGCGCCACGCAAGGGAGTGAGGATCAATTGCCCGCCTTGAAGGTTTGTCGCGTCGCCAATAGCTGCGACGGTGATGTCGATTCGCCCGCCAGGTTGCGAGAACGCGGGAAGATTGGCAGTCACCAAAACGGCCGCCATGTTCCGCACGAGAATCGCCTGGGCGGGAACCTGCACGCCTAACCGCTCCAGCATGTTCGCCAGCGTTTGGGCGGAGAAGAAGGTTTGGCGCTTGTCGCCCGTCCCCTGGAGGCCGACCACCAGACCATAGCCGATCAGCTGATTTTCGCGGACGCCCTCAATCGTGACGAGTTCCTTTAGGCGCGTGGTCTGGCCGTCGGGGACGGCTCCCGTTGCGGCGGCGAGCAGAAGGATGGGCAGGATCATTTCACACTTCCCCTAGAAGGGCAGGATGCCCAGTAAGATTCGATACAGAATGTTCGGACGGCGGGTGGCGTCGGCTATTACGCCCTTGCCCTCGACGACGATCTCCATTTGACCCACTCGGTCGGACCGGACGATATTGCCCGCGGTTAGATCGTTCCATCGAACAATCCCGCGCACGGTGATACGCTGGCGCTCGGAATTTGCCTGGACGTCTTTCGTCCCTTCGACCACTAGGTAGCCGTTCGGAAGTACATCGACCACCGTGGCCGTCAGCGTTGCGCTCAAGACGTTCGAGCGGTTCGCCTTGCCCTCGCCTTCGAGGTCAACCGTCGACCCCAGCCGGATAAGGTCCATCAGGCCCGCCGGAATATTCGGACCGAAAAGCGAGGACACGCTCGCCTTCGCCGACGAGGACCGGCTGGACGAAGTCCCGCCCTGCGCGGAAGATGTGGCGCGGTCGCTGACGGAGATGGTGACGACATCCCCAACCTGCGAAGCCCGGAGGTCCCTCGTCAGGTCGCCGAAGCGTCCACCGGAGTCGAAAAGCGATCCGGGCGACGCGCCGCCTTGGCCATTGGCCGCTCTCGAGCGGGCGAGGTACTGGTCCAGGGGCGAAGGCTTCTTCTCCGCCGCCGTCACGATGGTGAGCGCGCAAAAAAGAGCGCTAATTCTTAAAGGCATTCTTATCTCCGATCCTGGCCATTCCGGGCCCGGCAACGATGGCGCGGAACTTGCGGCCGGACTCTACGTTCCGCAAAGTGACGCTCTCGCCAGGGCGGCCCGATGTTTCAGCGATCGCCTCGATGGACAGATGGGCCGCGCCTGCCCGGACTTCCACGGAAACCCGTTCACCCGCGCGCACCTCTCTCGGGCGGTGGGATTGCACCTGCCGCCGGGGCTGCGATTCCGGATTCGTCCGGATGGTTGCCCAAACCGGATAGCGGGCGCCACTTGCGGCCGCGATAAAACCCCGCCAACGAAGTTGATTCCCGCCAGCGTCCCGCGTCCAACTCTGGGGTGGAAACACAAGACGGCCCTCGGGCGCCTCGCGCTGGCTGATTGCTAGGATCTCGATAGGCTCCGGCCTGCCGGTCAATGCCATCAACGGCCCGGCGAGCGCGGCTTCCACTTCTTGGTGGCTGATCTTCCGGCGTAGTCCCACCACGCAGACGTCGCGATCCACTTCCGCCTCGATCCCCAACCGGCGGGCGAACGACTGCATCTCCTCAGCCGTCAGGTTCCGCTCCAGACCCGGCCTCGGCGCAAGGCCGAAGACAGCGGACGGATCGAGCGGCGCGAGTTGGGGAATCCTTGCGGCAAGGTCGCCCGCCAGAATCCGGTCGCCGCGCACCTCCACACAGGAAGGGGCGGCGCCAAGGACAGCCAACAGAAGCAGCGTCATGCCTAGCGCGTCATATTGTTGACTTGCTGGTACATCTCATCCGCGGCGCGCACGATCTTCGAATTGGCCTCGTAGGCGCGCTGGCTGACGATGAGATTGATAAATTCCTCGACCACGCTGACGTTCGACCCTTCGCTATAACCCTGCAACAGCGTGCCCAGGCCTTCCTGCCCTCCCGGTTGGCCCAGCGTCGGTTCGCCCGAGGCGTCCGTTGGCAGGTAGAGGTTGCGGCCGAGACTATTTAGTCCGGCGGGGTTGACGAAGTTCGCCAACTGAATCTGTCCCGCCAACTGCGAGGCGGTCTGGCCGGGAAGCGTATAGCTGACCGAGCCGTCCCCGGCAATGGTGATCGACTGCGCTTCCGGGGGAAGCGTCACCTGCGGCTCCAGCGGATCTCCGTCCGCCGTCACCATGTTGCCGTCGCGGTCGAGATGGAAGTTGCCCGTCCGGGTATATCCGATCTCGCCCGTAGCGCGGCGAATCTGAAAGAATCCCTTGCCCTGCACGACAAGATCCAGAGGATTGTTCGTCTGCGTGAAATTGCCCTGCGTGAAGATGATCTCGTTTGAAACCGGACGCGTGCCCAGTCCCAGTTGTAGTCCGCTGGGGACGACGGTCTGCGAGCCCGCGGCAGCGCCGGGTTGAACGAAGCTTTGGTAGAGAAGATCCTGAAACTGCGTGCGCCGCATCTTGAACCCGGCGGTGTTGGAGTTCGCCAGGTTGTTCGCGATATTGTCGATGTTCAGTTGCTGGGCTTGCATGCCGCTGCCCGCGCTAAACAGTGCTCGAATCATAGTTCCTCCCGCATTTGTTCTTGCGCCCGCCGCCTAGCTGACACGGGCGACTTCCTCAATGGCGCGCTTGTTCATTTCCGAGCCAAAGCCGATCGCCCGGTTCAACATCTCAAACTGCCGCATAACGTTGACCAGCCGCACGGCCATCTCGGCCGGCGCGACGTTCGACTGCTCCAGCCGTCCCCGCTCGATCGTCGTGTTCTTCGCGTCTATCGGCCGGGGCGCGGAGAAACTGAAGTAGTTGCCAGCCAGCTTCTCGTGGGTGCCGCCGGTTCCGAATTCAACCACGCGGATTACGCCCAGCGGCGCGGCATCCTGGAGGATCGCCCCGTCGCGGGCGATATCGACGGGTCGAAGCGGGTCGGCGCGGAAGGGCTGTCCGTCGGGTGTGCGGACCTCCACTTCATAGCCTTCGCGGGTCAGCAGGCGTCCGTCCACGCCCATGTGAAAGCCGCCGTCGCGAGTGTAGGCCGGTCCGGCGGGCGTTGTCGCGATAAAGAACCCCGGCCCATTCAAAGCGAAGTCGAAGTCATTGCCCGTGGGCCTTGGCACGCCCTGCGTGAAGTCCGTCCATCGTCCCTCGACGACGGGCGTAACCGCTTCCCCACCCGCCTCTGAAACGAACTGGCGGTAGATCTCGCGGTCCGCCTTGAACCCACTGGTAGACGCGTTTGCCAGATTGTGAGCGATCAGATCGAGCGATTCCATGCGCGCCCGGAGACCACTGGCGGCTGCGATGGTGAGATTGTCCACGGGCGGTGTCAGGGCACGAATGGGGCCAAACGGAAATTTCGTTAAAAATCAGCGATTGCGGGCCGATGAGAGCGGTAAGGGGCAATCCGAAGCGCCAGAATCATGGCGATTCGCGGGCCTTTCGGCAGGAACTTGGCGCAAGCTGCGGGCTTGCGACGCTGTTTTTGAACGGCTTAGCCATTGGGCCGCAACCTGCATTGTTCCGTTGCGTGACGGCGCTCCAATTGGCTCCCCCGGCTCCCGCGGAAACAGATCGTCAAGCCGCGCCCGCCGCTCCACCGGCGGACGACGCGCCGGCCGTGCCGTTCGCCTCTATCCTTAGGGGCGTCGAAACGCGAGACGACGATGGTTCCGGCGAGCCGCCGGTCGAGGAACGTTCAGGCGACGACGCCGACGAACGCGTGACCGTGCCGGTCGCCACCACCCTTCCCTCTCCGCTTGTCCTTCTGTGGTTTGGCGGACGCGGCGGTGCGGACGCTGACGAGGCCGAGACAGAAGGCGTGGAAGCGCCCGCTATCGATGGAGGCGCGGCTGGTGGAGCCGATCCTGTGGAACTGTTGGACACCGCTCCGCCCCCGGCGCCCCTGCCGGACACTGCGGCGGTCGTCGAGCTGAACGTCGAACCCACCAGGGACGATGTCGAGCCTCCGCCGGCAGAGGACGGACCCGCAATCGAAAAAACTGCGCCGAAGGCGCCTTCTGCCGTAAGGCTGCCGGTGCAACCGGTCGAGGCTCACGACCGGGACGCGTCCAATGACAACGCTGGAGGCCAGCAAGACGCATCAAACCGGTTCTCCGATGGCGTAGCCACGGGCGCATCACGCCCGGCTGCACAGATCGCCACGGAAGGCAGTTTCTCGACCGAAGCCCCGGACACACCGGCCGTCCTCGCGCTGAATGAGACCGGGTCTACCGGACGCGTTCGTGCTGCCGCCGAAGCCCCCCGCGCGCTGGAGGCTCCGCGCCTGGCAGTTCGCGTCGAAGCTGCGCAAGCCACCGCCGAGACGGGACTCAAAGCGGCTGTTGATGTCGTGATGCAGCAGCGGGGACCAATCCTACATTTCTCCGTACATTCCGCCGATCCCGTGCTTGCTGCCGAAATGCGGACATCGCTCGGCGAGCTTACCGGAAATCTCGAAAAGGCCGGCTTCCGCGCCGAAGCGTGGAATCCGGTGGATCGAGTGGCGGCAGTGGCCGAATCCGCTGGCGCGGAACTTTCAGACCGCGACCGTCAGCCTGGCGGTTCCTCGGAGGACCGGCAGGGAGAGAGAAACCGCGACGGCTCGCCACAGGGCCGCCGCAACCGCAACCAATGGAAGTCGGAAATCGAATCGCGTCTTTTCGCGCCGGCGGCCACATTGAGGACCAAAACATGACATCCACAGACCGTCTTTCACCCGCACCCGTGCTCCCCGCCGAGAACCAGACTTCCGCATCCCCGGTTGATGCGGCCAAGGATCCTAGCGCGACCAAGCAGATGTTCCTGGAACTCCTGGTTACCCAGATCAAGAATCAGAACCCGCTGAACCCGGCAGATGGCGCGGAGTTCCTTGCGCAGCTATCCCAGTTCACCGGGGTGGAGCAGATGCTTGAGATGCGTCAGGAGTTGGAAGCCATACGCGGCCTGTTGGAAGGCGTCAATCAGCCCTCGCCGGAACCCGCCGTCTAAATTTTCACTTCAAGGAGACTAAAGATGAATTCATCCTTCTCGATCGCTCTTTCCGCGCTCTCGGCGCATTCCCGCGCGGTAGATGTCGTGGGCAACAATCTCGCGAACCTCAACACCACGGGATTCAAGGCGAGCAACGTGTCCTTCTTCGATGTCGTCGCCCAGTCGATGGTCAGTGGCCTCGGCCAGGGGCAGACCGGCTTCGGCGTCAACACGCCTTCGGCGATCCGCCAGTTCTCCCAGGGCGCGATCCAGACTACCAGCGGCGCGTTGGACGCGGCGATTCAGGGAGACGGCTTCCTGGTGGTCAAGGACTCCAATGGCCGCCAGCTCTACACCCGGGGCGGCAACCTGCTGGTGGACAAGGCGGGCAATCTGATTACCGTCAAAGGGCAGCAGCTTCAGGGGTGGACCGCCGACGCCTCTGGAGTCGTGAACTCCGGCTCCGCGCTTAGTGGCATCGTCGTGCCCGTTGGATCGCTGCAGCGCCCCACGGCCACCAAGACGTTCGCCCTCGACATGAACCTGAACGCCGCCGCCGCCGCCGGCAGCACCTTCTCGAACTCGATCGAGGTGTTCGATTCCCTCGGCGCGTCCCATATCGTCACGATGACCCTCACGAAGTCGGCCACCGCGAACCAGTGGGACTATTCCATCTCGATCCCCGATGACGACGTGACCACCCCGGCCACCGCCCTGACAGGGTCGCTAACCTTCGGCCCGTCCGGCGACTTGGCGACCCCGTTACCTACCGATACTCCGCCGCGATTTTCCATTGCGGGTCTCGTCAACGGCGCCGCCGACCTGGACCTCGACTGGAACATGTTTGAGGGCACGACGCCGCGGATCACGCAGTTCGCGCAGCCCTCCGCCGTGTCCGCGAACGCGCAGGATGGGGCGCCCGCCGCCCAGTTGATGCGGGTGTCGTTGGGCGATGGCGGGGCGATTTTCGCCCAGTTCTCCGATGGACGCCAGGTCGTCGTCGGACAGCTGGCCATGGCCGCCATCCGGAATCCGGAATCGCTGGTCGCGGTCGGCGACAATGCCTACGAAGTCAGTTCAACGACGGCCGCTCCCGCGATCGGCCTGCCCGGAACGGGTGGACGCGGAACGATCATCGGCGGGGCGATCGAATCCTCCACGGTCGACCTTGCCCGGGAGTTCACGAACCTCATCATCTTCCAGCGCGGTTATCAGGCGAGCACCCGGGTGATTACGACAGCCGACGAAATCAGCCAGGAAACGATCAATATCAAGCGCTGATCTAAGGTTTTTCCCGGAAGCAGACGATGACCCCCTTAGAGAAAATCGCGCACTACAGTGAAGTCCCGATCGATGTCGAGGTCGCGCTGGACCGCCGTGTCATGACGGTCCGCGAGGTCCTCGGTCTTGCCGAGGGCAGCGTCATTAAGATGAACCGCTCGGCTGGCGAGAACATCGACGTGCTGATCGGCGGAACGCTGACGGCATTTGGCGAGATCGTCATCATCGAGGACAGCATGGGCGTGCGGATTACGGATTTCAACAAAGAAGACTAGCCGTCCGGCGGTTGAACGGGCCGGGCGGAGGAGTCAAAAGGGAGCCGACTGCCGTATGGACCTGGCGTTTCAGATGACCGCCGCCGTTGCTGTGCTCGCCGCAATGGCTGGGGCGTTGTGGCTTCTCCGGCGGCAGCAGCAGTCCGGTTCGGCGGGCCGCGCCGATCTCGCCGTTGAGGGGCGGGTCTCGTTGACGGCTCAGCATGGCCTCCATGTCGTGCGGTTCGAGGGCGCCCGACTGTTGCTGGCGACCCATCCGAACGGTTGTGCGGTGATCCGCTCCGAAACACAGTCAACCCCGGGAGGCGCGGCATGACCCCGCTGTTTGGAATCGGCGCCGCGGCCGCCCAGACGGGCGTGCCGATGCAGATCGTCGTTCTGCTGACGCTGCTGACCCTGCTGCCGGCCGTCATTGTTTCCGTGACGCCGTTTCTGCGGATCACGGTGGTGCTTCACTTCCTCCGGCAGGCGCTCGGCACGCAAACCACGCCGTCGAACCAGGTTCTCGTGGGCTTGGCTCTTTTCCTGACGATCCTGATCGTCAACCCCGTCGCGACGGAGGTCTACCGCACCGCATGGGAGCCGTTCGAGAAAGGGCAGCTCACTGGCGAGAAAGCATTCCAGGAAGGCAGCGCGCCGGTGCGGAAGTTTCTGATGCGGTTTACGCGCGAGAAGGACATTCAACTGATGCTGGAGGCCACCAAGACGCCAGCCCCTGCGCGACCGGACGATCTCGACATGAAGGTGCTGGTTCCGGCCTACGTACTCTCCGAGCTGAAGACGGGCTTCCAGATCGGAGCCGTTCTGTTTCTACCGTTCCTGATCATCGACCTGGTTGCGGCGTCGGTGACCCTCTCGATCGGAATGGTGCAGTTGCCGCCGGTGATGCTTTCGGCTCCCTTCAAGATCCTGCTGTTCGTCCTGGTCGATGGCTGGAACCTCGTCATCGGATCTCTCTTGCGGAGCTTCTATCCATGACGCCTCAATCGGTAGCCGAACTGATCCGGCAGGCGCTGATGACGACGGTTTGGCTTAGCCTGCCGTTGCTCGCCGTAGGCTTCGTAGCGGGCATCGTCATCAGTCTCGTCCAAATCGTCACGTCCATCCAGGATCCGGGCTTTGGGGCGGTTCCCCGGCTCGCCGCGTTCCTCGGAGCCATTTTGCTGTTCCTTCCCTGGATTCTGCTGAAACTGATGGCCTATACGACCGCCTTGTTCAGCGATTTCGGACGCTATGCCCAGTGACGCCATCGCAATCGGGCCCCGGACATTGTTCGGATTCCTGCTGGTCCTGTGCCGGCTGGCGGGCATGTTCAGCTTCCTGCCGATTCCGGGGGCGAAGCAGATTTTGGACCCGGCGAAGATCGTTCTGTCGGTCGTCTTGACGATCGCGATGTTCCCCTTCTGGCCCGCTGGAATCGATCCCAATCCCACGCCCGGCGTTCTCACAGCCTGGATTTTTCGCGAGGCGGCGCTGGGGATGACCATCGGCTTGGCCGTTTCGTTCCTCGCAGAATCCGTGACCCTGGCCGCTCAACTGGTGGCCACGCAGGCCGGCTACAGCTACGCCACATCCATCGATCCCAACTCCAATGCCGACTCCGGCGTTCTGCCGGTGATGGCGCAACTGATGGCGTCCCTGCTTTTCTTCGCTCTCGGGCTGCACAGGCAGTTGATCGCGGCGCTGATCGCCACGCTCGAAATTCTTCCGCCTGGAGGCGAATGGAAGCTCTCCGCGCCACCGGAGGTCATGCTCGCCCTGGGGGCGGCGGTGTTCCGGACCGCTCTTGAGCTGGCGCTTCCGGTGATCGCCATTCTCCTGATTCTCGACATCACGCTGGCGCTGTTGGCGAGGATCAACCAGCAGCTTCAACTGCTATCGATCGCCTTCCCGGCAAAGATGCTGCTGGGCCTTGGAATCTTTGCCGCCAGCACCCCGGCACTTGCTTTGGTCTATGAGTCCAGCGCGGCCAGGACCTTTGAGCAGTTGGGCCGGATAGTCGGAGCGATGCGCTAACCGTGTCTGCGGAGAAGACCGAGAAAGCGACACCCCGGCGCATTCAGAAAGCGCGCGAAGACGGGCGGTTCCCCGTCAGCCGGGAAGCGGTAAACTCCGCCACCTTCGCGATCGCCGTCTGGCTGATCGTCAAGTTCCTTCCGGACTGGCTTCTTGAAGTGCGCGACCTTTCGATCTTCGTGATCCGGCGCGGCTTCAGTGAGGACTTCGGGCTGAACTCCGCCTTCAGCCTCTGGCGCGCGATTCTTACCGTCGGGTTCGTTCCGCTGCTCGCCATTGGAGCGGCGATCACTGCCACGGGGCTTGCGCTTCAATTCGGCATCACCGGCTTCGGTATCTCGACGAAGCAACTATCCCCGAAGTTTAGCCGGCTGAATCCGCTAAACCGGCTGAAGCAGATGCCGGGGCAGAACATGCAATCCGCCGCGCAGAGCTTGGTGCTGCTGGCCGTCTTCGGGGCGCTCATTTATTGGAAGATACCGGCCTGGATCGGCCTGGCTCTCCAGTTGCCGCGCCAGGCCCTGGGCCAGTCGTTGTCCGCCGCGGGCGCGGAAATCGCCGCAGTCCTGAAGTGGGCGGTTTTCGTATTCGTCCTTTTCGGAACAGCGGACTACGCCCGCCAGCGGATCAAGTACTTTCGCGAGCTGAAGATGACCAAGCAAGAGGTCCGGGACGAATCGAAGGAGAGCGAAGGGAACTCGCAGGTAAAGCAGAAGATCCGCCGGCTTCAGCGCGATGCCGCGCGCCGCCAGATGATGGCCCAGGTGCCGAAGGCGACCGCGGTGATCGTGAACCCCACGCACTACGCGATCGCGATTCAGTACCAGGTGGACTCGATGGCCGCCCCGCGCGTCGTCGCAAAAGGAAAGAACTACCTGGCCCGCCGCATCCGCGAGATTGCGATGGAGCACGAGATTCCCATCGTCGAGAATCCGCCGCTGGCCCGCTCGCTCTACAAACACGTCGAAGTCGGACACGAGATTCCGGCGGCTTTTTACCGGGCCGTCGCCGAGGTCCTGGCTTACATCTACCGCCTGATGAACGGGCGCCTGCCCGGGAGATAGACAAACATGGCCTCACCCACGTCCGCGATCGCACCCGCCGCTTCGGCCTCCGCTGGCTCCGCGCCAACCGGAGGTCCGGTGGCCAAACAATACCGGGCGAAAGCCAGCGGCCTCGCCAGCCGGCTGTCGGGACGCGCCGACATGGCCGTACCGGTTGCCGTGCTGGGCATCGTTCTCGCGATGATCGTGCCGCTCCCTGCCGTGCTGATCGACATTCTGATTTCGGCCAACATCACCGTTTCGCTAGTCGTTTTGCTTGTGTCGATGTATATCGTCCGGCCCGTGGACTTCAACGTCTTTCCCACCACCCTGCTGCTGATGACGCTGTTCCGGCTTGCCCTGAACATTTCGTCGTCGCGGCTGATTCTGATGAACGGCAATGCCGGGACTTCGGCCGCGGGAGACGTCATTGAAGCATTCGGCAACTTTGTCGTCGGCGGCAACTTCATCATCGGGCTGGTGATCTTCCTCGTGCTGATCGCGATCCAGTACGTCGTCATCAACCACGGTGCGGTGCGCATTTCGGAAGTCACGGCACGGTTCACCCTCGATGCGCTGCCCGGTAAGCAGATGTCGATCGACTCGGACCTGAACGCCGGCCTGATCGAGGAGAACGAGGCGCGGGCGCGGCGGCGCCAACTGGCGGCGGAGGCCGAGTTCTACGGGTCCATGGACGGCGCCTCGCGATTTACGCAACGCGACGCGGTGGCCAGCATGCTGATCACGGCCATCAACATCATCGCGGGAATCCTGATCGGAGTTCTTCAGCACGGGATGGATATCGGACGCGCCGTCAAGACCTACACCGTCCTGACGATCGGCGACGGGCTGGTGACCGTTATCCCGGCGCTGATGATCTCGATCTCCGGCGGCCTGATCGTGACGCGCGCGGGCTCCGACACCCAACTTTCGGGGGAATTCCGGAGGCAGGTGTTTGGCTCGAAACAGCCACTCCAGCTGGCCTCGGGCGTTCTTGTGGTGATGGCGCTGATGCCGGGCCTGCCCAAGATTCCGTTCTTCGCGCTGGCAGGCGGGTTGTACTGGCTTGCCCGGTCGATTCGCGAAGACAAGCCGGAATCTTCAGGTGGCGAGACGGCGGAGGCCACGGCCCCAACCGGACAACGCGAGCCGGTCGAGTCGCTTCTAAAGGTCGAGCCTCTTGCTGTCGAAGTAGGCCTGGGACTGGTCAAACTGGTCGAGGGCGGGGCCACCTCGCCGCTTCTGAAACGCATCGCGGGGATTCGCCGCCAGCTGGCCGGCGAGCTGGGCTTCGTCGTCCCTCCGCTTCGGGTGACCGACAATCTGTCCTTGAAGGGTCGCGAGTATTCCGTCCTGCTAAAGGGCGTCGAAGCCGCCCGCTACGAGTTGCCCACGGGGCACGATCTGGCGTTGTATCCCGCAGGGACGGGTCCCGCTCCTTCCTTTGAGGGAATTGCGGCCAAGGAACCCGCGTTCGGGCTCGACGCCCTGTGGATTCCCACAGAGTCCGCGGAGGCGGCGCGGCGGGCGGGCTTTACGGTGGTCGACTCCGCCAGCGTGATGACCACGCACATGGCGGAGCTGATTCGCCGGCACGCCCACGAAATCTTCAGCCGGCAGGATGCGAAGAAGCTGCTAGACCGGGTGGCGGAGGAGAATCCCCGGGTTGTCGAAGACCTGGTTCCCAAGCTGCTGCCACTGGCGACGGTGCAGAAGGTGTTGCAGAACCTCCTGCGGGAGCGCGTTTCCATCCGGGATGCGGTGACGATTCTCGAATCGCTGAGCGAAGCGGCCTCCATCTCGCGCAATCCGGTGCTTCTCACAGAATTCGTCCGCCAGGGCATTCGCCGGGCCGTAGTGAAGCCGTTTCTCGCTGAAGACAGCGAACTGCGCGCCTGGTGCCTGGACCCAAGGCTGGAGCAAGCCATCGAGAGCGCGGTCGAGCACGGCGAGGCGCATTCCCACCTGAACCTGCCTCCGGCAAAGCTGCAACAGATTGCCAGCGCCCTACAGAAGATTGCCGTTCCGGCCGATCTCTCCACCGTGGTGGTTACTGGATCACAGTCACGGCCCTTTCTCCGGATGGTTGCCGAGACGGCCGTGCCGCTCCTGAACGTCATCTCCCACGCGGAGATTCCACCGGGAGTGCGGCTGCTGTCGCTGGGAACCGCTTCATAGGGTGCATTCATGCGAATCAAGACTTACTTCGCGAGTAGTGTGGAGGCGGCCATCAGCCTTGCGTCCAGGGAACTGGGCGGCGAAGCTCTGCTTCTGAGTGCCCGCTCCGCCGGGATCGCCAGCCAGCATCTGGGCGAATACGAAGTGGTTTTTGGCATGGCGGAAGCCGGGGTTGAAGCGGCGCCTGCCAGCCGCAGCCTCGAGAGCTTTCTCCAGGGCCAGGATTTTCACCCGTCGCTTGTCGAGGACACTTTGCGGATACTTTCGGGCCGGGAATCGACGGATGCCGAAGTTGCAGCCGCGATTATCGAGCGCATCCGGTTGAAAACGGAGGACGCCTTCGGAGAGCCCGGCAGCCGCGTGTTCGTTGGCCCCACCGGCAGCGGAAAAACCACCTCGCTTATGAAAGTGGCGCTCCAGGCTCCGCCGGAACTGCCCGTAACGATCATCGATACGGATATTCGAAAGATCGGCTCCGGTCTTGGCCGCGCCGCGGCACTGGCCGGGATTGGGTACGTTTTCGCGCAGGGCCCGGAAGGCGTTGCGAGAATCGCCGGCTCCCTGCCGGGACACCTGCTTCTGATCGATACGCCCGGCTTCACGCCTTCCGACGGCGAATGGATTGCCCGTTGGAAGAACGCGCTTGGCGGCCTGGGCGCCACGCTGGTCCTATCGGCGACGGCCCGAACTGCCGATCTCATGCTCACGCTGGAGCGCTACCGCATGTTCACGCCGCAAGATCTGATCTTCACCCGCCTTGATGAGGCCGCCTGCGCCGGCGGGTTCCTCAGCGCCGCCTCAATCTCTGGGCTTCCCTTGGCTGGGTTCGGAATGGGCCCTCGCGCGGTAGACCCGCTGGAGGCTCCTGGAAAAGGGCGGATCGTCGAAGTTCTGTACGGACCGGGCAAGCCGATGGCGTCGGCGGCGGGAGGAACTCGATGAGCAAGCCTTACGCCGCGGCTCGCGCCATGGACATGGGCGAGCGCGAACGCCTGATTCTCGAACATCTTCCCCAGGTGCGGCTGATCGCGCGCCGCATTCATGAGAGGCTTCCCGAGAGCGTCAACCTGGACGATCTGGTTTCCACCGGAATCGTCGGATTGATCTCGGCCATCGACCGCTTCGATCCGGCCCACAACGTAAAGCTAAAGACCTACGCGGAATACAAGATTCGCGGCGCGATTCTCGATAGTCTGCGGGGCCTCGACTGGGCCCCGCGCCAGCAAAGAAAGCGGGCGAAACAGATCGAGGCCGCGATTTCAGCCGCCGAGCAGCGGTTGAAGCGGATGCCTACAGAAGACGAGATTGCCGCAGAGTTGGGCCTCACCATGGCCGAGTATCACGACTGGCTGGTGGATGTGCGGGCCGTAAACCTCGGCAGCCTGGAATCCGGCGCACCGGAAGAAGACAGCCGCGACCTTCTGAAGTTCATCTCGGATTCCGAGGAAAAGTGGCCGTCGCGAATCCTTGAGCGCGCGGAGCTGGAACGCTTGCTCGCCGAGGCCATCGACCGGATGCCGCCCATCGAAAAGACGGTGCTCAGCCTTTACTATCGCGACGAGATGACCCTTCGTGAGATCGCCCGGATCGTGAATCTGCACGAGTCGCGCATCTCGCAGTTGAAGTCCCAAGCCATTCTGCGCCTCCGTTCCTATATCGAAAAACGCTGGCCCATGCAGAGGGGCGCGCCGGTGAAGATCCGGGAGGCGAGCTAACTTGGCGCGCATGGAAGCCGCAGACGCACAAGCGTGGCTGGGCGCGGCCTGGGCGGAGTGCTTTTCGGCTGTCGTCGAATCGGCGACGGGGCAGAATCCTTCGCTTGCCGCCGCAGCCGACGCCTTCCCAGCGGACTCCGGCGAACTCGCCTGGAGCCAGCCGTTCTCCCTCGGCGCCGACTACGGGGTGACGGTATCCTTCGCGTCCTCCTCCTGGACCGTTCTCGGAGAAGCCGCCCTCGCGGCGCTCGGTGTCGAAGCCAATGATTCCGACGCCGTCCGTGGAACTTTCCTCGAACTCGTGAACCAGGCGATGGAAGCCCTGGCCGGGCGAATCGGAACGCATCTCGGACGGGAAGTGACCTGCCAGGCGGGACGGACTGAGCTGATGGCCGGCGCGTCGCTTCGCGCACTTCGTGGCGAGCTCTCGGGCGTCGCGATCGAACATGGGCTGGGTGGATCGGGTCCGCTCCTCAGCATGCTTTCGTCGGACGGGGGCCGTGCATCGGGCCGGGGCAACGGCGCGTTTGAGGAGACGGACTCCAACCGTACGCTGGACCTGCTGCTGGACGTCGAACTTCCAGTAAGCGTCTCCTTTGGCCGGGCGCGCGTCGCCCTGAAAGACGTTCTGAAACTCACATCCGGCTCGATCGTCGAACTGAACCGGACGGTGTCCGACCCAGTGGAGGTGATCGTCAACAATTGCGTCATCGCCCGGGGCGAAGTGGTGGTCGTCGACGGAAACTACGGCATCCGGATCCAGGAGATCCTCAGCCGGCAGGAACGGCTGCGCACCCTGAACTAGTTATGACAACCCTCTACCTTACTCTCGGCGTCTACGCCGCCTTGGCGATCGCGTGTGGAATCGCGGTCTGGCTCTACCTGTGCGCCCAGCGGGAAGTTCGCAGTCTCCGCACCGGTGCGGCCACCAGCGCCGGGGCGCCCCTGATGAAGCTACGAAGCCGAGCGCGAGATCTCAGCCGCCAAGGAGTCACCACAGTCAACATCGCCGGACGGCTGAACCTGCCCCTGGCGGAGGTGGAGCTGATTATCGAGGCCGAAAACCGCGCGGCTCAGCGTACGACGACTTTGGCCACCGCCTGATTGTCGAATTCGTCGGTGACGCGAACGGCGATCGAGAGTTCGCCCGGCTGCGGACGGTCCATTAGCAAATCGTAGGCCAGTGCTTTCGAATCCGAAAGCTTGCTGGCGGGTTCGACCACTAGCCAGTCCACTCCGTTCACCGAATACTCGGCGCGTGTCAGCCAACTGGAATCATCGGTAGCTCGAAACCTCACCTGCACGCGGCCACCGGCGGGCTGGGCCGAAAGGTCCTCGATCTTCGGCGAAGTGTTGTCGATCAGGAACGCCGGCGAGTCCAACTTGCCGGTGAGCGTGTCGGCGGGCGTGTTGTCCGGGGCGTCGGACGCGGTGACGCGGATCACGTAATCGCCATCCGGGAACGCCGTCGAGTCGAACGAAAGAAACCGGTCGCGGACGCGGTCTTTCAGCAGCTTCCAGGCCGACTCGCCCGCGCCACGAATCTCAACACGGTACTCCAGTGCATCCCCATTCGGGTCCTTCGCCATCCACCGGACGCCCGCCGTGCCCTTCGAATAGCTAAGCGTCGCGCTTGACGACGAATCCAGACTCACCGATGCCGTCTTCGACCGCTTTCCCATGGCAGGCAGCGTCAGCGCCTTGGGCGACGTGCTTGGCGTACTGGAAGCGGGAAACCGGTAGTTCAGCGGAGTGGGTTCGATCTCCTCCAGTTGCGGCGGCAGATTCTTCGCCATCCACGCGACGTCGGTTCCGAAAAGCGACGGCGAACCGGAGCTTTCCTTCGTCAGAATGGCGCGCCACTGCAGGAATCGCGCCGGCGGCGAAACGATCCGTCCGTCCTTCGATGGTTCCCACGCGCTCCAACTCTTCTGCGGGCGCCCCACATTGCCGCTGCGAGTCTCAAAGAGAATCGACCCCTCCGAACCGGCAGTATCCGGATTCAGCCGGCCCCAATACGTGAACCCTCCCGCATCGAACACCTCACTCTCCACCGATCCCGTACTCTCGCGTTCCGGACCCAAGCGGAAAACCTTGCCGACGTTCGATGCCGCGGCGTAGACCGCCCCATCGGGCCCCGCCAGCAGCGCCGTCACTTGGCCGGACGACACCGTCGCCAGCAGCGACCACTCGATTGGCGACTCCACCCGGTAGATGTGGCCCTGGTTGCCTGTCGCCAGCAGTGGATGTCCTGTCTTGTCCAGGGCCAGCGAATAGACGATCTCCTGTGGATGGCTCCAGACGACGCGGGGAACGCCCTCGGCGTCAATCTCGATGAGTTCGCTCCCGCCCGTAATTCCGGAACCGGTCAACACCGGCAATATTGGCGAACTTACCACCGGGACAGGCCTTGCCTGGGCAGTCCCGGAAAGCACCGGCGACGCCGCCGGAGCGGGCGGCGCGGGAAGCACCAGCGGAGATCCCTTGGTCCCGGTTGCGGACGCATAGATCTCACCCTCACGGCCCGTCGCGACGGAAGTAACCTCCCGCTTCTGGCTCTGGTAGAGGATGAAGCTTTGGCCCGCCGGGCTGACGCGCAGGATCAGACCCGAAGGCTCCGTGCCCACGATCAGATCGCCGGACTTGGCCAGCGCCATCGACCGCGCGTGCGTGTCCTCCAATTGGCAGACTACTTCGCCGTTGCCCGCCGGCGACACGCGGTGAATCTCGGCTGGGTCGCCCGTGGCCGCGTATAAAGTCCCCCGCGAATCGAAAATCAGAGACCAGATGTACTTCACCTTCGGCTCGTAGAAAACCACCGGCTTGCGGTCGGCCCCGATGCGCCAGATCTTGCCGTCCGGCGCGGTGGCGGCGAAAAGATTGCCCTTGGAGTCCGCGGCCAGCGCGTGAATTTCAAGGCCCTCCACCTCCGCGAAGACGCTTCCCTTGCCTGCCGAGTCCACCTCGAAGATCCGAACCGCGCTTCCCCCTTGGCCGCCTCCCGCCACGTACACGGCGCCGCCGGAGCGAGTCATTGCCCACAGGTGGGGATTGGTTGCGTCGAACAATTCGACAACCGCCGGGGCCAGCGTCATCAGTCCGTCGCTGCGCAGCTCAATGCCCTTGCGCATGGCTTTTTCGAAATCTTCCTGGCCCCGCAGCGACCACGTCTTCGTTTCGACCGCGCCCAGCGACAACGCGCACAAAGCGAGCGCCGAAAGGCGCAAAGCATGCTTCATCGGAAACTATTCCCTCTTACTTGATGCGAATTTTCGCGGAGGCGCTGCCCGTAATCACCTGATCGAAATCGACGGCGATTTGCTCGGACGCGGTTTCGCCCACGCTCACCAGCGGTCGGCCCGGGCCGCGATTCGACTGAATCACGTTGGCCACCGAACCGGGAAGGTTGGTCAGGGCCTTGTCGTCGTAGTACACCGTCGGGCTCGGCTGGACGATCGATACATACAGGCGGTTGTTCGACCGCTCCTGCTCGAACAGCGAAAGGGTTTGCGGCAGATCCAGGAACCGGTTCATCTGCCCGGCGGCGGACTGCATGCGGTTCAACGTGTCGGCGTCGGAAACCAGGATGCGGTGATTGCCGCTGGCTAAGCCGGAAGGAATCTGCAGCGTTACTGCGCGCTCAATACGCTCTCCACGATAAGGACGGAGATAGGTCTTGATGGTGACGTTCTCGCCGGGGGCGGCTTCCGCGCGGGATGTCCAAACGCTATCGACCGTCGCCACCCGGCGTTCCGGCAGCAGGTCGATCTGCAAGTCCACCTTGCTCAGCTTCGGCGGCGCAACCGAGTTCCCGAACAGCCGGTTAAACTTGTCGGCCCACCACCCAGCCAGCATCATCGGCGCGGGAATCGGCAGGTCGGTGGGCGCCTGCATCGTCGCCAAACTCACCGTGCGGTTGCCTTCGATCTCGATGGAGCCGGAAAGACGATACGTCGATTCCTCCGCGAAATCGTTCAGCCCCTGGATGGAGTTGAACATGGTCAGCATCATCAGGAACGGCGTCCATTTCTGCTGAACGAAAATGTTGAAGCGGAAATCTTTCTGCTTCAGAATCTTATCGTCGCCAGCGAATGAGCGGACTCGGACGGTAACGGGAATGGTTGGCGCCTGATCGCCCAGCACGCCCATGATTCCGGAGTGCCGGTCTTGCTTCAGAGCTCCGACGATCTCGGTGGCGTTGCCAAATTTGTTGGGCTGGAACTGACTCGACAGCACCATCAGAATTTCGCCCTGGCTCATCGGCATCTCTACCGGCCCGAGGTTGAAGAACGGATGGCCGAACGCCAGCACGCGCCGCCCGTCGTTGTAGGTGACCGTGCCTAGTCCAGTGACACTCATGTCGCCCGACACCAGAACGCCGGCAACGGCTTGGCCGGGCCGCAGCGTATCCTTCCATCCGGAAACCGGCTTCGGATCGTAGGACGTTCCGCCGCCTCCGCCCAGGACGGCCTTCACACCCATCTGTTCAAACAGCGGGGCGAACTCGCGCAGTGTCTCCGGTGCGAAGCCGGACAGCGTCAGCGGAGCCTCAATGGGCACCATCAGTGGCATGGCGCCAACACTCTGCGGGCGCCATTCCTGCGGCAGCGACAGTGCGACTGCCTTCGACCCCGCGGGGCGGGAGCGGTCGAAATCGTTGATCTCCAGCATCAGCTCAATCGGCGTGATGCCGCAGATCGCGTCCGGGGAGAAGATGCTCAGCCGCAGCGCGACGGCGCCGATCAGCTTGCCATCGACATAAACCGGCGAACCGCTCATGCCGCCCGCGACATTCGTTCTTGCGGCGCGACCGCCCATCTTGCCCAGAATGATGTCCTGCTTGGGGCCCCACGCGTTCTTCCACAAGCCGATAATCTCGATCGGCACGGCTTCCGGTTGGGTGCCTTCAAACACTGTCCAGGCGGTGGCCTGCATCCCGGCTTTGACGGCGGACGATGGCAGGATCGGGGGCTTGCCCGCTTTGGGAGGTCCTGTTTCCTGGGCCAGCGCGCAGACGGAAACGGACAGGACGAGAACAGCGGTAAACCGGTACATCCTAGTACCCATTATGCGGCATCCCCCGGTAACGTGGTTGCAATAGTTACGGAACCCCTGATATTGTTAGTGCGCATGAGCCGCTACGGGGCGGCTGACACTCTCGCTAGAAGGGGACCTCTATGAAGAGGATAGTCTTTTCAACTTTCTTGGCCCTGATCTTCGCCCTGCCCAGTTTTTCGCAGACCTTGGGTGAGATCACGGGAATTGTTTCCGATTCCTCCGGCGCGGTAATCGCCGGTGCAACAGCAACTGTCTCAAATACCGCCACTGGGGCCAGCCGCGAAGCGGTGACCAACCAGTCCGGCATTTTCTCTTTCCCAGCCTTGACGCCCGGCGTTTACGACCTTCGGGTTACCGCCAGCGGCTTCAAAACTACCGTTCGAAGCGGTGCGCAGCTTCAGGTTCAGCAGACTCTTCGTCTCGACGTCGAATTGGCCATCGGCCAGGTTTCGGAGTCGGTGGAAGTTTCCGCGGCCTCGGCAACCCTCAGCACGGATAGCTCAACAGTGGGCACGGTTATCGACAACAAGCGGATCGTCGAGCTGCCCTTAAACGGACGCAACGCGCTTTCGCTTGCCGCCTTGTCGCCGAACGTCAGCTTCGGCTTTCCGTCAGCCGGACAGGCCGGATCGCGCCAGGGTGGCATCCGTACCGACCAGTCGATCTCGATCGCCGGCCAGCGCGCGCAGTTCAACCACTACACGCTGGATGGTGTCGAAAACACCGATCCCAACTTCAACACGTTTGTGGTTCTGCCCAGCGTCGACGCTCTACAGGAGTTCAAGGTTCAGACGGGCGTCTATCCGGCCGAATTCGGCCGCGGCGCTTCGCAGGTGAACATCTCCACAAAGGGTGGCGGCAACGACTATCACGGCACGCTGTTCTACTTCCTTCGCAACGAAGTGCTCGACGCCAAGAACTATGCGTTCACTGCGGCGCGCCCCGAGAAAGATCCGTTCAAGCTGAACCAGTTCGGTTTCACGCTCAGCGGACCGATTTCGATCCCGAAGCTTTTCGACGGCAAGAACCGCCTGTTCTTCATGACGAACTACGAATGGTTCCGCCAGCGGCGCAACCAGCAGTCGGTGAACACGCTGCCTTCGGCTGCGATGCAGGGCGGCAACTTCAGCGAACTGCCTCGCGGAACACAGGGGATTTTCGATCCGCTGACCCGCGCGAATGTCAACGGTCAGATCGTTGCCCAGCCGTTCGCAGGCAACATTATTCCCACCAACCGGATCAGCCCCATTTCGCGGCAGTTGTTGGAGTTCTATCCGACGCCGAATCTGCAAGTGGCGAACCTGACGAACAACTTCGTGCAGGCCGTTGCGCGGCCGATTAACCGCGACCAGTTCATTGGCCGGTTCGATTTCGTCGAGTCGTCCAACTCGCAGTGGTTCGGGCGCTACTCCTGGGGTGACGAGAACCAGTTGATCGAAAACCTGAAATTGAACGGCGACCAGATCGTCACCAATTTCAACCAATACATGGTGACCAACACCCGCGTCCTGACGCCCACCATTGTGAACGAAACCCGTTTCGGCTACACGCAGTTCTACAACACCAACGGCCCCGAGCTAGCGTTTACCCGGGACGTGGTTAGCGAACTGAACATTCCCGGCCTGAACGGCGGACCGCCCGTGCAATGGGGTATCCCGAACGTATCGCTGCAGGGTGTTTATGCGGGCTTCGGCAACAGCTCCGAAGGCCCGTATGAGAACAACAACAGCTCACTGCAGTTCATCAACAACACTTCGATTATCCGCGGCAAGCACACGATGAAGTTCGGTTTGGAATACCGGCGCGACCAGTACAACCAGATCGGAAATCAGTTCGCGCGCGGCCAGTTTACCTTTACGCGGAACGCGACGAATAATCTAGCTCAGACGGGCATCACCGGCGATCCATTCGCCGACTTCCTTCTCGGCCAGACTTTCCAGGCCGAGGCGGCAGTCTCGATCGCAAACGCCCAGTTCCGCGCCAATAGCTGGTACGGCTACGTCGACGACACCTGGAAGATCACCAACCGGCTGACGTTGAACCTGGGCCTGCGGTATGAATTCACGCCGCCATGGGAAGACCAGACGGGTACGCTCTTCAACGGTATCGTGCCGTTCGATGCGCAGACGACCCTGGCCAACCCCAACATTACCGACCCGGCTCTGATTCCCTTCTTCATGCGGCAGGGCGACCAACGGGGCTCCGGCGTGGGCAACGATTGCTATGAGGGAATCAACCTGCGCTGGCCGGATATCACGGTCCGGTGTGATGGCTCTCTCGGCAACCGCCTTGTCAACACCGACAAGAACGATTGGGCTCCGCGCGTTGGGCTTTCGTGGTCGCCTACCGACAAGTGGGTGATCCGCACGGGCGCCGGAATGTTCTATTCGCAGGATACGGGCAATCCCCGGTTCGACATGGCCCGCAATCTTGCCGGCCGCCTTCGCGACAATTCCAGCCAGCAGTTTCCGAATCTGACCTGGAACAATGCGCTGGCCTCGATTGCCGGCGGTGTGGCCAATGTTTTCCGGCCCTACACCTTCGCCAATCCTTACGACCGCCGCACACCGTACAGTAACCAGTTCATGTTCAACGTGCAGCGGGAGTTGGCAGCCGGCTCCCTGCTTGAGGTTGGATACCTGGGAAGCGTCAGTCATCGCCTGGAATCTCTCCGCGCGGTGAACGAGGCGCTCCCGGCCGATCCCCGTGCCGATTCGCGAAGCGTTCCGCAACGCTCACCGTTTCCCACGTTCGGACGGATCCAGTTGGTCGACAACGGCGGAAACGGCAACTACCACTCGCTTAGCGCGAAGTTCACCAAGCGCTTCTCGGGGGGTCTTACCTACCTGATCAGCTACACCTATGGCAAGTCGATTGACACTGCCACGGCTATCCGCAATCAGGGCGGCGATACGTTGTTCCCACAGAACAGCTATTGCCGCGAGTGCGAACGCGCCCGGTCGAGCCACGATACTCGCCAACGCTTTGTCACCTCCGCCCTCTGGGATCTCCCCATTGGCAAGGGCAGGAGTGTCGATATCCAGAATGGCTTCGCCAACGCCTTGATCGGCGGTTGGCAGCTGGGTTCGATCATCACCCTTCAGACGGGCTTCCCCATCACCGTGAGCAATGGCCAGGACACTTCGAATACGGGCGCGTTTTTCGACCGTCCGAATTCGACCGGAGTCAGCGCGGATCTTCCGCGAGGCGAGCAGGACCCCAGAAGGTTCTTCAACACCTCGGCCTTCACCGTCAACTTGCCCGGTACCCACGGCAACGTGGGCCGCAACACGCTGGACGGACCTGGAATTATCAGCTGGGACTTCTCCCTGCTGAAGAATTTCAAGTTCCGCGAGACCAATTATCTCCAGGCGCGGTTCGAGGCGTTTAACTTCCCGAACCATCCGAACTGGGGCAACCCCAACACCAACATTTCCGCGGGCGCCAACTTTGGCGTCCTGAACGGAACGCGGACCAACATGCGCAACCTGCAAGTGGCGCTGAAGTACGTGTTCTAGAAAACAGCGGAAGTTCGTACCGGCCCCGGGTTTCGGCCCGGGGCTTTTTCTTTTACAGCGGAATGTTGCCGTGTTTCTTTGACGGCATCGTGTCCACCTTGTTCTCCAGCAGGCGCAGCCCCCGGATCAGCTTCGGGCGCGTTTCGCGCGGCTGGATGATGTCGTCGATGAAGCCGCGTTCGGCAGTGACAAACGGGTTGGCGAAGCGGTCGCGGAACTCGGCCACTTTTGCGGTCCGCGACGCTTCCGGATCGGCGGACGAGGCGATCTCGCGCCGGTAGACAACATTCACCGCGCCTTCCGCGCCCATCACCGCAATCTCCGCCGTGGGCCACGCGTAGTTCAGGTCGGTCCGCAAATGTTTTGAGCCCATGACGCAGTACGCTCCGCCATAGGCCTTGCGCAGGATCACCGTGATCTTGGGCACAGTCGCCTCCGCATATGCGTACAGCAGTTTCGCGCCGTGGCGAATAATCCCGCGCCATTCCTGATCCGTCCCCGGCAGGAATCCCGGGACGTCTTCGAAGGTAATGATCGGAATATTGAAGGCATCGCAGAAACGCACGAATCGCGCGCCCTTGATCGACGTGTTCAGATCCAGACATCCGGCAAGATGCGCGGGCTGATTCGCGCAGATGCCGACTGTCGCTCCATCCAGACGCGCGAAGCCGACCACGATATTCCGCGCGTAGTGCTGATGCACCTCCAGAAAATCGCCGTCGTCGATGATGCGCGCGATCACATCCTTCATGTCGTAGGGCTGATTCGGCTCTTCAGGAACCAATGAGTCCAGCTCGGCATCCATACGGTCCGCCGGATCGCCAGCGGCCTTTCGCGGAGCGCCGTCGCGATTATTCGGCGGCAAAAAGCTCATCAGCCGCCGGATCTGGCGCAGGCAATCGGCATCGTCGGCGGCCATGAAGTGGGCTACGCCGCTCCGCGTGTTGTGGGTCTCCGCTCCGCCCAGTTCTTCCTTGTCTACGTCTTCATGCGTAACGGTCTTGATGACGTCGGGGCCAGTGACGAACATGTGGCTGGTGCCCTCAACCATGAAGATGAAATCGGTCAAGGCCGGCGAGTAAACCGCGCCGCCCGCGCACGGCCCCATGATCGCGGAAATCTGCGGCACAACGCCGCTGGCGAGGGTGTTGCGCAGGAAGATATCGGCGTACCCCGCGAGCGACAGCACGCCCTCCTGAATGCGCGCGCCGCCGGAATCGTTTAAGCCGATCACGGGTGCGCCCGTCTTCATCGCCAGGTCCATAATTTTGACGATCTTTTGCGCGTTGGCTTCGGACAGCGAACCGCCCAAAACGGTGAAGTCCTGCGCGAACACGTAGACATAGCGGCCTTGGATGGTCCCCGAGCCGGTGACGAATCCGTCGCCATCGACCACTTGGTTCTCCATCCCGAAATCGCGGCAGCGGTGGCGCACGAAGCGGTCGATTTCTTCGAACGAATCCGGATCGAGCAGCAGGTCGATGCGTTCCCGCGCCGACAGCTTGCCTTCTTTGTGCTGTCGCGCCATCCGCTCCGCACCGCCGCCTGCCAGCGCGGAAGCGCGCCGCCGCGCGAGTTCTTCGTTCGTCATCGTGAAGCTGTATAGTATCCGCTGCGTGCCCGCACCGTGGGATCGGAATGTTTGCGTTTCGCTTCCGGCGTCAGCGCGACGCGGATGGCGCGAAACTCCCCAGGGATGCCTTCCGGAGGCCTGTAGATCAGCGTGTACCGATTGCGCAGCCGCTCCAACAATAGCGGGAAGACGCGGTCGGCACGGTCCGCGCGGTAAGCCTCGCCTCCGGTCTTCTCGGCGATCTTGAAGATGTCGGTGGGCGTGAAATCGGGATTGCGGTATCCACCCGTGGGCCGCTGCTTCGGACGCTCCGTCTTCGAGGTGACGATCGCGTTCAGCACCGCGTCAGCGGAGTAGAGCGCTTCCAGCACCTGACGGTCGTCGATCTGATAGTTGAGGCTTTCGTTGTCGGTCAGTATCAGTACCGCCCGCCGCATGTTGGGTTTCTTCTTTGCGTGCGCTTCCAGCGCTTGCGCCGCCGCGAGAATCGCATTGTAGATGGCGGTTCCAGTGGGCAGCGGCTGCTCCGTGCCGACTTCGATGTCGCGATCCAGCGACTCAAACGACCCCGTGAATTCCGTCACCGTTTCGACCGTCTTCGCGAACACCATCAGCGAGACGTCGTCTCCCAGCCGGAGATGCGCCAGCGCGGCCGTTGCTGTCGTCGACATCTGTCGCGCGTAGCGCCGCATGCTTCCCGACACATCAATCAGAATCACCAGCGCCAGCGGTTCGGATTCGCGGCCGAATCGAAGCAGCGTTTGCGACACTTCCTGATCGAAAAGCTGAAAGTCGTCGGGACCCAAACCGGCAACGTTCTTACGGCCGTCCGTAACCTGTACGTCCACGCGAACCTCGCGGACTTCGGCGCGAAAAACGGGATTCTCCTGGGGCGCGGCCAACATCGCCAGCGCCGTTACACTAGTGAACAAGCGTCTCGGCCAGCCCATGACTCACATTATCGTTGGCACGGCGGGTCACATCGATCACGGCAAGACCGCGCTGGTCCGCGCGCTTACCGGAATTGAGACGGACCGGCTGAAGGAAGAGAAGGCTCGCGGGATTTCGATCGACTTGGGCTTTGCGCATTTGGACCTCGGCCAGGGCGTGTGGGCAGGCTTCGTAGACGTTCCCGGGCACGAGCGTTTTGTGCGAAACATGCTGGCCGGCGCGACCGGAATCGACGTCGTGCTGCTGGTGATTGCCGCGGACGAGTCTGTAATGCCGCAGACGCGGGAGCATTTCGACATCTGCCGCATTCTGGGCATCCGGCGCGGCGCGGTGGTGTTGACCAAGTCGGATCTTGTGGACGCTTCCACGCTGGAGTTGGTGCGGCTGGAGGTTCAGGACTTCGTCGCCGGATCTTTTCTCGAAGGTGTGCCGGCGCGCGCCGTAAGCTCCGTCAACGGCGAGGGTCTCGACGCTCTGCGGCAGGATCTTCTGCGGATGGCCGCGAGCCTCGAAGGCAAAGATACGACGCGTCATTTTCGGATGCCGGTGGATCGCGCCTTCGCTCAGAAGGGATTTGGCAGCGTGGCTACCGGCACGGTTGCGTCGGGCCGGATCGATGTCGAAAGCGAGGTGGAAGTTTATCCCACGGGAAAGCGCGCCCGCGTTCGCGGCATACAGAACCATGGCGACTTCGCGAAGTCGTCCGGAGCGGGCCAGCGAACAGCGCTGAATCTTGCGGGCGTGGACCTGGGGCAACTGCGGCGCGGAATGATGCTGGGGCCGCCGGGAGTGTTCGCGCCGACGCTGGATTTAGGCACGCGCGTGGAACTGCTGGCTTCGGCGCCGCCACTGCATCACCGTTCCAGGGCCCATCTGCACGCGGGCGCGGCGGAGATGAAGGCGGAGATCCGCCTGCTGGACCGGGAAGAGTTGGCGCCGGGCGGATCGGCCTTCTGCCGCATCGTTCTTAGCGAACCGGCGTTGCTGCTTCCCGGCGACCGGTTCGTGCTCCGGCGGTTCTCGCCGGTAGAGACCATCGGCGGCGGCACGGTGCTCGATCCGGTGGTCCGGGCGGGCCGCCGCAAGGACCTGCACTCGCATCTGTCCAATCTTGACCGCGCGACTGGCGCGCAGCGGCTGGCCCTGTGGGCTGGCGAAAATCCGTACGGCATTGCAGAAACCGAACTGATCGCGCGAAGCGGCGCGCTTCCTTCGGAACTTCGTACCGCTGGACTTCGCGAGTTGTCCGGCTGGTTCGTGACGCCGGAATCCTTCGCGACCCTTCAATTGCGTCTCACAGCATCAGTGCAGGAATTTCATAAACAGAACCCGCTGGTAGCCGGCGTGTCGAAAGAAGAAATCCGCACTCGCATTCTCCTGGGGGCTCCGGCGCAGCTGCTGGAGGCGCTGCTTCAGGAATCGCTAAGCATCACCGTCCAAGGCGACATCCTTCGTCAGAAAGACCACCGGTTCGCGTTCACGCAGGCCGAGGATCAGGCCATCGGATTGATCGAGGAAGCGTTTCGCCACGGTGGGCTTGCCGTTCCCGCAACGGCGGAGGTGCTAGCGAAGGCGGGTGTCGATGCGCGCCGCGGCCAGTCCCTGCTTCAACTGCTTCTGAAGAGCGGCAAGCTGGTGCGGATCAGCACCGATTTCATCTTCCATGCCGACGCCATCCTGGGCCTGCGATCGCTGTTAGCCACGCGGCGGGGAAAGCGGTTCAGCGTGCCGGAGTTTAAGGATTGGACGGGAATTTCACGGAAGTACGCGATCCCCCTGCTGGAGTTTTGCGACCGTCAAAAACTGACGCGGCGAGAGGGCGCTGGCCGCGTTGTGCTGTGATAGCCTGAAAAGAAATCCCGGCACTCTTCCGTTGTGACTCCCGCAGCCTCGAACGCAGTGGCGTCGTGCGGCCTAGTTTCCGGAACAGGTTGGACATTAGGAGTAACTTTCTTGGCAGATCAACAGTTTATTTTCTCTTCCGAGTCCGTTAGCGAAGGCCATCCCGACAAGATCGCCGACCAGGTTAGCGATGCGGTGCTCGACGCTATCCTCGCCGAGGATCCCACCGGACGCGTCGCCTGCGAAACGCTGGTAACCACGGGGACCTGTATCGTCGCCGGCGAAATCACCACGACGAATCTGAACTTCTTCAAGAACATCCCCGATCTTTGCCGGGAAGTGATCAAGGACATCGGATTCACCAGCTCTGAATACGGCTTCGACTACAAGTCGTGCTCTGTGATGAATCTGCTTCATGGACAGTCGCCGCACATCGCGATGGGCGTTGACACCGGTGGCGCGGGCGATCAGGGGCTGATGTTCGGCTACGCTTGCGACGAAACTCCGGAGCTGATGCCGCTGCCGATCATGCTGTCGCACAAGCTGGTGAAGCAGTTGGCGGACGCGCGGCGCGCGGGCACAGTGAAGAACCTTCGCCCCGATTCGAAGAGCCAAGTCTCAGTTGAGTATGTCAACGGACGGCCGAAGCGCATCACCGCCGTTGTCGTCTCTACGCAGCACGATCCGCATAGCTCAAAACCCAACACCATGCCCGACGGGCTAGTGGATGAGATTCGCGAAAAGATCATCAAACCGGTAGTGCCCGCCGAGATGATCGATCGCGACACGCAGTTTCACATCAACCCAACCGGCTGTTTTGAAGTGGGTGGTCCGCACGGCGACACCGGCCTTACCGGACGCAAGATCATCGTCGACACCTACGGCGGCATGGGCCGTCACGGCGGCGGAGCGTTCTCGGGCAAAGATCCGACGAAGGTTGACCGGTCTGCCTGCTACATGGCGCGCTACATCGCCAAGAATATCGTCGCCGCCGGACTGGCTTCTCGCGTGGAAGTCCAGTTGGCCTACGCCATCGGCGTCGCGGACCCCGTGTCCGTGATGGTGAATACGTTCGGCACGGGCAAGGTGGAAGAGTCCATGCTGACGGAGCTGGTCCGGGCGCACTTTAAACTCACGCCGCGCGGCATCATTGAGAGCCTCGACCTGCGCCGCCCGATCTACCGGGCGACAGCGGCGTACGGCCACTTCGGCCGCACAGAGCCGACCTTTACGTGGGAAAAAACAGATAAGGCCGCCGCACTGAAGGAAGCCGCAAAGGGCGTTCTAACGACGGCCTAGTTTTTACTTCCGCTGAGAGGCGGAGCGTAGAAACTCCGCCATCTCGCCATTCCCCTGCTGTTCCGCCAGAGCCACTGGCGACATTCCACGTTTGTCCACGGCGGATGCGTCCGCTCCGTTATCGATCAGCAGCTTCACCGTTTCCATCTTGCCCGTCATCGCGGCGAACATCAGCGCAGAAGCTCCCACGGCGTTGCGCTCATCCACTTTCGCGCCAGCCTTCAGAAGGCGGGCCGCAATTGGTGTAAAGCCCTTGAAGCTGGCCGCCATCAATGGAGTTCCCATTGCGGACTGGGCATTGGGGTCCGCCCCACCGGCAGCCAGCGCGTCAACGGATTTTTCGGAGCCGTTGTAGGCCGCAAGCACCAGCAGCGTCGAGCCACGGTCGTCCTTCAGATTCGGATCGCCCTTCGCGTTTAGGAACCGCTGGACCGCTTCAACCTTGTCGTCGCGTACGGCCTGGAACACATCCGCGTCGGGCGAGCCCGCAAATAAAAAGGGAATCGCGAAAATAGCGGCAAGAGATCGCACGGCTATTCCGCCTTCCCCATGTGCGGCTTCAACTCGTCCATCGATACGCCCACCGCCTTCGCCAAACGCGTGCCGTAATCGGCGTTCGCCTGATAGAAGTGGCTGACGATCCGCGCCTGAATCGCGCGATTCTTTACCTGGCCCAGATCGCCTGCCAAGTTTGCGATCAGATTGGTCCGCTCACCCTCGCTGAGACTGACATACAGATCGCCCGCCTGCGAGAAGTTGTTCTGCTTTGAAATCGCGCTCTGCATCGTCTCGCCAGAGACCTTGCGGACGGAACTCTTGTACGAAGGGGTGTCGACAAAGGTGGCTTCGTCGCGGGTGCTGGGCTGATAGTTGACGTCGCCCTTCGCGGCGCGCATGTTCATCGCGCCATTCTGCCCGTGATTGCTGGGGCTGTCCGCCGGACGGTTGACGTCCAGAAGCTGGAAGTTGGGCCCGATGCGGTGACGCTGCGTGTCGAAGTACGAGAACAAGCGTCCCTGAAGAAGCCGGTCCTCCGACGCTTCGATGCCGGGGATCAGGCTTCCGGGCGAGAATGCCGACTGCTCCGTGGTCGCGAAAAAGTTGTCCGGAAGGCGGTTGAGTGTCATCGTGCCCACCTTCATCAACGGAAGCGATTCTTCGGGCCAGATCTTGGTGGCATCCAGCGGATTGAAAGCGAACTTGTCCAGATCGGCGGGATCGAGAATCTGAACGTACAGTTCCCACGCGGGGAACTTGCCCGCGCCGATGCTGTTGTAGAGGTCGGTGGTGGCGTTGTTGAAATCCTCCGATTGAAGCTTCGCCGCTTCACCGCTGGTTAGCGTCTCCACCCCTTGCATCGACTTCCAGGTGTACTTCACGTAACGGTAGTCGCCCGCGGCGTCCACCCATTTGAACGCATGCACGCCGAACCCATCCATCTGGCGGTAGTTGGCCGGTGTTCCGCGATCCGAGTAAAGGAACGTCAGCATATGGGTGGACTCCGGCTGATGCGAGAAGAAATCGAAGAACCGGTTTGGATCCTGCTTATTCGTCACCGGTGAAGGCTTCAGTGAGTGGACCATGTCCGGAAACTTCATGGCGTCACGAATGAAGAACACCGGAAGATTATTGCCCACCAGATCGTAGTTGCCTTCCTCGGTATAGAACTTCGTTGCGAATCCGCGCGGGTCGCGCAGCGTTTCCGGAGATCCCGACGGATGGATCACGGTTGAGAAGCGGACGAAAACCGGAGTCGTCTTCCCCGCCTCGCCGAGGAACTTCGCCTTCGTGTATTTCGCGAAACTGCCGGCGGACTCAAACGTTCCATGCGCTCCGGCGCCCCGGGCGTGAACCACCCTTTCCGGAATGCGTTCCCGGTCGAACGTTGCCAGCTTCTCGATCAGGTGAATGTCTTCGAGAAGAACCGCTCCATTCTCACCGGCGGTTTTCGAATTCTGGTTGTCGCCCACCGGCGCGCCGGTGTTAGTGGTGAGGGGCTTCTGCTGCGCAAACGCGCTGATCGTCGAAGCGGCCATGATCACGAGGATCGTCTTTCGCATTTAGGTTCTCCTTGTATGACGTTAGGCGGAGAAAGCCATTCGGCCAAGCCAATCGTGCCAATGCGTGCGATAGGCGCAGCCTATGGAATTGCTGCTACAAGGGAGAAGGATGGAAGTGCACCAGCTTCGATACTTTTGCGCGGTGGCCCGCACCCACAGTTTTACGAAAGCGGCGGAGCAGGAGAATATTTCGCAGCCCGCGCTTTCAGAGGCGGTGCATAAGCTGGAGGCGGAACTGACGGTTCAGTTGTTTGCCCGGCTGGGCCGTGGAACCCGCCTGACGCCCGAAGGCGAACGGCTGCTGCCGCTTGCCCAGCAAGCGCTGCGTCTGCTGGCCGAGGCGAAATCCAGTGTGCAGACGGCGGCGTCCCGCAAGCCCAGCGGCCCACTATCGATCGGCTGTATTCCGACGATTCTGCCCTATTTCCTGGCGCCCAACCTGAAACGCTTTCAGGCGCACTTTCCCGACATCGAATTAACGGTGATCGAAGATCAGACAGCGCGGCTGGTCGAGCGCCTGCAGAGCGGAGATCTTCAAGTGGCCGTGGTTGGGCTGCCGCTACGGTCGCCTGAAGTGGTGTGCAGCGAACTTTTCCGTGAGCCATTAAGCCTGACCGTGGCGCGAAAAAGTCCCCTTGCCGATCAGCCGTCGGCGCAGCTGTCAGACCTTCGCAGCGAACGGATTCTGATCCTTCGCGAAGGCCACTGCTTTCGCGACGACGTGTTGAGTTCCTGCCGCAAGGCCCGCCTAGTGCTGAATTCGTGGTTTGAGACGGATCACCTGGCCAGCATTTTCGCCATGTCGGCGGCCGGTATGGGTGTGGGAATCATTCCAGCCATGGCCGCGCCCTACGCGCTGGACTGCGTTGTTCTTCCGCTAAACCCGGCGGGTGAGCGGCGCGTCGGCTACGCCCGCCTGAAGAAACGCTACGTCAACGCGGCGGAACGAGCCTTTGCCGCGTGGCTGCGAAAGCTGTCCGCCACTTCGCTGGTGGCCCGGAATCCCCGCGCCGCCTATTGCCAGCTCTAGGGCTTCGTGCCGACGGCCAGAACCGTCTCCAGGTGCGGCGATTCCTCCTCGCGGTGGACAGTGGACAGGCCCGTCTCCGCAAATCCCGCGTCGATCAGAAAACGCTCCAACTCCACATCGGAGAAGCCCAGCCAACGGTCCGCATACAGATCCCTTGCCTGCTCAAACGTGTGCCGCTTCAGGTCCAGCACCACCACCTTCCCACCGGGCTTCAACATGCGAAACGCGGCTTCGAGAGCGTTTGCCGGATGCTCCGCATGATGCAAGGACTGGCTGAAGAACGCCAGATCCACCGATCCGTCGTCCACCGGAGGAGCCTCCAAATCGCCCAGCCGGAACTCGACATTGGTCAGGCCATTGCGTCGCGCGGTTTCCGACGCATAGTCGATCATCTTGCGTGAGCTGTCGATCCCAATCACGCGTTCCGCGCGTCGCGCCAGTAGCTGCGTAAAGGCTCCTTCGCCGGAACCGAGGTCGGCAATCACCATAGGCGGCAGGATGGCCAGCAGCGTCTCCGCCAGACCTTTCCAGGACCGTCCGGGAACATACTCCTTCCCGAACCTGCCCGCCAGTTCGTCGAAGTAGGCCCGCGTGCGGTCGCGCCTCCGCTCCAGAATCAGTTCCAACGCGCGGCTGTCTTCCGCCGCCTCCGGCATCTCGCAGGCCGACCGGCGGGCGACCTTCAACAAGTCCGTCCATTGCGCGGGCGTCCGCAGACGGTAGAAGCTGTTCTTGCCACTGCGGCGGTCTTCCACCAGCGCCGCCTGCCGCAGGTTCGCCAGATGTGTGGAGATCCGGCTCTGTCCCATGCCGAGAATCTCTTGCAGCTCCGCCACCGAAAGCTCTTCCCGCTCCAACAGCAGCACAAGCCGAAGGCGGGACGGGTCCGACAAGGATCGCAGCGCTTTCAGTATTGACGGCGTGGTCATGAGCAGGTAAAGTATCAATATATCCCGATTCCTTGATAGGAGCTAGCTAAATGCCAATCGCCACCGCAACCGACTTCAAAGTCGCCGACCTCACTCTGGCCGACTGGGGCCGCAAAGAAATCGCCGTCGCCGAGCATGAAATGCCGGGGCTGATGTCGATCCGGAAGAAGCACGCCGCGTCGAAACCGCTGGCGGGCGTACGCGTCACCGGCTCGCTGCATATGACGATTCAGACCGCCGTGTTGATCGAAACGCTGATCGATCTGGGTGCGACGGTCCGCTGGGCAAGCTGCAACATCTTCTCGACGCAGGATCATGCGGCGGCGGCCATCGCGGCGACTGGTGTTCCGGTTTTCGCCTGGAAGGGCGAGACGCTGGAGGAGTATTGGGATTGCACGTGGCGCGCGATCTGCCACGCGGGCGATACGGGTCCGCAACTGGTGGTGGACGACGGCGGCGACGTCACGCTGTTCCTGCACAAGGGCTACGAGATGGAACAGGGGTCGGCCTGGATCGACACGCCGTCGGAGAGCCACGAAGAGAAGGTCATCAAAGACCTGCTGAAGAAAATCAAGGCGGAGCAGCCGGGCGTGTTCACGAAGATGGTGAAGGACTGGCGCGGCGTTTCCGAAGAGACGACCACCGGCGTCCACCGGCTGTACAAACTGGCGGAAGTGGGCAAGTTGCTGGTTCCCGCGATTAACGTGAACGACTCCGTGACGAAGTCGAAGTTCGACAACCTGTACGGCTGCCGGGAGTCGCTGGCCGACGGGATCAAGCGCGCGACCGATGTGATGGTGGCGGGCAAGGTGTGCGTCATTTGCGGTTACGGCGATGTAGGCAAGGGTTCCGCGAAGTCGCTGCGCGGGCTTGGCGCGCGGGTGATCGTTACCGAAGTTGATCCGATCAACGCGCTGCAAGCGGCAATGGAAGGCTTCGAAGTGACCACGGTTGAGGAGACGCTGGGCCGCGCGGATATCTACGTGACGACAACCGGCAATGTGGACGTCATCACGCTGGAGCATATGCAGCACATGAAGAATCAGGCGATCGTGTGCAATATCGGCCACTTCGACAACGAAATTCAGATCGACCGGCTGAACGGATCGGATGCCAAGCGCATCACCATCAAGCCTCAGGTGGACATGTATACGTTCCCCGGCGGCAATGCGATTTACATGCTGGCCGAAGGACGGCTGGTGAACCTGGGTTGCGCCACCGGCCATCCCAGCTTCGTGATGTCGAACTCCTTCGCCAACCAGACGCTGGCGCAATTGGACCTGTGGGCGAACAAGGATGCGTACGGGAAGACGGTCTATACGCTGCCCAAGCATCTGGACGAAGAAGTGGCGCGGCTGCATCTGGAGAAGATTGGCGTAAAGCTGACCACGCTCTCGAAGAAGCAGGCGGAGTATATCGGCGTTCCGGTGGAAGGCCCGTACAAGTCGGACCACTACCGGTACTAAGCATTTCCGCCCTAGATTTACGCGGAGGGTTATCACCTCGATGGAACCCCGCAAAAAGAAGCACTGGAGCAGGGCATCCTCCCCGGATGCTCTCTTCTTTACGTGCGCCCGGCCCGGACGCTCAAAAGGTCCGGAAGGCAAAGTGCCAGATGCTACCTTCGATCTCTGGGTGCGAAACCTTCCGGGCCCACGCCCTGCGATCCTATCGCTCCTCGGCCAGAAACCAGAGCCCAGGGACATCAACGAATATTCGTTCTACTCCCTTTTTACGGCATGAATCTTCCAGTCGTGGCTCAACCGGCGGCATCCATCCGCCTCTGTTGAGGTGATTGAGCATCCCACTACAGATTTCAATAGGATTCCTCACGACGTTCTGCAAGCGGTCGCTGCCGATGGGGAGCGCCTTCTCGCTGAAGGCCGGGTTGTCGTCGTTGTCGATTCAGGCGGTGAAACCCGGACAGGAGAGGTCTGCCACTTCATGGGCTTCGTCGAAGACACCCGCAGTTGAGCACCAACGGAACCAAAAAGCTGGTTCTTTCACGCTAATGGCAGAACCTCCACCACCCAGTTAGTCACCGGGCCGGGTCCATACCATCACGTCACCTCCCAGCTTCCTGGGGTAGAAGTGGCGCGCCCGCTGATACTGCCAGAACGAGCAATGCCACTTTAACGCTTGTCGAAGAGGAGCGCGCGGACCGGACGACACATTGGACCCAGCAAGGCGGCTGCGATTCTGCCTACCCGCTCCCATTGGACTGAAGAAGGGCCAAAGCTTGGTAATACCGGAGAGCCTTAACCCCGCGCGATCTCGTAGCTGACCCGTAATTGCGCTGTCGAGCCCGCCCAGGTGAGCCACTGAAATTCCGGCGCGGAACTGTTGCGCTCATTCCTGGCGAACGGTCATTTCTTCGGGCCGCACCAAAATAAAGCAATCTCCTTCCACTTCGACGGCGGCTATTTATCTGTCACTACCTTGACATTCGACTCTAACGCGAGTGAATTGCCTGGCCGCTATCCTTTGCCAATGAGATTTGTCTTCGGAATGGTCTTGGCGTTCGGTGCGCTCATCGGGCAGACCGATTCAGCGTCACTTCGAGTTCTGGTTGAGGACGCTTCATCATCGTCGGTGTCAGATGCAAAGGTGAATCTGCTGAACCAACAAACGGGAGCCCGGGTTCAGATGCCCACCTCCTCCGATGGCTACGCGGTCTTCAGCCCCATTCAACGCGGCATGTACGAGATCGAGGTGGCGCAAAGCGGATTTAAAACGCTCAGGCTCTCCGATGTTTCCATCAACGTCGACGAGCGCCGCCTGATCCGCGTGAAGCTCGAAGTTTCGAGCGTCAACGAGACCGTCGAAGTGACCGCGGATGCCGCATCGATCCAGACCGAACAAGGATCGCTGGGGCAGGTGATCAGCGGGCGAACCGCAGTGGAGCTACCGCTGGCGGGCCGGCGCTATACGGAGCTCGCGCTGTTGTCTCCGGGCGTCGCGGCCAGCACGTTGAACCCCACGACCCGGGGTCCGGGTTGGTTCGTCGCAAACGGCAACTATCACACTCAGAACAACTTTCTGCTCGACGGCGTCGACAACAATCAGGGCACGCAGAACGCGCAGAGCTTGAGCGCCCAAGTGGTGCAGCCGAACCCCGATGCGATTGCGGAGTTCAAGGTCCAGACAAACTCCTACTCGGCGGAGTTCGGACGCAGCGCGGGCGCCGTCGTCAACGTTTCGATCAAGAGCGGTTCCAATGAAACGCACGGAACCGGCTACTACTTCAACCGCAACTCGGCGCTGGCAGCGCGCGGGTGGACGAACAACCTGCAGAACGTACCGAAGAACACTTTGCGTTGGGATCAATACGGCGGCACAGTCGGCGGACCGATCGTGAGGAACAAGCTTTTTTACTTCGGCGCGTACGAAGGTTTCCAGCAGAACTTCTCCGACACGGGCATCACGACGGTTCCCACCCTGGGACAGAGACGTGGAGAGTTCGGAGCATTGAACATTATCGATCCGGCGACCGGTTCCCCCTTCCCCACCAACACGATTCCCGAAGCGCGTTTCGATGCGCTTGCGAAAAAGATCATCGACCTATACCCGGAGCCCAACACCGCGGGCTCATTCCAGAATGGGCGCCCTGTCAATAACTACAGCCTTCAGCGCGACGGCAATGAGAATACTCACAAGTTCGACACGCGCGGCGACTACAACCTGAACGAACAACACCAGATCATGGGACGGCTGAGCTATCTGCGCCAGAAGTTCAACCGGGACGCGATCTTCCCCGGGCTGGCCGACGGCGTCGGCAACCAGGGCGCGCAGTTTAACCGCAACTGGAGCGTCGCGACCGCCTGGACCTATACGATTTCACCGCGGATGGTAAATACTCTTCGCTACGGCTACAACAATACTTTTGCGGAGTTTGTCCACGCAACGAATGACGAACAGAAAGCCGACGAGTTCGGATTCCGGGGATTCCCGCCCGAGATGCTTCAGGTCGGCGGACTGCCTTTGATCAACCCGACGAATTACAACCAGTTAGGCGTTCGGAACTTCCGTCCCCAGTTTCAGACCCCGAAGCTGAATCAGATCATCGACACAATCTCGCTCACGGCGGGGACTCACTTTCTACGAACTGGGTTCGAGCTTCGGTTAAAAGACAACAGCTTTGTCGATGTAACTCGACGGACTCCCGCGTATGCGTTTCAAGGCCGCTTTACCAACGATGCGATGGCCGACCTGCTGCTGGGATTCCCACAGACGGTGCAGCTAAATACGGTTCCCGAAGTAAAGCAGCTACAGCAGGCATATAGCTTCTTCATTCAAGACGACTGGAAGGTTAGCCGTCGGCTGACACTGAACCTTGGACTGCGCTACGAGTACACGACTCCGTTCTACGGCAGCGGCACAAACAAGAACATCAACTTCGACCCGGCAACCGGAGGGTTAGTCTTCGCCAGCGACGACGACAAGTATCTGACCACCCCGGACCGGAATAACTTCGGGCCGCGGATCGGCTTTGCGTGGCAGGCAATTGAGGACAGACTGGTCGTGCGCGGCGGCTATGGACTGTTTTACAACACGGAAGACATCTATGGGTCCGAGGCTAGTCTTGCGCTGAATCCTCCGCAGCTGATCCAGCCCACATTGCAGCGCGTAGGCAATGGTCCTCCACCGCTGCGGGTTAGCGATCCGCTACCCGCCGGCGTCCTAACGAACTTCGACAGCCGGAACGTAGCGCTACGAACGCGGGAAGAGCAGCAACAAAGCGGACGCATTCAGCAATTTAATCTCGCCGTGCAGTTGCGTGTCACGCGCGCCAGCACGTTCGAAGTAGCTTATGCCGGTAACCGTGGCGTCAACCTTTTCGGCATCTATGAACGCAACCAGACCGCCTTCGGCGTCGATGGATCGGTTCCTGCGAACCGGCCGTTCCCGCAATGGCAGGGCATTCAGACCGGTGCAAGCACGGCGAAAAGCTGGTACAACGCGTTGCAGAGTAAGTTCGAGCATAACTTCAGCGGCGGCCTCTATGTTCTGGCGAGCTTCACCTGGGCCAGCGCCATCGACCAAGCCGGGACCTGGGATGCGGGCTCTTCTCCGCAGATCCTGGACCGCTTCGACCTGGAAAATGGCCGCATGACTCAGACACCCAAGTTTCTCTACACGACAGCGGTGACTTACGAACTTCCGTTCGGACGGGGCCGCAGCATCGGCACCGATTGGAATCGCGTCACCGATGCGTTCCTGGGCGGGTGGCGCACTTCCGCCATCGTGAACTGGCGGACTGGCCTGCCGCTGAACGTCAGCCTGAACGGCAACGGCATCGATCCGGCGACCGGCCGCCCCTACTCGTTCCTCGTGCGAAACGGCGGAGCGCTGAGACCCAACCGGATCGGCGAGGCCAATACCGGAATCGATCCGAAGACGAACCGGCTTAACTTCCTGACGGCCAGCGCATTCCAGGTGCAAGCGGTGAACACGCCCGGCAACGCGGCGCGTAACACGGCATACGGCCCCCGCTTCTTCAATACTGACTTCAACGTGTCGAAAAGCTTCCAAATTACCGAGCGTCAGAGCTTCGACATTCGCGGCGAAGCGTTCAACCTCTTCAACACGGTAAATTTCCAGAACCCGGCGACTACGATCGGCAACACCAACTTCGGAGCAATCACCTCAGCGCGCGATCCGAGGATCATGCAGTTGGCGGTGCGATACAGGTTCTGAGGGACGTGTACCCGAACTACTCAGGCCACCGGCTGGACTTGTGAGGTGCTTTCACGGAGGCTTCTCCAATGCACCGCGCCGTCGGTTCTCTTCGCTCAGACCCAGCCCTCGACCATGTTCGCCGACGCCGGCAACTACGAGCGCTTCATGGGCCGGTGGAGTCGGCTAGTCGCGCCAAGTTTGGTGGACTTGGGTCCGGAACCGGATCGATTGCGCTTGCCGAGCGCCGAGAGAAGCACTGGAATCCACATTGTAGGGATTGACCCGTCCAAGGAACACGTCGACTACGCGAACGGCAGGAACCGGTTTCGAAGTTGGAGACGCGCCATTCGCGCTTCCGGCGCGAGTGTGGGCAGTGCGAAGTGCAATTCCAGCCCACGGATGACGGGGAATTTCTCAGCGACGCAGGATCGCCACCACCGCCGGGAGGAACAGCCAGAACCCCGAGACGGGCATTAGAAAGACCGACACCGCCACCATCGCAACCAGACTCCATCCGAGGACTTTCACTAGCGGCATGTTCTTCTCAATCCGGATCAGCAATACGCCGAGCAGAATAAAGAGCGGGCCGGGAAACGTAAACCAAAAGGCGTGCTCACGGACGAGAGTTCCGTCGACCGCGTTGAAGAAACCATTGTCGGCGATCGCTCGCCAACCCTGCGAGTAAACGATAAAGCCGAAACCCGTGTGCAAGCAACCGACGGCGGCGATCCACCAGCCAAGCCACGGTCGCGCTCCGATATCCATAAAACTCGATTTTAGTTCCTTGACTGGAGCGCGCGGACGGACAATACAGATCGCATGCCGAAGAGCGAACTTCACAGAGGCTCGGCTAGTCGCGCCAAGTTTGGTGGACTTGGGTCCGGAACCGGATCGATTGCGTTTGCGATCGCCGAGAGAAACGCTGGAATCCAAGTTGTCGGGATTGACCCGTCCAAGCAATACGTCGACTACGCGAACGGCAGAAACAGGTTCCCCGGTCGAGCCGGTTTCGAAGTCGGAGACGCGCAGAAGACCTCGTTTCGCGACGACAGCTTCGATGCCGCTCTTTCGCTGTCTTCAACTTCATTCCCGATGAACCGCCCCGGGAATACCGGAGGCTCCAACAGATGAGAGGGTGGAGCCATGACGAATCAAGCTGACGCCACATCCAAGCGCATTCTCATCCTATGCACGGGAAATTCCGCTCGCAAGACGTTATCGGGTGAAGGTTCAGAACGATCGTCCAAGGCTTTCGATGAGTGAACTAGCTGGCGTTGATCGTGGTAGTGATTTGGGTGCCATGTCCCTTGAAAGCTTCGAACTTAACGGCAAGGAGTACTCCGTCGTAATTCCTCCCGGACAAGTTGGGAATATCAAACCTATTGTGCATAAATCGCAGATATGGCTCTCCGAGAACCTTCGACTGCCGGTTCTAACGATTTCGTCGGACGCGCTAAATGGAGAACATCGCCAGACCCATCGCAATATCATGGTGGGGCGTGACATTAACCCCCTGAAGTTCGTAATTCCGGATGGCTTCCAGGTTGTGGAGTTTGTACCTCTTTCTCAGTCTGGGGTACAGCTGTTTAGATAGCCGCCGTCGATATGGGACAGATCCATTGGGGCGGCTTCCTCCTCTCTCGGGCGCTTTACTCCGCTGTTTTTTTCGGCTGCATAGGAGCGATTTCCCTTGCGCAGAATCCGCCCGGGTTCCAGGCCGAAGTAAACTTGGTAACCCTCGACGTTTCGGCGACCGAGAAGGGCACCGGAAGAATCCTGGAGTTCTTGCTCAAGGACGATTTCGAGGTCACCGACAACGGAAAGCTGTTTACCATCAGCAACTTCGGCTTTGCCGCGTCGCCGCTCGACATTGTTTTTCTGGCCTATGGGCAACTTGGCGTCACCGCCAAGCAGCGTAATCGCACGGTCAAGGCTTTCCGGGAGGCACTTGACACTCTAAAGGATGGAGATCGCGCGGCTGTGGTTGTCGGCGACTGGTTGTCGAATGCAAAGACCCAAGTGCCTATGACGGAGGACCGCACCATGATCTGGAATACGATCATGCCGGCCGGGGGGCGAACGCACTTCAGCCTATTTCCCGGAGACCGCGTGTACGAAGCCCTCGGTGTTTCCGTAGCCGCGTTTCCCCCGCGCGGCGTCAAGAATCGGGGGCGAGCCATTATCGCCATGACTACAGATCGGGAGCGGCGCTCGGCGACAAATCCGGAACGATTGATCACCGATTTGTTGGAAGCAGACACAACCGTCTGCGCCGGTTTGATCGATGGCGACCCCGGAGGAAGGATCGCCATCGGTGGGCCGCCGGGCCGTTCCGGGCGCGAGATTCGCGTAGGCGGTGTACCGGATGGCCTTCACTCGATCCGTCCCATTGTCGAAGCGACAGGCGGTGATGTGCTCGGTCCGGATGAGATCGAAGGGCTTCCAGATCTAGTAGCGCGGCTGAAGCCTCGCTACTTGCTGCAATTCTACGCGGACCCCGAAGGCTCTCCGGGGTTTCATCGCATTGAAGTTCGGCTGTCGGCGGATGCTCAACGGCGTTACTCCGGCGCTTTGCTCCGGACGCGGCGCGGGTACCAACTGAAATCCACTGTGCCTGCTGCGACTGCGCGAGACTGATTCGTTTCGATCAAAGTGAGGCCAAGCCGCATTTCCTTCGTTGACGACTTCCATATTTCTGCTATCATCGAAATATGAAGTCCACGCGGAACCTCCCCGACGCCGGACAGGTGGCCCGTCTGGCTGACCGCTTCGCCGCGCTGGGAACGGAGCCTCGCCTCCGAATCGTCCGGCTGCTTCTTTCGGCCCATCCGGATGGGCTGGTTGCGGGTGAGATTCAGTCGGAGCTGGAGATTCCCGCCTCCACTTTGTCCCATCACTTGGACAAGCTGAAGAACGAGGATCTGGTGAATGTCCAGCGCGAGAGCACTTTTCTTCGCTACACCGCCAACACCAATGCCTTGCGGGAGTTGCTGGGCTTTCTCTACGCCGAGTGCTGCACCCGCAGTGGCGCGATTGCGCCGGAGGAGATCATCGCATGCCGAAAGTAATTCTTTTCCTGTTGAGTTTTGCCATGACCATTCAAGCCGAAGCCACATCCAAGCGCATTCTCATCCTATGCACGGGAAATTCCGCTCGAAGCCAGATGACGGAGGGTTTCCTGAAATCCTTCGACGGAACATTGGACGTGCATTCGGCGGGTACGAAGCCCGCCGCTCGCGTCAATCCCTTCGCGGTTGCCGCGATGAAGGAAGTAGGAATCGATATTTCGTCGAACCGTCCTCAAAGCGTCGAGCAGTTCATCAGCCAGCCGTTCGACTACGTGATTACGGTATGCGACGATGCCGACCGGAACTGCCCGTACTTCCGCGGCAAGGTGGGCAAACGGGTCCACATCGGGTTTCCCGACCCCGCAAAAGCTACGGGCACGGACGAGGAGATCCTCGCCGTGTTCCGCACCGTCAGGGACTCGATCAGGGCAAAGTTTCGCGACTACTACCAGAAGGAGATTCGAAAATGAGCGTCAAGGAAATCGTGCGAGAGAAATACGGCCAGGCCGCGCTGCGCGTCACCAGCGGCGGCGGCAACGGTTGCTGCGGCGCGACGGGATCATGTGCTCCCGACCCGATTACGTCGAACCTCTACGACGAACTTGAAAAGAGCGGGGTGCCGGACGACGCGGTGCTGGCCTCTCTGGGCTGCGGCAATCCGACAGCGCTGGCCGAGCTTTGTCCTGGCGAGGTTGTGCTGGATCTGGGAAGCGGCGGCGGGATCGATGTGCTGCTGTCGGCGAAGCGTGTCGGACCGGCGGGCAAGGCGTACGGCCTGGATATGACCGACGAGATGCTGGCGCTGGCTCGCGAGAATCAGCGAAAGTCCGGCGCCGTCAATGTGGAGTTTCTGAAGGGCGAGATCGAGAATATTCCGCTGCCGGACAATTCCGTGGACGTGGTCATCTCCAACTGCGTGATCAATCTCTCCGCCGACAAGAGCCGCGTGCTGAGCGAGGCCTTTCGGGTCCTGAAGCCCGGCGGACGCTTTGCCGTCTCTGACGTCGTGACGAAGGGAGACATCGCGCCGGAAATTCGCGAGAGCATTCTGCTCTGGGTGGGATGCGTGGCGGGCGCTCTTCAAGAGGACGAGTACCGCGCCAAACTGGCCGATGCCGGATTCACGGGAATCGACTTGGAGCCGACCCGCGTGTATCGCGCTGCCGATGCCGAGGCGTTCCTCACCGAAGCCGGAATCGACGCCAGCCGCATCGCAGCGGAAGTGGATGGCCGGATCTTCAGCGCGTTCGTCCGGGCCGTCAAACCCCGGTAGTTCACTCCACCACGGATCGCCAGCCACGGCGCGCGCGCAGTATTGTGGTCTAGACATGATGTCCGACCGTGTTACACGCCGGAGCGTGCTCGCCCTCGCCGCCGCGTCCGCCGTTTCTGCGGCCGACCGCTTACAGATCACTTCCATCAGGGCGTCGCCGTTTAGAATTCTGAACACCGCCGCACCGCCGCCGCCCGCCCCACTTGCGGACTTCGACCCAGCGCGATGGCGCAACTTCGGCCCCTTCTCGCAATTGGGAGGCGCCATCCTCGTGCAGATCCGCACGCGCGAAGGCTTGACGGGATACGGCGTGGGCGGCGGAGGCGCCGCGGCCTGCCTGATCGTCGAGAAACATCTGGACCCTTTGCTTCGCGGGACCAATGCTTTGAATGTGGAGCTGCTATGGGACCAGATGTTCGCGTCCACTTCGTTCTATGGCCGGCGCGGACTGGCGATTCAGGCGATCAGCGGTATCGATCTCGCGCTCTGGGACCTTGCCGGGAAACACGCTAACCTTCCGGTCTACCGGCTGCTGGGTGGTCCCACGGCGAGCAAAGTCCCTGGCTACTATACGGGCAACGAAGTGGAGCGCGCGCTGAAGCTGGGCTTCGGTGCGATTAAGCTCGCCAGCTTCGAGAGTTTTCGGCATGGCTCCGCCGGCATGCGAAAAAACGTCCAGAAGATTCTCGACGCGCGTAAGCGTGCCGGGCCGGAGACTCATCTGATGCTGGACGCGCTTTGCGCCTGGGACGCGCCCTACACCATCGAACTCGCGGAACGTGCAGCTGAGGCGCGGCTATTCTTTATTGAAGAACCTCTCTTGCCCGACGACATGGAAGGCTACGCGCGCCTCTGCCGTGAGGTTAAAAGCACGCAGATTGCAAGCGGCGAACATGAGGCCACCATCTACGGCTTTCGCGACCTTCTCCGCAATCGTGCAGCGCACATCCTGCAGCCCGACGTCACTTGGTCGGGTGGGCTGACGGACGGCCGCCGGGTTGCCGCCGCAGCCGAAGCGGCCGGCGTGCCGCTGATTCCTCACCGGGGCGGTAGTGTATATGGAATGACGCTGCTGCTGACTTCGCGCGCGCCGACGTTCGCGGAAAGCTTTGGAACCGGTGACTCCGGCAACGAAGTGATGGAAATGTTGACGCCAAAGTTCGAGGCCGGCTGCTATCTGCCCCCCGCAGGACCGGGGTTCGGCGTCGAGTTCACGGAGCCGTTCCTTCGCAAATACGCTCCGCAGGTTGTCTAGGAGAAAAGTTTGTATGCAGACTCGGATGAACCTACCCAGGCGGCAGTTTCTTCAACTGGCCGCCGCGGGCGCTCTTACGCTGGACGCGCCCGCCGCCCCAACGGGCAAGCCACTGCGCGGAATTTTTCCGATCGGCCAAACGCCCTTCACGACCGCAGGCGCGCTGGATGTCGAGACGCTAGTGCGGCAACTGGAGTTTATCCACCGCGGCCGTGTTCATGGATTCGTGTGGCCACAGTTGGCGAGCGAGTGGTCCACGCTGACGGAGGTGGAGCGGCGGGAGGGCGCGGAGGCTCTTGTGTCTGCGGGCAAGAAGTGGAAGCCCGCGGTCGTGATCGGCGTACAAGGCTCCGACGCCGCAGCCGCTGTTCGATACACGAAGCATGCTGCGAAGATCGGCGCCGATGCCATCATCGCCCTGCCACCGCCCGGCCAGCCCGACGACGACGCGATGTTCGCCTACTACAAACAAGTCGGCCAGGCCACTGAACTACCGCTGTTTGTGCAGGCGGTTGGGAAGATGAGTGTCGAACTGATTCTCAAAATGTGGAAAGCCGTGCCGACGCTTCGCTGGGTAAAGGACGAAGCGGGTGAGCCGCTGATGCGCGTTGGCCGTCTGCGCCAGGAATCGCACGATGAACTCAAGATCTTCACGGGGGGCCACGGCCGCACGATGATTGACGAAATGTACCGGGGCACTTCGGGAACGATGCCCGCCGCGTCGTTCGCCGATATCTATGCTTCCGCTTGGGACGACTGGCACTCAGGCAAGCAGAAGGAAGCGATAGAGACTTACTCGAAGGCGCTTCTGTTCATAACCGAAGTACAGGTTTACGGAATTCCTTCACTCAAGTACATACTCGAATTGCGGGGTGTGTTCAAGAACCATCAGATCCGCGCCCGCGCTGGCGGCGGGCCATCCGCGTCAGTTCTGGCCGCCTGGGGTCTGGGCGACAAGGGCACGCTGGACGACAAGGGCCGTGAGGTGCTGGCGCAGCTGGTCAGCTTTGCGAAGCCGTACTTTCGTGCGTAAAACGTTATAACTTCAGGAGTAACTATGAAGATGAAGACCTTGGTTGGTCTCTTTGCTGTCTGGTGCTGTGCCAGTCTCTCGAATGCTGCCGAGCCCGGCGCGCCACGCAACGGAATCGTTCACAAGGAGGCGGGCCGCTACGGAGGCTGGCCGGCGAACCATGGGATCTGGTCCTGGGGCAACGAAATTCTTGTTGGATTTGAGCTCGGCTACTTCCGGAAGTCAGACCGCGGCCACGCGATCGACTACACCCGTCCGGCGGAGCATCTGCTGGCTCGCAGCCTCGACGGAGGCGAAACGTGGACAGTCGAAAAGCCCGAGGGATTGAAGCCGCCGCCGGGCGCGCGACAAGCCAACGTTCCAACCGAGGAAGGCCGTGCCGTTGCCGATTGCCCAGGTGGAATCGACTTCACGGCTCCGGGGTTCGCCCTAACGGCGCGAATGGCCGACATCGACATCGGCCCGTCGAGATTCTATTACTCGCAGGACAAGGGCAAGACGTGGGCGGGACCGTTTCGCATTCCCAACTTTGGGCAACCCGGCATCGCGGCGCGGACCGACTACCTTGTAAACGGCAGGCATGACTTGACGATGTTTCTTACAGCGGCAAAGTCCAACAAAGAAGAAGGGCGCGTGATCTGCGTCCGGACACGTGATGGTGGAAAGACGTGGACCCTTGAAGGGATGGTGGGGCCCGAGCCGCCCGGCGATGACTTCGCGATCATGCCCTCATCGGTCCGGCTGTCGCCCACGACCATCCTCACGGCAGTGCGCCACCGTAAGTACATCGATGCTTACCGCTCCACCGACAACGGCAAGACCTGGGCATTCGTCAACAAGCCTGCGCCGGACACTGGTCGTGGCAATCCTCCGTCGCTCATCATGCTACGGGATGGGCGCCTCGCGCTTACCTACGGATACCGCGCAGAGCCCTACGGTCTTCGCGCGCGCATAAGCGGCGACAAGGGAGCGTCCTGGAGTGACGAGATCGTCCTTCGGAAGGACGCGGGCAATTGGGACCTTGGCTATCCGCGAAGCGTGCAGCGTCCGGACGGAAAGATAGTAACTGTCTATTACTACAACGACGCGCCAGACCAGGAGCGCTTTATTGGCAGCACAATATGGAACCCCGGTTCACCAAATTAAGAATGACGTAGAATGACAGGTAGTGGCGAAGAGTTTTCAACTCGTTGCTCTCATGCTGGTCGCGTCGATTCTCGGTGCCTCCCAGTGCGGAGAAGTATGCTCCTACTTCGAGCTCGGGCGGCAGGCGGTAGTTAATCAGCCCCAGCCCCCTTGCCATCACGACGATTCGGATGGCCCGCCGGCCAGCGATCAGCAATGCTCGCACCGGCAGATGGTTGCCGAGAAGAAGTCCAGCCCACCTTCCTCCATTGAAGCCTATTCAATTCCGGTTTGCGCCCCAACCGAAGGCGCGTTGGCCTCGTTCTCGCTGACCGCCGGAGACGCGCCGATCCATAGCCATCACCCCGTCATCTGCCGTTCCGTTCTCCGTATCTGATTTCTCCGCAACTGCCGGCAATCACCCGTTGATCGTTTGTCAGATGAGGAGTGTATTCAATGACCGAAAGAAGAGCTTTTTTTACGCGCCTCGCCTCCGCTGGGGCCGCCCTATGGGGTGCGCGAAGCGCACAGGCGCAGCAGCCTGACCCGCACGCCGCGCATCGCATGCCAGCCACCGCCAAGCCAGGCGCAAACCTGCCGGTGGCGATGCCGGACCTGCCGAAACTGGCCTACAAGATGGTGGATGGGGTAAAGGAATTTACCCTCATCGCAGAGGTTGTGGAGACGCAGTTGATGCCGGGCCGGCCGATGACGGCGTGGGGCTTCAACGGCAGCGTTCCCGGACCCACGATTGAAGTGAACGAGGGCGACCGCGTCCGCGTGATCGTCGAAAACCGGCTTCCCGAAATGACCGCGGTGCACTGGCATGGATTCGAGGTGCCCATGGAAATGGATGGAAGCGTCGGCCTTGGACAGGACCCGATTCCGCCCGGCGGAAAGTTCGTCTATGAATGGGACCTGCACCAGCACGGCACGTTCTTCTACCATTCCCACTTCGCCATGCAGGAAATGATGGGCATGATCGGCATGTTCATCATGCACCCAAAGCAGGCGTATGAGCCCAAGGTGGACCGCGACTTCGGCCTCGTCCTTCAGGAATGGGCGCTGCTGCCGAACAACAATGTCCCGAACACGCTGTCGATGGAGTTCAATTGGCTCAGCCTGAATGGCAAGGCCGGGCCCGACTGCACGCCGATGATCGTCAAGCAGGGCGAGCGTGTTCGAATCCGGATGATCAACATCGGCATGGATCATCACCCGATTCATTTGCACGGCATGCAGTTCGTGATGACCGGCACTGAGGGCGGGCGCGTGCCGCAGCAGCTTTGGTACGACATGAACACCATCATTGTCGGCGTGGCCCAGGCGAGAAACATCGAGTTCGAAGCGAAGTATCTGGGCGACTGGATGCTGCACTGCCATCTGCCGCATCACATGATGAACCAGATGGTGTCGATGGTCGGCCCCGTCACGCATGGCGGACATGGCCTGCATACCGGCGGCAGCATGACCGACGGCATGGGCATGCTGACCAAGGGCGACGCGCTGTCGGAAGAGTTCGGCCCCGCGTTGGGCCGCGGCATGGGAATGAGTGCGGACCGCGACCGCGCAACGTCGCATCTGGTGGCCGCGGGGCAAGACCGCTCCGCCCACCAAGGCCATGCGATGGCCAAGCCCGGCGATCCGATGGAGATGTATCCGAAAGACGATCCGGAGAAGAAGAAGGTGCCCGGCTATCCGCAGGACATGTGGATGGTGATGGATGAAGTGATTCCAGATAAGCCCGAAAATTACGGGCTCCGGAAGGGGTGGACCGGCTCCATGATGGGCATGATGACACTGGTCCGCATTGTCACGCCGGAAGTCTACGACAAGATCGAAGAGCTCCGGAAAGCGGAGGCGGAAAAGCCCAAGGACGGAAAACCTGCCGCGCCGGCGCACCATCACGAGCATGGGAAATAGCCGCATGAAGCACGCAATTCAAGCATCGTTGCTGCTGGCTGCCGCGGCCCTTCCCGTTCTTTCGCAATCGACCTTGCGACTGGAAGATCTGGAGCGGATGGCCCTTGAAGGGAACCCTACCATCGGCCAGGCACAGGCCATGGTTGACGCCGCCGCGGGCCGCGCGCAACAGGCCGGATTGTGGCCCAACCCCAGCTTTGGCGCGAACGGCGAACACGTTTCGAAGGTGACGGGCGGCGGGGCCATTGGTGGCTTCGTTGAGCAGCGGTTCATCACGGCGGGCAAGCTGGGTCTGGACCGGAAAGTCGCGCTGCAATCGCAAGCGGCACATGTCGAGCTCCAGAGCGCGCAGCGCCAACGGCTCTTGAACGCCGTTCGAACGCTGTATTATCAGGCGCTCGGCGACCAGCTTCTGATTCAGGTGCGATCCGGCCTCGCGGATCTTGCGACGCGCGCCGTCAACGTCTCGCAGGAGCTAGCGAACGTCGGGCAGGCCGACAAGCCCGACCTTCTTGCAGCAGAAACGGAGGCGGAACGGATTCAACTGGAGCTCGTGAACGCGAGAAATGCGCGAGACCGCACGTGGCGGCAACTGGCGGCCGTCGTGAATCAGCCGTCTCTCCAACCTGCCGTTCTGGAGGGCAGCCTGGAAGACATCCCGCAGTTGGACGTCGATCAGGCGTTGGAAGCGATCTATCGCGAAAGCCCGGAACTGCGGGCTGCGGAAGTGGCGGTGCGGCAGTCCGAATTCTCGATTCGCCGTGCGGAAGTGGAAAAGATCCCCGACATCTTCGTTCGCGGCGGGCTCCGCAACAATCGCGAGTTTGGCGAAGTGGGTCCGATGGGGCCGACGCAGCGGCGCGGTCTTGAAGGCATCTTCGATGTCAGCGTCCAGATCCCGATCTTCGATCGCAATCAGGGCGGCGTAAAGGCGGCGAAGGCCGAAGCTGAGCATGCCCGGCTGGAAGTGCAGCGAACGAAGCTTGCGTTGAAAGCGCGTCTTGCGTCGGAATACAAGGACTATCGCGATTCTTCCGCCGCGGTGGAGCGGTACCGGACACGAATTCTTCCGAAGGCCCGTCAGGCGTACGATCTGTACCTCGCGAACTTTCGCCAGATGGCGGGCGCATATCCGCAGGCGTTAATCGCGCAGCGGAATCTTTTTCAGTTCCAGGACGGCTACGTTGCGGCTTTGGTCGACACGTGGAAGCGGGCGATAGAGATTCAAGGTCTGCTGCTGGGCGGCGGCGGTCTCGGGATGGCGCAACCGATGAGCGAGTCCCGGCCGGCGGCCGGAGAAAGCGAGCAATAACTCGATGAACCCCTATCCGAGATTCGGAGCGATGATTGCAGTCTCCACGGTAGTAATGTTCGGACTGATGTACCTGAACACGTACCAGCCGGACCATGTCTACTTCAGCGAAACCCGCGCATACATGACACTGCTGATGGGCTGCACGATGGCTGTCATCATGTTGCTGTTCATGCGTAAGATGTACATGAACCGGCAGATCAACGTGGGCATCCTTGCCGGAAGCGTGGTGGTGTTCGCCCTTGCCCTTTGGCTGGTACGCAGCCAGCAAACCGTTGAGGATGTCTCCTGGATGAAAGCGATGATTCCCCACCATTCGATCGCGATCCTAACCAGCGAACGCGCCCATATCTCGGATCCGCGCGTCCGCAAGCTGGCCGACAGTATCATTGAGGCGCAGCGCAGAGAAATCGACGAGATGAAAACGCTTATCGCGGATCTGGAGGGCAGGCGCTAATGAGGACTCTATCGATTGGCCGCCGGGCCTTCACGGCGGCGCTTGGAGCCGCACCCTTTGCAGTCTCCGGCGGGACCCGGAACGCCGTGAATATCGTTCGCGTGCCGGAGAGTGGCATTCAGCCGCAAATTGCGCTGGGCGAAGACGGTGTCCTCCAATTGATCTACTTCCAGGGAGACCCACGGCAGGGCGATCTGTTCTATGTAATGTCTCGCGACGAAGGCGCCAGTTTCTCTACGCCCCTTCGAGTGAACAGCCAGGATGGAAGCGCCGTTGCGGCTGGAACGATTCGTGGCGGCCAAATCGCTTTGGGGCGGAACGGCCGCGTTCACGCCGCGTGGAATGGCTCGAACACTGCAAAGCCTGCAGGCGTGGTCGATCCGCATTCCGGAAAGCCGGGCCACCCGATGCTGTACGCCAGGTTGAACGATTCGCGCACCGCGTTTGAGCCGCAACGAAACCTGATGACTTCCACATTTGAGTTGGATGGCGGTGGAAGTCTCGCCGCAGACCATAATGGCGGCGTCTACGTCGCGTGGCACGGCCGCTCCCACGGCGCGTCGGAGGGTGAGGGTGGACGGCAGGTGTACGTCAGCCGCTCCAAGGACGACGGCGCAACGTTCGACGGGGAGAAAGCGGCATGGGCCACCGCCGCTGGCGCTTGCGGATGCTGCGGCATGCGGATCTTCGCCAGCCGCGCGGGCACGCTCTATATGCTATTTCGCTCGGCAACAGAAAGCATTCACCGCGATGTCTATTTGCTAAGCGCCAAGCCCGGTACCGTCGCGTTTACTGGCGGCGTTCTGCATCGCTGGGAGATCAACGCCTGCCCGATGAGCAGCATGTCTTTCACCGAAGGACCACGCGGTGTGCTGGCAAGTTGGGAGACGGCTGGGCAAGTCTACTTCTCGCCGGTCAGCGCCTCAGCGCCGCAGCCGATTCCGGCGTCGGAAGCGCCTGCCAAACGGAAGCATTCCTATCTCGCCACCAACGCAAATGGTCAAACGCTGATGATCTGGAGCGAAGGCTCAGGCTGGCAGAAGGGTGGCGCGCTGGCATGGCGAACGTTCGATTCCAGTGGCAAGCCAACCACCGATACGGCCACCGTCGGGCCCATTCCTACATGGAGCAATGGCGGCGCCTTCGCGCGGCGGGACGGTGGATTCACCATCATTTACTGAAATCGATCAAAATTAAAGAGAGGGACCCCAATGAACACGAAATGGATTCGTCGAGAATTTGTACTGGCAATGCTGCTTGCAACCGGCCTTGCAGCCGCGCCGCCGGAGATGACGGTGTTCAAGACCAAGACGTGCGGATGCTGCGCGAAATGGGTGGAGCACATGCGCGCCAATGGATTCAAAGTCATCGTCAATGAAGTGGAATCCACCGCGCCCTATCGCAACAAGTACGGTGTTCCGGAGAGGTTGCAATCGTGCCACACGGCAATTGTCCGCGGCTACACTCTGGAAGGACACGTGCCCGCGGCCGATGTCCACCGGTTGCTGAAGGAAATGCCGACTGCCAAGGGTCTTGCGGTGCCCGGAATGCCGATGGGCTCTCCCGGTATGGAAGGCCCCCGAAGCGACGCATACTCCGTCCTGCTTTTCGGCGTCGATGGCCGGGTGACGGTCTATCGGAAGTATCCCGGCACTGTACTTTAGTGGGTGCGTGAATCTCACCCAACTCTTCGACAACTCTCTGCGCGGCAGGCGCGATCAACCGGGCCTTGAGTTTCAGGCGGCCTCCGGCGGCGTTGAGCGGCTAACGTTCGGCGAGTTGGAACAGCGGGCGAATCGCGCCGCCGGTGTGCTTCGCGCACGCGGCTTCGCTAGGGGCGACCGCCTTTGCCTCTACCTGGCGAACTCGGTTGAGATGATCGAGCTGTTTCTCGCCTGCACGCGCCTCGGTGTCATTTTCGTCCCCATCAACATCCTCTACCGGGAACGCGAAGTTCGTCACATCGTAGAAGACGCGGACCCCCGGGCATTGATCGCCGACGGTGCGGTGCCGCATCCAGGAGACGTCTGGCAACTTTCCGAATTTCGCGCGGCAGCGAAGCGGCATGACGCCAGCCGGCTCGCGGAGCCTCTTGATGGTGACGACCCGGCGGCGATCATCTATACTTCCGGAACCACGGGAACTTCGAAGGGTGCGATTCTCACCCACAACAACTTCGCGTCAAACGGGATCAGTCTTGCATCGTGCTGGCAGTTTTCAGAGGACGACAGGCTCCTGCTGGGCCTTCCGTTGTTCCATGTCCACGGCCTCGCAAATGGTCTGCACTGCTGGCTGGCTTCCGGATGCACGCTGCGTCTGCTGGAACGGTTTGAGCATCAGAAAGCGGCAAGCCTTTTTCTTGATTTCCGCCCCACCGTGTTTTTCGGTGTGCCCACGATGTATGTCCGTCTTCTCGATCTTGCGCCGGAGACCTCGGGCGAGATCGGATCGTCGATACGTCTTTTCGTTTCCGGCTCCGCTCCGCTGCCGGCCCAAACGTTGGAGGATTTTCAGCAGCGCTTCGGACACCGCATTCTCGAACGGTACGGCATGACAGAGACGCTGATGAATATCGGCAACCCCTATTTCGACCAGCGGCGCGCGGGAACCGTTGGCCTTCCGCTGCCGGGCGTTTCCGTCGAGATTCGCGACCCCGAAGGCCAGCCCGTAGGATCCGACACTGAAGGCGAGCTTTATGTTCGAGGACCCAACGTATTCGCCGGCTATTGGAAGAAGCCGGACGCCACCGCGGCTGCATTCTCGAAGGCGTTCTTCCGCACCGGCGATATGGGCGTGCGTTCGGCGGACGGCTACTACACGCTAAGGGGCCGCGCCAGCGACCTGATCATTTCCGGCGGATACAACATCTACCCGCGCGAGATCGAAGAGTTCCTGCTGGAACAGCCGGGTGTTGCCGAATGCGCCGTAGCCGCGTCCGCCGACCGCGTGCGTGGAGAAATTCCCGTCGCCTACGTCGTCGCCAATGGCGAGTTCGACGCAGCGCGCCTGGAAGATGCATGCCGCAAGGAGCTCGCATCGTTCAAGGTTCCCCGCGCATTTGTGCGAGTGGAGTCGTTGCCGAGAACCGCGCTGGGCAAAGTGCAGAAGCATCTGCTGCCACGTCCCGATTGACAGCGTCTTGTGGCCGCTGCTATACCTCCACAATGCCGGCCCCGGTTGTTTCTCGCGTTCCACGCCTGTCTCTGTTGAAGCCTTCCGCCGTCAACTCGATCCTTGCAGAGGTGCGGGCGCTTCAGGCAGAGGGACGCAAACTGGTTTCGCTGATGCGCGGCGAGCCCGATTTCGCCACTCCGCCGCACATCGTCGATGCGGCCATTCAGGCTCTTCGTGATGGGCGAACCAGCTATCCAGACAATCGCGGCGAACTGAAGTTGCGCGCGGCGGTGGCGGCTAAGCTACAGCGCGAACAGAATCTTTCCTACGATCCGGCAACCGAGATTCTCATCACGGACGGTGCGACGCTGGGCCTATCGGCAGCGCTGATGGCGCTGGTTGGCGAAGGCGACGCCGTTCTGCTGCCCGACCCCGTCTACGATGCCTATCAATCTCCGATTCGCCTTGCCGGAGCCACCATCAGCCGGATCGAGAGCCGCGTCGCGAACGACCGTTTCGAAATTACGATGGACGCCCTGGAAAGCGCATGGACGCCGGCGGCGCGCGTGATTCTGCTGAACACTCCCTGGAATCCCGTGGGCACGGTGCTGTCTCGCCACGAGATTGGACAGATCGCCGAGTTTGCGATGCGCAGGAATCTGATCATTCTTTCCGACGAGATCTACGAGAAAATCGTCTATGACGATGCGGCGCATCTTTCGCCCGCCGTCCTGTCGCCGGAAGTTCGCAGCCAGACAGTGATCGTCAACAGTTTTTCGAAAACCTACGCGATGACGGGATGGCGGCTCGGCTATGCCGCGGGCCCCGCGCCGGTAATTCAGTCGATGTTTCTCGTTCTGCAGCAGTCCAGCCGCGGACCCGCAACGTTCGTGCAGGACGCCGGCATCGCCGCGCTTGAAGGGCCACAGCAATGCGTCGCCGAGATGCGCCAAGTCTACGCGGCGCGACGCCAGCAAGTCGTTTCAGCGCTGCAGGGCGTCTCCGGCGTGCGGGCGCTGCCGCCCGAAGGCGGGTTCTTCAGCTTCGTCGATGTAGCGTCTCTTGGAAGTTCCGACGATGTTCGCCAACGGTTGCTTCAGCAGCATGGAGTGGTGGTGGCGCACGGCGCGGCGTACGGCGAAAAAGGAGAAGGTTATCTCCGCGTGTCCTTTGCCACCGGCGGTGCAAACCTAACCGAGGGTCTGGAGAAGTTGCGGGCCGGGCTCGCCGCTAAATGAGCCTGGTCACCATCGCCAGCGGCCCTTCCGTGCCGAAAGCCGATGCGTCGCAGGTTAACGCGGCGGCGCTTGAAAAAGAACTTCGGGCGTCAATTGAAGGCGAAGTCCGGTTCGACGCGATTTCAAAGGCGCTCTACTCGACGGACGCCAGCGTCTATCAGATTCAACCAATGGGTGTCGTCGTTGCCCGTACGCGAGAAGATCTTGTGCGCCTCGTTCGCGCCTGCCACCAGCACCGGTGCCCGCTGACGCTGCGCGGCGGCGGAACTTCGCAGGCGGGCCAGGCGATTGGCTCCGGGCTGATCGTCGACACCTCGAAATACCTTAACCGCATCCTCGAAATGAACGTTGAAGAGCGTTGGGTGCGGGTGGAGCCGGGCATCGTGCTCGACGAACTGAATGCGGAGCTGCGGCCGCATGGATTGCGCTTCGCGCCCGACATCTCCACCGCCAGCCGCGCCACCATCGGCGGGATGATGGCCAACAATTCGGCGGGCGCGCGATCGGTTTTGTACGGGAAGACGATTGACCACGTGATGGAGCAGCAGGTTCTTCTCTCCGATGGCACGGTCGCGTTGTTCGGCCCGAAGGATGACACGGAAGTGGAAACCGCTGCCTCTGGAACGAGTCTCGAAGCCGAGTGCTATCGAACGGTCCGGCTTCTTGCCGCCGAGTGTGCCGCCGAAGTGGAGCGGCGATTCCCCAAAGTGCTGCGCCGCGTCGGCGGTTACAACCTCGACGAGTTCACCCGCCCCCGCGCGCCGTTCAATCTCGCGAAACTGATGGTGGGGTCGGAAGGAACGCTGGGCGTTTTTCTCGAGGCCAAGCTGCGGCTGGTTCCGCTGCCGAAGCACAAGGCCGTGCTGGCGATCCAGTTCGACGAACTTCTGGACGCGCTGGCCGCGACGCCTGCGATTCTTGCGCACGGCCCATCGGCGGTGGAAGTGATGGACAGCTTCATTCTTAGCCACACGCGCCGAAGTCCATCTCTGGACAAGCTGCGCAACTCGTTCATCGAAGGCGAACCCGGTGCGCTTCTCTGTGTTGAGCTCTACGACGAAGCGGACGACCGGCTGTTGTCACGGCTGGATTCGTTGGAGTCGGATCTTCGGTCGCAGGGGCTGGGCTCGCGGTTCTATCGTGCAACCGACGCGCCGTCGCAGGCCCGCATCTGGAGCCTTCGGGAGGCGGCACTGGGTCTCTCGATGGCGATGAAAGACGATGCCAAGTCGCTCTCCTTCGTCGAAGACACGGCCGTCGCGCCGGAGAAGCTGCGGGACTACATCGCGCGCTTTCTCGATATCATTCGCCGTCACGAAACCAGCGCCGGGATCTACGCGCACGCATCTGTTGGGTGCCTGCACGTCCGCCCGGTGGTGAACCTGAAGACGGACGAAGGAGTGCGGAAGTTCGAATCGATCGCGAACGAGGTTTCCGATCTCGTCCTGGAGTTTGGGGGCGCGCTTTCGGGCGAACACGGCGATGGGCTGGTGCGCAGCCCTTTCATGGAGAAGATGTTCGGGCCGGTCCTCTACGACGCGTTCCGCACGATCAAGCGAACGTTCGATCCGCTGGGAATACTAAACCCGGGCAAGATCGTCGATGCTCCGCCTGTTACCTCCAGCCTGCGATTCGGCGCGGGATATCGAAGCCCGTCGCCAGCCACTTACTTCGACTATTCGGACTACGGCGGCATCGGTGGAGCGGTAGAGATGTGCAGCGGGCTGGGCGTGTGCCGCAAGAAGCAGGAAGGCACGATGTGCCCGTCTTATATGGCGACCCGCGAGGAAGCCGATTCGACTCGGGGCCGCGCGAATACTCTCCGGCTGGCGATCAGCGGCCGCCTGGGTGAGGCCGGACTTGGCGACGACGGGGTCTACCGCGTCCTGGACCTTTGCCTGGAATGCCGCGCATGCAAGAGCGAGTGTCCGGTGGGCGTGGATGTGGCGCGCTTCAAGAGTGAGTTTCTGGCGGACTACTGGAAGCGCCACGGCGTGAAGCGTTCCGCGCGCGCTTTGGGCGCGGTCCGCACGACGGTGGAGATGGGAAGCCGTGCGCCGCGCTGGGCCAACCGGGTTGCGCGAAATCCAGCCGTGCGTGCGCTGATGGAGAATGTCTTCGATGTTGACCGGCGGCGTAGTCTCCCCGAACTTGCCTCGCGTACTCTTTCCGATCTTGTCCGCGACCGCAAGATTTCCACGCAGCCGGATGCGCTTCTGTTCGGCGATACGTTCACGAACTATTTCGAGCCGGAGAATGGAGTGGCGGCCTGGGATGTTCTCGAAGATGCCGGGTTCACGGTGGGCCTCGCGGACGGCCATTGCTGCGGGCGTCCGCTGATCTCCAAGGGATTTCTCGCCAAGGCTCGCGATGCGGCGCAGCGGAACACGGCGTCACTCTTCGACGTGGCGGAGCGTGGGCAGAAGATCATCTTCCTCGAACCCAGCTGCCTGTCAGCCGTCCGCGAGGACGCTCCGTCCCTGCTGCGAGGAGACGACCGGCGCAAGGCGGAGGCCGTCGCGAACGCTTCGCTCCTTTTCGAAGAGGCCCTAGTCGACAGACCGCTACCGCTGCGTCCCCTCAACGCGCCGGTGATGGTTCACGGCCACTGCCACCAGAAATCGATGGGCCTGTTGACGCCCGCAAAGACACTGCTGGCGCGAATTCCCGGGGCGACCGTTATCGATCCTGACGCCGGCTGTTGCGGCATGGCGGGCTCTTTCGGCTACACGACGGATCACTTCGACGTTTCGCGCCAGATCGGCGAACGCAAGCTGCTTCCAGCGGTACGCGGCCGCCCGTTTGGCTCCGTGCTGGTCGCATCGGGCGTCTCCTGCCGCCATCAGATTCGAGACTTCACCGGGCAGACGGCGCTGCATCCGGCGGTGTTGCTGTGGCGTTTGCTGTCCGGCACGCGATGAGCCTACCCGCGTTATCGCTTGCAGCACTGTTCGTGGTGATCGTCGTCAGCTGCTTCAGCCGGCTGAACGTCGGCGTGCTCTCCGTTGCGATGGCCTGGATCGTCGGCGTCTACTTTGGCGGCATGAAAGCCGAAGCTGTGGCGGTTGGATTTCCCGCATCACTGTTTCTAACGCTGGCTGGCGTTACGTTGCTGTTCTCGCAGGCGCAGGAAAACGGCACGCTGGACCGTCTTGCGCATCAAGCTGTTCGCCTCTGCCGCGGGCGTGCGGTATGGGTGCCTGTCACCTTCTTCTTCCTTGCGGCGGCGCTGGCGTCACTCGGCCCCGGCAATATTGCCACGGCGGCCCTGATCGCGCCGATGGCCATGGCGGCCGCGGGCAGATCTGCAATTCCCGCATTCCTGATGGCGATCATGGTGGGCAATGGAGCGAATGCCGGATCGCTATCGCCTTTCGCGCCAACTGGAATCATCGCGGCGCAGTTGATGGCGAAGATAGGTCTTCCGAATCTCCAATGGGAGAGCTACTGTACCAATCTCGCGGCACACGCTTTCGTCGCCTTCGCAGGTTATGCGATATTCGGCGGCCTGCGATTGTTCCGCGCGAAACCGTTGCCGCCGGAGCCTCACGAGTCCAGCACGTTCGAGCGCAAGAACTGGATCACGCTTGCCGCGATTGGCGCGTTGGTAGCCGGCGTCGTATTTCTTAAGGTTCAAGTGGGCATGGGAGCATTCGCAGTGGCCGTGTTCCTGGAACTCACCCGCGCTGGCGATGTCGGCGCGGCGATCCGCAAGATGCCGTGGAACGTCATCCTGATGGTGACCGGAGTTACCGTGCTGATCGCGCTGCTGGAAAAAACCGGTGGATTGGAATTGTTCGCCGGCATGCTGGCAGCCGTCTCGACGGCGCAATCCGTGAATGGCGTGATGGCGTTCGTAACGGGCGTCATCTCCACTTACAGCAGCACGTCCGGCGTCGTGCTGCCCGCATTTCTTCCCACCATTCCGGCGCTGGCGGAAAGGCTGTCGGCGGACCCGAAGGCGATCGCGCTTTCGATCAACATCGGGTCGCACCTGGTGGACGTTTCGCCGCTGTCGACTATTGGCGCGCTGTGCATTGCATCCGCCTCCCCGCTGGAAGATCCGCGAAGACTGTTTCATCAGTTGCTGGCATGGGGACTTTCGATGACCGTCGTCGCGGCGGCCATCTGCTGGGCTGTCTTTTAGCGGGAACCGTGCGACGATGGGACTGGATGCGCGGCACGATCAGCGCGATGATGTCGTTCATCATGATCCAGGTCATGATGTTCGGCGGATGCTTGTCCTGTGAACGCTTTTACGTCTTTCCCTCGTTCGCCAAAGACGCCACGCACTGCTGCGAAAAGAGTGGAACGTGTTCGCGCCCCACCGATTCGTCGGCGAAAGTAAAGGACTGCAAACGCGCGCCGCTGGAGGTTACGGCCTCTGCCGCCGCCATCCAACCGGACGCATCGTTCTCCTGGACCGTTGACGCTTTCCGCACTGCATCGCGCACAGCGCTGCACGCCGCGCCGGAAAGCCGGGCGCAGTCTCCACCTTCGCTGAACACTCTCCTCTGCGTTTTCCTCATCTGATCTTTCCTTTACCGCTCTTTGTGTGCAAGGAAAGGAGGCGCGCATGCGCGCACATACACCATTGCTCTTGTTCTGGACCTCGTCCGCGGCCCTCGCGTCCGGGCATGGTCCTGTATTTGGCCTCGCCACACCCACCAATCCGCGCGGCGGCTTTAGCATCGACTACAGCCTGATGGGGCGCTACGGCGAAAGCCGCGGCGGCGCCATGTCGCGCTTCACGCTGGGGTATGGCATTACCGAAGATCTGAAGGTCTCCGTTTCCGCGCCCGCGATTCATAAGCAGGAGCCCTTCGCTCCATCGCGTGTAGCGGCGTTCACGCCGATGGGCGCGAATTTTGAGGGTCTGGCGTTGTGGCGCTTCCACCGGCAGGATCTGGGCGTCGGATCGCGCTTTGAATCCACTCTCATCGCTGGAGTCGTCGCGCCCGGGACGCAAGCTCCGCGCGGTGGAACGGGTGGCATCGTCGGCGGCGTCACCGGTTACGCGTCCCGCAGCCACTACGTGTGGGGCGGAGCCACGTGGCAGCGCGCCGGCGGTATCGACAACACATTCTGGAGCGCCGTCTACGGCTACCGGCCCCTATCCTGGCGGACCGACTATCCGCGCTGGGACTGGAGAGTCTTCGGCGAACTAACCGGAGATCGCACCGTCGGAAACCCGTTTAGCGGCAATACCGTCTTTGCCGGGCCCACAACCCTGGGCGTCTACAAAAACATCGCTGTCGCCGGCGGTGTGCAGTGGGCGGTAAGTCAATCCGGTAACTGGCCCGGTCCGAAGGAACGATTCCGGTGGTCAGTTAGCTTAGCTTACTTCTTCTGAGGCAACTATGAACACATTGATACTTCTTCTATTAGTAAGAGCCGAACTTCTTCAGGTAGACATGACCATCTTCGGCATGGACTGAATGACCTGTGCCCACGCCGTGAGCGAGGGATTCAAGAAGGTAGAGGGTGTGGAGTCAGCCGAGATCGGTTTGACGCGCGGACATGGGACGGCGAAGTTGAAAGCCGGAAACCGCGCGGGAGTGGAGGATTTCTGGAAGGTGGTTTGGGGCAACGGCAACAAGCCGAAGGAAACCCGCGTCGTGGCGAACGGCGAAGTGATGGAGCGTAGTGGGCGTTGGTATTTCCAGATGACTCCAGATGGCGCTGAGTATCCTATTGAGGGCCAACGTCCCCCGGCGGGACGCGTGGAAGTGACGGGCGTTCTGCAGCCGCCAAAGGACAAGAAGTCGGTAGTCCCGCTTCAGGTGGAAAGCTGGAAGCCTATGTAGTCTGCCGCGAAGGCCGCACCAGCGCGCGCACTGCGAACCAGCTTAAGGGGTGGAGAAAGCCCATCAGGATGAATACCACCGAGTAGCCGAAGTTCTCGACAATCCACCCCGCCAAGCCCGTGAACAGGGTGGCGCCCAGGCCACTGCCGAACGCGACGATGCCCGAAACGGAGCCGATCACTTTGGCCGGATAGATGTCGTTGGTCATCGTCATCAGGCATGTCTTCCAGCTCATGTGCGCGAAGGTCACCAAGCAGATGACTCCCAGCGCGATCACGTTCGACGGCGTGTAGGCAATCCAGATCGATAGCGGCATCAGGCAGGCGCTAGCGGCCATCACGCCAAGCCGCGATTTCACCGGCGTCCATCCGGTGCGCGCCAACAGCCAGCCCGACAGAATCCCTCCGGCAAGTGAGCCCAGGTCGGCCGTAAGGTAAGGCATCCACGAAGTCCATCCCATCTCGCGCATCGTGAATCCGCGCTGATCGACCAGATACTTCGGAAGCCAGAAAAGATAGAACCACCAGACCGGATCGGAAATGACGCGCGCCACCAGCAGGCCCCACGTCTCCCGCCTCTGCAGCAGCGCCTTCCAGTTGGACCAAAGCGAAGCCCGCGCCGCGGCCACGGGAGCGTCGCCGCCTTCGCGGATGTACGCCAGTTCGGACGCCGAGATTTGCGGATGCTTCTCCGGGACGTGGTAGATGCGAAGCCAGAAGATCAGCCAAATAAATCCGAACGAGCCGGTGACGAAGAATGCCGCGCGCCACCCCAGCCACTCCGTAATCCACACCACCAGCGGAGCCGCAATCACGGCCCCGATCGCCGCCCCCGCGTTGATCAGGCCATTCGCGAACGCCTTCTCCTTCGGCGGATACCATTCGCTGACGGCCTTGATCGACGCCATGAAGTTTCCGGACTCGCCAGCGCCCAGCAGCAGCCGGAAAATGCCCAACCCCGCGGCGGATCGAACGAAGCCGTGCATCGCGTTGGCGATCGACCACCACACCATGAAAAACGCCAGCGACGCGCGCGTGCCAAAGCGGTCGCAGATCAATCCGCTTCCGACGTACATGACGGTGTATGCCGCCAGAAACGCCTGCAAGATCAGTGCGTACTGCGTTGGCGAGATGTCCAGCTCCTTCGTTAGTACGGGAGCGACGACGCTTAGCGTCTGCCGGTCGACATAGTTAATCACCGACGCCAGAAAGAGAAGAGTCGCGACGCGCCAACGAATCGCTGTCATGAGCTAACCCACTGTGCCACAGAATATTTCAGATTTCCAAATCCTCGGCTATACTTACGTTCGATGGATCTGCCCGTTCTCGTACGCCGCCGCGCAACGGACGAGGTCTATGACATCCTGCGCGCCAGTATTCTGGAGCATCGTTTCATGCCGGGGGACCGTCTGCTGGTAGACCAACTGGCGGAGCAGCTTGGTGTCTCGCTGACGCCGGTTCGCCACGCCGTGCAGCAGTTGGCGACTGAAGGCTTGGTAGAAATCCGGCCTCGTAGCGGAACGTTCGTCGCGCAGTTGACCGACACCGATGTGTTCGAGACCTTCGAGATCCGCCGGGCGCTGGAGTGTCTTGCCGCGGAAACCGCGGTGGTCCATGTCAGCGACGAGACGCTGAAACAGTTGCGGCGCTTGGTGTGGAAGATGTCCGAACCTGCGGACACGGAAGCCGACCGCCACCGGCATGAACAGGACAATTCCGAGTTCCACCGCCTGATTGTTGAGGCGTCGCAGAACCGCCGTTTGATGGAGACCTACGAAGGCTTGAAGGCTCATCTACAGATCGCGCGCGTGCACGGCGCATCGCTGGGCGTGTGGGTACAGCGGCTGGCAGAAGAGCGAAAAGAACATGAGGAGATCATGCTGGCGATCGAAGCGCGCGACGGCGGCCGGCTGAGTCAGGCACTTACCAGCCATATCAATCGTGCGCGCAACGCGCTGATGGAGACCTTGCGGCAAACCAATGCGAAAATTTGAAGGCGTTTATCCGATCCTGGCGACCACGTTCGATGTGGACGGCCGGATCGATCTCAAGAGCCAGCTCAAGCTGGTGGACTACCTGATCGCCCAAGGCGCACATGGCCTGGGCATGTTCGGCAATGCCAGCGAAGGCTACGCCCTGACAGCGGAGGAACGGCGAACCCTTCACCTCGCCGTCGCGAAGGCCGTCAACGGGCACATTCCGCTGATCGTGTCCAGCGGCCACACATCCACGTTCGGCGCGGTTGAGATTTCGAAGGAAGCTGCCGGCCTGGGCGCGGACGCGTTGATGGTGCTACCGCCGTACTTTCTTAAGACCGATGGCGAAGGCCTGATGCACTATTTCGGCGAGATCGCCCGCTCCGCGAAGATTCCGGTGATGGTCCAGGACGCTCCACTGATGACTCAGGTTGCGATGCCGGCGGCACTGCTGGCCCGCATGGGGCGCGAGATTGAAGGCGTAACGCTGGCGAAGGTGGAAGCGCCGCCCACGGCCCCGAAGACGTCGGAGGTGGTGCGCCTTGCAGGAGACGCGCTTACCGTGTTCGGCGGATTAAACGGACAGTTCTTCATCGAGGAAGTAGAGCGCGGCGCGCGCGGCGTAATGCCGGGCAGCGATCTCACCGCCGTCTACCGGTCAATCTGGGATGCGATTCCCACCGATCGCGAAAGGGCCTGGGAGATCTTCACCCGTGCCCTTCCGCTGATGCGTTTTCAACTTCAGCCCGGCATGGGCGTATCGGCAATGAAGCATAATCTGGTGGCGGCTGGCATTATTGAAGCGGCCACGGTGCGCCACCCCACGGTCTCGCTAAGTTCCGAAAGCCTTCAAGAACTCGAATATCTTCGCACCCGCGTTGCGCGAACCGTCGCCGAAGTCGTGTGAAGATCGCGAAGGTCGAAGCGTTCCCTCTGGCGCTGGACAGGGACTTCGGTTCCGCCATCGGGCTCGCCGGGTCGCCCAATCAGCTTGCCGGGACCAAGGTCTATCGCTGGTCGCGCGACTATCCGGCGCTTTATTCCACGCGGCTGGAAGGCACTCTTGTCCGGGTGACGCTGGACGATGGACGCTTCGGCTGGGGCGAGGCGCAGGCGCCGCTGGCTCCGGAAGTGGCGGCGGCGATTGTCGAGAAGCTGCTGGCTCCCGTCCTCGAAGAGATGCCTTTTCTGGGCGGCGTCGCGGAAATCGCGGCCATCTACGACAAGCTCTATTCGACGATGCGCGTTCGCGGGCAGACCGGCGGTTTCATGCTGGACGCGATCGCCGGTGTCGATATGGCGCTGTGGGATCTGGCGGGAAAGATCGCGGGCCAACCGGTAAGCCGGCTGATCTCCGCCAATGCCAGGGAGCGCGTTCCCGCATATCTTTCCGGGCTGGCGGGCGGCAGCCGTGCCGAGAGGCTGGAGTTCGCGCAACCTTTCCTCGACCGTGGATTTCAGATGGTGAAGCTCTACTACGAATCGGACTGGCCGGGATTGCTGGATCTGATGGACGCGCTGCCGGGCGAAACGGCCATTGATGCGCTTTGGCACCTGCCGTCCTCCGATGCCGCGGAAGAACTGGACTCGCGCCGGTGCGCTTGGCTGGAGTGTCCCTATATGCCGGAGGAAGTGGACCTTCACTTCGAGCTTTCGCGGCTGATCCGCACTCCGATCGCGCTGGGCGAGAGCTATCGAACGCCTGCTGAACTGCGGCCGCTGCTGGCGGCGGCGTCGATTCTTCAGCCGGACCTCGGCCGTTGCGGCATTACGGGAACGCTGCGCATCGCGGCGCTGGGGAAGCCGGTTGTGCCGCACGTGTCGATCGCCTTTGGCCCGCAGATGGCGGCTGCCGTACACACAGCGGCTGCGCTGGAGACTTGTTCGCTTTGCGAGTACAACCCCACAGTGCTGGAGGCGGGCAACCGCTTCATCGACCCGCCGGTCCGGATGGACGGGGCGGCATACCACGTTCCTGACACGCCTGGCCTGGGCATCGAAACTCTTCGGCTACCGGGTAGCCCCCGCTGATCCGGGAGATGTGTGACATAATATCTGAGATTTCAGGAGGTCCGCCATGTTGAAGACCCTACGCCTTGCTAGCGTACTTGTCTCGCTATTCGCTTTCAGTTCCATCGGATTCGCCCAACAGGGAAGGGGCACCATCCGGGGCTTGATTACCGACTCGTCGGGCGCAAGTATCGCCGCGGCGCAAGTTTCGGTGACGAATGTCGCCACCAATCAGACGTTCCGGACGGAGTCCAGTTCGGATGGCCTGTACCAGGCTCCGAATCTTTCCGTCGGAGACTATACCGTTACGGTGGAGAAGACCGGCTTCCGCCGCGCGGTCCGCTCCGGATTGCAACTTCAGGTTGACCAGCGCGCGCAGGTGGACGTGCAGTTGGACATTGGGCAGGTGGCCGAGACGGTTGAAGTTACGGGCCAGGCACCGCTTGTCGATACCTCGAATACGTCGATTGGAAAAGTAGTGGACCAGCGGCGTGTTGCGGAGCTGCCCCTGAACGGGCGCAGCGCTTTGGCGCTGACCCTGCTGACGCCCAGCGTCAAATCGAATGCTGGGCCGACATCGTCGGGCTTCGCGGACCGCGGCATCCAGCTATCGTCGATTTCGATCAACGGCGGGCCCAACGCGATGAACGGGCAGCTTCTGGACGGCGGCAACAACATACAGAGCTACATCGGCGAGGTCGCGATCAATCCGGGCGTCGATAGCGTGGAAGAATTCAAGGTCCAGTCCGGCGGCATGTCGGCCGAGTACGGCTTCACCGCGGGCGGCGTCATCAACATGGTGACGAAGTCGGGCACGAACCAGCTTCACGGGTCGGTTTATGAGTTCTTTCGGAACGACGCGCTGGACGCGCGCAATACTTTTGCGCCGACCAAACCGCCGTTCCGGTACAACCAATTCGGAGCGTCTGTCGGCGGCCCGGTTATCCGCGACAGGACGTTCTTCTTCGGAAACTGGGAAGAGTACCGCTACCGGCGCTCGCAGTCGCGGATCGGCACGTTCCCTACGGCGCAACAGCGCGACGGTAACTTCTCGGATCTTCGGAATGCACAAGGCAACCTGATCCCCATCTACAATCCCTTCTCGACGCAAGGGTCCGGCACGGGAGTTACTCGCGACCTGTTCCCGGGAAACGTGATCCCCTCCAGCCTTCTAGATCCTGTTTCGAAGAACGTCAACCAGTTCTATCCGCTCCCGAACCGTACTCCTTCGGATCCGTTCACGAACGCCAACAACTTTCAGAATCTTTCTTCCGAGATTCAGATGATGCGCCAATACACGATCAAGGCGGATCATCGGTTCTCCGACCGGAATTCGATGTTCGGGCGCTACTCGTTTTTCAACCACAAGACGGACAACGGCGCAGGCGGCGCGTCAATCTACACAAACGAAGTCGTTGCCAAGCGCGATGACGACCTGAAGAATTGGAACGCGGTCATCTCGGACACACATGTTTTCTCGCCCACCGTCATCAACGAGTTGCGCATCGGCGCGACGCGCGGATTCTTCCCGTTCGTCGTCCGCAGTTTCGGTGGCGGCTGGCCGCAGCAACTCGGACTGCCCTCGATCGTTCCTTCCGACACCGTTCCGGCGGTCAGCAACGGCCTGCCGGGCTTCAACACCGGAACGGCCGGCGTCCGCGGTTCGTTGAATTGGCAGTTCCTCGATCAGGTAAACATCATTCGTGGCGGACACTCCGTCAAGATCGGCGTGGACGTCCGGTTGCTCCAAGGCCATAATTTGCAGCGCAGCCAGCCGTCGGGATCGTACACGTTCGCCAGCGGATTGACGGCGAATCCGCGCACGCCGGCGGGCAGCGGCAACGGCTACGCCACCTTCCTGCTGGGCGCGGTATCGAACGCCTCCGTCACCACCCACTTGGGCGAATCGCAGGTGCAGCACACGTTGTCGGGCTTCGTTCAGGACGATTGGAAGATCAGCCGCAGACTGACTCTCAATTTCGGCCTTCGCTACGACTATCAGTCTCAGGCCGTGGAGCGGAACAACGGCTCGACGAACTTCGATCCGTATTGCACGCTGCCCAACGGGCTCGTCGGTTGCCTTGCTTTCGCGGGTGTGAACGGCCAGCCGCGCAACTGGCGCAACGAAGACTTTTCGAACTTCGGGCCGCGCTTCGGTTTCGCCTACGACCTTTTCGGCAACACGCGGACGGTGGTTCGCGGCGGCTACGGCGTCCTGTATCCGTCGCAGATGTGGCGCGAGAACTATGGCAGCGCCAACGGATTTGCGCAGACCTCCACTACCTATCCGTCCTCCGATCCGAATCAAGCGGCGTTTCTTTTCCGGCAGGGTTTTCCGTTCGCTCCGACGCCTCCGCAAGGCCGCGCATTGGGAGCCGATGCTTTTCTCGGACAGAACATTTCTTATGACGAAACCGATGGCGATATCCCGCATTCGCAGCAGTTCACGCTATCTGTCCAGCAGCAATTGTGGCAGTCGTGGCTTATCGAAGCCTCCTACGCCGGAAATCTCGGCCGAGGCTTCACCGCCGGCAGCTACGATCTGAACCAGTTGGACCCGCAATTCCTCTCGCTGGGTCAAGGTTTGCAGCAGCAGGTGCCCAACCCCTATGCAGGGCTGGTCCCTGGCGCCCTGGGCCGCCCCACCATCACGCGTGAACAATCTCTACGGCCCTTTCCGTACTACAACACGATCAGCGTGCGGAATCCGCGTCTGGGAAGCTACAACTCCCACTTGTTCCTGTTCAGCGCTGAAAAGCGCATGTCCCGGGGGCTAACGTTCCTCTTGTCCTATACGGCAGGCAAGATCATCAGCGATTCACTCGCCACGCCCGTGAACTTCGGCCCGATCGAGCAGGCGTCCATCGTCGGATATCAGAACGGCAAGTACAATCGCGCCGCCGAGAGATCCGTGGACCCGACCGACGTATCGCAGCGCGCGACGGTCAGCCTACTCTACGAGCTGCCCTTCGGACGCGGCCAGCAAGGATGGAACCGGCTGATCGGCGGATGGCAGATCAACACCATCGGCATCATGCAAACCGGTATCCCACTAAACATCACCGGCGCCAACAATCAGCGGGCGAACCGGCCCGATTCCACCGGCGTTTCGGCCAAGCTAGACAATCCGACGGTGGACCGCTGGTTCGACACAACTCAGTTCGTGAACCCGACGCAGTTCACCTTCGGAAACGTCGGCAAGACGCTTCCGGACGTCAGGACTCCGGGCACCGTGAATTGGGATCTGTCGTTCATCAAGAACACGCGAATCGTGGAGCGGATGAACCTGCAGTTCCGTGCGGAGATGTTCAACTTCCTGAACCACGTAAATCTCGGGGCTCCGAACACGGGTTTCGTGGCGGGTCCGAACGGATTCAATCAGTCGGGCAACTTCGGTCGCATCACGTCGGCCCGCGACGCACGCACCATTCAACTGGCGTTGAAGCTAAGCTTCTGAGGTGACCGCAGGGAGTACGCGCCGCGATTGGCTGGGAGGTCTTCTCGGCGCGCTGCCTTGTGCAACGAAGCAGTCCTCGACAATCGCGTTATCCGACGTTCCGCCGCCGGCTGCCGCCTTCGCGGCGCAGTTGGGGCTGAGCGGGGCATCTTGGTCCGCAACGCTCGACCTGCAGCGAAGAGACTTGGCCGGGAGAATCGCGAAGGGCTCCGCTGAGCACGTAACCTACTACGCCCTGCAATCCAGCAGTTTCACGTCGAAGCCGCCCATCGACCCCGTACGGCTTGCCGCGTCCCGCCCGACCGCGATGCCTGCCGACGCAGCGGAGCGCTTCCAGGATTTCCTTCGGTATTCGCCGCCTGGAGACGCGCGCTTCCGCATCCTGCGGGATCTCTACCGGTCCATTGCGCACAGCTGGACACCCGAAGCATGCTTCGCCCACACGATGGCGTTTCTCCGCTCGGCTGCTGACGCGCGCGCAGATCCGGGAAGCCTCGACGAGATCTATCACCGGCGCGGGCTCAGCGTCGATACGTCTCCCAGCAACACGGCATTGCTCGACGCGGCGGCGGAGCATCTTCCCACACGCAGCTTCGCAGGTCCGGCACTGCTGGCCGGTCCGGGGCTTGACCTCACGCGCCGCGAAGGCTTCACCGACGCGCTTCCGCTGCGCAGTTATCAAACGGAATGGATGGCGGCGAAGTTCAGCGGACCAGTCGAATGCATGGATGCGAGACCCGAAGTCGTCGAGTTCCTCAAGAGCCAAGGCCGATGCGCCTTTGAGGGAGACGTCACCCGAGACATACCGGCACGATCGCACTACAAAGTGGCAGTGGCGACGAACCTGCTGCTTTACCTTACCGACGAGTTGCTTTTCCTCGCCCTAGCGGCGCTGACGCAATCGCTCCGCCCGGGAGGATATTTGGTTCACAACGACACGAGATTCGCGGCGAAACCCTTTGGCGAGGCGCTCGGAATGCCGGTGGTCCACTTCGCCCCCGTGAGGCTGGGCGCGCGCCACGGTGTCGATCAAATGGACCGCGCGGTGGTCCACCGGAAGACGGGGTAGGGTTGCGGTGGAGGCTCAAATATGAAAAAATATTTCAGATTTCAATGATAAGTACCCTGGTCATCTCCGTGTTGCTGGCCGGTGATCCGTATGCCTCGACGGGCTTCCTCCAGATCCCCCCGGAAGTAAAGCTGGGCCCCATGTCGGCGGTAGAAGTCGATAGCGGCGGGCGCATCTACGTCCTGCACCGGGGTCAGCCGCCATTGGTTCAGTTCGACGCTGCGGGTACCTATGTCAGCGGCTGGGGCACAGGGCTCTTCAAGGTTGCCCACGGACTCCGCGTAGACCGCAGCGGCAACGTGTGGACCACTGACAATGGCAATCACCTCCTGCGCCAGTTCTCTCCGGCTGGAAAGCTTCTGATGACTCTTGGTGAGGAGGGTGTTCCCGGCAACGACGAGACCCATTTCCGTGCGCCCGACGACTTGGTCTTCGCGGCGAACGGCGATATCTATATAGCGGATTCCGGCAACGGACGCATCGTGCATCTCGACCCCAAGGGAAAGTTCGTCAGCCAGTGGGGAAAAAAGGGCAAGGGACCCGGAGAGTTTGCCACAGCCCACGGTTTGGCGATCGATTCCAAGGACCGCATTTACGCCGCCGACCGGGGAAACAACCGGGTTCAGGTATTCGATTCCTCAGGGAAGTTCCTTTCGGAATGGTCGGGCTTCGGCAATCCGTTCGGACTTCTGGTGAGGGGCCAACAGTTGCTTGTGTCCGAGGGCGACGTGAACAAGATCTTCCACCTGTCGCTGAATAGCGGCAAAATAGAAGATGAGTGGGGAGGTTCGGAAACCCTGCAACTGCCGCATCTGATGTCGAGCGACCGGCAGGGCAGGCTGTACGTGGCCGAAGTGAACGGAAAGCGCGTGCAGATCTTTCGGAGGACACCATGAGAAGCTTCGCCATCTTGTTCTGTTGCGCGGCCCTGGCGCAGACTCCGGAGTTGGAGCGTGCGCACGCCACGATCATCGAACCGAAGGTGGATCCTTCGAAAACGGCGTCGCAGTTGACTGCGCGATTTTCGCCCGCGCGTCACGGCGCGTCGGCTCCAGTGCCCCACAACAACTTCATCGACGGCCACATCTTTGGCCGGATGAAAAAAGATGATGTCCCGCACGCTCCGCTAACCACTGACGCCGAGTTTGCGCGCCGCGCCTGGCTGGATTCGACGGGCCGCATTCCTCCGCCGGAGCGGCTGGAAACGTTTCTCGCAAACCCCGATCCGGCGAAGCGGCGAAAACTGATTGCGGAGCTTACGACCAGCGGTGCCTTCGTCGACCGCTGGACATACTACTTTGAAGACCTCTTTCGCGCGGGCCAGCGCATGGGGCCGGGCCTGAACCTGTTCCACTTTTGGGTTCGCGAATGGCTGACGCTGGACCGTCCTTACAACGAGATCGTCTCGGATCTTCTCACCGGCGCTGGAAAAACCAGCTTCTCCGTTCCAGGCGCGATGTACTACGCCCGCGACTTCGTCAAGGCGAAGGACGATCCGGAAACGCCGAATGCTCAAGACATCGTGAACCAGCCGGATACGGTGGACGAATTTACCGTCACCTACTCGAAGGTCTTCCTGGGTCTGAATCTTGCCTGCATCTCGTGCCACGACGGCGCGGCGCATTTGGAGAAGGTGAATCTTTTCCTGACGTCGAAAAAGCGCGACGAGTTCTATGGCCAGGCCGCATTCTTCGGCAAGACCCGCCAGATCATGAATTGGGAGAACGGCTATCAGGCGAACACCGAATATACGGTGGACGACATGGGGCCGGAATACGATCCCAAGGCCGAGTCGATCGTGCGCGTGCCGCGCCGTGGTGGCGACGCATCGCCGCGCTTCATCCTGACGGGCGAAAAGCCGAAACCGGGCGAGAACTACCGCGAGGCGCTGGCGCGCATCATGACCAGCCATCCGCAGTTCCGGCGCGCGTTCGTCAATCGAATCTGGTCGGAACTGATGGGCTTCGGCATCGTGGAGCCGGTGGACGATTTCGATCTGCTGCGAACGGATCAGGCTTCGAATCCTGAGTTGCTGGACGCGCTGGCGGACGACTTCGCGAAGCACAACTACAGCTTCCGGCACGTCGTCCAGACGATCATGCAGTCCAGCGCCTATCAGCTAAGCTCGCAGTTCACCGGCGAGTGGGACGACCGCTACGCCCCCTACTACGCGCGCAAGTTTGTCCGGATTCTCAGCGCGGCGGAACTGCATGATTCGATCGCGCTGGCCACCGGCCGGCCGGGGACATTCTCCAGCGGTACGGAGACTGTCGGGATGGTGATGCAGATGCCGGAGCCGAAGAAGGCCGACGCCGACGTGCAGGGCTTCATGCGCACGTTCGGCCAATCGAACCGCGACGATATGCCGAAGAAGGTTCCGCCTACTTCGTTGCAGGCGATGCTGTTGATGCAATCGAAAGTGGTTACCGACCGCGTGGATTCGACGAAAGGCGGTTTCGTCGGAAACCTTCTGGAGACGGAGAAGGAAGACAGGAAACTGGTCGATAGCGTTTTCTTCCGGACCATCTCGCGCAAGCCCACGCCCCAGGAAGCCGAGGTGGCGTTGAAGGCGGTTCGCGAGGACCGGCGCAAGGGCGCGGAGAACCTGCAGTGGGCGCTGCTGAACAGTCCGGAATTCTTCTTCAATTACTAAAGTGAGGCGCGATGAATAAGCTGGTTTCCGACCTCCTCCCCGCACGCCGAAGCGTTCTAAAGCTGGGCGGCTACGGGCTGCTGGGCGCGTTTGCCGATCAGGCGCTGATGCCTGTGCAGGCGCGCGCCGCGGGGCGTTCCAACCCTCGGGGCACTGCCCGGTTCTGCATCCTGATCGAGCTTGCCGGGGCGCTTTCGCACATCGATTCGTTCGACTTCAAGGAAAACGCCGGCACGCAAAAAGACTTCGATGTCCGTCAGGTTCGCAACGATCTCTATCTCAGCCACCGCTTGTTTCCCGAGCTGTCGAAAGAGATGGACAAGATCGCCATCGTGCGCTCGATGAAGAGCCACGAGGTGGTGCATTTTCGCGGGCAGTACTACACGCAGGCCGGACGGCCGCTAAATCCGCCGATCGTGCAGGAGATACCCAGCGTCGGCTCGGTGGTCGCGATGGAACTGGAAGGCCAGCGCCGCGAAGGCGACACGTTCCCGACTTATGTCGGGTGCAACATGGGCGCGGCAGGCTGCGGAGCGCTTTCGACGGGCTTTCTGCATCCCCGGCACTCCGTTCTCGACGTCAACTTCAAGTCGGGCGGCGGCGCTACGGCGTCGTCGAAGGAAGCGCTGGCGGTGCTTGAAGAACGCTACCGGCTTTTGCAGGAACTCGACAAAGTGATGTCCCCTTCGCGCGGAGGCCGCGACCGCTCCTTCGGCACGTTTGGCGATTTCCAGTCGGCGGCCTTCCGGCTTCTTGGCGACACCCGGTGGCCCGAGGCCTTTGCGATGCCCGCCGATGAGAAGGCGCGCTATGGTGAGAACGAAGTGGGGCTGGGCTGTCTGATGGCGCGGAATCTGGTGAAGGCCGACGCCGGCGCCCGCTACATCCACATCGTCCATCCGGATTGGGACCATCACCGCGACATCTACAACCACGAAAAGAAATCGAATCACTACGTCCGGTGCAACGAGTTTGACCGCGCGTTTGCCAACCTGCTGCGCGACCTTGCCGGCACTCCGTCGCCGAGGCGCGAAGGGGAGTCGCTTCTCGACGAGACGCTGGTTGTAGTCGCCACGGAGTTCGGACGCGTTCCTGGAGCGTTGAACGGCATTGGCGGACGGCACCACTACAACCAAGCCTACCTTTCGATGTATGCCGGCGGCGGCGTAAAAGGCGGCCGCATCATAGGGAAGACCGACGCAACGGGTGAGCACGTGGTTGATAACGGGTGGAAGTACAAGCGGTCTCAGATTAAAACCGAGAACATCTACGCGTCGGTCTATTCGGCGATGGGCATCGACTGGCGGAAGGAGATCACGAACACGCCCTCGAAGCGCGCGTACCGCTATGTGGACATCCTCGGCGCCACTGAGATGGCCATGGACGACGAGATCGCCGAGCTGTTCGTCTGATGACCGCTTCACTGCTGATGGCGCTGGCCTTGGCCGGCGAGCCGTCGCAGGTGCTGATTCCCACCGGAACGTTCACCATGGGCCGGACCAGCCTGACTTCCGACGACAAGACCGGCATGCGTCCGGAAATCCTGCTGGACGACCGCCCTGCCCACGACGTGACCATCTCCGCGTTCCACCTAGACACGCATGAAGCGACTCATGCGGCGTATGCAGCCTGCGTCGCCGCCAGCAAGTGCCCCGCGCCCTACAACTGGGTGGACGGAGGCGTCCCATCGGGAATGGCGAAGGTGGCCGTCTACAACGTCAGTTGGCATGATGCGAAGGCGTACTGCGAGTTTCGTGGCGGCCGTCTACCCACGGAAGCCGAGTGGGAGCGCGCCGCGCGAGGCGGTCTCGAACGGAAGAGCTATCCGTGGGGCGAGGAGTTTGACGCCACCAAAGTGCGATCCGGCGTAGAGACGGGTCCGGGAGAAGTGGGGAAGTATCCGCCCAACGCGTTCGGGCTTTACGACATGGCGGGCAACATGGCGGAATGGACGGCGGATTACTTCGACCGCACATACTACGAGAAGTCTCCGCCGGCCGATCCGAAAGGGCCTGCCGAAGGGGCATATCGAGTGATTCGCGGCGGCGCGTGGAGCGATCCGGCCAAGCGCGTGACGGTGTTTTTCCGCAACTGGGTAGGGCCCACGCAACGCCAGGCGAACATCGGAATTCGCTGCGCCAGAAGCGCCGACTAAAGTTCCTGCAACCGGGTAGTCGCGTCCCCGAACTGATTCACTTCGACGCCCATACGGTCCATGATCGACAGGTAAAGGCTGCACATCTTCCGGTTGTCGTCACCGGCCTGCAGGTAGTCCAGCGTTCGTCCCGTCTGTAGAGTGCCGCCTAGTCCGCCCGCCAGGACTACGGGGAGGCGCGAGTTGTCGTGCTTGCGTCCACTCCACATGTTGGAAAGGAACATCAGGCACGAATTGTCCAGCACGGTTCCGTCGCCTTCCGGCATGGCGTCGAGCTTCGCCGCAAGATATGCCAGCTGGCTCAGGTGGAATCGCGCGATGCGCTCATACCCGTCCGACAGGTTGTTGTGCGACGCGGCGTGATGCCCTTCGCGGACTTCGAGGAACGGGTAGTACAGCGCCGACAGATCCCGCGCCAGCAGCAGCGTGGCAACGCGAGTCTTGTCGGTCTGGAACGCGATGGCGATGATGTCGCACATCAGGCGGGCGTGCTCGCGCAGATCTTCCGGAAGGCCGTTTGCGGGACGGTCCATCGAAAACACTGGGCGGTTCTTATGTTTCGCCAGATCCTCCGCCTGATTCTTGCTTTTGCGCATGCTGTCCACGCGCTTCTCCACCTCGCGGACGCTAGTTAGGTACTCGTCCAGTTTCGCCTTATCGTCTGAGCTGGCCTTCTTGCCCAACACCGCCGCTTCTTCCTTCACGCGGTCGAGAATGCTCATGTTCCGCAGGCTGCCGCGGTTCTCGAACAGGTTGTCGAAAGCCAGCGACGGGTACACTTCGTTCGGAACGGGCGAGTCGGGACTCTGCCACGAGATGTGCGAACTGTACGCCATCGAGAAATTCGTCTCGTGATAGCCGGTCATCGGCTGCTCACACGCCAGGACGATACTCTGCTGCGCGGTTTCCTGCCCGATGCGGTTCGCGATCATCTGGTCCACCGTGATGCCGGCTTTGATGATGGCTCCGCGTTGGATCGTCGCGCCGGAAAGCAAGCTGCCCGTCTGCGCGGGATGAATCCCTTGTCCGGTGGCCGGCTTGTTAAACAGCCCGTGGATCACGTTGATCTTGTGCTTCAGCGGCTCCAGGGGTTCCAGCGTCCGGCTGAGTTTCATGGCAGCGCCGTCGCCCTCGGAACTCCACTGTTCCTCATTCACGCCATTGCCCATGAACAGGGCGGCGAAGCGTTTCGGGAAAGCCGACGCGGAAGTGGCCGCAAAGCCGGGAATGGATTGCAGCCAGGGTAGGGCCATCGTGACGCCCGCACCGCGAAGAGCCGTGCGGCGCGAGATCTTGCCGATGGGATTTTTCGTTCGCATCCTATTCTCCTTTTGATACCTGGCTTGCCGGGTTCCTCTTTTTCATGAACTGTGGGCTGGTGACGATCGAACTCACCAGACTGCTGAACCGGTAACCATTATCCGCCAGAGACAAGTTCATGCGCTCGACCAGGGGCTGGTCGGACAGCATCAGCGAACGGCCCAGCGCGTAGGCCAGCAGCTTCCGGCTTAGGCCGCCGGTAAATCCATCCTGGCGATGCTCGCGAATAAAGTCGCGTACACCCGCAAAGCCGGACCCCTGCACGCCGCCCGGAAACTCGGCGTGGACATCGACGGGCCTTCCGCCGAGATCCTTAGCGCGCTTCTCGCCGACGGGCCCATAGCCCTCGAAAGCGAGACCGAAGGAGTCGAACTTCGCGTGGCAGGACGCGCATGCCGGATTCGCACGGTGCTTGGCCAGCATGTCGCGCAGCGGCAGATCCAGCTTCGCTTCGTCGCCGGGCAGTTCCGGAACATTGGCGGGCGGTGGTGGAATCGTTTCGCCCAACACGCGGCGGACAACCCAGTAACCGCGCTTCACGGGGCTGGTGCGAAGCCCCGGCGCATTCTGCGTCAGAAACACCGCCATCGGCAGCAGACCGCCGCGCCCGGCTGTGCCCGCGTCGTCCACGCGAACCCACGTACCGTCGCCGCCCTTCACTTCTGGCATCCCGTAGTGTCGCGCCAGCGCCGGATTGACGAACGTGTAGTCTCCGTACAGCATCTCCAGCACTGGCCGGTCGTTTCGGATCGTGTCTTCGATAAATCGCACCGGCTCTTCAAACATGGCCTGCCGCAACTGGTTGTCGAAGATGGGAAAGCGTTCGCGGTCCACGGTGTTCAGTTCTTCGAATCGCCGGAAGTCCAGCCAGTTGCCCGCAAACTCCACCGCCAAACCACGTGCGCGCGGATCCTTCAGCATCCGCCGCGCTTGCGCCGCCAGCACTTCAGGCGCCTTCAGACTGCCGTCCGCCGCCCGGGCCAGCAGTTCCTGGTCCGGCATGCTGGACCACAGGAAGTAACTCAACCGGCTGGCGAGCGCATAGCCTGAAAGCGGGCTGCGCTTTAGACTGGTGGATGTTCCTGTACCCGTATTCAGCAGGTAGGAAAATTTCGGCGACATCAGAATGCCAGCAACCGAATCGCGAATCGCCTCTTCGTGCGTCAGTCCATCTTTTTCGCGGAGTGTCCGGTAGTACGCCAGAAGATCCTGCCGCTCCGCTGCGGACAGCGGCCTGCGATACGCCCGCGCGGCGAAGTCCAGCAGCGCCTCCCGGTGAAGAGGCTCAGCATCGATCCGCATCTTCTCTACAGACCGTATGGTCTCGTTCACGCGACGGAAGTGATCGCGAATCGCTTCCACGGCGACGGGATTATTGCTGGGCTGCGCTTTCGCGAGATAGTCCTCGCGCAGGCCGAAGATAACCGGCGTGGCGGCGACTTCCTTGTCGGAAGGACGCACGCTGCCGGACTCGCGGCCCTTGCCGAGTACTTCGCCGCTTTGATTGAAGAAGTACTGAACCCACGTTCGGGTCGTGAAGTCGGCAATAAAATCGAACTCGTCCCAGAGCCGGTTGAGTTCGGCCTTGCCCTCCTCGTCGAGGATCAACTCCATCAGCGGAGTGTCGTCGCGGAAGTAACCCATCACATTGTGATACCCGGCGCTGAGCAATCGTCCTTTGTCCTGCGAATCGTCCGGGAAAAACCGTCCGCGTTCCTTTACGTAGAACACGTCGGGGAAGACGAAACTCAGTCGGGCGAATGCGGCTTCGTAGAGTTCGCGCTTTCCCGCGGGCACCTCCAGATCGGCGTCGCCCGCGCGAGCCTTCTCCATTAGCGCCGCCGCGCGAAACGCCGATTCCCGGCCGAGGCCGGGGTACTTCGGAATCTCCGGAATCACAGGCGGCGGACCGTCTTCCATTCGAAGCGCATCGCGATCGAAGTCGCGCCGGTGCGACGCGAACTCGCGAAGCTTCCAGTTCATCAGCGGCTGCGACGTGGGGCTTAATCCGTTCACCACCGGAGCCGCGAACATGCGAGCGGTATGGCTGCGGATGCGAACCACGAAGTCGCGCATCTCGACGCAGCCCGCGCGAAGGCCCGGCGTTTGGACGCTACCGGGCGCGGGAAGGGCGCGCCACTGCGAACGCAGTTTCGAAAGCGGACCCACTTCCTGTTTGGACGTCATCGGGTCTTCAAGAATGCTCCACACCATGGCCACATAGTTCGGGCTGACTTTCGCGCCGGTGGCGATGCCGCGAAGCGTCGCCTTCGGCTGGCCCAACGCCGCGCGATGCTTGAAACGCCACGCGGCTTCGAAGTAGTCTGCGTAGTCGGTTGGCTGCCGCTCGTAAAAGTTGACGATCCGCTGGATCGCGAATTTCTCCCGGTCGGTTTCCACCAGCATCGGGTGCGGCGCGAACAGCATTCCATCCGGAGTGAGAACCATGTGGTTCGCGACTTCGCGCGCGGCTTGCAGATATTTGTTCAGCAACGCCGGGGACATGGTGAGAGACTCGCCGGAATTGTCGAAACCCGCCGTG
>JBGTFZ010000024.1:0-27020 GCA_041746955.1 Bryobacteraceae bacterium
ATATGCAGCAGTAGAAACGGCAGCTAGAAAAAAGGTAATGATCCTCACTGGAGGACCAGGGACGGGTAAAACCTTCACCGTTCGGACTATTGTTAGTCTCTGGAAAGCGATGGGTAAGAAAATAGCCTGTGCTGCACCGACAGGTAGAGCAGCCAAACGACTATCTGAAATGACTGGTTTAGAGGCAAAAACTTTACATCGGCTGTTGGAATTTGACCCCAGTAAGATGGGTTTTAAACGAGACTTGGATAATCAACTCAATTGCAGTGCGATCGTAGTCGATGAATCGAGCATGGTGGATTTATTTATGGCACATTCTCTACTCAAAGCCATACCTAAAGATTGTTTGCTACTAATGGTGGGAGATATCGATCAGTTGCCATCCGTTGGACCAGGAAATGTCCTCAAAGATTTAATTGCCTCAGAGAAAATTCCCGTCGTTCGTCTAACTCAGGTATTCAGACAGGCAGCAGAAAGTGCCATTATCCGTACTGCTCACCAAATCAATCACGGTCACATACCCAAACTCGAACCAATCAGTATGAAGGCAACCTCAGATTGTCTCTGGCATTCGGGAGGAACAGAAGCCGAACACGGCGTACAAACTATTTGTGAATTAATAGAGCATTACATTCCCCAAGCTGGTTTTAACCCCGCTACTGATGTACAGGTGTTGTGTCCTATGACTCGCGGAGTAGTCGGAACTCGCAATCTTAACAAAGTACTTCAGCAGTTAATTAATCCTCCTAATGAAGAAAAAGAAGAGTTGGTGAGGGGTGATAGTATTTTACGGACGGGCGATCGCGTCATGCAGCTAAAGAACGACTATAACAAAGAAGTATTTAATGGTGACTTAGGAATAGTTAGGGCGATCGATAAAACTGAGAAGGAAGTCACCATCGATTTCGATGGCAGAGATGTAACCTATGACTATGCCGATTTGAATGAAATTACTTTAGCCTGGGCAACCTCAATACATAAATCTCAAGGTTCTGAGTATCCCGTAGTAATTCTACCTTTGTATACTCAGCACTACGTTATGCTCTCGCGGAATCTGTTTTATACGGGATTGACTAGAGCTAAGAAGCTGGCTTTGATTGTTGGTTCGTCAAAGGCTATTGCGCTCGCCGTGAAGCAGGTTAAGCAGCAGCAGAGGTATACGAGGTTGAAGGAGAGGTTAGAGAGTAATAATTAGGAGCAATCTCGTACTGTTCAATGAGCGCTCGCTAGACTTCGCTTAGGTGTTTGTTTAGCAGAGGGGAAATTTGGGTCGCTAAGGGATTTTTCGCTCAAAACTGTCCCACTTACAGTTATTGGGAATTAAATTTCTAATCGTCTGTAATGACCAGAAGAGCAATAGTTTTAGAAAAAACTGTCCCAGTAAAAGGCTAAAGTGGGACACTCGCCAAAGGATACTCATCTTTTTCATAAGCGATCGCCATAAAATTTTTCTCTTAAAATCAAAAGCCTTTATTTATAAGGTTTTCAGGGGTTTATTTTTGCTTACCGACCAAAATTTCCCCATTACTATACAAAGGCGAAGGTGGCGATGCGCTCCGGCACGGGCACAAAGTCGGGCGAGCCTTCCTTGGTGACTTTCTCGACGAAGGCGGCGATGGCCTCTTTTGCCGGGCCGTCGTTCCACGAGGGGAGAGGATCGGCGGCTTGCGAAACGGTCGCGGTGAAAGCCAGTGCGCCAACGAGTGCGCATGAGAAGAACTTGTGTATGGTTTGCATGGCCATCGGGGACGTCACCTTTGTAATCAGGCGGGAGGAACAGATACTTGCCTCCCTTGCCCTTGTCCGGCCCGGTGAAGCCGATATCAGTGACATACCTGAACCACGAATCATCGAACAACCCGAGGACCTTGGGAGGCACCTCCACGACAATCGGTCCCTTTGTCAGGTCCAGTGTAATCCATGACTGTGGGGTTACTGTGTTCGGAGTGAGAAACATGCCGGTGGAATCCATCATGGTTTCCATGGTCATGATGGTGTTGTCAGGCACGCCGACGTCACGTGGCCCTTTGCGGGCGGCATACATGCTCACAACCGGCAGGGTATTCAAATACACTTCAACAGCACGGGCAAAATCCAGGTGGTCCCAGATCTTGTCCCGGGTCGCCTGATCCGGTATGCCGTTCTTGAAGTTCAGGGTACCGATACGCGTTTCAACGATGTCCGGCGTGGTGATTTCCTCCGGAATATCGGTGGCCATCTTCATTTTTGGGTAAGTCCATAAGGGTTTTGCTATTTGGTTTGGTTGGACGATTGAAATTCGCTGCTGAATTCGCGAGCCGGATCGAATGAGCCGGCCCGCGTGGTTCAAAAGCGATTGGCGGTTACGTTACTTCACCAGTTCGAGTTCCCCTGGCCGCCAGGTCTTATCAATCCACGCCTGCTCCGGGCCGTACATGCGCATCAATATCAACCAGCTCTTGCCGGGGATCGTCTGTAGCCAGTTGCCCTCTTTACCCTCGGGTGGCTCGGGCGCGAAGTAGATATCGTAGGAGCCGTCGGCATTCTTCTGCATGCCCTCCGTCTGGCTGCCGACGGTGGGAAATTGCTGATCGGTCTGCAGCTGCGAGCGGGTCTGGGTGTCGTAGATGGTCACCGCCCAGAAATCCTTGACCGGCACATTGGGCGGCAGGGTCAGGCGGTAGGTTTTGGAGCCATCCAGCGCGAGCTTTTCAGAGTCGATACTGAGGAGGCCGTAGTCGGAGCCAACGCCGGGGCGGGTGAGCGCCATCGCCGGGGTGACACCGATCGCGTTGTAATGGAACAGGATCGCGGCGTCTATATCGTAGGCGCCGTCGTAGGTAAATGTGGTGTTCTTGTCCGCATAACCCATCAGCCAGCCGCTGTCCTCGCCGTAGATGTAGTTGCCCGGGTTACGGGGGTAGAAGGTGATGGCGCGGGCGGTGGCGTTGCCGATGGCGACGGCTTCTGTGAGCAGTTTCTTCATGCGCGCGTCTGGATTGAACGGCTTGCCCTTGATGATGCCGACCGAAGCGAAAAGGCCGCGGGTCTCCGGCTCCAGCGAATCGATGGGTTCGTACTGGACCACAGCGTTCAGCTGCTCCAGGAAAGTGAAATCATTGGCGGCAACGAAATTAGCCACCTTGCCGGATGCGTTGATGAATTCGGTCGCGGGCGGATTGCCGGCCTTGGCCAGCGGGTAGATCTTGAGGTTGTTTTCGATATTCTCGACCGCCGGTTCCACACCCTTGGCGATGGAGCCGCGCAGAAACACCCAGTTGCGGTAGGTGGGGGCTTTCATAACGAAGTAGCCGTCTGGCACGTCGCCTTCGTAGCCGGGGGGCAAAATCAGATATTTGCCGCCCTTGCCTTTGTCCTGCCCGGCGGCACCGAAGTCGCCGATAAACTTGAACCAGGCGCTGTCGAGCATCCCGAGCATGCCCGGCGGCAATTCGATTACGGTGGGGCCGTCTGTCTTCAGATCCAGAGTGGTGAGCGCATAGAGAGTCGACGTATTACCCGTCAGTAACAATGTTTTCGAATCCATCATCTCTTTAAAGATCTGGATTTTGTTGGGTCTGTCGGCGCCTATCGCCTTTGGACCATCGTACAGGGCATACGCGGAGACGGCCGGGTAGCCGGCGAGAAAAGTCTGCACGCCGCGCATAAGATCCAGGTTGTCGTACAGAGTTTGCACCGTCTGCTCCGAGGGCACGCCGTCGAAGAACTCGAGGTTACCGATGGAAGTCTCCACCTTGTCCGGCGTGGTGATCGACTGCGGAATGTCTGTGGTCATTTTGAATTTCATGGGGTTGTCCTTTGGATTCCTTCGAGCCTGTAGTGGTGAACGGCATGACCCGGCTACTGCCGCCGCGGGAGGAGAATGACGATGGCGCCGCGGACCTTCCACGACGGTCCGATGCCGGGATGTGCCGCAAAGCCACCGATTCCGAGCTGGTAGCTTGCGGGGAACACCCCGAACGACGACAGCTTTGCAAGAATCACATTGACCGGGACCGTCCACCGGTCCTCCTCGGCCTCCCAGTTGGCGGTCGTCTCCGACTGGAGCGTCACGGTGAGCGTCCGTGTCGCCTGGTACGCGAAGAACGGTTGGAGGAACATCTGGTTGACGTCTGCGCGCTGGGAATTGCCGGAGAAGGACCACACCTGATTCCACAGGGCGCCGTATGTCATCTTGCCGGACTGCTTCAGGACGACGACGGTTGGACCGGCACTCCACTTCTCCGTTCCGAGACTGGCGATGCTCGTTGAGGGAAGGCTGATCGCTGGTCCCACGCCCCAGGTCACACCTGGCCGCGACGGTGAAAAGAACAATGACGCAAAGACGTCGCTGACACCGAACGCCGGACTGCCACCTTCGACGAGCGCCGGTTGGCTCACGAACGGAACGATCACTCTCGCAATGAGATTCCAGTCCTTGCTCATCGCGAACGGCATCACGGGCTGAACGTTCAGGATGAACCGCGTCGCCTCATTCGGCCCGACGTCCTGTTCCCAGTTGAACTGGAACGGCACGCTGACCAGGTCCGAGATCGGATTCGCGAGTTTCCTGGCAAGGTCCTCGGCGTTGCCCTGTGCCGGCGCCGCGGCTGGCTGCTGGGCTCCGCTGGCCGTCGCGATGCACAGCACGATGGCAAGACCAATCGTCAGTACCGTCGGTCCCAGCATGGTTCATCTCCTCCGCTGCTGTCGCTCATCGCAGTCTCACGCTCGGCACCGGGAAGGTTGCCGTGACGACGAGCGTCTGGCCCTCTGTTTTCAGCTGTGCGCCCGACTCCCACAGATACCGGATGTTGACCAGGGCAAAAAGCTTTGACTTGCTTGCGATCGGCAGCGTGACGTCCGGCCCGACACCGAACACCCTGTGCTTACCTGGGAAGCTCACGCCGGTCGGGGGTCGCCCGGGCAAGTCGAACTCGGCCAACCGATCCTCGGTGAGCTTCCACTGGCCGTAGTAGGCCGCGCCCACGATCAGTCCGCCTCCTAGAAACGACTTACCCAGACCGCCCTGCAGCGTCAGGATCTGGCCAACCTTGACGTCGGTGTCCTTCTTGGCGCCGTGGAGTTCCCAGTAAGCCGTCGCCGCGAGGCTGAGGGTCCGTTGCTGGTCGAGGTACACGGTCGTCCCAAGGAACGGCTCGTAGGCCCACATACCCTTGCCGATGTTCTCGCTGCCGCCTGGCTCGTACCTTCCTGTCGGCACATAGAGCTGAAGCCCGGCAGCGACGTCCGCGCGCGCGGTATGCCAGCCCAGATCGATTGGTCGCACCATCAGGTCGGAGACGCTCGTACCTATCGTTCTGTCGAGTGCGAACGCCGGCGCCTCGATCGACGCGTTCGCAAACGGAAGCACGACCATCGCGCCATAGTTGGCGCCGAGGAACTTCGCCTTGCTCACATACCACACCAGCGGCGCAACCGCCGACACCGCAAGGCTGCCTGGCGAGCCCGGCGCAGGGCGAAAGGTGTTGCCGTCCGCACCCTTGATGGTGTCGGCGTCGTAGCGCAGGTAGAAGAGCGCGGTATAGAGCCCGGGCGCCGGCTGCGATCCGGACTGCACACCGTAGTCACCTGGGGTATGGCTTCCGTTCAACTGCGCTGAACTCGTCGTCGGCAGCAGCACCGCCACCGCCATGGTCGCGGCGGCGGTGATTACACTGGCTCTCGTCATGTGTCGGCCCGTCCTGTTCCGTCGGTTTCACTTCGAGAGTGACCCTGGCGATCCGGCCGTTGAAGCGCGTCTCCGCGCCGATGCCGATTCCCAGGGCCACCGGGGTCTGATTGTCGATGCCTTGCCGCCCTTGCCGGCGCCGCCGCCGGCGTATTCCTGGTCAGGCTGAAGTCATTCCGGACGTCGGACAGCTCCCAGACGTCGGAGGTCAAGGGCTGCAGGCCGCTCGTCTGCCACGGCGCGAGGTGGATCAATCCGGCCCGTTCCCGTACTCGCACCCACCGAGTTCACGACTCACGTATCGAGTACCGCCGAGCGCAGCGCGGACGGCGGCGATCAAGTCTTCGCCGGCGGAGTCTTTCAGGACGTATCCCAGCGCGCCGGCCTCCAGGCCCGCTTCGACGAACGTCGATTCCGCATGCACGGTCACGAACACGATGCGAGCGTTCGGATCGTGGCGGCGGATCAGCACGACGGCTGCGATGCCGTCGATCCCTGGCCTCACGACGTCAGTGACGATCACATCCGGCGACAACCGCTCCGCCGCGTCAACGAGAGCACCACCATCTTCGACCGCCGCAATGACGTCGAAGTCCGGTCGGAGCAGCCTGCACAGCCGCTCCGCCGTTTCTGCGTGATCCTCGGCGAGCAACACTCGAGGACGCCGTGGAGGGGATTGCGAACTCGACACCACGTATTGTTGACGCGGTTGCGTCGCGCTGGGGAGAGGAGAACTTCCTGAAGAGATGACCCGGAAAACTCCGGGGACGGAACGCTGGCGGCAGTTGCCCGGATCAATCCACGTTGATTCGGCGGTCGAGCGCGTACCGTACGAGTTCGGCCGTCGAGGTCACCGCAAGCGCCTCCATCATTTCGTACTTGTGGCCCTCGACCGTCCTCGTCGACAGGCCAAGATTCGAAGCGATCTCTTTCATTCGCTGGCCTTTGACGATCAGCCGCAGGATGTCGCGCTGTCGTGGCGTCAGCCGCGGTTCCTTCGGCTTCGAAGGGCCGCTCATGCGCTCCATGACGTCCTTCGTGATGGTCGGCGTGATGTAGACCTTCCTGTTGAGGGCGTGCCGAACTGCGACGAGGAGTTCGTCGCCGGCCGACTCCTTGAGGAGAAATCCGGACGCCCCGCTGCGGATGGCGTCGGTTGCCAGGTCCGCGTCGTGATGCATCGTGAGCACGATGACCTTGCTCTCGAGGCGATCGGTTTTCAGACGAGCGAGCACGTCGAGACCTGACAGCCCCGGCATGGAGAGATCGGTGATGATGACGTCGGGACGAAGCCGCGTGGCGGCGGCGATCAAACCCTGCCCTTCGCGCACCGCGCCGACCACCTTGAATTCGGCGTCTCGCAGTATTCTCGACAGGCCGTCGGTGACAATCGCGTGGTCGTCAGCCAGGAGGACGGTGGGCTGGCGGATCATGCCGGGTGGCCCGCCCTGCCAGCACCGACATCCACCTTCACGCGTGCGTTCATAGGAATAGTCGCCTGCACCCGAGTTCCCTGCTGCGGTCCTGACACAACGCTGACGGTGCCTCCGACGCTCCGCGTGCGCTCGGAGATGCTGACGAGGCCGAGTCCCTTGTCGCTCCCAGCGCGGTTTGCGGTGTCGAATCCCTGCCCATCATCCATGATGGTGATCCGCACATGGTCGTCCATCTGGAGCAGCGTCACATCCGCACTACTGGCTCCAGCGTGTGCGATGACGTTCCGCAGTGCTTCCTGCGCAATTCGATAGACGCAGAGCGCAGCGTCCGGCGTGATGGCGGTGAACTCTCCCTCCGCTGCGAACCTCGCGGGAACACCGTGTGTACGCTCGAGTTCACGACAGTACGAAGTCAGGCCCCGCACCAGCCCCAGGTGTTGCAGCACGGCCGGGTGCAGGTCATGAGAGAGCTGGCGGACGTTGCGGGCGAGCCTGAGCGCCTGCTGCTGAAGCTCTACGAGTTCCTGTCGCAGCTCCTCACTGACGTCGTACGCGCACAACCGCTGTCTCAGGCCACTGAACGCGATCGACACGCCAGCCAGCTGCTGGCTGACGTCGTCGTGCAGATCCCGCGCGATCCGGGCCCGCTCGACCTCCTGCGCGCCTATCAACCGGCCCGCCAGGTGCTGAACCTCCTGGTGGCTGGCCTCCAGGGCCGCCCGGGTCGCGAGAACTCGATCTTCGGCTTTCTTCCGTTCAGTGATGTCGACGTCGCAACCGACATAGCCGGTGAAACGACCGTCTCGTCCGTACCTCGGAACGCCCGAAGCCAGAAGCCATCGGTACTCGCCGTCGGCGTGGCGTAGTCGATACTCCAGGAGGAACGGCTTCCGCGCGTCGACCGCCGGCACGTACGTGTCGCGGCACATCTGAACGTCATCGGGATGGACGAAGTCCAGCCAGCCGTTCTCTCGCAACTGTTCGAGAGGCCGACCTGTCAATTGCTCGCAGAAGCCATTCAGATACTCGAGGGACGTGTCGGGCCGGGCGGTCCAGATCAGTACGGGTGCCTGATTGGCGGTGAGCCGAGACTGCTCGAGCCTCTCACGCAGCGCTCGTCGCTGGGTCAGAAGTGCGGCGACCGCCGCAACAAGCACCGCGAACCCGCCAGGAATGGCAACGGTGGTAAAGGTCATATGCTCTCGTGCCCCAGGGTGGGCCTGATCCGATTCGGTGGAGGGTAACGGTCAGTCGTTCAGGTCTGTTCTGTGGTCCTCCTCTTATACAACAAGAAGCGGTGTGGGCGCTGTGGGAATCTCGGGCGCAGCCTGAGATTTCCAACGACCTGTGGGCGCGTTCTGCGCGTCCACAGGGAGGGCAGCGTCCATGCCTTACGCCGCCGCGCGCCGCTCGAACGCGGCCGGGCTGATCTGCCCGAGCGTCGAGTGTCGACGTCGGCGCGTGGCGGTGCGACTCAATACCGGCGGAGACCGGCAGCTGAATCGTCCGACCGCTGGAGCAGGGCACGGGCGCTGGGTTTGCTAGCTGGGGAGAAGTGCGTCCACGACGCTGAGGTGTTGAGGGGCTGTCGAGAACTTGACGTACGGCACGGGGATAGCCTGAACGCGACCGGCACCCAGAGAGCCAGGACCGACGCGGCGAAGTGGAGTTCGCGAGCGATGGCCCGGACGCTTTGGTTTCTTCTAGGACGAGTTGCACCGCCTCGACGCGGAACTCCTCACGCGCGCCGGAGTCGGCGCGCTGCTCTGCTCCAATCGCATCCACGTTGTCGGAAGATGTCCGCGGGAACTGGACGAAGCGAGGAGCGATGCTTCTTGTGGTTGAGCTGGCTGGGAGGCAGGGATTCGAACCCCGATACGCAGAACCAGAATCTGCAGTCCTACCGTTAGACGACCTCCCAAGGGCTTCGTTTGAATTCTATCATGGGGCCGCTTTTCCGGCCCTTCCCGCATAGCGGCTGAAGTAGCGAATCCATTCCGGCTCGGCTCCAGGGGCGTCCATCGCGGACCAGTATTCCTCAATCTTTGTTCGCAGGTCCGCTTCCTGCGCATCCACCCAATCCAGCAGGTTGCCACTTTCGTGCGGCTTCACTACCGCGCGTACCGTCACCAAGTCGTTGAGATCCCCGAGGACATCTTGCAGCTTCTTTAGCTTTGCCACCTTCTGCGCGAAACGCGGACCGTACACCGGCGCGAAGATCTCAAGCGCGTACCGGAACTTCTTCGCGGCGATGCGGAACTCGTGCAGCGTCTCGGCGTCGCCCTTGCGAAACGCCACGCGCCCGGCGGCGAAGAATTTTCGGGTGAAGTCCGGCAGAGCCGCTGCGGCGATGTCGGCAACCGTCCTTGCGTCTTGAACCTTCATGGAAGTCCCAGTTGCTGGCGCCAGCGGGCCGAAAAGTCGCGCCGCGTCCAAAGCCGCAGCTCTTCCCGGAGACGCTGCTCCCACAACGACCGTTCCGCGCGAATCGCAATCACCGCCGAATCCGGAACGCTGGCCTTCGACTTTTCGATCAACGCCAGCGTGATGTCGCGGTTGCGCGCTTCGCCCGCCGTCTGAAACGTCTCCCGAATGCTCTCTCGAATGCGCCGCCGTTCGCGCTTTGGGTAGTGGCCGCGAAACGTGTCCAACACCGCCCGGAAGCGGCGCGTCGACACGCGCAACTGGTGGATGGCTTCAACGGATTCTTCCGAGTTTGGCGAACAGTTCAACAGTCTGCGCACCTCGAAGACGACGCGCGCCAGCCGGTTCGCCGCCTGCTCCTGCGCAAAGCGCCGCACGTCCATGGTCGAGATCACTTGCGCCGTCGCGCTCATGCCTTCTCCACGACGACTCGCAGGTTGCGCTCATAGATCTGCCGGAACGGCGCCGCCACTTGTTCGACAGACCACTGCTCCAGATTGGTCTCCGAGCCGGACCGCAGCGTCAGCACAACGGAGTCGCCAGTCAGTTCGCATCCAACGGATTCGACACGTTGGGAACGCGACCGGTCCAGCCCATCCACCATCCGGAGAATCGGAATCAGCAGCAGGAGCGCGCGGCGCGCTTCGATTGGCAAAAGCTGAAAATCGGTGTGGCGCAGCGTCGGCAGTGCTTTGCGATGGTAGCGGCACAGCAGCGCGATCAGGTTGCGCTCCGTGTCGGTGAAGGATGCCAAGTCGGAATTGGAAACGATGTAGTGCGAGTGCTTGTGATGGCTGGTGTCGCTGACGAAATGTCCGATATCGCACAGGTAGCAGGCGGCTTCGAGAAGCTTCCCGAAGAAGGGGGGCAGGCGGTGCAGGGGCTCCAGGGAAGTGAACAGGCCATTCGAAAACTCCGCCAGTTTCCGCGCGTGCCGGACGTCGACGCCGTAGCGCTTCGCCGTTGTTTCTACGACGGCGCGCTGATCCTTCGCCAATGAGGAGAACTCGCGTCCCACACGGCGCTGCGAAAGGTCCGCGATGATGCCGTCCCGCACTCCAGCCGACGAGTAGTACATCGCGGGCAGGTTCAGGCTCTCGAGAACGGCCAGGAATACGGCGGCGCCGGGCACAACAATCTCCGCGCGGCGAGGACCGATGCCGATCACTTTGCGGCGTGCGTCCAAGTCCTTCGCTGCCAGGTCTTGAAACAGACGCCGGATCTGCGCACGGGAGGCCTTCAGACGGTCGGCCGCGTCGCGTTTGGCGCGAGTGACGCGATTGGCCGCGCAAACTACCGCCGCTGCGGAGGCCGACGTGCCGATGACGCGGGCAAACTCGCGTCCACTTAACCTCGGCAGCGCTACCGATAGTTTCTGGTCGATGAAATCCCGCATCCGGCGAAGCTGCTGGGGCGTTGGCGGATCGGTCTCTTGGAGGAAAGTCGTCTGCAAGCGCACAGCGCCCAGTGGACGCGAGTAGCCCGCCACCATGCGGCCATGATCGGACAAAATCAGCTCCGCACTGCCGCCGCCGACATCGACAATCAGAATCCGCTGCTGCGGGTGCGGCCACACCGCCTGCACGCCAAGCTGAACTAGCCGCGCTTCCTCCTGTCCGGAAATCGTTTCGACGTTTGCCCCGATGGCCGCGGCGGCGCGCTCCAGAAACTCCGCTTGATTGCTGGCGTCGCGCGTTGCCGACGTGGCCACCACGCGCAGGCCGACGACGTCGTACCGCTGCCAGATACCGCGCATGCGTTCAAGAACCTGGCAGGTGCCCTCGATCGCCTTCGCGCTGATGGCGCCGGTTTCAAAAACGCTCTGCCCCAGGCGGGTTACCTGGCGGTCTTCCGCCAGTCGCACAATACGAGGTACCGGCTGCGCCTGCGCGGCGTCCGCCACCAGAAGCCGCACTGAGTTGCTGCCGATGTCCACGGCGGCATATTGGGGCATAAAAGCTATGATAGGGTCTTAAAATTTGTGCCCCATTTTCGACCCAACCGGTATCGTGGAAAGCTGATTGTCGTTGAGGGCATCGATGGCTCAGGAAAATCCACTCAACTCTCTTTGCTAAGCCAGTGGCTACGCCGTCAAGGTGCCGCTGTCGCGTTCAGCGAGTGGAACTCGTCTCCACTGGTCAGGGACGCAACCCGCCGCGGAAAACGCAAAGAGATGTTCACGCCGATGACGTTCAGCTTGATCCACGCAACCGATTTCACCGACCGGTTGGAAGGCTATATCGTGCCGCTGTTGAAAGCGGGCGCCGTGGTTTGCGCAGACCGGTACGCCTACACCGCGTATGCGCGCGACGTGGTCCGGGGCGTAAGCCGCAAGTGGGTGCGGAATCTCTACCGGTTCGCGATACTGCCCAACCTGCGCTTCTATTTCCGCGTTCCGCTGGACGTTGCACTGGGGCGGATATTGGGCGGACGCGATGCGCTGCGGCACTATGAGGCGGGGATGGATCTGGGGTTAAGCCGCAACATCGAAGAGAGCTTCCGCCTGTTTCAAGGCCGGATCATCGAAGAGTACGACGCCATGGCGACGGAGATGGGTTTCCATGTGATCGACGCCACGCGCAGCATTGAAGAACAGCAGAAGGAGCTTCGGCGAATCGTCTCACGAGAGTTGGGCGACAGCCTGACGAAAGAAGTGCTGCGTGTGCCGGAACCGGCTCCACGCAGAGGAGGGCGGAATGCGCCAGCGCCGTCCTCTTGAGTTCTATAGCGAACCGTTGCCCGGTGTGAAGATGGATGCGTGGCCCGGCAAGCTGATCGTCATCGAAGGTCCAGACGCAGTGGGACGAAGCACGCAGGTGACGCGGCTAAAAGCGTGGCTGGAACAGGAGGGCCGCGCAGTGCTGGACACAGGGATGGCGCGGTCCGCACTTGCCGGGCGCGGAATTCTTCGTGCGAAAGAAGGCAATACGCTGGGCCCAGTGACGATGACGCTGTTCTACGCCACTGACTTCGCTGACCGCCTGGAGAACGAGATCATTCCCGCGTTGCGCGCCGGTTTCGTCGTGCTGACGGACCGCTATATCTTCTCTTTGATGGCGCGGTCGTTGGCTCGCGGCGAAGACCGGCAATGGCTGGAGAGGCTGGCCGGGTTTGCATTGGTGCCCCACGCGATCTTCTACCTGCGCGCCGAGGTTGCGGACCTGATCCCGAGGGTAGTGGCGGGACGCGGACGTTTCGACTTCTGGGAATCCGGCATGGACATGCGCTTTGGCAGCGACATGTACGAGAGCTTCACGAAATATCAGCAACGGCTGATCCGCGCGCTGGACAGCATGTCGAAACAATACGATTTTCAGATCGTCGACGCCAGCCGCAATCCCGACCAGATCTTCCGCCAGCTACAGCGGCTGATTCAGAAGATCTAATAGCCCTTCGCTTTGTCGACAACGGCAACCAGCGGAAGCCCGTTCGAGTAGCGGCGGATATTTTCGGCGAAGTGCGATACCAGGCGATCCTGGCGCTCCGGCCCCCAGCCGGAACTATGCGCGCTCATCACCACATTGGGCGCGTCGAAAATAGGATGGTCGCTGGGCGGCGGCTCCACCGGCATGACATCAATGCCTGCGCCGGCAATCCAGCCTTCCTTCAAGGCGCGCGCCAAGGCCATGTCGTCCATCAGGTTTCCGCGCGACATTCCCAGGAAAATCGCCGTCTTCTTCATCGACCGGAACACTTGCTCGTTCACCATGCGATGGGTCTGCGGCGTATGCGGGGCGGCGGTCACCAACACGTCCACCATCGGAACCATCGTCTGGAACCACGTCGGGTCATGCAGCTCGGCGACAAACTCGGGTTTCGGAATCGGCTTGGCGTCGGTGGCGACCACCTTCATTCCGAAGCACGATGCGCGGCGCGCGATCTCGGTTCCGATTCCACCCATGCCGATGATGCCCATCGTCTTTCCGCCGATTTCCATGTACTGGTTCGATTTCGGATCGCCGACAGCTTTCATTTCGTGCTTCGCGAACTGTGGCGTGTAGTACTTGGCGATCCCGCGCGTCAAGGAAAGCAGAAGTCCAAACGCTGTCTCGGCAATACCGGGGGCGAATACGCGGGCCATGTTGGTGATGGTGAAATCGGCCGCCATCACCTCTTTGGCCGTGCCCTCCATGCCGGCGCCGCCGTTCTGCATCCAGCGTAGTTTCGGGGCGTAGTCCAGGTCTTCCTTGCGCAGCCCGCCATACACGACGTCCGCGTCGCGCAGCTCGCGATGGAACTCTTCGCGATCCTTGCAGATCACGACACGCACCGCGTTTGGCCCACCGGCGGCGACCAGTTTTTTCAACTCGTCGCTCTCGAAGGCGTTCATCGTGACGATCTTGATCGGGCCTGTGGCTTTGGCGTTGCCGCCTGGATAGGATTCGTTGATTGCGACCTTGCCGCCGCCCGCCTGCGGCATCGCAGCGGCAGGAGCGGCCAATCCGGCAGCGGCTACAAAAGATCGGCGCGAGAAAGGTGTGTCCGGCATGCGAGCGAGAATATCACACGCAGTCCGCCCGCGAGGCTAACCGAAAGTGCTCTTCACCAGCCCGCCGTCGATCGCCAACGACGATCCGGTGAGGTAGCTGGCCCGTTCCGAAGCTAGGAAGACGACGGCGTCGGCGAACTCTTCCGGACGGCCTACGCGGCGCAGGGCAGTCTGCGCGGCCCAGCGCTCAATCGCTGCCTCGCGCGTGATGCCGTCCTTCTCCGCCAGCTTGCCGGCCAGCGTCAGCAGCCGGTCCGTTGCGGTGAACCCCGGGCAGACATTGTGCACCAGCACGTTGTCGGGGCCGCACTCATTGGACAGAGACTTCACCAGACCCGCCACCGCGCACCGCACGGAGTTCGAAAGGATCAATCCATCCAATGGCTGTTTCACCGACGCCGACGTGACGGTGATGAAGCGGCCCCACTTTCGCGCGCGCATTCCCGGCAGCACGGCATGCGCGAAGAAAACCGTACTGGCGAGATTCAGCCGGACGGCACTCTCCCAATCGTCAATGGAAGTCTCGGCGAATGTTTTCGACGGCGGCCCTCCGGCGTTGGTGACGCAGATGTCGATGCGGTCGAAGCGCGACTGGCATTCTTCCGCGAACTGGCGAACTTCAGCTTCTTCGCCGACATCGAGAGCCGAGGCAAGAATCTCGGCCCCGGTCTCGGAGCGAATTGCGTCGGCAGCTTTTTGAATCCTCGTCTTGTCGCGGGAGCAGATGGCGAGTTTCGCTCCCTCGCGCGCAAGGCCCAGCGCCACTGCGCGTCCCAAACCGGAGCTTGCCGCTGCGACGATAGCCACTTTATTCTTCAGACCCAGATCCATGACGCCCCTTTACTCATAGCTTGAAGAATATCTTCCGGCGGTACAGCCATACGCAGAGCCACACCTGGAACGCCACCACCAGCAGGTCATTGAACGCAAGCAACTCCGCGGGCCAGTACGTCGTGCCCCAACCCGTGAAGACCTTCGCCGCCTGCGTCAGCCATCCGCCCAGCATTTCGTGGAACAGGTAAATGAAGATCGAGTTCGCACCCACCATCACGAACACGCGGAAACGCCATCCGCGCGATTCAGCCAGCCACCAGAACAACAGCAGCACGAAGATCGTGATGCCGCCGCTGATCAGGGCGAAGCTCGCTGTCCAGATTTTCTTGATCACCGGAATCCACGGCGAGAGCGCGAGGCCAAAGGCCAGCAGCCCCACGCCGAATAGAGCCAGCCGCCGCAGCTCGCGACGCCGGATCATGTTGCCGGCAATCACTCCGAAGATGGTGTTCGCGGCAGACGGAACGCAGTTGACTGTCGCGTAGTGGCCGCCCCAGTTCTTCCCCAGCAGCGCGCGGTCGATCGTTTCGCCCAAGTTTTCTGAGATGGCCCACGGGTTGCCGTACGTAACGAACGCGGCGGTATGAATCGCCAGCAGCCCCAGCGCCACCGCCAACTGCACGCTCTCCGGGCGGCGCAAAACCAGAAACGCAACCGGATAGGTAAACGCGATCTGCGCCAGCACGTTGATCAGATCCAGCACCGGACGGCCCGCGCGGACGGAGCGCGCAATCAGTCCCCACAGCACCAGCAGGGCGCTGCGCCGGAACACGTGGCGCAAGCTTTGGCTCCAGGACTCGCCCTTCGCCCAGCGGTTCTCGAAGGACCAAGGCATCACCGCGCCAACAATGAACATGAAGAACGGCTGGATCAAATCCCAGAAGCGCAGGCCGATCCATGGCGCATGATCGAACTGATGCGCGATGGGCGCAGCCCAGCTTTGATCCTTGAGTTGAAGCAGCCCAAAGCCGGCGCTCACCATGCAGATCATGGTGAAGCCGCGAAACGCATCAATGGCGGTTACGCGCTCCGGGCTGGATGCCGTCACGCCGGGGGCGTGCCCTTTTTCGCGACCTCGTAGTTCATCACGCCAGCGCGCGCCGCCCATTGCTTCCACTCCGATTCCATGGCGGCGGCCTTCGATGGCTGCGAGGCCGCGAGATTCTTCATCTCGGTTCGATCCGCGGACAAGTCGTAAAGCTCCCATGGATCGCCGCTTGCGGCCACCAGCTTGTCATTGCCCATGCGGACCGCGCGGCTGCCCTCGTGCTCCCAGAAAACGGCGCGGTGCGGGGTGCGGGTTTTGTTTTCGAAGATGGGCCGGAGGCTCTTGCCTTCCAGCGGCTTGATCTCGTTGCCGCCAAGTGTCTTCGGATATTCCGCGCCGGCAGCGTCGACGGCCGTGGCCATTAGATCAATGACGTGGCCGTGCTGCGGGTCCAGCCGTCCGGGCTTCGCCAGCTCGCGTGGCCAGCGCGCGATGAGAGGCGTGGAGATGCCGCCTTCGTGCGTCCAGTGCTTGTAGCGGCGGAACGGCGTGTTCGACAGGTGCGCCCATTCAAGACCGTAGCTTTGGAACGTCAGATCGCCCCCGGGCATCACCGAGGGGTCGTTGCCATACTTCATCTGCCTTCCGTCGCGGGTCGTTTTCGGATACCGGTCACCAGCGGCAGGGCCCAGGATTTCGTGGCAGCCGCCGTTATCGGAAAGGAACATCACCAGCGTGTTGTCACGCTCACCGGTTGCGTCAACCGCCTTCAGGATGCGCCCGATGTTGTGGTCCATCCGGTCGATCATGGCCGCGTAGACGGCCATCCGCCGGACTTGCCATTCCTTGTTCTCGACGTCGTCCCACGCGGGCACCTTCGCATCGCGGGGCGAAATGCCCCACTTCTTTTCCGCCACGCCCAGCTTCAGCATTCTCTGCCATCGCTGTTCGCGAAGCCTGTCCCAGCCGGCCTTGTAGCGGTCAATGTACTTGCGGACATCGTCTTCCGGCGCGTGAATGGGCCAGTGCGGCGCCGTAAAAGCGGTGTAGAGGAAGAACGGCTGCGCGGAACCTTTACCTTGCGACTCAATGAACTTCGCCGCTTCGTCGCCGATGGCGTCGGTGTAATAGTACGGCCCCTTGGGCACGATCACCTCGTTGCCCCGCATCAGCCGCATCGGGTCCCAATAGCTGCCGCCGCCGACAACGGTTCCGTAGAAGTGGTCGAAACCCCGCTGAAGCGGCCAATTGGCCATGCTGGCTTGTTCCGGACGTGCGACGTGATACTTGCCGCACAACGCCGTCCGGTATCCAGCGGGTTTCAACGCTTCGGCGATCGTGACGCAATTCCTGTTCAGTTCGCCTCGATAGCCGGGATAGCCCCAGTCGGAAATCATGGCGCCGACGCCTGCCTGATGCGAGTACAAACCCGTCAATAGCGACGCGCGCGTGGGGCAGCATCGCGAAGTGTTCTGGAACTGCGTGAACCGTACACCGTCTTTCGCAAGACCGTCGATGTTCGGCGTTTCCACTTCTCCGCCGTAGCATCCGACATCCGAATAGCCCATGTCGTCGGCCATGATCAAGACGATGTTCGGCCTTTTGACGGCCGGCCTTTGGGCGAAGGAAAGCGCGCCGCCCATTCCGGTGGCGAGAAGTGTTCTTCGATTCATGTCAGATCAGCCCTTCCGATTTCAGATCTTCCGCCAGCTCCGGTTGCGCGTTGTCGGGATAGCCGAAGTCCCACCATGGATCGTCGGGTGCGCTTTCCCATACACGTACGTGCCGGTGCGCCAGCCTTGCCCGGAAGCGGCGGTCCAACTCGGCCAAGTCGACAGACTGATACTGGATCTGTTCCAGGATGCCGCGGGCGTCCAGATCGTGGCGGTAGTCGTAGAGCGTAAGGGAGTAGCCGCTTTCCACTTCCGCGACAAAGTTCTTCCACGTCTGAATCAGTCCCTCGGCGCCCGCGCGGACCACGCGCTCCGGGTATTCGTTCTCTCGAAGGAACTGCTCCACCTGATCATTTGTCATCGTTTCGCCTCGCTCTCGAATGCCGCCATCCGAAGTGGATTATACGCCCCGGCTATGGGCACGGGACAAGCCTTCCATCATCGAAAATCGACGCGCGGGCGGCCTGAATCACTCTCTCGTTGTACCGGCTGTTGGCCGGTGTCGCGATCAGCCGCGCTTCGTCCACGTGCGCCAGCGTCGTGCGGCCCGCTTCCACAGCTATCGCCGTTTCCACGATCGCCTCGATTGACCGGTAGCCATATCCAACCGGTCTGTTTCCTTCACCGGTCCACGGTACGCGCTGCATATAGTCCGGGCTGGGCTCCGAGTATCCGCTGCCCAGCTCGCAATATTCAAGGCCGCGGTACTGGTCGGAGTGGCGCAGGAACGATTGGTCGCACCACATCGTCAACCCCTGTATGTTGCCGCCGGGTCCGGCATCCGGATAGCCGAGCGCGTTCTGCACATTCAGGCAAGCTCCATTCGACCAGATCACCCGGGCGTCGGTCCACAGAAATCCTTCGACGTCGTTCGGAAATTTGTCCGGGATCGCGTACACGCTGACGGCGACTGGATCAAGACCCGTCATGAACGCGACAAGGTCGACATAGTGGCAGCCGATGTAAGTGAACGCGTCGGAATTTTCCTTCGAGAACCAGTTCTGGAAGTTGGAGGTGCGGTAGTGCCACTTCTCGAAAAGAATCGCCGTGCCCAAGCGGAACTGGCCGAACTTGCCTTCACGAAACCGCTCCCGCGCCATCAGGGCCCTGTCGTCGAAGCGCTTGTGATACTCAATGCCGACGAAGAGATTGCGCTCCCGCGCGGCCGCCTCAATAGTCGTAGACTCGGCAACCGTAAGCACCAGCGGCTTGACGCACAGCACGTGCTGCTGAGCGTGCAACGCGGCCATCACGGCTTCGAAATGAAGCGGGTCGGGAAGCGCGATGACGGCAAGGTTGCGCGGCGCGGCGGAGGCCAGCACCAAACGGAACGGCTGCAACTGCCGTCCGAACGGCATGCCCGGACATGCGGCCGCCAGCGCGTCCAACGTGGATTCATTCCGGGCGCAAACGTCGATGGCGGACACGACGCCGGTCCGCCGCAGGTGATCGAGCGACGGCAGGATCTGGTCGCGCACGATCATGCCGCCACCGATCACGGTGACGCGCATCTATGCGACGGCCTCGCGGCCTGCAAGCGCCTCGTCGAAACATTCGCCCAGCACTTCGCAGCTTTCGTCGACGGCATCCGCGTTGATGGTCAGCGGTGGACTGATCTTTACGGTGCCGCCACCGTAGCCAACCGGCGAGAACATCAGCACGCCTTTTTCAACCGCGTGCCGGATGACGTCAAACGCAAGGTCTCCGTCCGGTTCCATCGAGCCTGCGCGAACACATGCGATTCCCGCCACAAGGCCGCGGCCATCGACTCTTCCGATGCGGCCCGGATAGGCGCTGGCGATTGACTTCAGGTGCTGATGCAGCCGCTGCCCCATGAGCGCGGAGTTGGCAACCAGGTCCTCCCCGAGAATCAGATCGATGGAGGCCAGCGCCGCCGCGCAGCAAACGGGGTTTCCCGTATGCGTGGACGTCATGGAGCCGGCGGAGAACAGATCCATCACGTCGGGCCGGCCCGCGACAAAAGCCAGCGGAAGCGAACTGCTGACGCCCTTGCCCCATGTCGAAAGATCGGGAACGATTCCGTAGTGCTCGAATCCCCACATCGTGCCCGTGCGGCCGAAGCCGGCCTGCACCTCGTCGCACACTAGCAATGCTTTCTGTCCGGTGCACCATTCACGAAGCTGCTTCATGTACTCAACCGGGGCGAAAGCGGCGCTGCCTCCCTGATAGGTTTCCAGCAGAACGCCGGCCACCTGCGCCGGGCCAACGCCGGCCTCACGCAGACTCTTCAAAAAGCCGTCGAAAGTGATGTCGTCGTTCCGGAAACCGTCGGGGAAAGGAACCTGAACAAAGCCTTGGTCGAAGTTGACGATCCATTCCTTTAGCGCCGGGATGCCGCCCGCCTGTTGCGAGCCCAACGTGCGCCCATGGAACGCCTTGTCGAAGGAGACGATGACGCTTTTCGCTCGTCCACCCACCGTGATGCCATGCGCTCGGCACAGCTTGATGGCGCATTCAACGGTTTCTGAGCCGGTGGTCAGGAGGAAGACTTTCTTCATCGGCTGCGGCATTAGCTCCACCAGCCGGCTGACCAGCCTTGCTCGAATCTCGCTGGGGAAGCAATAGTTGGTCAACAGCTTCGATTTCACCTGGTAGCAGATGGCGTCGATGATCTCGGCGCGGCCGTGTCCGGCATTCGCCACCAGCACACCGCTGGACCAGTCGATCCAGCAATTGCCCCAGCGGTCGTAGACCTGGAAACCTTCGGCGTGGTCCCACAAGACGGGCGGCTGCCCCCGCATCGCCACCGGTTCGTTCGCCTGCAGTTCTGTCAACACGGGAATCGACTCCGGCACCGGGAACGCGGTGAGAATCTTTCGGTACTTCGTATCGACTCGCGCAACCGGTCGCGGCGTCAAACCAAACTCACGGGCCATTAATCGCGAGTATATTCCGTAAGCTCCTGCGAGGTGGTCTTCCGCCATTCGGAAAGCGGCGGGGCGCCGATGCCATCAAACCACTGCGTCAGGTTAGACCGCATGCCGGCGATCTCCGCGGAGCGCGATGCCTCGTCGATCAGGTTGGTCTTCTCGCCCGGGTCGGCCTTCAAATCGTAGAACTCGCTGGGCCACTCCTGCGTGCGCTGGATCAGCTTGCGCTCCGGCGTTCGCATTGCCCGGACGAATGAATACTCGAAGAAAAGCCGGTCGTTCCAGTTGGGACGGTCGCCCCGCAGAAGTGGCGCGTAGCTGCGCCCCGGGCGGGCCTTGTCGGCGGGCGCGCTTACGCCGGCCCACTCGAGAATCGTGGGAAAGAAGTCGTAGGACGAGACGGACTCGGTCCGCGAAAGGCCCGGGCGGATGCGACCCGGATGACGCCACACCATCGGAACGCGGATAGACTCCTCGTACATATTGAACGGCCACGTGCCGTTGCCCTTGCCCCACACGCCGTGGTGGCCGGCGTTCCAGCCCTGGTCGGCCGTGAAGACGACGGTGGTGTCGCCGCCTAGCTTCGCCTGATCGAGATAGCTGAGCACGCGTCCCACATTGCGGTCGGCCCCGGTGATCAGCGCTGAATAGCTGCGCATGGATTCCGTCTCCAGATGGTGGTTCCGGAGACCGGAGTTCTGCCACGGATGCCGAGGATCGCGGGGGAAACACCGGAATGCGGAATCGGCGTAGTGCGCGCGGTCGCCATCCGGCTGGTAAGAAAAGGGAGTGTGCGGAGCGTAGAACGGAACCAGCAGAAAGAATGGCTCCGCCGATTTTTGCTGTAGGAACTCCAGCGCGCAATCGCCAATGAAGTCCTCTTTGAATCCGGGGGCCTTTACTTCCTCGCCGTTCTTGACGAAGCTGACGTCCTTGTAAGGTCCGCCGCCTCCGGGCACCGTGGCCCAATAGTCGAACCCTTCCTGAGCCTTGGCATCCTCGCCCATGTGCCACTTGCCAACCATGCCCGTGCGGTAGCCCGCTTCCGCCAACAGCTTGGCGTAGCTGGTGTGGCCGCGCAGCCAAGGTTTGGTGTTGTGTCCAAAGCTGTCTGGCCCACGAAGCCAATCCTGGACGCCATGTTGCGATGGCATCTTGCCCGTCATATAGGTCATCCGGCTGGGGGAACAGACGGGCGTCGCCGCAAACGCCTTCGTGAATTGCGCGCCCTCGCGGGACAGCCGGTCGATGTTCGGAGTGAACATTTCCGAGCACCCGTATGAGCCGTTGGCCCATGCGCCATGGTCGTCCGTCATGAAGACGATCAGGTTCGGGCGTTTCTGCTGCGCGGCTTTGGTGAAAGCGAGGGGCGCTGCGGCGAGGAGTTGACGGCGACTAATCATCGCCCCGATTCTACCGGACCGTGGCTACGGTTTCAGCAGAAGCCAAAGGCCCCCGCCCGTCAACAGTCCGGCAATGCCCAGGGCGAAGAAGAGAAGCCTGTCGATCTCCCGGCGCATGATACGGTCGCGGTGCAGGTTCTGCTGCTCAAAGTCTTCGCGCAGCGCTTCGTACAGCCCCTGCATCCGGTCGCTAACCGTTTTCTCGATATGTTCGGCAGTTCGACGATCCAGCCGTTCAAACGCGGCGGTAAGGGGAACGGTGAGGTCTCGCAGGTTGGGCGCGGCCGGTTCCGGCCGGGACTCTATGTATGCCTTTAAGGACCGCACTTCATCGGAAATGTTCTCGAGAAGCGGCTCAACATTCAGGCGCTTGGCGATGTCGTCGGCGACCGCCGGATCGACAGTCTGCGCGCCGCGCCAGCGCGTCATCGCTTCCGACAGCACGCCCACCATCATCTCCAGGGCTTTGAACACCTGGCCGACGCTTTCGCGAGTGCTGACCACCTGTCGCGATAAGTAACGCTGTTGATCCGCCAGCAACTGCATGTCGACGACGCCGGGCGCGTCTACCGCCGGTTGCCACGCAACGAGTTCCGATGTGGTGGTATCTGGCTCCACGGGGAGCTTATCGGCGGATCTGACGAAAAGGATTAGGTTCCGGGAACGACGCTGCCGATCTTCGCCGCCAGTTCCTCGTAGGTCATCTTGCCGGGGTGGTAAAGCTGCACCACGCCCTTGGGGTCGACCAATACCAGCGTCGGCGTGGTGGAGGACCCGTACTGCATGAACGTCTCGTCGTCGATCCCCACCGGAACGCCATCGAGCATGGAGTAATGCTCCGCAAGAACGTTCGCCGCATACTTGCGCTCCTCCGCCGGGGTGGCATCCTCGCCGCGCGCCGCGTAGCCGTAGTAGCGCGTGGGCATGACGATCTCGAATCCGCGCGGGCCGAACTCCTTCCGCAGCCGGGCGAGAATCGGCGCTTCCTCCTTGCAGTCGGCACACCAGTGCGCCCAGAAGAAGAGCATCACGGCTTTGCCGCGATACGCCGACAGAGGCTTGGGTTGCGCAATCAGCCATTCCTTAGCGGTGACGGGCGGCGCGGTCTTCCCTTCCAGCGTCAGCAGGTTGAGATTCTTCTGGAGCCGCGTGCGGATCGACGTTTCGCGATAGGCCGCGATCTCGTCTTTTAGAAACGCTACACCTTCGCTACGCGCCCCTTTGGCCGCCAGCGCCTGCGCATGCACTTCAGAGGAGGCGCCGAATGCGATCGGAAGACGGGGCTCCTGATCCAGCGGCCGCTTCTTCATCTCCGCGAGGCTCATCTCGCGGGCGCGGGCGGCGTATACCTCGGCCTTGTCGAACATCTTGTTTGCGAGCGCGCCACGGCCCAGCCAGGAGTAAGCCTCCAGCCACTCGGGCGTCTTGCCGGACTTCGCCTCGGCCTCGGCAAGAAGTTTCTCGGCGGCCGCAAATTCGCCGTTGTTGGCGAGCGCGCGTATGTCCGGGATCAGCGCAGCAAAAGATTGCGCCAGGAAAAGAACGGAAATTGCAGCGAAACGCATGGACACCTCTTCTTCTAGAGTATGGCGTCCGGCTACGTGCCGCCGAGAAAATGTTCCAGGCGTCCCGCGAGACGGCTTTGATCTTTGGTTTGGCATTCCCACAGCACAAGAACTCTCCACCCTTGACGGCGCAGTTTTCGCAGATTCGCCGCGTCCCGAAGCCGCGTTCGCGCCAACTTCGGCTGCCAATATTCGAGGCGTGTTTTTGGCGTGTGGCAGTCGGCGCAGTTGGCGTGTTGGTGCCAGAAGCATCCGCGCACTTCGACGACGCAATGGAATCGCTTCAGCACAATGTCGGGCCTTCCCGGAAGGCCGGCAACGTGCAAGCGGAAGCGGACACCCATGCGATGGAGCAGCCTGCGGACCACGAGTTCCGGCGCCGTATCCTCGCTCCGGATCTGCCGCATGTTCGCTGACCGGCGCAGGACGGAGATCGAATCCACGGCAAACTCCTTCGGCTAGGATCCCTTGCGCGGCGGTAGTAATTCAGCCGCCTGCCTCGGAGACTTCTTTACCAGCCAAGCGAGAAGCTCGACCTGATCCGCTCCGGTTGCGCGCCGGACCTGAATGAGCAGCTTCTGCAATGAAGCCCGGTCCAGCGTGAGATTACGGGCGCCTTCGTTGCAGACCGGACACGGCGCGCGTAAGTTCGCGGGATCATCGCTTCCACCGACCGACTTGTCGACGATATGGCCGATCTGAAAGCCCTCTTGCGTGCGCAGTTCGCGATTCCGACGGCCCCATTCGTTGATGTTGCCCGCTTTTCGCCGGGCACCTCCATCCCTTTTCTCAGGCATATACAAAGGCCCTATCCCGCGATTCTCTCCAGACGGGAGGCCGTTAGGCACGCCCGGATCTGCCCGGCAACGGCACGCGCAAACGGCGGCGGGAATGCGTTTCCAACCTGGCGGTATGACTGAGTCTTGCCGCCGGAGAATTGCCACTCGTCCGGAAATCCCTGCAGCCGCGCGACCATCCGTACGGTCAACCTGGGCATGCCGAAGAACTCCGGGCCGGGCGGCTCATTCGCGACACCAATTCCGTCTACACCAAGAGACGCCCATGCTTTTCTCGCACGGGTTGGTCCCAGGTCCGGACCCCCATGTTTGTGCGAACCACCGACGATAGTGGGCGCAATCTGTGCGGCCTGCGTCGCCCACTCGTCCGCGCCCGGCCAGCCGCCGGCCGACATCAGATCCTTCAGGGTCTCCCCAACATGGGTTGGCGGCGCGGTCAGAGGGCGTGGCCAGGAAAAACACTCCGCCGATTCTTTTCGAAGGGCAACCAGCAAGGCCCTGGGCCGAAGTTGGGGCACGCCGAAGTCCGACGCGTTCATCAGCTTCCAACCCGACACGTAGCCCAGTTTGGCCAGTTCCCCTGCGACGAAATCTCTGTAGTCCTGGAAGACCGGATCGAGGATGCCTCGGACATTTTCGACCATGATGGCGCGAGGCTGAATCTCGTCCGCCAAACGGATCATTGCGGGAAAGAGGTTCCGTTCGTCACCTGTGCCCAACTGCTTCCCTGCGACCGAGAACGGTGGGCACGGCAAGCCGCCTGAGATCAAATCGACGCCCCTGAACCGGGCGCCGTCCAGCGAATTGACATCCTGTTCGAGAACGTTCCACTCCGGGCGGTTCAGCCGCAACGTTGCGCACGCGTGCTTGTTCAATTCGACGAGCCCGGCGTGCTCAATCCCCGCCATTTCCAGGCCGATTGCCTGTCCGCCGGCCCCAGCGCATAGTTCGAGAGTCGAAATGCCCGATGCGCCTTCCACTTCCAGCGCCCTGCGTTCTCTGGCCGTGTGCCAAGGACTGTGAGGGTTTGAAGCCAGTTCAGGAAACAGTAAGCCGCCGTCGCCAGATCGCTTTCTCATTCGGCACCCTCAGCCACTTTCTAGAGTAAGGTGTAGCCGCCATCGACCACCAGCGTCTGCCCCGTTAGGTAGCTGGACGTTCGGCTGGCCAGCAGCACCGCCACTTCCGCGATCTCCTCCGGTTGGCCCAAGTGGCGCACCGGCTGGCGCTGCACATGATGGGACAGCTTGGCGTCGTCCTTCCAGAAATACTCACTCAACTGCGTCTGAATCAGGCCCGGTGCGATCGCGTTCACACGCACGCCTTGCGGCCCCAGTTCCAGCGCGTACGACTTGGTCATCATGATCAGCGCCGCCTTCGTCATCGAATACAGCAGGCTCTCCGGCTGCGGCTTCACACCCGCGATGGAGGCGATGTTGATGATCGATCCGCTTTGGCGGGCGCACATCCCAGGCGCAACGCGCCGCACCAGGCGAAAGACGCTTTTGAGGTTTACCTCCACCATCTTGTCGAACTGGCCATCGTCGAAACCAAGGCAGGCGCCTTGCGCGATATTCGTGGCGGCGTTGTTCACCAGAATGTCCACGCGGCCGAACCGCGATTCGGTGTCCGACACCAGCTTGTCGATATCGCCCGCCCGGCCGACATGGCAAGCGTGCGCAGTCGCGCCGGCGCCCAGTTCGGCGGCGGCGGTCTCCAGCGTCTCCTGCTTTCGCCCGCAGATCACTACCTGCGCGCCCTCCCGGATCATTGCTGCCGCGATGGCTTTCCCGATACCGCGGCTGCCGCCGGTGACGATCGCCACCTGGCCATCAAGGATCACGCCAGCAGCCTTTTCGTGTAGACGGCGCTGGCTTCCAGGTCGTCGCGCTCCTTCTGCGCGGCCAACTCCTTTGCCACCGGTTGGACTTCAAGCGGCCGGCCTTTTTCAGCAAGGGCCAGGAATCGCGCCAGATTCCAGGCGGGGACATTCTGGTAGGCGCTCCAGAACTTCGGGTCGAAGATGGGGAACGTTCGCGGGCCGGTGACGATGATCTCCAGCGATAGCGCGCGCCCTGGGCAAAGTGTCCGGTACTTTCGCACCCACTCGTCGATTGCGACGTTCCCTTCACCCATCCGCGTCCACGCGACGGCGACGCCGCCTTCGACGCGCCACACTGCGGAATCGCGCACGTGGCTGGTAAGCGCGTAAGGCGCCAGCGTCTCCAGCGTGACGTGCGGATCCTCCAGCGCCCATAGCGGATTGCCGGAATCGATCACCGCGCCGACGAAATCCTTCCCGGCCGATTCGATCAACAGCTTCACTTCGCGGCCCTGCATGTCGCCCGCATGATTCTCAATAGCGATCTTTAGTCCGGCGTCGACAATGCGCGATCGCGCCTGGCGGAGGACCTTCACCGTCTCGGCAATCTGAGGTTCGATCGGACGGTCTGCGGCCGTGCCCAGAAAGCAGCGGATGAATGGGGAGCCGAGAATCTTCGCCGCCGAAATCATTCGCGCAATCTGATCCTCCGCACTGCCCTGCGCCGGGTCGAAGGCTTTCGACGTGGGGCAGATGGAGCGCATGCCCGCTTCAATGGCGATACCCACGCGGTCCGCATGCGCCCGGACCTTGCGGAGATGATCGTCTTCGAGGCTGCCCAGGAAGCGAATCTCGGAAAAGTGCACCACCTTGGCGCCCAGCTTTGCCGAGTAGTCGAGGTACTGAAAAGGCGTGTAGCCCGAGGAGCGGATGCTGAACAGGTCGATGCCGAGAGGGGTGTCCGTGGCGGCCATGGCGAGGGGCGCTCCTAGGGCGGTCGCGGTGAAGTCGCGGCGGCGCATAGGCG
>JBGTFZ010000025.1:0-14038 GCA_041746955.1 Bryobacteraceae bacterium
ATGGCGTTATTGTATGTTCACGACGCCCCCGGTGGAATAAACGTCACCGATTCGATTCCGGCGAGCGTCAATAAGCCGCGAATTGCCGACTCGGCGTTGCGCCGCGACTCTTCGAGAATCCCCATATCGAGCGCGGCTTTCCGCACCGTCTCTAGACCCTTCACCCGCGCCTGCTTTTCAAGATCGTTGTTGTAAGGCACCCACGGCGTCCACCATGTTTTCTGGCGGTCCCACACTTGAGTTTCCTTTTCATCGACGCCGATGCTTAAAATCTCCGGTGCTGGAAGGCGAACGGCCACAGAGCGTTTTCCGCGAACAGTGACGTCGCCCGGCCTGAGGCTTTCGAGGTTGATGCCTGCCTCCACGCGCGCTTGCAGGATCAGCAGAATCGATTCTTCGCCGACGGGGAGCTTGGCCTCACGGAGTCCGACGACCTTCTGGATGGTGTATCTCACGGTGGTCAGTTGATTCAGCCGCTGGATCTGCGTGACAACGGCGCCGGGCGTTGGAGCGCCAGGCCCGCCGTGAAACCGTTCCCACAACAGCAACGCGAGTGCTCCGAGCAGCAAAACAATCGCCGCCCGGAACGCCAACCGGAGTGTCCGCACGGAATGTATTATCTCGTTAAGCCTGCGATCCGATGGAGTGTCGGAGGGGTGGATTGAAGATCAAGGACATCATCGGCATGATTGAGGCCGATGGCTGGAGGTTGGCGCGCACGGCGACCATTGCAGGCAAGCCTTCCACATGGAACGTCGATCCGAAAACGCAGCCATCTATACTGAAACAGGCAAGCCTGAAATGAACAAGTACACGGTGTTTTTTGAGCGGACAGCTACCGGTTATAGCGCTCACGTTCCGGACCTTCCGGGTTGCATCGCTGCTGGCGCGACTCTTGAAGAGACTCGTCAACTGATCCGCGAGGCTATTGAGTTTCACCTGGACGGCATGCGCCTGAATGGTGAGATTATTCAGCCTGCGACCGGATTTGTCGAGCAGGTTGAAGTCACTGCCCCGCTGTAGATGCGTTCCCACCACACGACCATCAGCTTTCTTCTGTCGGTAACCCTACTTGCCGAGGTGCACAACCATCCGGGCGGTAAGGAACTACCGCACGACAAGTACATCCGCGTTGTGAGTGAGACCGATTCGCCTGTATTGAAGACTTATATTAAGTCGAAAGACGGGATGTACGCGGCGGCGGCCATTCGCAAGCCGAAAGGCGATGGACCTTTCCCCGCGCTGATTTACTTTCACGGCGCCCCTGGCGGCCGCGGCATGGAGAAGCTGGTCGATTGGTCGAGCGGATCGACCGGCGGCCCGCTGTGGGAGCGGTTCTTGCAGGAAGGCTTCGTCGTGGCGGTGGCGGACTATCGCAATCCAACAGGACTCGACTACGGCGCTGCGTTGCCAGAAAAGATGGCGACTTACACGGACGATGCGGTGGCTGTATTTGACCACTTATCGGCATTGACTTATGTCGATAAGTCGAAGATCACGATTTACGGAGTAAGTCTCGGCGGCAGCGTGACGATGCATTTACTGGCGCGCACGAAACCGTGGCGGGCAATTCTCGGAGCGGGGGCTCCGATGGCGTTCTTCGGCATGTCGCGAGACGGCCAGACAATCGACGCCGAGAGGACAGCTCGCAACCTTAGTACGGTGACGACTCCTCTGCTTCTCCTCGTCGGCACGGCGGATGGACTGCTGCCGGTCAGCCGGCGTGTGCACGACGAAATGACGAAGGCGGAGAAGAGTGTCCGGCTCGACATTTTCGAGAATGGATACCACGATTTTGTCGCCGGTCCCCAGGGACATGCCGGCCGGAAAGAGCCGTTGATGGATATTACGCTCGATGCGCTGGAATTGGCCCTACGGTGGGCGCGTGGCGAGAGCCTCAACTAATTGCCCGGACCGCCTTCCTCTGTTAGCCTGAGTTCTGGCGGAGGTTCTCGCCGTAAATCGGACAGGTGGCCGAGTGGTTAATGGCAGCAGACTGTAAATCTGCCGCTCCTTGCGAGCTACGGAGGTTCGAATCCTCCCCTGTCCACCAGTTTTCTCTTACCTTCGCGTCGTCAGAGCGAAGAAGCAGGCTGCCTCAAGAAGTTCAGACAGCCTGCCGAAGCCCTTACGCTTGCTTCTGGTAAATGATCCGTCCTCCGCCTGTGGGAAGCCGCTCCTGCATTGCAGACATGTCCGAATAGAAACGAAACTGCCGGTTGTCGAGACTGTCTGGCCGTTGCCCAATGATGACTCGCCGGATGGTGAGATCGTCTGGCGCGTTCACGACGACGCGATCCGAAATACGGGTAGGTCCGCCCCGTCCCTTGCCCATCTCCTTCAGTTCCGAGATAACCCATAGCTGGTCGCCTGCAGCACGGATCTCGCGGATGTGAATTTCGTATCCGGAGTTCGGAACCTCAACTTCAACCGAGATGGTCTGTTCTTCGCGATGAGTGGTTCCTGGCGCGTTGATATCAATGTAGGGCACCTCAACTTCAACCTGCTCACGCCGCCACTCCAACTTTGGAACGGTAACGGTTCGCGTGGTCGTGCCCACATCGACATCGGCCCATTTCACCTTGTACTTCGGCCACTGGCCGGGGTCCATGTCAACATCGATGTCGGGCGCCTTCGCTTCCCGGGTTTGGTCGACCGCACACGCTATGGAACCCAACATCAATGCAGCCGCGAACGCAAGCCTAAGATCCTTTGAACAAAGCATTGTGGTTTCCTCCTTTACTTGTTCTCTTTCTTTGGATCTTTTTCTTCCATCGATCCGAACCGCCCGTAGCGGTAATAGCCCTTCTGCCTGGTCTGCCAGTGCGGATCGCTGTCCACCGTGTAGTTGCCCATGAAGCCTTCATCAATCGTCATCTCGCGGTCGTCGGCAGAACGCGAGTAAATCCGTGAATCCGGACCGAATGTGGGCGCCTCCGTCGAGTTCATCGATCTCTCGTTCAGGCGTTTCGCGTCAGCGTCGCTCATGGCGGGGACACTGCGTTTTGACTTGATAGCAAGCTCCTTCGCCTGTTTATCGGAATAGACAAACTCCTGGCCAATCATGTCGCCTGGATAGAACCAGGCGCGTAACGCCATAGGTTCCCCGGCCGCAGTCTCGTAGAAAGCCAACTGCGTATCGCCCGAGGCTTTCATCTTTTTGTTTGGGATGGTCAGGATCGTCGCGACCACTTCGCTCTCATCCTCGTTCAGGAATCGCACGATATGGCGGTCCGACGGCGAATCGGCCAGTCTGACTACATACTTGCCGGGTTTCAGTGTTCCGCCGGGGATGGCAATCGTCTCATTGATATCCAGCCGTGTCCTTTGATTCCACTTGCCAGCCAAGGCTTGCGGAATTGCAATCGCAAAAACCGCCAGAAATCCAGTCAGAATTTGTACTCTCATCAATTTTCCCTTCCACAAGGTTGAGGCGAACCCGTCCGGGAATGTTTCAAAAGGCTGAATTTTTATCGGACTGCCGACGGAAGCTATTGCCGCAGGGCGACATCTTCCCAGCGTCTAGATCAGGAAGTTCTTGCCCGGCGGATTCATGACCACGAAGATTGCTCGCGCAGTTTCGTGCTGCGCCGGAACTTCTGATCCGTTAGGGCTTCGCGACCGTGGCCGGCTTCGCGCCAAGGATGAAGGAACAGTCTCCGGGGCAGGGAAGTTCCTTCTTCCAAAGAAACGCGCCGTTGCGGAGATAGATCTTCTCGGGCCGGGCGTTGATGTAGTCCAGCAATCCGTTGGAGCCGCCGAACGGGTTCTCCAGATCCGTTCTCGAGAAGCCTTGCAGCGACGTGATTCGGACCACTCCACGGGTCAGGTCCTGATCGATCCTCATGAGATTTGGCCAGATGACGATGGCGAACTTCTTCTTCAGAAGGTAGGTTCGTTTTTCCGCAAGAATCTTGAACGAAGTAATTCCGTTGGGATACTTCTGCAAGTCGATCGGAATCTCGACCACCTTCGGGAAATCCCGCGGCGGCAGACGCAGCACCTGTTTCCCTAGAGGCAGAATGGAGACGGACTTCGTGCCGCCGGTAAGAAACGGATCGTCGCTCCAGAAGTCGACCCAATGCTTCTGCGCGGCGGCGTTTGTGGCCCACAGGGCTGAGATGGCGAAGCAGACAATGGCGCGTTTCATTTCTTCACCAGTTCCACACGGAGATAGAGGCAAGCGCCGGTGCAGACGAACGGATTCGGGATCGAAGTCTCACACGCTGGCGGCTTGTCGAAATAAATGCTTCGCGCGATCTTCAAATTGTCCTGGATGGGCCAGCCTTCCCCCCAGTCATTGTTGGGCACAGGGTCGGCAAAGCCGCTGGGCGACTCGATGACGACAATGCTCCAATCAGGAGCTCCGGCGGACGCTTTCAACAGGGGCTGCGGGTCTTGGGCTCTTACATTGAAGCTGATGGACGACACGCCGACCAGACTGCACCGGTTGACCGTTTCTGTCGGCCCTACCTGCACGAGGTTGAACGAATCCGCATTGCTTCCCGCCCAATACTTCGCAGATTGCTGGCACGTTGCGCCACTGGGGCAGCCGTCCGACGGGTGCGACGGCGAATAGGACACCACTCCCAGCGTGCTTGCGATCCGGATGGGTAAAGGAGGCGTATTGACGAGATCCTTCGGCGGGTTGGGTCTTGCTGGAGGCGCGAAAAGATCCACCTTGCCTACGGCGCAAGAGACACACAGCATCGGCGCGATCGCCAAAACAAAGAGTGAGCGTTCCATTGCCATTGATAGTGAGGCCTAGCGGGCCCGCGTTTCAAGCGCCTGCTGCTGTTTGCGCAACTGGGCGATGTCCGGACGGCGGGCGAATACGGCGGCTGCGTCTCCGAAACTTTTCGTCAGCGCGTCCCACGCCACGGCCGACTCGCCAAGGTGCCGCGTGCGCTTCGCCGCGTCCACTTCGGCCAGCAGCAGATGCGCGCGATAGCTCGATTCCAGCTTTTGCGCCTTGTCCAGAACCGCTGCGGTCGGGTCGGCGATGTCGAATGCGCGCTTGTTGTCTCCCAGCGAAAGCCATCCTTCGCCTGCCAGCGCCAGCGCCGCGGCGCGGGCCACAGGCTCCTTGATCGTGTGCGCGGCTTGGAGGGATCGCTCGAGCTGGCGGCGCGCATTCGTGCGGTCCACCATGCCAGAGAACGCCATCATCCGGTGGAATGCCGCGCGATTCTCGGGCGACGGATTCGGATCGAGCTTCCGGTACTCCTCTAGATACCGGTGGGCCGCCTCCGTGTCGCGCCGGGTGAGCGCCATCTCCGCCCGGATCGCCGCGATCGACGCGAGCTGTGTAGGAAAGCCGGGCTTCGCGGCCTCCGCCAGCAGAGCGTCCGCTTCGTCGAAACGTCCCAGGCGCGCCAGCGATTCTGCCAGCCGGGTGGCGCTGAAGCTCAACAGAAACGCGTCGTTCAGGCGCGTCGCGGCTTCGCGGCTCTGCCGCGCGAATTTCTCCGATAGCGTGTATTCATCGCGCCGGAAATGGACCGACGCCAGACCGTCGAGCCCGAATCCCTGCTGTCGCGTGTCGCGCGCCTGCCGGGCCAACTCCACCTGGCTGGCGAACGTGCGGATCGCCTGATCGTACTCGCCGCGGTTGCGCCGGTAGCGGCCCAGATTGATCAACGCCACCATGGCATCGCTTCGATACCGGTTGGCTTCCAGGTATTCCAGAGCCTGCGCGGTTTGCCGCGCGCCTTCTTCTTCCGCCGCCGGGTCGCGCAGATTTACCACTCCCAGACCCAGCAGCGACAATGCCTCCCGCGCCCGGTCGCGATTCTTGCGGGAGAGGCGAAGCGCCTCCGTAAACGCGTTCCGCGCGGCGGGAATGTCCCCGCGCACCGAGTAGCTGTAGCCGAGGTCCATCAGGCCGGTGGGCAGCACGTACTCAAGCGACTCGGCCTGCGCCATCTCAATAGCCTTCTCCGCCTCCGCGCGGGCGACGTCCGGCTTGCCCTCCAGCAGCGTCACGCGGCTTAACATCATTGCGCTGCGAACCTGTTGATAGGCGTTTCCGGCCGTCCTCGCCAAGCCCTGCGCCGCAGCCAGCGATTGCCGAGCCGCCGGCAGCCTGCCTTCCTGCGCCGCGAACCGGCCCCGCTGAAAGTTGACTTCCGTCAGTCCTTCCAATTTGTCCGCGTCGCGGTATAGAGTCTCCGCGCGGCCCAGCATCTCCGCAAACTTCGCGGCGTCCTGTGATTGCGCGTAGATTACCGCCTGGCGCAACTTTGCCCACGCATTGCCCGGGTCCAGACGCGCGGCCTCCTGATACTGGCGCAGCGCTTCCTCGTTGTTGCCATTACGCTCAAACGCGCGGCCCAGGTCGATTAACGCCAGCGATTTTCCGGATGCCGGCGCCTGGCGCAGCGCCTGTTGAAACGTTTCTATCGCCGCCGGGAAGTCGCGCGTCACGGTCTGCTGTATGGCCTGGACGTGCAACCGCTCCTGGCTATTCAGCGACGACAGGGCCGATGCCGCCATCGGAATTTTCAACGCCGCTTCGCGCGCGAACTCCGGCGAGTCCAACTCGCTCCACGCTTCGGCCAGACGCGCGTGGATCATGGGGTCTTTCGGCGAAGCCTTCGATGCGTCTTCAAACGTGCGCACGGAGCGAAGGTATGCTCCATCGCGAAGCTGCGAGATTCCCAACTGGTACAGACGCTCAGCTTCAGCGGCGCGCACCGCGCCCCGGGGCCAGAAGTAAGCGAGGCCGGCAACCACCGAGAGTGCCGCCAACGCCGCGATCAACTTCCTGCGTGGAAGGCGCACGGGCTGCGCAGCGGGAACGCTAATCTTGCCGTCGAGCGCGTCTGACACTTCCGCCGCCGATTGCATCCTCCCCGCCGGGTCCCGCACCAGGCATCGGAGGATCACCGCCTTCCATCGATCCGGCAGACCCGGCTGGTGTACGTCGGGAGGCTTCGGCGCTTCCGTCAAGCGTTTGGCGGCTTCCGACAGCGGCGTCGCGCCGGAGAACGGGCGCTGGCCGGTGACCATCTCGTATAGCACCAACCCGAGTGCGTAAATGTCCGTCGCGGGACTTACCGCCGCGCCCTCAATCTGTTCCGGAGCCATGTATGCCGGCGTACCCACGGCGCCGCCATCGCGCAGCGTCATCGTCGATTCGTCGTCGGTAAGCGGCGTGGTGTCGAACGCCAAACCAAAATCGCTGATCACCGCGCGCCCCGCCGTGCCCGCCGAAAGCAGCACGTTGCCGGGCTTCAGATCGCGATGCACGATTCCGTGTTGATGCGCGGCCTGCAGGCCCGCGCAAATTTGTCTCGCCAGTGGCAGCGCCGCCTCCGGCGTCAGACGGGTCTCGCGCCGCAGGAGATGCAGCAGCGTTTCTCCGGCGACGAACTCCATCGTCAGAAACGTGATCTTCTGCATCCCCTCGCCCGCCTGGAACAGGTCGTACACGCGGCAGACGTTGGGGTGGCTGATGCGGCGCGCGTTGCGAATTTCCTGTTTGAAGCGGGCGATGCGGCGCGGCTCATTCGCGAGTTCGGCGCGGATCAGCTTGAGGGCGACGATCTCCTTCAACTCCTGATCGAACGCTTCGTAGACTTCGCCCATGCCGCCGCGTCCGATCAGCCGGACCACGCGGAATCGTCCGGCCAGGACGTGGCCGCCAGCAAACCGGTGCGACGATTCAGGTTGCTCCACCGGGTGCATTTGGAGTTCTCGGAGTATACGACTTTTCAGTGAGATACGCCAACTCGGGTGGGAGATTGCCGGACGCGGGGGCCGGATGTTAATCTGGTGCGAAGCCGGTTCACGCGCCGATGTAGCTCAGTTGGTAGAGCGCGTCCTTGGTAAGGACGAGGTCACCAGTTCAATCCTGGTCATCGGCTCCATACTCACCATCAAACCCCGCCAAAACAGCGACTCCTCTGATCTCTTAAACTTCGATGCATTTGGCGTCCGCTTTTCGCGCCGCGCCAAATTAGACTGTTCGTCCAGGTGCGTCCTCGAAATTCATCTCTCTGCCATCCCAGTCGTAGGAGACTTGTTTGTATGAGCCAATCAGTAATCAACACGCCCGGGACACAAGGCGAACCCCTTGCAAAGGACGAACTGCGCAAGCTCCACGCCTATTGGCGGGCGGCCAACTATTTGTCCGTGGGACAAATCTACCTCTACGACAATCCCCTGTTGAAAGAGCCTCTCAAACCGGACCATGTAAAGGCGCGGCTGCTGGGTCACTGGGGCACAACGCCTGGATTGAACTTCATCTACGCGCACTTGAACCGGTTGATTAAACGCGACGATCTCAACGTCATGTACATCGCTGGCCCAGGTCATGGAGGACCGGGTCTGGTGGCGAACACGTACCTTGAAGGCACCTACAGCGAGTTCTATCATCACATCCCCAAAAACGCGGCCGGGATGAAGGAACTCTTCAAACAATTCTCGTTTCCCGGAGGCATCCCCAGCCACGTTTCCCCCGAAACTCCCGGATCAATCCATGAGGGCGGGGAATTGGGTTACGCCCTAGTGCACGCCTATGGCGCGGCGTTCGATAATCCGGACCTGCTGGTTTGCTGCGTCGTGGGCGACGGCGAGGCGGAAACCGGTCCCCTGGCCGCCAGTTGGCACTCCAACAAGGTTCTGAACCCCGCCACTGATGGAGCCGTTCTGCCCATCCTGCATCTCAACGGCTACAAGATCGCCGGGCCGACGGTGCTGGCGCGGATCGACGAAGCGGAGTTGGTGAAGTTGTTCGAAGGCTACGGCTACAAGCCCTACTTGGTAGAGGTGGAGGACCCCGGACCGGCGCACCAGCTTATGGCGGCGACTCTTGACGCCGCACTCGCCGACATTCGCAGGATTCAGGAAGACGCCCGTACAAACGGATTCTCCAAGCGCCCCTCGTGGCCAATGATCGTCCTGCGAAGCCCGAAGGGTTGGACCGGGCCCAAGGTCGTCGATGGCCTACCGGTGGAGGGAACTTTCCGCGCTCATCAGGTTCCTTTGGCTAACGTCCGAACCAACGCGGAGCACCTTCGTCAGCTCGAAGAATGGATGAAGAGCTATCGTCCCGAAGAACTCTTCGACGCCGACGGAACGTTGATCACAGAGCTTGCCGAACTGGCGCCCGGAGGAGACCGCCGCATGGGCGCGAATCCGCACGCCAATGGCGGACTGTTGCTGAAGGATCTCGTTCTTCCGGACTTCCAGAGCTATGCAGTGGACGTGCCCGATCCGGGCACCGTGGTAGCGGAAGCAACCCGAATGGCGGGCCAGTTCCTGCGCGACGTGATGACTTCAAACGCCGAGGCGCGGAACTTCCGCGTGTTCGGACCCGACGAGACCGGTTCGAACCGGCTTACAGCGCTTTTCGACGTCACTAACCGCATGTGGGCGGCAAAAATACTGCCTACTGACGAACACCTTGAGCCCGATGGCCGTGTGATGGAAATGCTCAGCGAGCATCTGTGCCAAGGCTGGCTTGAAGGGTATCTGCTCACCGGCCGCCACGGCCTATTTTCCTGCTACGAGGCATTCATCCACATCATCGGCTCGATGTTTAACCAACACGCCAAGTGGCTTAAGGTTACGCAAGGGATCCCCTGGCGGCGGCCGATCGCTTCGTTGAACTACCTGCTTACCTCACACGTCTGGCGTCAGGACCACAACGGTTTCAGCCATCAGGATCCGGGTTTTATCGATCATGTAGTGAACAAGAAGGCGGGCATCGTTCGCGTCTATCTACCGCCGGATGGCAACACACTCCTATCGGTGATGGATCACTGCCTACGAAGCCGGGACTACGTGAATGTGATCGTTGCCGGCAAGCAGCCCGCATTGCAGTGGCTCGACATGGGCGCGGCCGCGCGGCATTGCACGACAGGAATCGGCATCTGGGGCTGGGCAAGCAGTGACCAGAACGTTGAAACGGACGTCGTGATGGCATGCGCCGGAGACGTCCCCACGCTTGAAACGTTGGCGGCTGTTGCGTTGTTGCGGGAACACTTCCCGGACCTGAAGATCAGGGTGGTGAATGTAGTCGATCTCATGACGCTTCAACCGGAATCGGAACACCCACACGGGCTCTCCGACCGGGACTTCGATTCCATATTTACAACCGACAAGCCGATAATCTTCGCTTACCATGGCTACCCTTGGCTGATTCATCGGCTCACCTATCGCCGGACAAACCACCACAATCTTCATGTCCGCGGCTACAAAGAAGAGGGGACTACGACGACGCCTTTCGACATGACGGTCCTAAACGACCTGGATCGCTTCCATTTGGCGGGCGACGCCGTGGACCGCATCCCCCGCTTGCGCCCCGTGAGTGGCCACTTCAAGCAGTTTCTCCGCGACAAGCTCATCGAGCATAGGCAATACATCCTGCGCTACGGAGACGACATGCCTGAAATTCGGGAGTGGCGCTGGTCCGCATGACGGGGTATCAAGAGGCGCCATGAACATTTTGGCGCTGAATGCCGGATCCAGCAGTCTCAAGGCGGCGCTTTACGCAGTCGATGGCTCCCAACTGCCGGACGAGCCGCAACCCTCATCCTGGAGCGCCCATGCCGAATGGGCTGACGTTCCCGGGAAAGCCGCGATCACGGTCCGGGCGAATGGAAACGCTTTCGAGGAGCAGATCGAAATCGCCTCTACTGGGGAGGCATTCGAACCCATGATGCGTTTCATCTCTAGTGGATCAACCGGCGTGCTTCGGGACATCGGGGAGATCGATGTGGTTGGACATCGGGTTGTTCACGGCGGGCTACGATTTCGCGATAGCACCCGCATCACTACTGAAGCGAGGTCGGCCATCGAACAACTGCGGGATCTGGCGCCTGTCCACAACCAGTTCGCTCTGGAAGGAATCGACGCGGTTAGCCGCATCATGGGCCCGGGGGGCACCCAGATCGCCGTCTTCGATACTGCGTTTCATGCCAGCCTTCCCCCCGCCGCATATTCCTACGCGGGTCCATACGCTTGGCTGGAGCAAGGGATTCGCCGGTACGGCTTTCACGGGATCAGCCACCAGTACGCTGCCGCTCGAGCGGCGAAGATATTAGGTCGGGACTTGCGGTCGCTTAGCCTTATCAGTTGCCATCTCGGAGGCGGCTGCTCGGTGACGGCGATCAACGGCGGGCGCTCCGTCGACACCACTATGGGCTTCACGCCCCTGGATGGCTTGATGATGGGCACGCGCTCCGGTTCCGTGGATCCTGGAATTTTGATCTATCTCATGAGACAGCGCGAGTATTCCGCAGACCAGATCGATCACACGCTGAACCACGAATCCGGGTTGTGGGGAGTTTCTGGCATCTCGGCGGACATGCGCCAGATCCTGGCGGCAAAGGAACAGGGGAATGGCCGGGCCCAGCTAGCGTTCGAAGCGTACGTCCACAGCGTTAGGCGCCACATTGGGGCGATGCTGCCAAGTCTCACGGTACTGGATGCGCTGATATTCACAGCCGGCGTCGGAGAAAACAGTCCCGAGATCCGCAGCGCCGTTTGCGATGGCTTGGCTTTCCTCGGTCTCGCGCTTGATCCATACAAGAATGCTCAGTCCGAAGAAGGGGACATCTCGCCAGCAGATTCACCTGTCCGGATTCTCGTGGTTAAAACGCGGGAAGAGTGGGCAATTGCTTGTGAGTCTCTTCGAGTCGCTGACCGCGAACGGGAGCGAGAGAGGCCGAACTTAGGCTAGCTATCTGATTTTCCGTCCAGATCTGCGGTGAGCGTTATTCGAGCGACTCCGTTTAGAGTCCCTGAGACGGATCGTTTGTGCGGTAAGTCCGGAATTCGGACGGTGTGCTGAGACAGCCCTGTAATGGCCGAGACGATCGCCACGCTCAGATGTGGCCTTAAATACGTTTCGGGCGGCGATAGAATAGCCGCTGGTGAGAGTTTCATTCGTCTTCCTGGTACTTTCAGCGGTCTCCGTCTGGCCTCAGACGACGCCCGCGCCGCTGCGGCAGAGCCCGGGCGCGAACCAGCCAGCGAACCTGGATGAGTGGCGAAAAGCGGAGGATCGCGGCGGCTTGGCGCGTTATGATGAGCATCCGGCGGGCGCCCTCAATCCGCCGGGCGGTGTCTGGCGCTACGGCGGCAGTGCGGGTAACTCCTACGGATTACCTACCGTGCCACTCCCATTCGCCGATTGGACTGAGTCGCTGCGCAAGAACCGCCCCGCCGTGGACCTCGCGGCCCGCGCTGAGTTGGAATCCCGCTACGACCTCAATTGCAACGCCGTTGGGCCCATCGCGAAACTCCCTCCGCAGGTTCGCGCGTGGACAGAATATGCCGCGCTGCTTCCGGATCAGATCAAGGCATTCGGTGCGTTTCCCTACCGGCCGCTCGACCACCCCATCCATTCCACGGCCCACATGCTTTTCCCGCCGTCGTGGACCAACATTCATCCGGAGCATCAGCGTCTGGACGCGGGCTTCGACATCCCCGACTGTTTCCTCCCCCAATCGCCTCCGGCACTCTACCTGACGACGCACAAAGAACTCGGCGATGTCACGCGTGGCGTCGAAATAACCTACGCGAATTACTTCAACATGTTCAATGGCCTGCTTACTCCGGAGCAGATGGAGGGTCTGCGCCTGCTGGTGACTCCATTTCAGACGACGTGGTTCAACACGACGCATCACCGTGTCACGGCCGAGCCGTCGCAGGGCGTCTCCTGTTTCGGCTGCCACGTGAACGGCCACACCAATGGAGCGATCGAATTGGCGCCCGACAGCCGCCCCAACTATGCGCGTCTGCGCATGGATACACCTACGATGCGCGGCAACTACGCGCAGTTGATGTTTTCGTCGAAGCGCTCCATCCGGTCGATGGATCATTTCGCCGAAGTGGAAGAATACTTCGACGGCGACACGACACTGCTGGCTTCCATCGGCGGACGCAATTTGCAACGATCGCAAACGAATCGGATGGGCGATTTCAATGCGCTGATCGATTTCCCTCCGGCGCCGAAACTCGACATCCTGAACCGCCTGATTCCTGAGTTTTCGTCGGAATCGGAACTCCGGGGGCAAGCGCTGTTCAACGGCAAGGCGCTCTGCTCACAGTGCCACCCGGCGGCCACCCACTACACGGACAATACGATGCACGATCTTCAGGTGGAACGCTTCTACCCGGGCAGGCCTGAGGGTCCGATCAAGACGTTTCCCCTGCGCGGGATAAAGGAGTCGCCCCCCTACCTCCACGACGGCCGCCTGTTGACGTTGTCCGACGCGGTGGAGTTCTTCAACTTGATTCTGCGCACGAATCTTTCGGCGGATGAAAAGAAGGATCTGGTAGCGTTCCTGCGCGCGTTGTAGGTGGAGACCGAGGGATGTAGAGAAGACTCTTTACCGATCGGGTTCACTCCACTCGAACGGTCGTTTCGGCCTCCGCCGTATCTCCAGCCGCGCTCTCCGCTAGCAGCCGGTACGCGGTAGTCGTCTCCGGCCGAACCTCGACACACTTACTCAGTGCGGGAGTAATTTCCGGCCCATCCGGTTCCACTCGCACCTTTGTGGCGTTCGAAACGCCGTAGCAGATCAGGCCCGCCTCGCCCTTTCGGATCACGCCCGGGCTGCCGTAGAAGGACAGGATCTTCAGATTGCCGCCTCCCAACCGGTCGAGCAGTTTGCGGTCCTCCCGCGCGGATTCTTCAGCCATCTGGTGCTCCGCATCGGAGGCCGAACTGTGCCGCGAGTAGAAGATCCATCCGGCGTAGAGGGCAGCCACAAGCACTGGAATCCAGCCCAGCCGAATCACCCTCTTGACATTTTCCTGTGTCATAACGGAATGCTACACTGCGCTTTTAGTTCCAAACTAGGAAGCGGGTCCGGCTTCTCCGCGCGCTCCGCGGCGAATCCTGGAAATCCCCTAATTTTAGAGACGCGCAGGGAAGGTTCTTATGGCGAAAGAGAAATTCGACCGCTCGAAGCCGCACGTGAACGTGGGGACGATCGGGCACATTGACCACGGGAAGACGACGCTGACGGCGGCGATCACGAAGGTGCTGTCGAAGCACAATCCGAAGAACCAGTTCCGGAGC
>JBGTFZ010000026.1:0-14694 GCA_041746955.1 Bryobacteraceae bacterium
CAGCACTGCGTTCACGACGGCTTCATAGATCTGCGCCGGGTGCAGCGGCACGTTCAACGGCACGCCGGTGAGGCGGTTCGCCTCTTCGTTCGTGAACGTGATTGCCCACGGGCGGTCGCAACTTCCTCCCCAACAGCAGCCGGCCGCGAGACATCCCAGTCTTCCGATCGCCTGGCCAATTGCGACACCGGGAGCGAACGCGTCCATCGTCAACAACAGCGGCAATCCGTAGCGCCGGATCAACCACCAGCCGACAAAGAACGCGGCGAGAAATCCGCCTTGATAGACGCCCGCCGCCTGCAACGTTTGCAGAGTGAACATCTGGCCGGGATCGCGCGCGTAGATCTCCCAGTCGAACAGAAACATGAACAGCTTCGCGCCCAGCAATCCGGCCAGCGCGCAGTAAATCGCAACATTGTTGATGCGCTCAGGATCGAGGCCCGCGCGTTTCGAAAGACGGGTGGTCAGTTGCAGGCCGGCGAGAAACCCCAGTGCGACCAGCAGCCCATAGGTGGGCAGGTAGAAGCCGCCGGTGTCAATCAGTTTCGGAAACAATCAGGCCGCCCCCACCGCATTCTTGCGCTCACGGCCGCTGCGCAGGATATCCAGCAACAGCAACGAGGCCCCCACGGTGATGGCGCTGTCGGCAACGTTGAAGCTGGGCCATTCGTAGGAGCCCAAAAACACCTGAATAAAGTCGGTGACGCTGCCGCTTGCGATCCGGTCCCACAGGTTTCCAGCCGCGCCCCCGAGTATCAGGCCGAGGGCGATGCGCAACCCCGGAGTGGACGGCGACGTGCCGCGGACCGCCGAAACCAGCATCCAGGCGATCATCGCCATGACTACCGTAGAGACTCCGATCAGCAGAAGTTGGCGCACGCCCTCCGGAGCATCGCTAAGGATGCCGAACGCTGCGCCGCGATTGCGTGTGTGGACGATGTTGACGATCCCGGGAATCACTGCGTGCGTATCCCACATGGAAACTTTCGCCTCGATCAACATCTTCGTCACGCGGTCTAGCGCGAAGACGATCGCAGCCGCCGCAAACGGAATCCAGCCTAGCATCGCTTAGCCGACGATCATCTCATGAACGGCTCGCGCGCAAGGGGCGCATACAGTGGCGAGCGCGGGATCGGCCCCGATGTCGTGGCGGAATTTCCAGCAGCGCTCGCACTTTACTCCGCTGGCCCGCGCCACCTCCACGCTGAGTTCGGCGCCGTCGTGGAGTTCGATGGCTACCTCGGAAACAATGAACAGTCCCGGAAGCTCGTCCCGGTACCGCTCCAGCAGCGGAAGCAACCCGGCATTCGCGCGCAGTCGGACCGACGCTTCCAGAGGAGCGCCGATCAGCTTCTCCTGCCGCGCCACTTCCAGGGCCTTCGTGACACTCTGCCGGATCACCAGCAACCGCTCCCAATCGGCCATTCCAGCGAACTCGACTTCCGAGGCTTCGGGAAAGTCGGTGATGTGAACGCTGCCAGGCTCGCCATCTTTCTTCAGGTGCCGCCACACTTCCTCGCTGGTGAAGGCGAGAATCGGCGCGAACAGCCGGACCAGCGAGTGGCAAATCTCGTGCAGCGTTGCCTGGGCGTGACGCCGCTCGGCTTCGACGCCGGTGTAGAGACGATCCTTGACGACGTCAAAGTACGTCGCGCTTAAGTCGTCGACGCAAAAACTATAGAGATCGCGAAACGCGAGATGGAAGCGGTAGTTGGCGTAGTTCTCGCGTGTAGCCGCGGCCAGTTTCGCCAGCCGCGCCAGGATCCACTGGTCGATATCCGGACGCTGGCCCGGCGCGCCTTCGGCAGGCATGTAGTCGCTGACGGCGCCCAGCGCGTAACGAAACGTGTTGCGAATCTTGCGGTACGCCTCGGTCATTCGCATGAAGATCGTTTCCGACAAACGCACATCGTCGGAGTATTCAACCGAAGCCACCCACAGGCGCAGCACATCGGCGCCAAACTGTTTGATCAGTTTCTCCGGCTCAATCACATTGCCTAGCGATTTCGACATCGCGCGGCCTTCGCCGTCCAGAGTCCACCCGTTCGTCACTGTCTCGCGATACGGCGCGCCGTTCCGCAATGCGACGCCGATCAGAAGCGAGGAATGGAACCAGCCGCGGTACTGGTCGCCGCCTTCCAGATACACGTCGGCGGGCCAGGGAAGGCCGTTCGGTTCCAGCACCGCCAGATGGCTTGCGCCGGACTCGAACCAGACATCCAGAATGTCCATCTCCTTGCGAAAGCTTTTGCCTCCGCACTTCGCGCACCTGGCGTCTTCGCCCATCAACTCCGCCGCCGTGTGCTGATACCAGGCGTCCGCGCTTTCCAAGCGGAACCGTTCCACCACGCGAGCGAGAACGCGCCGGTCCGTGAATGGCTCCTCGCAACCTTCGCAATAGAAAACCGTGATGGGCACGCCCCAAACGCGTTGACGCGAAATGTTCCAGTCCGGGCGCGACGCGATCATGTTCGACATACGGTCGTCGCCCCACGCCGGATGCCATTCCACTTTCTTGATCTCAGCCAGCGTTCGGGCGCGCAGATCGTGGCGGTCCATTCCGATGAACCACTGCTCCGTCGCACGGAAGATCGTGGGCTTGTGGCAGCGCCAGCAATGCGGATAGCTATGCTCGTAGTTCTGGTGCGCCAGAAGGGCCCCGGCCGACTTCAGCATCTCGATCACGACATCGTTCGCCTGCCAGATGGTCTTGCCCAGCAGCGCTTCCGGCAGTTCGCCCGCCGCGCCCCCAGCCTGCACCATGCGGCCCGCGCCATCAACCGGGCAGTACACCGGAAGCCCATACTTCAGTCCAACCACGTAGTCTTCCTGCCCGTGGCCCGGCGCCGTATGCACCGCGCCGGTGCCCTGTTCCAGCGTGACGTGATCGCCGAGAATACCTTTCGAATCTCGGTCGAGGAACGGGTGCCGAAACGCCGCGCCCTCCAGACGCTCCCCCGCGAAGGTCGCAATGGTCTCGTGCCCGGACCAGCCCAGCGCCGCCGCAACCGCTTCCACCAGATCGGACGCCACGATATACACCGCGTCGTCCACCGCAACCGCGGAGTAGTTGAATTTCGGATGGAATGCGATCGCCAGATTGGCTGGAATGGTCCAGGGCGTCGTGGTCCAGATGAGGCCGAAAACATTTCGCCCTTCCAATGTTTTATCGATCTCACGTGCCCCGGACGCCAGCGCAAACCGCACGTAGACCGACGGACTGACGTGCGGACCGTATTCGATCTCCGCTTCGGCCAGCGATGTCCGGCAGCTCATGCACCAGTTAACCGGCTTCAGGCCCTTGTAGGCGTAGCCGCGATCCAGAAACTCGACGAACGTGCGTGCGATGACCGCCTCATACTCCGGAGTCATCGTCAGGTACGGATCGTTCCACCGTCCCAAGATCCCCAGCCGTTGAAAGTCTTTCTTCTGAAGCTCGACGTACTTTGCCGCGTACTTGCGGCACTCGCCGCGAATTTCGACGGCCGACATTTTCGCCTTCTTCGACCCCAGCTCGCTATCGACCTTGATCTCGATCGGCAGGCCGTGGCAGTCCCAGCCCGGGATGTATGGCGCATCGAAGCCAGCCATGGTCTTCGACTTCACGATGAAGTCTTTCAGCAGCTTGTTGAACGCGTGACCCAGATGAATGTTGCCGTTTGCGTAAGGCGGCCCATCGTGCAGGACATACTGCGGGCGGCCGGCCCGTGACGCCCGGATTTGTTCGTACAAGCCCTCCGCATCCCACTGCGCCAGCATTGCCGGCTCCACTTGCGGAAGGTTCGCCTTCATCGGAAAATCCGTCCGGGGTAGATGGACGGTTTTCTTCAAGTCCACTTCATTTGCCTGCATTTTCGGGGGTAATCTTCAGTTTAGCCTGCCAGCGCTTTCTTGCCCGCCTCCAGGAGTTGGATGATGCGATCCGCGTCGAATACCGCGCCATTCCACGTGCCGCCGCTGGCTTCCTGAAGAGCCGCCCAAAGGCGCGTGTCCGCGGGCAGTTGCGGGTCCGGCTGCAAGTCCGGATGCGGTGCGCGCGCATCGAAGACGGCGGGGTCGCCCACAAAGTTGACAGTCCCCGTCAGCGCGGTTCGATCAACCACGATCTCCACCGGATCGCCGTCGCGCAGCTTAGACACCGGCCCGCCCGCCAACGCTTCCGGCGTTACGTGGCCGACGCACGCCCCCGTTGAGACACCGCTGAAGCGGGCGTCGGTAATCACCGCCACATGCTTTCCGAAGGGCAGCATCTTCAATGCGGAGGTCACCTGATACGTTTCCTCCATGCCGGAGCCGAGAGGTCCGCGGCCCATCAACACCAGAACGTCGCCCGCTTGGATCGCGCCGGACTTGATGGCCGCAACCGCCGCCGGCTCACTCGTGAACACTCTCGCCGGCCCGCGCTTCCGGTAGATTCCGTCGGCGTCCACCACGCTGGCGTCGATCGCTGTGGCCTTGATTACCGATCCGCCCGGCGTCAGATTCCCCGTGGGAAAGCAGACGGTCGCAGTCAGACCGCGTCGCCGCGCGGAATCGGGACTCATAATTACGTCGTCCGCATCGACTCCGTCGGTCACCTTCAGCCGCTTCTTCAACGCGTGTCTGCGCTCGGAGTCTTTCCACCAATCCAGCAGAACGTCCAGACGCTCGCCCGTGACGGTTTTCACGGTGGTGTCCAGCAGTCCCGCGGCGCGCAGGTGAAGCATCACCTCCGGCACTCCGCCCGCCAGAAATACTTGAGCCGTCGGATGCCCCTTTGGTCCATTGGGCAACGCGTCGACGATGCGCGGCGCCTGACGATTGACGCGGGCCCAATCTGCGACGGTGGGCACACGCAACCCCGCTTCGTGCGCGGTGGCGGGAAGATGAAGCACCAGATTTGTTGAGCCCCCGAAGGCCGCATGAACCACCATCGCGTTCTCAATGGCCGCGCTGGTAAGGATATCGCGCAGAACCAAGTTAAGCTCGATCATCCGCAGAGCGGCGCGTGCGCTGCGCCTCGCCATGTCCAGCCAGATGGGGTGTCCCGATGGCGCAAGCGCGGAATGCGGCAGCGACATTCCCAGCGCTTCCCCCACTACTTGTGATGTTGCGGCAGTTCCGAGAAACTGGCAGCCTCCACCCGGTGATGCGCAGGCGCGGCACCCCATGTCCTGCGCGTATTCGAGCGTGATGATGTTGTGCGCGAAGCGCGCGCCGATTGTCTGAACCTTGCCTGCGTCTTCGCCATCCTCCGCCGCCAGCGTTACGCCGCCGGGCACCAGCACGCACGGCAGATTGCCGCATCCCGCCAGCGCCATCATCATCGCCGGAAGCCCTTTGTCGCAGGTGGCCACGCCGATCACCGCCTTCCGCGTCGGCAGTGATCGAATCAGGCGGCGGAAGATCACGGCGGCATCGTTGCGATAGGGCAGGGAATCGAACATGCCCGTCGTACCTTGGCTGCGGCCATCGCAAGGGTCGGTGCAGTATCCGGCAAACGGCACCGCGTTTGCGGCTTTCAACTCTTCCGCCGCCGCCTGCATCAACAATCCGACTTCCCAATGCCCAGTGTGATAGCCCAGTGCAATCGGTTTCCCGTCTGGCGCGCGCAAGCCGCCGTGAGTCGACAGGATCAGCACCTCTGCGCCACCCAGCTTCTGTGGATCCCACCCCATCCCCGCATTCTGCGTCCAGCCGAAAAGATCGCCGGACGGTCTTTCAAGCAGCATCTCCGCAGTTAGCGGCAGCGCTCCCGATGGGCCGGGGGCCTTTGTCGAAACCTCAAAAAGCGAGGCGTCCGCCGTCTCCAATACCGATTCCAAAGTCGTGTTCATGAACGATTCAATGATATGATCCGCCCGATGAATCTCTCTCGCCGAAAGTTCGCGGCCGGCCTAACCGCTTCGGCCTATTCGCGCATCATGGGAGCCAATGAACGCGTGCAGGTGGGCTTCATCGGCTACGGTCTGATCGGCGCCCAGCACGTCTACGACTTCAAGAATCAGCGGGACGTCGATTGCGCCGCAATGAGCGAGACCTACCAGCCGCGAATGGAACAGGGCGCGTCTGTTTGCGGACCCGGCACGCGGCAGTACGCGGATTTCAGGAAGCTTCTCGACGACAAGGACCTGCAGGCAGTCGTTGTCTCGACGCCCGATCATTGGCATTGTCTTCACACGATGATGGCGTGCGCGGCGGGCAAGGACGTGTACGTCGAAAAGCCGATGACCTTGTTCGTGAAGGAAGGCCGCTGGATGACCGACGTGGCCCGCAAACACAAACGAGTCGTCCAGGTGGGCACGCAGCAGCGCAGCGGGCGTCACTACCAGAGCGGAAAGAAGCTGCTGAACGACGGCTATCTGGGAAAGATCCACGCAATTCGAATGGGCGCGTTCCGCAACATCTATCCCGGATTCGGCTCTCCAACAGCCGCGTCCGCACCGTCGGAATTCAACTACGACATGTGGCTGGGTCCGGCGCCCGCGCGGCCCTTTTCGCCTCATCGCGGCCTCTATCATTTCCGGTGGTTCTGGGATTATTCCGGCGGACAGATGACGAATCTTGGCGCGCACGAAATCGACATCCTGCAATGGTGGATGAACGTCAAAGGTCCAACCGCCGTTACGTCCTCCGGCGGACGGTTCGTCATCAAGGACGATGGCGAGACGCCCGATACGCAGGACGCTCTGCTGGAGTATCCGGGATTTACGGCCACGTGGTCGCACCGCGAGGGAAGCCGCGGTCGCCCGTGGGGGAAGAGCGAGTACTTCGGTCCTAACGGCAGCCTCGCCATCGCGCGCGATGGATGGGAGGTTTTCCCCGATACGAAGATGCCGCCCGAAAATGCCGTCCCGCAATTCCGTGGACAGCCCACCGGCGGCGTCAATCGCGTGGAAGTGAAACCGGAGACCTGGGTGGCCGCGAAGAAGGAGCCGGGGTCCTCACCGGAGCAGTTCGACCTTCACGTCCGCAATTTTCTAGACTGCGTCAAGACGCGCCAGCGCACCATCGCCGACGTAGAAGATGGGCACCGCACGGCGGTGACCTGCCATCTGGCCAACATCAGCCTCCGCGTGGGCCGTAAGCTGAAGTGGGATGCGGACAAAGAAGAAATTCTTGGGGATCGCGAGGCGTCCGCGATGCTGGAGCGTCCCTACCGCAAACCATGGGACGCCACGCTTAGGAGCCTGATCGCATGAACCGCCGTCAATTCGCCGCCGCTTCGATAGCGGCAACCGCCGCCATGTCCGCCGCGCCGCCGCGCTGCCAGATGGGCGTCGCCACCACTTGCTACCTCAGCTATTGGCGGCCCCGCGACATGCAGGAGTTTCTGGAGCATTGCATCGACATGGGCGCGGGCGGCGTGCAATCGCAGATTCCCGCCGACATCCCCAAACACAGGGCGCGTCGTGAACAGGCCGGATTGTTCTATGAGTCGATGCTGCCGCTGAGCGGCGACATCGTTGGCGGCATCCGCAAGTCCAAGGAAGCGGGAGCGGTGGCGGCGCGACTGGGTGCGCTTAGCGGCCGCCGGTACGAAAGCTTCGCCACGATGGACGAGTGGAAAAAGTTCGTTGACGAGGCGCGGACGAAGATTGCGATCGCTGCGAAGGCCGCCGAAGCGGAAAAGTTTCCCCTGGCGCTGGAGAATCACAAAGATTGGACGCGGGAAGATGCGCTGGCATTGATGAAGGAATTTGGCGGCGAGTACTTCGGCATCCTCCTGGACACGGGAAACAATATTTCGCTTCTCGACGAGACTCAGGAACTGGTGGAGAAACTTGCGCCTTACGCGCTGTCCACGCACTTGAAGGATATGGGCTGGCAGGAACATCCCGATGGGTTCGAGATGTCGGAGGTGCCTTTTGGCGAGGGCCAGCTCGACATGAAGCGCATCATCGATACGATTCGACGTGCGCGTCCCAATACCAAGATGACCCTGGAGATGATCACGCGCAACCCGCTGGTTGTCCCCTGCCTAACGGAGAAATACTGGGTGACGATGCCGGACCGTCCGGCGTCTACACTGGCGAAAACGCTCCGTACGGTGCGTACCGACAAGCCACGGCAGCCACTGCCCCGCATGGATAGCCTCTCTCCAGAGGAACGCTTGCGTCTTGAGGACGACAACGTGAAGTGGTGCTTGAACGTCGCGCGCGAGCGGTACGGGCTGTAGCGGCGCGGCGTTGAATCCCGGCCGGATTCACACCACGCGATGAGTCGCGGCGCAAATGCTCTGAGCGCCGGAGCCCACGGCTGGATTCCGGCGCTGGCGTAAGATCGCGGATACTAGTAGCCCGAGTAGGGGCGGAGCGCCTTGTCGGCGCGATCGGCGTCCTCGGACGAACGCTCGTGGGCCGCGTTGAGAAACTCGCGAACACGGACGGCCCAGTTGTCCATCCCGGTGCGCGCCGCCGCGAAGCGCTCCTCGCGCGACAAGTGAACGTGGCCGACTTCCCCGCCTTCCACCGCTTCCGTATCCACCACTGCCGCTATAACTTCCCCGGAAACTGAGTCGACTAATTCAAGCTCGACGATGGCCTTCGAAATGTTCACCGCTTTCTGCGGTTGCCCGCCCGCTTCCGCCGCGACTTCCCCCCCGGTATCGACCCCAACAATGGCCGAGCGCAGACGCAGGACCAGCGGCCCCGGCTCCTGCACGACGGGAAATGCATCCTGGACGGCGCCGATCAGCGCGCTCTTGAAGTACAACGCCGCACGTTCCGCATTCGGCGCCGAGATCCGTGAGGGGTCGGCATCGCTTGCCACGTAGATATCAACCGGGTCCACGATCACGCCAACGTAGGCGTGCAGATTCTTTACCGCATCGTCGTTGACGAAAGCCGAAATAGACTCGTCGAGCTTCGGGTGCCGCGTCAGCCGGGAATAGTCCTTGAGAAACCCGGACTGCTCTTTCGAAGCGGCTTTCTTGATGCCGCTACTGGGCGCGGGTGGGTTGGACGAGCAACCGACGGCACCGAGCAGCAGCACGGTCATAACCATCGTCCCCAGCCTCTGTGCCGTTGCGTTCATCGTACCCGTTCGTGCCTCTTGGCGAGTTCTCATTTCCCTTTCTCCTTTTTCGCGGCGTCGCCGCCCTCCGCCACCTTCAACAGATTGAATACGTGAAAAGCGCTCGGGACCCCATTGCAGCGCAGCGCCGCGATGTCGGAGTCCGTCTTTGTGGCCACGGTGCCCAGCAGAATGATGTCGCCGCGCTTGACGACGATCTTGATGTCGGAGCCGCTTCCCCAGAAGTAGCGGCTAAGGTTGCGCTGGAGCGCTCCCAGGGCGGCTGCGCGAATCTGATTGTCCATCGGACTGAGCGGCGTGACCTCCATATTGTTCACGACAGTCTCCACGCCCTCGATCTGCTTCACGCGGTTCTGCGCTTCGGAGCGGTTGGTTGGCCGTGTCGTCCACCCCGTCAGCGTCACCTGGCCATCGTCCAACGTGAACGAGATGAAATCGAAATAGCCGACGTAAGGCATCATGGCGAGTTCGTGCCGAACGCGCTCATGGAGAGCGGCGTTCGCTTTGGCCGGCCTGGACTCGAGGAGGGCGGGCGTTGCCTTCCCGGCCGGGATTGATGCCCGATCGAGGGGCTGAACCGAAGCCAGCTTCATCGTGGAATCGCCGTAGTTCACCTGGCCCTCGGCCGTCGCAAGCTCCCCCACCAGCTTTTTGATCATCTTTTCCTTGTTCACCTCGAAGACCCATTTGTCGGTAAGCCGGACCAGAACGGGGTTCGATCCCTGCTTGTAGGTGTCCTTGGTGCACTCCATCCGGGCTGGCGTCAATGAGCCGGTGTAAAGGTGCGAGCAAATGTCAGAGTCGACGTACGCCTGAATCGTCGTCGTCTCTTTGTCGGCGGCGGAAAGAACCCCGCCTAGAAGCGCCAATGGCACCAGCCACCGACATCTCTGAAGAACCATGCAACTGCCTCCCTCTGGTTTGTGTTGGGACGTTATCCCGAAAGTCCGTCCTCCAAGCTACTACACTTTGGTCAAGCACAATCATGCCGCCGCCGAACAGTTGCCGCATCGTGTGCTGGCGGACGTTAGACGGTTCCCAAGGTGGAACAATCAGCAAAGCAACTGGATGCCGGGTGGCATCCCCGCGCGGGCACGGCTACACTAGAAACTTACCTAGCAGTGGCCCCGAAGCCATCCCAGCGCGTCGCGATCTACCCCGGCTCGTTCGACCCCATCACGAACGGGCATCTGGACGTGATCTCGCGTGCCGCCAACATTGCGGACCGCCTGATCGTCGCCGTGCTTCGGAATGAGTCGAAGCAGCCGCTGTTCTCCGTCGAGGAGCGTATGGCGATGCTTCGCGAAGTGGTTGCCCCGTTCGACCATATCGAAGTGGACGCGTTCGACGGCCTGCTGGTGGACTATGCGGCGCGCCGCGAAGCGACGCTGATCGTTCGCGGCATACGCGCCATCTCGGACTACGAAGGCGAGTTGCAGATGGCCCTGATGAACCGGCGTTTGCGGCCCGAAGTTGAGACGATTTTCCTGATGGCGGGCGAGCAGTTTTCGTTCGTCAGCTCGCGACTGGTGAAGGAAGTGATCCGGCTGGGAGGCGACATCCGCGGCCTGGTTCCGCCGGTCGTCGAGAATCAATTGAAGAACCGACTAGGAGACAAAAAGTGAGTACAGCCACCATGGCTTCAAAGAACGCCCTGGCCGACCGCGTCAGCCTGATCAGCGTCTCGTCGACGATGAAAGTAGCCGCCGAAGCCGACCGCCTCCGCCGCGAAGGCGTGGACGTTGTCGACTTCAGCGTCGGCGAACCGGACTTCCCCACGCCGGACAACATTAAGAACGCGGCCATTGCGGCGATCGAGAACAACTTCACGAAGTACACGCCCGCAGGCGGAACGGTGGAGCTGAAGCAGGCGATCCTGGACCGCCATCGAACGGACTATGGGACCGGCTACTCGCTGAAGGAAGTGATCGCCGGCGTCGGTGGCAAGCACGAAATCTTCAATCTGATGCAGGTGCTGGTGAATCCCGGCGACGAAGTCATTGTGCCGGTTCCCTACTGGGTGACGTTCAAGGACGTGATCAACTACGCCGGCGGCAAGTGCGTTTTCGTCATGACGGACGAGGCGAACGGTTTCAACCTCACCGCGGAAATGCTGAAGCCGCACGTGACGTCGAAGACGAAGGCGATCATCATCAATTCGCCGTCCAACCCCTCGGGTGCGGTGATTCCGCGGGCGGAGTTGGAGAAGATCTACGAACTGGCGAAGTCCAGCGGCTTCTGGGTTATCACCGATGAATGCTACTGCCGCTTCCTCTATGAGGACGAGCCGTTTTCCCTGGCGTCATTGCCCGGCGCGAAGGATACCGTTATCGTGGCGGGCTCGCTGTCGAAGACCTACGCCTTCACCGGATGGCGGATCGGATTCGCGCTTGCGCCCGCTCCCGTGATTTCGGCGATCAACAATCTACAGAGCCATTCGACCTCGAACCCGGCTTCGATCTCGCAGAAAGCCGCCGTCGAAGCGCTTCGGGGATCGCAGGATTCCATTCCCGCGATGCTGGCGGAGTACCGCCGCCGCCGCGATTACGTGATGGGACGGCTGCGGGCGCTCCCCGGCGTTTCCGTTCAGGAACCTCGCGGCGCGTTCTACGCCTATCCGGATATTTCCGCTCTGCTGCAGGGCCGAATCAAGACGCCGCTGGCTTTTGCGGAAGCGCTGCTTAGCGAAGCGCATGTCGCCACCGTTCCCGGCGAGGCGTTCGGCACCGACCGCCATATCCGGATTTCCTACGCCGCATCAATGGAGGATTTAGCGCGCGGGCTGGACAGGCTGGAGAAGTTCGCCGCCTCTGTCCAGGGATGACCACGGCGAAGCGGCTGGACGCGTCGCTGCACGCTAAGGTTTGGGGATCGACACGGCTACAGCCGTGGTTCGCCGACGCCACAGACAAGATCGGCGAAGTGTGGTTCACGTCCACACCGCGTCCGCCCCTGCTGGCGAAGTTTCTCTTTACGACGGAGAAGCTATCCGTCCAGGTGCATCCGGGCGGACCGAATGGCAAGACCGAGATGTGGCACGTCCTGCGCGCGGACCCCGGCGCGCCGGTGGCTGTGGGCTTCCGCGAACCCGTAACGGATCGCGTCCTGCGCGAGTCTTCTATCTCGGGCGAGATTGAGGGTTTGCTGAATTGGATTCCGGTGCAGGCCGGCGACAGTGTTTTCGTTCCCGCGGGCACGGTGCACGCGATCGGCGCGGGGCTTGCGATTTGCGAGATCCAGCAGTATTCAGACATCACATTCCGCCTCTACGACTATGGGCGTCCCCGCGAGTTGCACGTCGATCAGGCTGCGGCTGTTGCGCACCTCGGGACTCACCCGGGCGTTTCGACGCCAGCGGGCGAAGTGGTCGCCTCTTGCGAGTACTTTGAAACCCGTCGAATTTCCATCAGCGGCGGCCGCGAACTTGTGGGTGACATGCTGGTGATCCTTGAAGGTAGCGGCCAGCTTGACGATCAGCCTTGCCGTCTTGGGGAAGTGTGGCGATTGAACGGTCGAGTAAGCGCAGCGGGAAATATGGAGGCACTCCTCGTAAGTGTTCCGTAGCCTTCCGCTGATCGCGATCCTTCTGTCCGCCTGCACCAGTGAGAAACCGGCGGAGCGCGTCCGCGTCATCGGCGAAGGATTTGCCGGTCCATACGAGATGGGAATTCGCGCCGAGATCTCCCCGCGATCACCGGAAGTCGCGAAGCTGAAGCATGGCGACAAGGTGGAAATTGTCGAGCGCCGCCGCAGCTTCCTCCGTGTTCGAACCGCCGACGGCACTCTGGGCTGGCTCAACGGCCGGAACCTGATGTCTCGGCAGCAGGTGAATGCCATCGAAAAGATGTCCGGCACATATCGTGTGACGCCCCGGCTGGGACAGGCCACCGTTTATGAGGCGTTGAACGTGCATAGCGAACCCAATCGTCAGTCGCCCAGCTTCACGCGGATTGCGGAGAAGGGAATCGTGGATGTCCTGGAATACCGGCTGGCGCCGCGAGTTCCCTATCAGGCGCCGAAGTTGATCGAGGAGGTTCGCCGCACCCGCCCGTCACGCAAGCGTGCCAGCCAGACGGACAAACTTCCGCCACCTCCCTCGCCAGAGCCGCCTGAGCCTCCAGACGATTGGTTGGATCTTTCGGGAGGTCCGGGTGAGCCGGAACCGCCACCGCCAAAGGCTCCGGTGCGCCAGGACGATTGGACGCTGGTGCGATTGCAGGACGGCAAGGCCGGGTGGGCGCTGAGTTCGATGTTGGTAATGGCGATCCCGGACGAGGTGGCCCAGTATTCGGAAGGCCACCGGATCATGGGCTACTGGCCGTTGGCGACGTCGGACGAGGGCGAAACCAAGCGCAGGCACTGGCTGTGGGTGACGCGCGCCGACCGCAACTCGCCCTACGACTTCGACGGTTTCCGCATCTTCATGTACTCGCTGAAACGGCAGCGGTATGAGCAGGCGTACCGCGAGAAGAAGGTGCGCGGCTTCCTGCCAGTGGAAGTGTCGCGGCCCGGACGGACGAAAGACTACCTGGCTGAGTTCACGATCGTCAGCGAGGATGACGAAGGCCAGAAGGTCCGGCGACGCTTCGCGTTTCTTGGGTATCGCGTGCTGCTTCTTGAGACGGAACCTCTCACCGCGCAGGGAAAAACCGGTTCGTAAACTGTGCCGCTGGCGTTGTATATAATCACGCCATGGACCGACGACTTTTCCTCCAATCCACCGCTGCGGGCAGCGCCGCGCTGAAAGCCGCCGCCGATACGGCGATGCCGATGACGACGCTGGGCAAGTCCGGCCTGAAAGTGTCGCGGTTCACGCTTGGCGGATTTCACATGCGCGTCAATGGCGAAGACAACGCCGTCAAGATGATTCACCGCGCGATGGATTTGGGCGTCAACTTTTTCGACAGTGCCGCGAAGTATCACGACGGCGAAAGCGACGTGACATACGGCAAGGCGCTGGGCGAGGGGCGGCGGCAGAAAGTGCTGCTGATGTCGAAAGCCGAGAAGCGCGACGCGAAATCCGCAATGGAGCAGTTGGAGACAACGCTGAAGCGGATGAAGACCGATTATCTGGATCTGTGGCAGTGCCATGAAGTGGCGCGCCACGACGAGGTCGACCAGATTTTCGCTCCCGGCGGATCGCTTGAAGCATTCGTCAAGGCGAAGAAGGAAGGCAAGGTCCGGCACATCGGATTCACGGGCCATCACGATCCATCCGTGCACATGCGGTTGCTGGAAGGTTTCGATGGATGGGAAACGGTGCAGCATCCGGTGAACCTGATCGATCCGCACTACCTCAGCTTTACCTACAATGTCCTTCCGCGTGTGAAGCAGAAGGGTCTTGGGACGCTGGCGATGAAGTCGAACGCGATCGGCAACATCACGAAGAATCAGATCGCGCCGATTGAGGAGTGCCTCCGATTTTCGCTTAGCCACGATCCGGACACCGTCGTCTCCGGTCCGCAGACGTTGGAACAACTGGAGCAGAACGTCGGCGTCATCAAGGCCTGGAAGAAGCTGTCTCCCCAGGAAATCTCCGGCATCCTGGAACGTACGCGTAAGGGGCCGATCGGTTCGAAGATCGAAACCTACAAGAAGAAGGAACCGTACCTCGCCGGGAACTTCCGCGTCCATCAGGACGGCGACGCCGACTAACGCTTGCGGGATGATGGCGCGACT
>JBGTFZ010000027.1:0-77231 GCA_041746955.1 Bryobacteraceae bacterium
ATCACGGGCGACGTCCCGGTGTTCATCACCGTCAACGGCGTAAACAGCAACACCGTCTCGGTACGCGTTCAGTAGTTTCGCAAACACACACTGCATGTCATTTCGAAGTTTCTTCTCGTTCGTTCTCCTTGCCGCCAGCGCCTTTGCGCAAGCGAACCAGGGTTCTGTCACCGGTACGGTTTTCGACGCGTCCACGGGCCGTCCGATTCCGCTGGTTTCCATTGAGGTGGACGGCGTTTCGGCCACCGGAATGGTCACCGATACCGAAGGCCGCTTCAAGATTCCACTATCGCCAGGCAAGTACAAACTGCGCTTCACAGGCGCCAACTACCTGGAGACGACCATAGAAGACGTAGAGGTGGCGCTGGGCGAACCCACCGAAGCCAGCACCGTGATGCAGCAGAAGGGGGCGGTGACCACTGTCGAGGTGGTCGAGAAGATCGGCGCGGTGTCCTCCACCGCTGAATCGATTCTGACTGAGCGCAAGCTTTCTGCGTCCGTCAGCGATTCGATCTCCAAGGAAGATCTGAAGAGTTCTCCGGCGTCCGACGCCGCGGGTGCGCTCGAAAAGGTAACCGGCGTGTCGGTGGTCGACAATGGCTTCGTTTACGTGCGCGGCCTGGGCGAGCGCTATTCGTCCACCATGCTGAACAACGCGATCATCCCGACGACTGAGCCGGAGCGGCGCGTCGTGCCGCTGGACCTGTTCCCCAGTTCCCTGATCGACAACATCAAAATTCTGAAGACGTACAGCGCCGATCTGCCCGGCGAGTTTTCGGGCGGCTTGGTCCAGTTGCAGACGGTGGAGTTCCCGACGCAGAAGACGTTTACGGCGAACATCAATTACGGCTTCAACTCGCAGACCGCGTTCAGCCGCATTGGAACCTATACGGGTGGTGGCACCGACGTTCTTGGATTTGAGGATGGGACGCGATCGGTTCCGGACGTCATCCCCAGCGACCCTTTGCTGTTCGTCGGCAATTACACAGATCAACAGTTTCAGGAATTCGGGCGGTCCCTGGCGGTGAACTATACCCCGGTGCCGGTCGAGAATGCGCGGCCCTTTCAGACCTACTCCGTCTCGGCAGGCAATACCTACGGACGCGTGGGCATCGTCGGAGCGCTGACTTTCTCCAATCAGCCGCAGCGGTACCCGGAGGTCCGGCGGTTCTTGCGAAATGCCGGCGACCGGCCGATTGTTTTCTCCAACTTTGAGAATTTCAACATCGACAATGAAAACGCGCGGCTGGGTGGCGTGTTCAACGTTTCGGTCCGGCTGAACGCCGCGAACAAAATCGTCTTCCGCAACACCTACACACACGACGCCGACAAGGAAACCCGTGTCTACAGCGGCCTCAACGGCGGCAGCGGCGTGGATATCCAGGACACGCGTCTTCGCTGGGTTCAGCGCGATCTCTTCTCCACCGGAATTGCGGGCGACCACGCCATTGCGAAGTTGGGCAACAGCTTGTTCAAGTGGCAGTTTACGTACTCCGATTCACGCCGCGACGAACCCGATCTCCGGGAGACCATCCGCGGCCGGGAAGCCGGCACCTCCGGCCCTTACAACTTCCAATTCACGCCGGAGTCCGGCACCCGCTTCTACAGCGATCTGAAGGATAAGATCTACGAGCCGCAAGCCGACTGGAGCGCGCCATTTTTCAAGGGCCAGGTTAGCGGGCTTTGGAAGGTTGGCGTCCGCAGCACGATCCGCCGCCGCGACTTCGCCGCACGCCGGTTCCGTTTCTTCCCGGTCCGGACGCCTACAATCGACACCACCCTGCCGACGAACGAAGTGCTGAGTTTGGACAATATCCGCCCGGACGGCTTCGTCCTGCGTGAGATCACTCGCGGCACCGACGCTTACACGGCCGAAATGGATGTGTTGGGCGGCTTTGGCATGGTGGACATCGCCGTCGGACCCAAGTGGCGCTTTATCGGCGGCTTGCGGTACGAGGACGCGAAGATCACGGTTACAACGATCAATCCGCTGGTGCCGGGTTCAGTGCCATCTCTTGCCGAGCTGAACAACACCGACCCGCTGCCGGCAGCCAGCGCCATCTACGCGCTTACGTCCCGCCAGAACCTGCGCTTCGGGTACGGGCGAACGGTCAATCGGCCGGACTTTCGCGAACTGTCGCCGTTTGAATTCACCAATGTCGTCGGCGGCTATTCGACGGTTGGAAATCCCGATCTCCGCCGCGCCACGATCGACAACTTCGATGCGCGTTGGGAGTGGTTCCCTGGCGGCAATCAGGTGATTGCGGCCAGCTATTTCTACAAACGCTTCCGGGACCCGATCGAGCAGTTGTACCAGCCCACCGCATCTGAACTTCGCCAGAGCTTTGCCAATGTCTTCGGCGCCAACAATCAGGGCATCGAACTGGAGTTTCGCCGCAACCTGGGCGTCTTCAGCAACGTCTTGCGAAACTTTGCGCTTCAGACAAACTTCACCTTCGTCGATTCCGCCGTGGAAATTCCGGACACGCCGGAGTTCATTCTGTTAACCACGCGGGAGCGGCCCCTGATTGGCCAGTCCCGCTACATCTACAACATCATCGGCGAATGGGTGAAGCCGGAATGGCGTTCCAACGCACGCGTCTACTTCAATTCAGTGTCGAGGCGAATCACCGACGTCGGCACATTTAGCCTGCCCGACATTTATCAGGAGCGGACGAATTTTTTGGACTTTGTTTATCAGGTAAACCTCGACGAGAAGGGCAGATGGTCAATGCGCTTCAGCGCCGAGAACCTGACAAACAACGACTACCGTTACTCACAAGCGGACATCCTGGTGCGGCAGTTCCGGATCGGCCGGACCTACACCATAGGGACTACGTACACAATCTTTTAGATCAATTTCCCGAAAGGAAAGGAACAACGAACAGCCATGCGAAATATGATTCTCGCAACATCAATGCTGGGCATCGTCAGTCTCAGCATCACGGCTGCCGAAACCGGGCGCGGATTCTCATTCATGAGCGCCTCCGAGGCGGCATCTCTGGAGAACCAGCGTGAAATAGACGGCTTCGGCCAAAACACCGGTGCAGCGATGTGGGTTTGGGCCGACAAAAACGTCTACCAACCCGGAGAGGCGCTGACGCTTCGGTGGACCATAAAGGCGAACGGCGATCTGTATCCCTACACGATCGTCGCCTACCGTCAGAACAACCAGACCGGCGCACGCACGTTTCTTCCCGGTGGCTCCTCCACCCCCACCGACATCTTCGGCAACTCGGCCAGCCAGGGCTACCGTATTAGCACGCTGCCCTCTGCCGAGAAGCAGGTGCTTGTGGGCACCGGCGGCATTGTCGTTCCCAACACTCTGACGATTCCCAGTGAACTGGGCATGCACACGATCGTCGTCCAGATCCGCGACTACACCGGCGGCCGCGTCATCAAGTCGGCATACTGGAAGATCGGAGTGGTCAGCGAGTTCGAGACGCTGCCGAACGTGATCAACGCCAGCCGCACGCTGACGAACGACAAAGCCTACAGGATTTCGGGCATCGTTTCGGTGACAAACAACGCGGTGCTTACCGTCAATCCGGGCACGTTCATCATTGGGCAGCCCGGTTCGCAGCCGCCAAGCGTTCTGCTGATCACCACCCTGGGCCAGATCAATGCGCAGGGCACGCGTTCCAGGCCGATCATCATGACCTCCAGCCGGCCTATCGGACAGCGTCAGCGCGGCGATTGGGGTGGCCTTATTCTACTTGGACAGGCGCCAATTAACCTTCCCGGCGGTACGGGCTTCATCGAAGGCCTGCCCGATACTCCCGAGACCCGCTACGGCGGAACCGATGCCGCCGACAGCTGCGGCACCATGCGTTACGTGCGCGTCGAGTACGCGGGTGCGCTTCTGCGCCCCAACGAAGAAACCAACTCCATCACGTGGGGTGGCTGCGGTACGGGCACCGTGGGCGAGTACCTTCAGGCGCACTACGGCCTGGACGATTCGTTCGAATGGTTCGGCGGCACGAATGACGCCAAGTATCTGGTGGGCACCTACGGCGCAGACGACTATCTGGACTACCAGACCGGAATTCGCAACCGTGTTCAGTTCGCGATCATGGTGGCAAACGACGACCGTTCCAACCGCGCTATCGAAAGCGACAACAACGAGCAGAACTTCGAGGCGTCGCCGCGTTCGCTGCCCCGCATTTGGAACGCCACGTTCGTCGGCGGCGGAACGGCTGCCTTTGACGAAGCGGGCGCGCCTTGCGTCTACACCCGTCGCGGTACCGGACTCGGGCTCGTCAACTCAGTCTGCTTCCACTGGATTACGCGCACGATGAGTGGCGCCAACTACGATAGCCTGCCGCTGGGCACGGATCTGAACATCAATGGACTGGTCAGCTGGGACAACGGCTTCAACGTTGTGCCGCCGGCCGCAAACACGCTGACCGGCCAGTTCGTGCCGGAGCTTCAGGCATTCGCCGCCGACGCCGCCCGGCAGATTCAGTACTCAAACCCGATGATGCGGCGTCCGCTGGAGCGCTCCGATCCGGACTTCCGCCCGATGCAGGGGTCGGCCCTGTGGAACGCCAACTGGATCGCACCGCCGGACAACGGCTTCTTCGAACCCGCTCCATTTGCCGGCGCGTTTGGCGACGACAACTGGGCCGAAGAATGGGCCGTATTCCACCAGGAACAGGATCTGCAGCCGTAGTCAGCCATCAGACTCTCCAAACTCAAAGCCCCGGGCCAGATGGCTCGGGGCTTTTTTTATGCGGTGACCGAGCGTCGCTTCGCGGCGAGAGTAGACGCAATGGCATCGTCGGCGAGCGATCGAATAATGGGAGAGAAAAGGCGGCCGAGGCCCAACGGCAGGTCGCGTGTTAACGTAAGCGCGTCGCACTCCGCATAGAGCCCACCATCCCGCTCCGCCAGCCGCCAGTAGGAATCCATCGCCCACAAAGCTCCGACACCTTCTCCCGGCGGTAGCAGTTTCTCGCTGCCGGTTCCTGCGTTCTCCACCTCGCGGACGTCGCGGCAAATCGACATGCTGAGGACCCGTGCCGGGTTCACGCGATCGTAGTTGACGTTGTGGATCGTGTCGAGAACGACCGTGATCCCCTGCTTCTTGTAAAAGCGATAGTAGACCTTAAAGTCGTTGCCGCTGTGTTTGAGCAGCTTCGACTTCTGCACGTCCGGCGCGTATGTCTTGTCATGATTGTTGTAGTCCTGGTCGGCCTTCAGCATCCGTTCCATCGTGACGTTGTTCATGAACACGGCGCCCACCCAGTGATGAATCAGTCCCGAGGCGACCTCCGGCGCAGTTACCTGCCGGGTGACAATCTCGCCGTCCCGGACCCTCGACATCCACTCGGCATCCTGGTCGACCCGCAGATATCCGGACGAACCGCGGAAAGCGGCTTCCGTCGCCTTACCGACTTTCGACGCGTATTTCGCATAGCCGTCCATCGCATCGCCAGGGACGGCGGCATTGGCCATTGCTCCTGCACCAAACGCGAGAAGCTGCCGGCGGCTCAGTGTCAGCACGCTTGTTAGACTAAAGGTAACCCTCCCAGGTTTCTAGAAATGCTGACCCCGCCTGAACGCCGCCAAGCGTTGTTGGACGCCTTGGCTACCCGATTGCTGGTGCTCGACGGCGCTATGGGCACCATGCTGCAACAGCTTAATCCGACGATAGAGGATTGGGGCGGCTCAAACTTCGAAAACTGCCCTGAGAATCTGCTATTTACGCGCCCTCATTGGATTCGCGACATCCATCGTGCCTACTTTTCCGCGGGGGCGGATCTGGTCGAAACGAACAGCTTCGGCGGCCATCCCATCACCCTCGCCGAGTTTGGGTTGCAGGATCAATGGGAGCAAGTTAACAAGATTGCGGCGGGTCTGGCCCGCGAAGCGGCGTCGGAATTTGACCGGCCCGGCCGCCCGCGCTTCGTCGCCGGTTCGATCGGCCCGACAACAAAGGCCATCACCGTAACGGGCGGCGTGACGTTCGCCGCGCTTCGCGACGGATACTACCTGCAATCGAAAGCTCTGATCGAGGGCGGCGCCGACGTACTGCTGATCGAGACAGCGCAGGACACGCGGAACATCAAGGCGGCTCTTCTTGCGGCGAACCGGCTTGGGCGGGAGCGTGGCGAAAAGATTCTCGTCATGGTGTCCGGCACGATTGAGCCGATGGGCACCATGCTGGCCGGGCAGACCGCCGAGGCGCTGGCCGCATCGTTATCCCACGCCGACCTTTTCTCGATTGGATTGAACTGTGCCACGGGTCCCGAGTTCATGACGGACCACATCCGGACTCTGCACGAGATGTCGGCCTCGCGCATCTCCTGCTATCCGAACGCGGGCCTGCCGAACGAAGACGGACGCTACGGCGAAACGCCGGAAACACTCGCGGCGCAACTGGCGAAATTCGTCGATCACGGATGGCTGAACCTGATCGGCGGCTGCTGTGGAACGACGCCTGACCACATACGGGCGATTGCGCAGATGGTGGATGGCAAAGCGCCCCGCATCGCGCCCGCGTCGAAACACCGCGCCTACTATTCGGGTGTCGAACTGGTGGAGGCCGACGAGACCAACCGTCCCCTACTGGTTGGCGAACGCACCAACGTCATCGGCTCGCGCCTGTTCAAGAATCTGATCGCGTCCGAAAACTGGGAGGAAGCCACCGACATCGCCCGGCGTCAGGTGCGGGGTGGCGCGCACGTCATCGACGTATGCCTGCAATCCAGCGATCGCGATGAGATCAACGACATCCCGCTGTTCTACGAAAAGCTGATCCGCAAGATCAAGGCTCCGGTGATGATCGATACGACGGATGCGGCGGCGGTTGAACTTTCGTTGACGTACTGCCAGGGAAAATCGATCGTCAACTCGATCAATCTCGAAGATGGCGAGGAAAAGTTCGAGATCATCTGTCCGCTGATCAAGGCATACGGCGCGGCCGTGATCATCGGCACCATCGATGAAGATCCACTTCAGGCGCAGGCTTTCACGCGGGAGCGAAAGCTGGCCGTGGCGCAACGCTCGGTCGATCTCGCCACGTCGAAGTTCGGCTTGGCGCCGGAAGATCTGATCATCGATCCGCTAGTGTTTCCGTGCGCGACCGGCGACGAGAACTACATCGGCGGCGCGGTGGAGACCATCGAAGCGCTGAGGCTGATCAAGGAGAACGTCCCGTACGTCAAGACCGTGCTGGGGATTTCGAACATTTCGTTTGGACTTCCGGCGGCGGCGCGCGAGGTGGTCAACTCCGTATTCCTCTACTACTGCACAAAGGCCGGGCTCGATCTGGCGATCGTGAATACGGAGAAGCTGGAACGCTTCGCCTCGATTCCGATCGAAGAGCGGCGTCTGGCGGAGCATCTGCTGTTCAGCACCCCGCCGGAAACCGCGGAGTTTCACGGCGTACCGGAGGACTGGCGGCAGCAGTCTCGCGAACAGAAGATCGCTGTCAATCAGTTCCACATCGCCGCAATTGCCGCGCATTTTCGCGGACGCACCGCGTCGGTGAAGCCGAACGTACAGGATCTTCCCTTGGACGAGCGGTTGGCCAACTACATCGTTCAGGGCACCAAGGACGGCTTGATTGCCGACCTGAATCTGAAGCTCGCCGAGCAGATGCCGCCCCTCGACATCGTCAACGGCCCGTTGATGAAAGGCATGAGTGAGGTTGGCCGGCTGTTCAACAACAACGAGCTGATCGTCGCGGAGGTGCTTCAATCGGCGGAAGCCATGAAGGCCGCCGTCAGCCATCTTGAGCAGTTCATGCAGAAGGACGAATCGGCGGCGCGCGGCAAGATTGTACTGGCCACCGTCAAGGGCGACGTCCACGACATCGGCAAGAATCTTGTCGAGATCATTCTTTCGAACAATGGCTACGAGGTGGTGAATCTTGGCATCAAGGTTCCGCCAGAAGATCTCATCCGCGCCTACCAGCAGCACAAGCCCGACGCCATCGGACTTTCGGGACTCCTCGTAAAAAGCACACAGCAGATGGTGATCACGGGCGGCGACCTTCGTGACGCGGGCATTCAAGTGCCCCTCTTCGTCGGCGGAGCGGCGCTGTCCGACAAGTTCACCCGGACGCGCATTGCGCCGGCTTACGGCGGCGCCACCATCTACGCGAAGGATGCGATGACGGGGCTGCGGCTGATGAATGAACTGATGAACGAATCCAGCCGCGAGGCGATTCTTCGCGCGTCCACTTTCACCGGCGAGGAAGCGGCGCCCGTGGTGGAGACCGCTGCGGCGCCCCAGTCTGAACGGCGCTCGCCGAAAGTGCGAGTGGAGATTCCAGTTCCACCCGCGCCGTATCTTGACCGGAAGGTGCGCGACGTTCCGAATCTTTCCGAAGTTTGGAGCTACATCAACCCGTTCATGCTGTACGGGAAGAATCTCGGCTACAAAGGAAATTTCGAGAAGCGTCTGGCGGAGCGGGATTCAAAGGCGCTCGACCTGTTTCACAACGTAGAAGAAGTGAAACAGTGGGCGGCTGGATTTCTGCGGCCGAAAGCCGTTTGGCAGTTTTTTGAAGCGGAACGCTCTGGAAACTCGCTGCACATGTTTGCGCCGGGCGGCGCGTCGCCCATCGAGACGTTCCACTTCAGCCGCCAGGCAAAAGACGACGGTCTCTGCCTTTCCGACTACGTTCTCAACGCTGAGGAAGGCCGCCGCGACCATGTCTCGATCTTCGCGGTGACGGCAGGCGGAGGCGTCCGGGAGCGCGCAGAAGAGGCGAAGTACAAGGGCGAGTATTTTAAGAGCGTCGCGCTGCTGGCGCTGGCCACCGAAACGGCCGAAGCGACCGCCGAGTGGCTGCACCGGCGCATCCGCGAAGACTGGGGCTTTCCCGACGCCCCAACGCTGACCATGCAGGAGCGGTGGACCTCTCGATACCGCGGCAAGCGGTACAGCTTCGGGTATGGCGCGTGCCCGAACATGGAAGACCAGTTGAAGCTATTCGCGTTGATCAATCCCGGCGAAATCGGAATCACGCTTACCGAAGGCTTCATGATGGACCCTGAGTCCAGCGTCTCCGCAATGGTGTTCCACCATCCCGACTGCGCCTACTTTACGGCGGCTGACGTACCGGAAACCGTCGAGGCCTGATCGGGCAGCGCGAAGGCGACGTAACTTCCGCCCGACTTCACGCCCTTGCCCTTCCCTCCCCCGGCGGCAATCACAAGGTACTGTTTGCCCGCGTGCTGATACAGCGCGGGCGTCGCGTTGCCCGGCGCGGGAAGATCGTGCCGCCAGAGAAGACGCCCATCGCGTTTGTCGAAGGCGCGAATCTTTCCGTCGTAGATAGTGGCGGCGACGAATAGCAGTCCGGTATCGGTGACGATGCTGCCGCCGTAGTTTTCACTGCCGGTGGTCTTGTCCGCGACCGTGGGATACTCACCCAGCGGAATCCGCCACGCGTACTCGCCGGTATCGAGATTCAGCGCGTTCATCGTTCCCCAGGGAGGTGTGATCGCGGGTCGGCCTTCGGCGTCGAGGAACTTGTTGTAGCCGTCGTGGTAGAACCGAAGAGCGCCGGGAACCGCCGACGTGCGGACCACTTCGTTCTCCCCGGAAAGCAACCACTTCGTCATCGCGCCAATAGCGGCCTCCCCCATCTTCGCGTAGCCCGGCATCCGGCCGGAGCCTTTGCGAATCACTTCACTAACCTCAGCCGCGGGACGCCGCAGTTGCAGGAGCGAAGGAAACTCCGGCGGCGATCCTTGCCGGTCCGCCCGGTGGCAAGACGCGCAATTAGCCGCATAGATTTCCTGCGCACTCGCGACGGCGCGGTTCGCGGGCCTGGGAACCAGCCGCAGCGTCCAGGCCATCTCGTTGGAGTTGATGTACATCATGCGGGTCTCTGGATCGAAGCTTGCTCCGCCCCACTCGCCACCGCCGTCGAAGCCCGGGAAGATAATCGTGCCTTCTTGCGAGGGCGGCGTAAATTGCGGGCCGGACCGCAGGGCGCGAAAGGCTTCCTTCTTCGATGGCGCGACCATTTCCTCCGTCAGTAGCTGACGGGCGAAAGGCTTCGGGGCCACCGGAAGAATCTGGATGCTGGAGAGCTTCTCGCCTTCAACGGTTGAAGCCGCGACGCGCACCTCACGAAGAGGAAACAACGATTCGCCGCTCGTCCGGTCGAAGACAAACACGTGCCCCGATTTCGTGATCTGCGCAACAGCGTCGATCAGCCTGCCGTCGCGCATCACCGTCACCAGCGTGGGCGCGGTGGGGAGGTCCCGGTCCCAAACGTCGTGCCTCACGAATTGAAAGTGCCAAAGTCGTTTTCCGGTGCGCGCGTCCAGCGCCAGCAGGCAGTTTGCGTAGAGGTTGTCGCCGGCGCGGTTGGCGCCGTAGAAATCGAATGCGGCGGAGCCTGTTGGAACATAGGCGATGCCACGTTTCTCATCCAGCGCCATCCCCGCCCAGTTGTTCGCGCCGCCCAGCTGCTGCCACGCGCCATCGGGCCACGTCTCGTATCCCGGCTCTCCTGGATGCGGAATCGTATGAAACGTCCACGCGATCTTGCCGGTCTTCAGATCGAACGCGCGGATGTCACCCGGTGAAGACGGCAGGTCCTCACTGGCCAGATGGCCGAGGATCAGTTTGTCCTCGAAAATGACACCCGGGGTGGTGTTCGTCACGGTCAACGTTGCGGGATCGCGGCCCAGTCCAACGCGCAGGTCGATGCGGCCCACCTCGCGGCCCGTCTTCGCATCCAAACGGATCAGCCAATGCTCGTATCCAAAAAGAATCTGGCCATTCCAATGCACCACCCCTCGATTGCGGCGCTTTCGCGGCGTCTGGCGCGTTGGATTGGGATCGAAGCTCCACCGGAGTTTTCCTGTGCCCGCGTCGAGAGCGATGACACGTAGGCGTGGCGTGGTGGCGTACAACAGACCATCGACCACGATAGGGTTGCATTGGATCTCCGACCCTGGAAACTCGTCGCCGGAATCAAACTTCCACGCCACCTGAAGGCTGCCGACATTGGCCGGCGTGATCTGCGAGGCCGCGACATACTTTGTGTTCTGCGGACCCCCGTGATAGTGGGGCCACTCCTGCGCCAGCAGCAGGAACGGCAGCAGGAGAACCATTCTGTCAGGCTACTTCAAGATCCCGGCGCCGTATTCGGCGAGCCCCGGAATGGTGACCGGCAGCTTGCCCTGAAATCGTGACTGCCCGAAGAGGGCCTTCGCCATCGCGACCTCGCCCGTCGCAGCGGTGGTGAAGACGGCGACGTATGAAGGCGCAACCGGAAACGCCCGCAACAGATAAGGATTGCCGAAACTGATCAGCCCCACGGGCGCTGGACCCGCCATCAGCGTTTCGAGGAAACGCGTCAGCGGTGGCGAAAGCATCAGCGCCGTGTCGCCGCGGTAGGCGCTGGGCGACGAGAAAGTCGCGACGTAGACGCCCGCGCATGTGGATGCGGCCTTGGCGATCTCGTCGAGAGCGGCATCGGGCAGCGATGAATCAACCACCTGAGCCAAAGTCTTCGGCCCTCGCATTTTCACTTCGTCGAGAAACCGCCGTCCAAGGATGGACCAGCGGTTCTCCATCGCGACGAATACGCAGGCGCGATCGGGCTCCTTCAGCGGGAAGAGATCGCGGGCGTCGCGCACCAGCGTCACCGCGCGATCCGCGGTCTGTTGGGCGCGCTCGGCTGCCGCCGCCACATTCACTGCGTCGGGAATTCGTTCGATTTCGACCAGCTTGTTGCGATGCAGCCCGAGACGAACCTTCGCGGTCAGAATCTTCTCTACGCTGGCCCGGATTCGCTGTGGAGAGATGCGGCCGCTTTGGACGGCGCGGACGACGGCTTGAATCGCGCGTTCGGGGTCTGGTGGAATCAGCAGGACATCCACGCCCGCTTCGATGGCGCGTACGGCAGCCTCACCCGGCTTCAACTGCTTTGAAAGCCCATACATGTCCATCGCGTCCGTGGTGACGATCCCGCGAAAACCCAACTCCTCTTTCAGGAGTTTCGTCATCACCTTCGGCGAGACGGTCACCGGAATTTCCTCCGGCTCCAGCGCGGGAATCGAAAGATGGGCGGTCATGATGGAATCCACTCCCGCGGCGATCGCGGCGGCGAATGGCTTCAGTTCCATCTCGTTCAGACGCTCCCGCGTGGCTTCGATACGGCTAAGCCCCAAGTGGCTGTCGACGGCGGTGTCGCCATGGCCCGGGAAATGCTTCGCGCAGACAAGGACGGGATTCGACGGGTCGGAGTGCGCGCCGTCGACGTACGCGCGGACATGCTGCGCAACCTCATCAGGATTTTCGCTATAGGAACGAAGATTGATCACCGGATTGTCGGCGTTGTTGTTGACGTCCGCCGCCGGGGCGAAGATCCAGTGAACACCCATGGCGCGCGATTCCCTCGCGGTTTGCAAACCCAGCAAACGCGTGCCTTCGACGTCCCGCGCCGCGGCGTAAGCCATGTTGTGGGGGAACTTGATCGTGTCGGAGACGCGCATCGACGCGCCCCGCTCAAAGTCGCCACCGACAATCAAAGGAATCTTCGCGGAACGCTGCATGCGGTTTAGAAACGCCGCCATCGCATGCGGCTCCGCATTGACGACAAGGCCGCCGCGCACGCGATTGAGAATGATCATGCCACCGATGCCGGTGTCGCGCACCAAGCTCTGGTAGTCCTGGAACTCCTTGCTGGATGATGCCAGCGACTCGCCGTAGAATGGCACGACCACCAACTGCGCCACCTGCTGGCGCAGCGACATCTGGCTAAGCCAGGATTGAACCTGCGACGCCGGTTTTGCGGGAGGTGCCTTTTTTCGCGCCGGCGGCTTGCGGGTTTGAGCCAGGGAACAAACCCCAGCCAGCAACACGCAAAGCGCCAGCCGCACCATCAACCCGTCTTCTTGCGGCCCTTGCCGGAGCCGGGCTCCGAACCGGGTCCTCGACGGGTGGGCTTGCGATTGAGAAGGCGGTTCACCGCGCGGACCAAGTGCGTCACTTCGTTCGCGCTCTTCATCATCACAAAGTCGGCGCCCGTTGTTTCTTCATCCAGGCCCAGCACGTCGGCAAAACCCGAAATGAGAATGATGGGAATGGCCGCGTTCGCTTTGCGAATACGCTGAATCAACTCGATGCCGCTCATGTCGGGCATCTTGTAGTCGGTTACCACCAGATCGAATGTGTTCCTGCCGAACAGTTCCAGGGCCGCGTTCGCCGACGGGGCCGTGAGAATTTTGAAGCCTAATTCTTCGAGTACATGCTTTCGGGCTTGAAGGCCCAACCGGTTGTCGTCAACGAGGAGAATAAGGGCATCGGGAGATTTTGTCGAGCTCATCAGTGGAAGGGAACTTTGTGACGGTAACAATCCCGTGTCGGAGCTGTCAATCACTTCGTATCGCGGTGGAATGGATGGAAATCTAACGCTTGACTTTGCGGCTGCGCGTTACTCAACTTTGCGCGCGGCAGTGTAGCCGGCCTTCGCAATGATGGAGTACTTCACGGGCTTGTTTTTCTCATCCACAATCTTCAAAGGATCGCCAGTTGCCGGGTTGACCAGTTCCACCTTCAGCTTGCGGAACTTCCCGTCCTTCTCGGTGTTGGTTGGCTGGAACCCAAGAGAGTACTGGTTGCGCAGAGCTTCGTGGATGGAGCGGAAGATGTTGGGATATTCGCCGAAGAAACGGGGAAAGTAGCTTTGTCCGCCAGTCTCGCGCGCGAAAGTGCGCATCTGATTGTCGGCCTGCAGGAAGTCCAGCCGTTGGATGGAGCCCAAATAGCCGCGTGCGTCGTACCATTCGCGCAACGCCTGCAGCAGGCCCACTGCGTAGATCGGCACGCCCGCCGACTGCAACTCCTTGCGGGTCTTGTCGAAAGTCAGCTTGCTGAACGTGTCCATGCCACTGGCCAGCAGCACGATCGCCTTGCGACCCTCAATCTCCGACATGCGACCCGCCGTATCGACCAGCGCGTCGTAGAGATTCGATTCCGAATAGGCGGCAATTCTCAAACGTGACATCGCTTCGTAGGCTTTTCTCTTGTCTGTCGTGAAGTCCGCAAGAATCTCGGGCCGAAGATCGTAAGCCACAACCGCGACGTAATCTTCGGGCTTTAGCGTCTCAAGAAATCCGTACGCGCCCTGCAGCGTTTCCTGCCATCCGTACGACCAGTACTGCTGGAACAAATTCGAAAATTCGATGACCATCGCCACTGTCATCGGAGCTTCGCCAAGATTGAAATTCGTGATCGGCTGGGGAACCCCGTCCTCAAGAATCCGAAAGCGGTCCTGCGGAATGTTGGGGATGAACCGGCCTTTGTTGTCGAGCACGGCAACATCGACGTTCACCGTGGTGACGTCGCTACGGAATGTCGCCAGATCTTCCGGCAGGTCGTTCTTGCGGTTCAGCTTCGAAGGGATTTTTTCGGCTTCGGGCTCCGGCGGAGCATCCTTTTTTCGGGGCCGCGCGACGGTCTCTGAAGATTCCTTCTTCGGGCCGGACTGTGCCCACCCCGCCGCCGGCATCAGGAAAACCAGGAATGCCGCCAGAAGGCTTCCGGCCGCCAGAACTACTGCAAGTCTCGAAAGCTTCATAGCCGCGCCTCGTTCCTTCGCCCCAACTATATCAGACGTGTCGAAAACCGGATCGGATACGGAAGAACGGCGCGCGCGCTATCCGGGCAGCTTCCTCAGCATCCAATCCACCTGCTCTTCCCAGCTGTCGTCGAAGCGAGCCTGCCAGTTCTGGATCTCCGTATCGAACCCGCCCGTCAGCTTCTCAAAGTCCTTCGTAGCGGCAAGGTTCTTCTGCTCAAACGGGTCTTTCTCCATGTCATAAAGCACCCATGGCTTGTCTTCAAATCGCGCGTACTTCCATTTCGGGGTGCGCAAGCCGCGCCAAGGCGCGAACTGCCCTCCTTCGGTGCGCCCCTGGCTCATCAGCATGGAGAACTTCGGTGCATCTTGCGGCGCGTCGCTGGCGCGGGAGCGGAGGTAGCCGGTAAAGTCGAACCCGGGCATTTCCGCAGTCCTGCGCTGGCCCGCCATGGCCAGCAGTGTGGGAACGATATCGATGTGGGAGATGGGTGTCGAAGTCCTGCGCCCACCGGGCACTCCCGCGCCGGCGAAGATCATTGGAACCAGGCAGCTTTCCTCCCACGGTTTGCGCTTCAAGGCCATCTGGTGCGACCCCAGCATGTCTCCGTGGTCGGAAAGGAACAACACCACGGTATTCGACATGTCCACTTGGGCCAGCACCTTGCCAATTTCCTGATCCAGGCATTCGATTGCGGCGTAGTACGCGGCAATCTGCTGACGCGTTCCGGTGGGTCTTCCGTTGCCGCCCGTCGCACCTTCCGACCAGTTGGGACGAAGCGGAATGGCGGCAGGATCGTAGGACTTCTCGAAACCCGGCGGCCGAAGGTACGGATCGTGCGGAGGGCCTTGCTGGAGATACAGCAGCCACGGTTGCTTGCGCTGCTTTGCGCGTTCAAGAAAGTCCAGCGCCTCCCGCGTCCAGCCATACGTTTCGTAGTCCGGCATCCGGATGGGCGCGGGGTCGTCGCGGAAGTACACCTGGCGGAAGTAATCGTGGTTGCAGATGGACGAGGCCCAGAATTCGAAACCCTGCCGGCGCGGACCCGGCGCAACATACCCCGGCATTCGCGGACCGCCCTCCAGATGCCACTTGCCGACAAACCCGGTGTAGTAGCCAGCGCTGCCTAGAATCTTGGCGATTGTCCCAACGTCGCTGGGCAAGGGCAGGTCGTTGACGGCGACGCCCACCGAGTGCGCGTACTGCCCGGTGAGCAGGCTGGCGCGCGCGGCGCAGCAGACCGGCGTGTTGGCCACAGCGGAGGTAAAGACGACCCCTTGCGCGGCCAACCGGTCCAGATTCGGAGTGCGGACGGGTGAGCCGCCAAGGAAACCCAGATCCATGCCGCGCCACTGGTCCGGCATGATGAACAGAATGTTGGGTGGTGCGGCGGCCGGCTGCGCGAACAAGGGCGCTAGGCCCGGGATAACGAATGTCCGGCGGCTAATCGTCGCGATGGCGGCGGAGGTAGACGTCGAATTTCTTCTTTGCGCGGTTGATCTTGTAGTTCCGGTACCAGTCGTCGACGGCGCCGAGAATCCGGACGTTGCCACGCTTCCGCGCGGTTTTAAGGTACGCATAGCCAAACAGCATACCGCCCAGGTGGGCCACATGGCTGACGCCGCCCCCCGAAGACCCGAACGTGCTGAGAAACGCGATGCCGCCAAGGATCATCACGAAATACTTCGCGGGGATGGGGAACAGAAAGCTGAACAGGATCTGCCGGTCGGGGTAGAGCATTCCGAACGCCATCAGAAGGCCATAGATGGCGCCGGACGCGCCAATGGTGTAGGAGAGCGGGTTTCCGAACAGATAGTTTCCGATGACGACGCAGATGCCCGCGCCAACACCGCAGATCGTGTAGTACTGCAGGAACCGCTCAGTGCCCCATGTGCGTTCCAGGTCCGCGCCGAACATGTACAGCATCAGCATGTTGATCAGGATGTGCCAGAAGCTGCCCAGCGAATGCAGGAACATGTACGTAAACAGTTCCCAGATGCGGCCATGCGTAACGTGCGCTGGGACCAGGCCAGCCCAGTCGAAAAGGCCGGACATACCGGCTTGCGCGGAGAGGAAGTGCGCGACAAAGATGGCCGTGTTGACGATCAACAGCCACTTGACGCCCGGAGGGAAGGATTGCGAATTCGAAAATCGAGGGGCGTAGGGTCTTGTGGACAGGGGCATGAGGGGCGGACCTCGATAGTTCAGCCTATCAAAGGGCCGCCGCAGGGCGGGAAGAAATCACCGCCCTCCCGGTCCGTTGCTCAAGCGAACCAGGATTTCCCGGAGGATCTGGAAATGCGGCGGACCACTGGAGGGCCTGAATGCTCAGTCAGGCCGCAGCCGCCGACCTATCGTCGGACGGAGTCGTCCGGCTCCGGCGGGCCCGCGCCAATTGCGGCATCTGCCACTGATACGTGGCAAGCTCCTTCGAGAGGAACTTTCCGGCCAGCCGAAGTCCAAAACCTAGTGCGATCCAGGCGATCCAATTGGAGAACAGACCCCCTTCGACCGCGAAGGATTGCGTGATGTGAAGCGCGGCGGTTAGGCTCCACGCTCCCAGCGTCCAGCAGACAAACGAACCACCCTGAAACATCAGCGACGTCAAACCAGCCACGTCCTGTGAATCAATCGGCGCTTGCGGGACTTTCATTTTCTTGACCATTTCCTCTACGCTAAGTTGGACGCTGCGACATGCCAAGAAGTTGCATGGGTTGGTACTCCCAGGAAGAAAGAACTAAGGCGGCGGCTCCGTCCTGAACCGCCGCCCTTCTGCCGCACGCTATTTGCGCGGTTCGCGAACCTTGGGTGTGGAGAGGTATCCGACAATTTTGTCCTTGTTTACCTCGTTGATAACAATCTCGTACGGCTGCCGCACGCCGGCCACAATGAACTGCACCGGCTCATTCACGGTCTTGTCCTTCTTCTCGGTCCGTTTGTCGTCCGCCGTTACCTCCAAGGTGTAACGATTTCGCTTCTGATCGGCCTTTTTCAGCTTCACCAAAATGTCACCGATGCGCACGGGTTGTTTGGTCTTCGTCAGATTGATGTCGAAATAGTTTCGTTCGCCCAGCGCCTTCAACATTCCCAGTTCGGTTGAATTCGTCGCCACCAAGCCGCTGGTGATTCCAAGGTCGCCCGTAACGCGCTTGAGATCGGAGATCGTCTTGTCGATTTCGCTTTTCGCCGAGTCGACCTTCGTGTCGACCTTTCCGACCTCGGTCCGGACCTCGCTAACCTTAGTGTCCGTTGCGGCAGCGGCGGCTTTCACGGCTGTAAATTCATCTTGAACGGCCTTGCGCTGCGACTCCTGCGCCACTTGCAGCTTCGCCGCCAGTTCTTCGGCCCGTTTCGTCGCGTCTACTTTCGCCTGTCCGGCAGCCATCGAAGCTTGGCGCCGCGCTCCGTCCAGCTGATCGCGAAGGGAATCCACCGTCCGGCGCTGCGCTTCGGCGGTAACGGCGGAACTCTCCCGAAGGCTGGCCACTTCACCCGCCATACCGTCCTGCACCTTGGCCAACTGCTCCCGCACGTTCTCCAGTTGAAAATAGAGAACGACGTTGGCGACCAGGAGGGCGATTACCGCTCCAAACAGGATGGCAAATTTTTGTTTTGAGGCTCCGTCTTGCGGCGGCGGATAGCCGTAGTTCACATCACTCATTCGCGATTGTTCCTTTGCTTCCTATGATACGCCCGCTTCCGGACGTCTCTCGCTGTTGATTAGGACGCCGGCTGGCGCAGTGTGGTTTCCGGAGCCCGGGATTCGCGGCCGCTGGCGCTAAAGTTCAGGGATTCCTGATGCGGCTCGCCGGGCTCGAAACAGCGCCGGCACCGGGCTTCGTAGGCGCCTGACGCACCGACCACGATCAGATCTCCAGACTCGATCAGGCGCTGGGTGTGCTTTGCGGGGTTGCCGCACCGGATGCAGATGGCCAGAGTCTTGGTAATCGCCTCCGCAACGCACAGCAGATCGGGAACCGGGGGAAAGGGCCGGCCAAGATAGTCGGTATCCAGACCCGCGATGATTACCTGCTTTCCGCTGTCGGCCAGTTGCTGGGCCACATCCACCAATCCCGGCCCGAGAAAATTGGCCTCATCGACACCGACTACCTGAGTCCGCCGGTCGAGACCGGTAAGAATTCCGGCGGGCGATTCGACGTTTTCCGATTCCATTCGCGCCGAGGCGTGCGAGACGATTTCGTGCGGCGAATACCGGTTGTCGATCGCCGGTTTGAAAACCTGAACGCGCCGCCGCGCAATCTGCGCGCGTCGCAGCCGCCGGATCAGTTCTTCGCTCTTGCCGGAAAACATCGGGCCGCAGATCATCTCGATCCAGCCTGTGCCCGGTGTCATCACTTCCATCAGGCTCGCGCCACCAGATAGCGGGCGACGCATTCGTCGAGCGGTGTCATCCTTGCGATTCCAGCCGACGCCGCGCGGCGATTCTCCAGGGCGGAGAATCTTGGACGCCGGGCCGCCGTCCGGTACTCGCGCTCGTTGGTGGACTTGAGTTCCGGCGAGACTTTCGCCTGCCGGAAGATCAGCTTTGCGTACTCATACCAGGAAATCGGCATTTCACCGCCGCCATGAAATATTCCCGAGGCTCCGCTTTCGACCAAGTCGGCCGTCAACCGCGCAAGTTCCGGAGCGTAAGTGGGTGACGCGACGTGATCTTCCACCACTCGAATGGGCTGGCCGCCCGCCGCAAGGCGCAGCATCAGTTCGACGAAGTTTCCGCGAGGCGTCGACTTGCCGGCCGGACCGAAGACTCCCGAGGTTCGAATGACCAGGGCTTGGTCGATATATGCGCGGGCATAGATTTCTCCCGCCAGCTTCGACACGCCATAGGCGCTTAGGGGGCGGGTCGGGTCTTCCTCATGATAGGGACGGCCAGCGGCTCCATCGAAGACGTAGTCGGTGGAGAAATGAACCAGGCGCGCGTCAAGCTGGCGGCAAGTGACGGCGAGATTCCGCACGGCGAGGCCGTTCACCATGAATGCGGCCAAGGGCTCCCGCTCCGCCACGTCCACCTGATTGTAGGCGGCGGCGTTCAGCACCAAGTCCGGGTTGGCGGCGGTCAGCGCCTTCTCGACTTGCCCGGCATCCGCGATGTTCAGCGAGTGCCGGTCGAAGCCCACGATCTTCCAGCCCCGGGTGGTGAACTCGGAAACCAGCTCCGTGCCCAGCTGGCCGGCGCGGCCAATCACAACTGCGGTTTGCGGCATTCGAACGAAACTACGAGAATACCGCGCCCGGTGTTCTCGCGGGACGCAACCTTGCTAGGTCTTAGGTTCTATGCTGCCGGAGTAGGTTCCAGCGACTCGCCGCTGAGGGCCTGCACCAGCCGGCTAAGGTCGTCCAGGTTGCGTAGCGACTGCTCCATCATCAGCCCCAAGGCGAACTGGCCGCCAGTGAGCGATTGGCAGTAGCAGACTTCACCCAGAAGCATCTGGTCTTCCATTTCAACGCGAATTGCCGCGCCGGATTCGACCTGTGCGGGGATCCGAACGCGCATGCCACGCTCCGAGTAGTCCAGCAGGACACCCGGAAGGACGGAGTTGCGTGAGGAGTCCGGGCCCAGAATGGTCAGCCGGACGGGATGGGTCAATTGATGGCGGATTCGGTGGCGTCTTTCCACATGGGTACTATCGGACGCCCGGCGATTTTCTTTAGTAGGTTCAGCCCCAGGTGGACAGGAGCCAGGCGAGAAGACACAGACCACTGACGACCACGACGCCGTGCCGCACGGCGGGGGAAAGAATGCCGCTGCTGGAAACTTCCGTAAAGCTGGGCGGCTCCGCCGGCGCGGCCGTAACCACTGTTGCGGGCACCGTCTCCTCCAGCCGCGTCTCGACGCGCGAGGGCATGCCGCGCAGCCGCTTCGCCAATTCCTCCCGGCCTCCCCGGTTCGCGATGAAGATTGTCGCCGAAGCGCCGCCGCGCGTCCGGGCCGTGATGCGATTTCTTAGATGCGTGGGCATTTCGCCCAACGACCGGTACACTAGCGTTTCGCTGCCTTCCGACACAAAAATCGTCGAACACCGGTACGTGGGGACCCGATCGGGCGACTTGGCATCCATCGTCTGCTCCTTCAGCTTACCTACGGCCGTGCGGCCGTCATCTCCGCCACAACATCGCGCGGAACTTCGAACCGTTCCGCCGTGCCGGCTTGCGCCAGCGTCACATCGATAAATCCCAGGGCCGCCTTCGAAAGCGCTTTGTCCCTACGGTAGATCAAACCCAAACGCCGGATCATTGGTTCCGGACCGAGCGAGATGGCCAGAATGCGCCCGGCATCCACCTCCTCCTGGCAGTGCGACGCCGCCAGGAAACTGATGCCGATTCCAGCCATCACGAATCTCTTGATCATTTCGGTGGAATCCAGTTCCATCGACACGTTTAATTCTTCCTCAACCGCCTCGAACCACGAGTTCAACCGGCTGCGCGTAGTGCCCGACTTCGGCAGAAGCAGCGGCACCCCCGGCAGGTCTTTCGGGGTAATCTCGCGTTTCCGCGCCAGCGGACTCTGCGGTGAGAGAATGACGCGAATCTCATCGGCGTGAATCTTCACCACCTGCAGCTTCTTTTCCTGAACCGGAAGCTGCGTGATCCCGAAATCCGCAAGGTTGTTGTGTACGGCTTCCACCACCTTGCTGCCGTAGGACCGGTCAACATGAAGCTGGACATTGGGGAACAGCAGCTTGAACTTTGAGAAAACCTCCGGGAGCACGTAAATGCAAGTGGCCTCGTTGGCTGCAATCACGAGTTCGCCGCGAGGAACCCGGTCCAGTTCATTAATCGCGTCCTGCGCGCGCCGGCGCAGGTCCAGGATCTGTGCCGAATAATCTGCGAAAATTCGCCCGGCAGACGTCAGTGATATGCGCGTGCCCAGCCGGTCGAACAGCGTTGTATTTAACTCCTGTTCCAGTTGGCGGACTTGGGCGCTAATCGCGGGCTGCGTGCGATAGCACGTTTGAGCCGCCTTCGAGAAACTCTTCAGGCGGACGATTTCGAGGAATGTGCGAAGCTGGTCGAGATCCATGGTCCGGCAGGCACCCAACGGCTGCTGACATTTTCGCCTGATCTTCGCGGCACACGCGTACCACGCTACGAGACGTACAGATTATAGCACCGGAACGACTTCCTAATTTCTACTTCTTTTTCAAGATTTTGGTGTCGCCCGAAACCGTGAAAAGCGTGTCGTCCAGCCCCTGGTTGATTTCAACGGAATCCAGGAAGATCTCGAAAGCCGTCGCGCCGTCACGCTGGCGAAGCATAGTGTAAGGCCACTGTACTCCGTCTCCTACGTCGCGATACTTCGAGTAAAACGTCAGGTCCTCGAACCGGTCCGGCCCTTCGCGGCGGACGGCAAGCTGCCTGATGGGCAGCTTCGTTGTCTGATGGAACCAAACGCGGATCACTCGGTTTTCCGAATCGGTTATGTCCACCAATTCCGCCGGCTGGTTGTCGACCACGTCGGAGCCCTTGGACTCCAGAATCAATCCCGGTTCTCCCAAGCGCATCCTCAAGATGTAGAACACATTTCGTAGCTGACCTTCTTGAAAACGCTGAACATCTTCATCCGGAATCGGCCTCGCTCCGCGATAGGTGATGTCCCAGCCCTTCAGGTCCTCAAGGAACACTACCGCAGACTCCTCCTTCTTGCCCAGCGCCTGCCGCAGCCGCAGACCAAAGAAGCCGGGCACAGGGGGCTCAGGGCGCACCAGATACCGGGTGTAGATGGTGGTTCGGGACAGCCCGGACAACCGCTCGCGATGGAAGGAGTAGGCGCGGCCCCTCTCAATCCTGTCGTTCATGGCAAGGTAACGGTCCCCGCCAACCGCCGCAAGGGCTTCTTTCACTACCCGCTCGCCCCGGGCGGCAAAGGTCTCCGCAAAGGCGCTTAGCGCGACAAGACCGGTAAACAGCGCACGCAGCATCATGGCTTGGCGGACAGTTGCGCCCGGGTGAGGCCGGTGTCGAACTCCGCTGAGGCCAAGGTGGCTTCGGCGAACTTCTGGCCGCCCTGCATCACTGTAGACTTCGCGGGAAGGCGGAACCCGCCAAACTCCTGTAGCGGTCCGTAAATCTCCTCCACCTGCTGCGGGCCACCCATTCCCGTCGCCTGATACATCTGCCGTTTGGGCGCCCCCGTCTCCTCGTCAATCTCCAGTCGCGTGACGAGTCCGCCATCGGTTATCTCAATCACCCCGGGGCCGACATAGTTCACCCGGCGAGCAGGAATGGACGCGCTGCGCGCAAGACCCACCAGATCGTGGAACGACTGTTCCTGCATCTGCTTCAGCACAGGCCCGGACAGCGGAGCGTCACCCTGCGGCAGCTTAATCCATCCGCCCGCGCCATCGTAGTAAGCGACCACTTTGCCGAATGGCAGGTCATTCTCCTGCCGGATCGTGCCCGGGGCCATCCAGAGCTGCGTCTGCTTGGCCTTCATGGTGCCGGAGCCGCCGGACATGTCCACGCTGTAGGCGACCTTGTAATCCTTCAGCGCCGCCACCTTCGCCGCGCCGCCCATCGCGTCGGCCATCTTTTGCAGAAGCTGCTTGCCTTGCGAGATAGACCCTTCGTCGGCGGCGGACACGTCCGCCTTCGGCTCGGGAATCGTAAGGTCGATTGGGGTAACGGGCAGACTCAACGCGGTCAGCGGAGTGCCAAAGTCCGCCGGTTTGCCAGCCAGAACGTAGGTGAAGTTCTGCGGCTTCAGGTACTGCCGCGCGACGCGCTGGACATCGGCGGCCGAAACCTTCTCCACCGCCGTCTTGTATTGGAAGATGAAATCCTTCGGGTAGCCGAAGTACTCGTACGACACCAGTCGCGATAGCGTCTTGGACGGGTTGTCGAAATTGAACACGAAGGTATTCAGGATCTTGTCCTTGGCCGACTGAAGCTCCGCAGCCGAGGGCTGGCCCTGTATGAACTTGTCCACCTCCTCGCGGATAGTCTTCACTGCCGGAACCGTGTTTTCGCTCTTCGTGCCGCCCACGATCGTGAATGTGCCGGGATGGCTGTAGTTGGCTCCCCAGTCGGCGCCAATCTGGTAGGCATAGCCACGCTGCACCCGGATCGCGCTGCCCAGGCGGCTGGTGAACGGGCTTCCGCCAAGCACGCTGGCCATCACTTCCAGCGCCGGGTAATCCTTGTCGAGCAACGTTCCGCCCAGATGGCCGATGTAGAAGCTGGTCTGGTTTACGTCGTCCTTCGTGGCCAGGAACACTCCGGGGCGGGGCTCCGCTTCCACCTTCGGAAAATCGGGAACCGGGGGCTGTTCCGCAGTCCAGGAACCGAACACCTGCTCCAGCCGCAACCGCAGGGCTGCGCCGTCGAAATCCCCATAAACGGCCAGCATGATGTTCTTCGGAAAGAAGTAGCGTTTGTGGAATTCAACAAGATCCTCGCGGACGATCGCGTCGATGGTGGCGTACTCCGCCCTCCATCCATACGGCGTCGTCTTTCCATACAGGAGTTCGTTGAATTCGCGCGATGCGATGTCGCCCGGATCGTCGTTGCGGCGGCCAATTCCAGACTTCTCCTGCGTCTTCGCCAGGTCCACCTTGTCCTCGGCAAACGACGGCGCGGCGATCACGCTCTTGAACAGGCCGAGAACTTCGTCGCTGTTTTCCTTCAGGGCACTGAACGACACGCGGGCGCTGGTCTCGCCGATATTCGATTCGACGGAGGCGGCGATATTTTCCAATTGCTCATTCAACTGGTCGCCGGTCTTGCCGCCCGCACCTCCGGTTCGCATGACCGCGCCGGTGATGCCCGCCAACCCGATCTTCTCCTTGGGGTCGAAGAGATTTCCAGTCCTCACCAGGGCAAATCCGGAAACAACCGGCAGCTCGTGATTCTCGAGCAGGAACACGCGCATCCCATTCGACAGGGTGAATTGAGTCACCTCTGGAATGTGCGGGTCCCGCAGTGGAGGGTACTTCAGAGTCTTCCACGACGGAGGAGCCGCGGTCTGTGCCGCCAGGACGGCGGTTGCAAGAAAGAGTAGCGGTTTCAATGTTGGTGGTGCTCCTCAGGAGGTTTCACATGGTAGGCGACGGTCTTCGCTTTGTCGACAAAGTAGGTTTGGGCGACGCGCTGTACGTCCGCCGCGGTTACCTTCTCAATGTCTTCCACTCCCTGGAACATCACACGCCAGTTTCCATAGTTGACGTGATAAAAAGTCAACTGCGAGGCCAGTCCGCCGTTTGACGCCAGTTGGCGGATCAGCCCTGCGCGCACTTTTGTCTTGACGCGCTTCAACGTCGTTTCGTCCACCGGAACGTTCTTCAGATTCTCGATCAATCCGCCGAGCGCAAGTTCCAGTTCCTTCACCGTTTTTCCGGCGTTCGGCAGGGCGTAGACCAGATAGAGATTCGGATACTTGCCACCGGGAAAACTGGAGGCGGACGCCGCGGCCAATGCCAGCTTCCGCTTCTCCACAAGCTCCTTGTAGATGGTGCCCGTACGACCGCCGGAAAGAATGCCGTCGATCACGTCGAACACCGGGTCGTCTGGATGCGTGTTCTGGGGCCGCTTGTATCCGATCAGCAGCATCGGCTGCGCGGCGGAGACAATCTCCACGCGCCGCTCTCCATTCTGTTTCGGCTCCACTGTGATAACGGGCGGCGGCAGTTCGCCCTTTGGCATCGGCGCGAAGTACTTTTCAGCCAGACGCCGCGCTTCCTTCGGATCGACATCGCCGGCAATGGCGATTGTCAGATTTCCTGGCACGTAGTACGTCTCCCGGAACTTCTTCGCGTCTTCCACGCGGTAGTTTTCGATGTCCGAGGCGAATCCAGCGGGCGAAGTCTTGTACGGATGCCCTTGAAAAGCGGCGGCCAGCATGGCGTCCACCAATTCCCCTTGCGGGCTGGACTCGCTACGCATCCGCTTCTCTTCGCGGACTACGTCGCGTTCCTTGTAGAACTCGCGAAACACGGGAGCGCGAAAACGGTCCGCCTCCATCAGGAACCAAAGCTCCAGCCGGTTTGACGGATAGGAGAGAAAGTATTGCGTCTGATCCACTCCGGTTGAGGCGTTCAGCCCGACGGCGCCGTTGTCCTCCATGATGCGCGTGTACAGCTCACTATCCACATAGGTATTGGCGGTGGAGATGGCGTCCTTCAACTTCGCCTGCAGCTCCGCCATGCGCTTCTCATCCGCGCCGGTGCCCTTGCGCCGTTCCTGCTCAAGCTGGTCGTAGACGGCCTCGATGTTGGCCAACGCCTTTTTCTCAAGGACGATGTTCTTCGACCCGATGGTCTCGGTGCCCTTGAAGGCCATGTGTTCGAACATGTGGGCGATGCCCGTTCTGCCATTGGAATCGTCCACGGAGCCCGCGTCCACATAGGTGTGAAAGCTGACCACGGGAGCTTCGTGCCGCTCCAGCACGATGAAATGCAGGCCATTTGCCAGGGTGAATTCCGTAACTTTCTTTTCGAACTCCGGAAGATTCTGACCCCAGGCAGCCGCTACAAACCACAATGCCGCTGCGCTTTTTCGCATACTGTCATTGTAAATGCCTGTTGAAACCCGCCTTCGCGTGCGCTTCGCCGAAACCGACCAGATGGGGGTGGTGTACTACGCAAACTACTTTGTGTGGATGGAACTGGGGCGGGTGGAATGGTGCCGCGCAAGGGGAGTCCGCTACAAGGACATGGAGGAAAAAGACGGCATCCTGCTGATGGTTGCGGAGGCTTCGTGCCGCTACCGCACTCCCGCGCGCTACGACGAAGAGGTGGTGGTATCCACCCGGGCTTCAAAATCGCACGCGCGCCTGGTGAAGTTTGAGTACCGCATGGTCGGCGCGGAGAGCGGCGCCGAGTTGGCCAGCGGCGAAACGGTTCACGTCTTCTGCGGACGCGATCTGCGGCCCGTCAAGCTGCCGGAAAAGTACCGCGAGGCGTTCCATGCCGCCTGAAGCGTTTGCCGTCCTGCGATTAAGCGACGGCAAATTGCTGGAAGTCCGCGACGAGCATTCGTCCGCCCTGCCCGGCTCCACCGTGAAGCCTTTCATTCCGGTCAGCGGCATCGGGCAATGCAAGCGCAAGCTAAGCGTCGCGGGGCATCGGCTGGATTGCACGCACGCGCCGGTGTTGGGCCCCATCAACGGACCGGACGCGGTGGCGCTGTCGTGCAACTGCTATTTCGCCGCGCTGGCACTGAGGATTTCGCCGGAGACGCTGCGACAGTCGCTTCAGGACTTTGCGCCACAGCTGGCGCGAACGGACGACCAGCGGCAGTTGCAGGCTCTGGGAATGTGGGGCGTTTCCGCAACGCCGCTGCGGCTGGCGCGCGCCTATGCCCGGCTGCTGCGGACGGATCGTGGTGCGTGGCTGGGTTCGGGGAAAACCGGAACGACGGCGCAGGCGGCGTGGTACGCGGGTTGGGCGCCGCCGGAATCGCCGGGCGTCGTAGTGGCGGCCATGACCGGGGGCCGCGGCGTAACCGATGCCAAACCCGCCGCCGAAAGATTGCTGGCTAAATGGCTCCGCTGATTCTAATGCTGGCGATGGACGTCACCGTCCGCCTGCACTCAATTCAGGGCGGCGGCGCGACGGTCAAGATGCCGCTTGAGCAGTATGTCGCCGCAGTGCTGGCAGGGGAGGCGGCTGGCATGTCGTCGCCCGAAGCGCAGAAGGCGATGGCCATTGCGGCACGCACGTACGCCGTCCGAAACCGTGGCCGCCACAAGAAAGAAGGCTTCGATTTCTGCGACACCACGCACTGCCAGGATTTTCGCCGCACGGCGGTAAACGCTGCCGTCACTCGCGCGGCGGCAGAAACGGAGGGCGAGATGTTGTGGCGTCACGGATCGCTGGTGGAGGCGCTGTACAGCAAGAACTGCGGCGGCTACACCGCAGGCGGCCTTCGCGATCCCTGGTGCCCGAAAGACGAATGGCAGCGGACGATCTCGACCGCGGATCTCGGAGGCGCGGTAGAGATTGTGGGACGCGGACCCGGAGGACGCGTAACGCAGTTGCGGCTGGCGGGGCGCACGATGCCGGGCGACGACTTTCACTTACTGGTGGGGCGGAACCTGGGATGGGATCGCCTGCCGTCCACATGGTTCGACGTGCAACCGGCGGGCGATCGAGTGGTGTTTCAAGGGCGGGGGCATGGCCACGGACTCGGCCTGTGCCAGCTGGGGTGCGCTCGCATGGGCGAAGCGGGGAAATCGTACCGCAACATTCTGGCGGCCTATTTTCCGGCAGCCGTCGTTGGAACGTCGGCCAGCGGAATCACGTGGCGGAGCTTCGGAGGGGAGCGCGTCGAAATCTTCTCCAGTGCCGCCGATGAGGCGCTGGTTCCAGTTGCGGAACGTGCGCTGGCAGAGGCGGAAGAACGAACGGGCTTGCGCGCGGCAGGACCGCCCAGGCTTTGGTTCTATCCAACCGTCGCAGCGTTTCGCGACGCCACTGGACAGCCGGGCGACGTTGCGGCCACCACCAGCGACCTGACGATCCGCTTGCAGCCCGCATCCGTCCTGCGGTCGAAAGGCGCGCTGGTCCGGACCGTTCGGCATGAGCTGTTGCACGCCGTGCTGGAATCGAATTCCACCGCGCCCCATGCGTGGTGGTTCCGCGAAGGGCTGGTGCTGTGCCTGAATCGCGAGGCTCCGACGGACCCGCGTTACCGGGACGCGGCGCAGCGCGTCAGCCGCTTACTCGCCGTTCATGGCGAGGGCACTGTTCTGGGCTGGTGGAAGACTGGCCTGCCACGCGAGGCCGCACCAGGCGGCGTTCAACAATAGCCACGCCAGACTGAAGCGTAGTCCGGCGCTGGTAAGCTGCCAGCCGAGCCCGGGGACGTTCGGTATCCAATGCACAATCAGGCCGGCCGCCACCAGTGTTCCCGCAAACAGCGCGACCGCCGCCCAGAACTTCGGATTGCTGAGGGCCGCGATATTGGCTTCGCGGAAGATTCGCGTCTGAAGCAGCGCGAACGCCGCCAACCAAATTACGGCCACGACGGCGCCCAGCGCCACCTGGGATTTCGTTTCGTCCGAAATACCGGTCCACCAGAAGAAGACGCCAAGAAGCAATGTGTGACCCGTCACTGCCCAGAGCATGCGGCGCGTCATGGCAAGATCTCCACCGTTGCACTGTCGCTGATCGATTGGATTCCCGGCTGGTACATCGGCTCAACATTCGCGGGGCTGACGAGATATTTTCCGGGACGCACCGCCTTCATGCGGTTCTCGTACTGGCGGGTTCGGGAGAAGTACGTCTCGAAGATTACTGCGCGGTCGTCGCGAAGCTCACGATGCGTCCAATAGGCGCGGGATTCCTTCATTAGCTCGACACCCGCAGGAATCGGGTCTTCGATCATCAGATAGCGGTAGTCGGCTCCCGACACGGTGATTCGGGAGACGATGACTTCGCCTGGCTTCGCTACACCATCGAATGCTACGCGAGTGCCGTCTTGCAGCTCGCGCAGATACTCGCGCCGGATCTGAAGCCCGCCAGCTACGTTCATCGGCCTCGGCAGATCGTAGTAGGCGCCCGTTGCGCTCCAGTAGAGCCGCCCGCGGCCGGAAGCGCTGAACATAACCGGATTCTCCCGCTGCTTCGTCATCACGCGCAGCCCAGCCGGGTGTGGGCTTAACGCGTCGTCGCGCGTCAGTTCCTTGTTCCACACGCTGGCGCCGTTCACCCGAATTTCCGCCGCCAGCTTCGGGTCCAGCTCACCCGACTTTTCCAGATAGCCCGTCAGCGCATCGACGACCATTGCGGTCTGCTTGGTCGACGACCAGTAGTAACCTTGATCGCGATGCGTCACCAGCCACGCCACCGCGCGCGGAATGGCCGGGGAATCAGGCGCGACGCGCGTAAGAAACTTCACGGCACGCGCGGTCGTCTCCGCCGAGTTGTCCACGTCGATATCCATCAGCGTGTCGCGACTGGACCGCCAGTAGCCTTCCGGTGTCATCAGCTTGTCGAGACGCCCCGCAATCTCTCCCGCGCGATCGCCCTGCACCATCAGTCCCAGTAACGCCAAGCCGGAAGCCGTCATTTCGTCCCTGCGCTTCCATACGACTTCAGTTGCGGCGGGTTGATTCAGCGCATACGCGAGGAATGCCAGGAAATCCGGATGGGCGCGGCGCTCCTGTTCGAAACTCTTCTGAAGCCACGCCTTAGCCTTCGTCTGGTTCACGCGTCCCCATTGCCCAAAGCCATTCAGCGCGGCAATCGCATTCGCCGTCATGAAGGGCGCCGAATCGTCGCTTTCCCAGAAGCCCCAGCCGCCATCGGGATGCTGAAGCTCGGCCATGCGTTCAAGCCCCGCGTTGATCTGCTTTCTCAGCGAGGTGCGATTGATGCCGGGCAGATTCAAAGCTTGCATCGCGCGATCCACCGCCGCGTTGGGAACGAAGCTGGACAATGTCTGCTCCGTACAGCCGTACGGATAGGTCGTCAGATAGTCGAGCGCGCCGAACACCGCCCCGGCCAGCGACGGCATCGCGCGCAACTCCAGCGTCTTGTCTTCAACCGAGATGGGGAACGTGATCGTCGGCGACGCCTTGCCACCCGCGTCGATCACACCCGATTCGACAATCGTCCGCCGCACGCCGAAAGGCCGCACTGGCAGATCGATTTCCAGCGCGTCGGACTCCTCATCCGTCAATGCCTTCGCGACGATCCGCGCGGATTCACGGCTTCCCGCGCGCACCCGGAAGTCGAACCGGGTTTCCTGATTGGGCGCGGCGACGCCTTCCGCCGTGCGTGCGCCAATTACTTCGAGTCCCGTCGCCTCAATCGACAGGCGCACCTGCTTCGCGTCGGCCAGATAGTTGTTGACGATCGCCGACACCGTGGTCTCGTCGCCCTTCGTAAGGAAGCGTGGCACGGCAAGACGCAGGATCAGATCCTTGCGCGTGATCACACGATTAACCGCCGATCCGACGCGCGTATCAGAGGTGACGGCGCGCGCCGTGGCACGCCACGCGGTGATTGAATCCGGAAACTGCAAGCGCACTTCCGCGCGGCCCGACGAATCGGTGATCACCGACGGCGACCAGTATGCGGTTTCCGGAAACGCTTTCCGGACACGCGGGTCGTTCGGGCTGGGCGGCTTCATCTGCGCCAGCGTGCGGCTGCCCAATCGCGCGATCGGCATCGCACGCTTTCCGGCTTGGCCGTAGAAATAGAAACTTAACGACGAACTGGTGAAGACGCGATCATACGTTCGCCCGTAGAACGCTTTATCGATTTGCGGTGTCGTGTCCGGCGCCACCCCGTACAGCGCCTCATCGACGATTCCTAACGACACTTCCGCCTCAACCGGGCTACCGTCGAGAGATTTCGTCTGCACCAGATAACGCGCCGGCTCACCCGGCTTGAACTGCGGCTTGGATGGCTGAACGGAGACGTCAAGCGCTTTGCGCGACGCGGGAACGCTGATCGATTTCGAACCCGAGTAGTACTTCCCTGCCCGGATGAAGGACGCCGTCAGAAACACGTTCGGCATATGCTGCGCGCGCACCGGAAACTCGTAGACAAAAGACGAAGCCGCAACCTTGCGAGTCTCCATCGAATGCAGCGCGCGGCTCTCGACGCCCAGCATCACCTGCGCGTCCGGCACTCCCGTGACAACAAGTACTCTCGCCGTTTCGCCCGGCTGGTACGACTTTTTCTCTGGCACAAGCGCGATCTGGCTTCGACCGCCAGGGTCCGCGAATTCGCCAGACACCCAGAGGAAAACCTCCGCCGAAATGCGCCCGGAACGAACGAAGAATTGATGTGAGCCGGCCTTCGGCGCAACCCATTCCAGGATTGCTTCGCCTTCCGCGCTGGTGACTGCGCGGGCGCCATTCAGCGCAACGCTCACCCCGGCAACCGGCTTCCGGTCATAGTCGACCGCCAGCACGCGAATGCGCGCCGTTTCGCCGGGAGCATACACGTACTTCTCCGGATTCGCCTGCAGGAAGTATTCACCGACACTGGCGAAGGCCGCGCCGCGTGCCGCGATTTCGCGCTTCGCCTCGTCCATCACGCGAGCCTCAACCCGGTAGTCCTCGTCGAAATTCGACAGCCGCGTGGGAAGCGCGATCGTCAACTGGCCCTGCGCGTTCAGCCGCCCTTCCTTGCTCTCAATCTGTTCGCCATAGAACGATGGGTCTTCTCCGCCCTCGAAATCCGAAGAGTCGTAGTCGGCGGCGAACCAGTTCCAATGCCGGGCCCGGCGCACGGTGTATCGCACGCGGCCATTCGCCACGGGCTCGCCAAAGAAGTACTTCGCGTCCACGGTGAACTCAATTCGCTGCCCTTGCAGCACGCGCCCACGCTCCGCACGCACCTTCACTTCGTACTCCGGCTTGCGGTACTCCTCCACCTGAAAGCTTCCCGCCTGCCGCGACTCACCCGCCTTCAAGATGACGCGGTAGTAGCCCAGCGGAGCATTCGCTGGAATCGTCCACTCGCCCGACACAGTGCCGAACTTGCTAAGCGTCAGCTTTCGACGGTCAACGGTAGTTCCTTCCGGATTGCCGATCTCGCAATCCACTTCCGCCGCCTCGGGTAGACGCCAGCCGGATTGATCCTCTCCGCGGAGGATTGCCCGGAATCCGACTTTGTGGCCCGGCCTGTAGATCGGACGGTCGGTGTAGATGTATCCGATTGCAAGCTCGTGGCGATCGCGCCGCAGTGCCCAGGCACTCACCGAAGCGATGCCGAAGTCGTCTCCACGCTTCACCACCAGCGTGATCTCCGAATCACCTTCCGCTTCCTGCGGAATTCGTACGACGCCATTTGCGTCGGATCGCTGTTCCTGTTCGCCGGTCTTGCTGAGCACGCGAACCAACGCCGGCGCGGGCGCCCCGGTTGTGCGATCGACTGTCTGCGCGATCAGCAGACCCGGAGCCGCTTTCGTCAATACAACCAGCGGCGTGACGCTGACAATCGTTGCGGCGCGCAGTCCGCCTCCGGCCGCTTCGACAATGTAGAGCCCGCTGCCCGGCACTTCCACCGGAGTTACCTGCGTGTCCCAGGGATTCTTGCTGTTGATGGGGACGCGCCAAGTTCGCACCAGCTGCTGCGGATTTAGCAGCGGAACTTCCGCGTAGCTGTCGCCCCCGACGCCTGTGGAAGCTGTGCGCTTCGCGCGGCGGAACGCGGCGGCAAGCGCCTGATGCTCCTCGTCGCCGAACTGCACGCGCAACAACTGCCGCATGGAGAATCGGGTGCGCTGTTTCCATCGATGGATGCGTTCCAGCAGCGTGCGCGCCGGCGGCGTCGGCGGAGCCTGTCCGCCGAAATTGTGCGCGTCGGGCAGCTTGCGGAAAAACTGTACCGGATCGTTGACGCGATAGACGCGAAACTCAAGCGCATCGACATTCTGCGCGGAGAAGCGGACCTGCGGAGTCTCGCCGGGCGCATACGTACGGTCGGAGCTGAGCGAAAAGAAAGGTACGGGAGTTTGCGCGTCTCCCGGCCAGACCAGCAGCAGCAGAATCCCGGCGAGCCAGCGCCTCACTCTGCCAGTATCCTCCAGCGGTACACGCCGAGGAATGCTGGATTGCCGGACTCCGGCCGCCATCGTGGATCGGGATGCAGCGCGAGTTCGTCGATACGGGGCCGCCGGATTTCTCCGGGCTTCGCACCGGTGTGGTAGACCGCGTAGCGTTCCGGGCCCGGATCGAAACTGCTGGGTCCAAGGAAAATCATGGCGTGGAAAGGCTGGTCCTGCTGAAGCTGCAGGTAAAAGAAAAGGTCGGCCGGGCGGGCCTCCTGCCAAGTTCGTCCGACGAAGTGGCAATTGCGCTCTTTCAGCGTCTGGGCGTCAGCGAAATACTGGCGTCCGTTTGGCGTATCGAAGAGACGTCCCGAGGTTTTCAGATAGGCGAAGCGAAGCAGCGCCGCGCAATCGGTCACTTCAGAAGCTGCGCCGCCGTGATACTGGCTCTCTGCAATTTCGCAGAACTTGCGGCGGAACGATTCCCGGTCCGCTGGATGGTCGAGCCTAGTATCCCTTTTGCTTGTCGACGACATTCATCAAAGGAAGTCCCGCGCCAAAGCGCTTGGCGTTCTCTTTCAGCAGCGCCATGCGCCGCTGCCATACGAGGTCGCTCTGCCCGGCGATGTGCGGAGTGATGATGACGTTGTCGAACTTCCACAGCGAGTGGCCCGCCGGAAGCGGTTCCGGGTCGGTGACGTCAAGACCGGCGCCAGCGAGTCGCTGACTGTCGAGAGCCTTCACCAACGCGGGCGTGTCGTAGAGTTTCCCGCGCGACACGGCGATGAAGTAAGTGTTCTTCTTCATACGCTCAAACTGCGCGGGGCCGATCATCCCCTCGCTAAGCGGCGTATGCGGAGCCGACAAAAACACCACATCCGCCTGGCCGATGACGGAGTTGATCTCATCGGGCGTCACCACTTTTTGGACGTTGGCGTTGGCCGGAATATGCTCCGGATCGACGCCGATTACGGTCATTCCGAAGGCACGCGCGCGTTGCGCGATCTGCATTCCGATTCCGCCGACGCCGATGACCAGTGCGGTTTTTCCGGAAAGTTCAACCGGCTGAAACGCCTTCTGATTCCATTCTTCCGAAGCCCGCATCGACGCGGCCTTCCCGGTTCCGCGCGTCAAAGCCAGCAACAGGGCGAAGGCATGATCGGCGATGTTGGGCCCTTGCAGGATCTTGCAATTGGTCAACGCGATCTGCGAATTCTTGAACTCGGGAACTGCCAGGACCTGTTCGACGCCGGCGGAGAAGGTCTGCATCCATTTCAGTTTCGGAGCCGCGCGCATGATGTCGACGGTAATATTCTGCCCCCAGATCGCATCGGCGTTCGCCACCTGCTGAAGGAACGCGTCGCCTTGCTGCGCCGCCTCGATCTTCACCGTCTGGAGGTCTCCCTGCGCGGTCTTGATCTGATCCGGCGTCAGCCCAACGGCCACGATCTTTTTCGGTTGGGCGGAGAGGGAGGCGAGAGAGCCGAGAAGAAAAATGATCCAGCGCATCGCCCTGCGATTCTATCTCATTGGTAGAATCGGAGTTCACCCGATAGGAGGTTCGTTGAAAGGCAATCCAGAAGTTATTAGCTACCTTCAGGAAGTTTTGAAGGGCGAGTTGACCGCGATCAACCAGTATTTCCTGCACGCGGAAATGATGGAGAACTGGGGCTATCTCAAGATGGCCGGCATCACGCGCAAGGAATCCATCGAAGAGATGATGCATGCCGAGAAGTTGATTGAGCGCATTCTCTATCTCGACGCCGGCCCGAATATGAGCGAGCTGTTCACGCTGCGAATCGGCCAGACGATGAAGGCGCAGTTGGAGAACGATCTGGCGCTGGAGAACGAGGCAATCCCCCGCTTGAACAAAGCGATCAACGCCGCCGTCGCGGCCGGCGACAACGGGTCCCGCGATCTGTTCGAGAAGATTCTTGTCGATGAGGAGCATCACGTCGATTTCCTCGAAGCCCAACTGCACCTGATCCAGGAGATGGGCTACGAGAACTACCTTGCCCAGCAGATCGGTGAAGCGGGAGAGGGACACTAACCCGCCGGATGAGAGACCGGAAGAAGGTCGTCGCCGTGCTCGACGACCTGATGTTTACCGTCAAGATTAACGAAGCGGCCAAGCAGGCGGGCCTCGACGTGGTTTTCGTCAAGACGGAGGAAGCCGCGCTGGCACAGGCGCGGCAGAATCCGGCATTGGTTATTCTCGACCTGAATTGTGCGGGGTCGAATCCACTGGGCATCGCGGACACGATGAAATCGACCCCGGAACTGAAGGGCATCAGCGTCATCGCCTACCTGTCGCACGTACAGGCGGAGCTGAAGCAGAAGGCGCAGGAAACCGGCGTCGATATGGTGATGGCGCGTAGCGCGTTCTCCACCAATCTCCCCCAGATCCTCCGCCGCCACAGCACCTAGCGGTCGCGGCGGCGACATCGAATCGTCAAGCGATATTGATTCGCGCGTAAGACTGCCATGTGACTCTTGCCTAACATGGCCTTATCCCGCCGCACTTTTACGCGCGCCCTTTCGGGTGCCGGAGTTTCCACTTTCTTTCTTGAAGACGCTTCCGCCCAGGCGACAAGCATCTTCCGCCACGGCGTCGCCTCGGGCGATCCACTGCAGGATCGCGTGGTGATCTGGACCCGGGTGACGCCCTTCTCGTTCCAGGAAACGGTGCAAGTGGAGTGGGTGATGGCGGAAGATCCGCAGTTCACGAAAGTTGTTCGCCGCGGGTTCACTTCCACCCAGCCGCTGCTGGATTACACCGTGAAGGTGGACGTCACGCGGTTGGAACCGGACACGACCTACTATTACCGCTTCATGGCGATGGGCGCTTCGACGCCTGTGGGCCGCACGAAGACGTTGCCCGCCGGATCGGTCGACCGGCTTCGCCTTGCCGTCGCCTCCTGCTCGAACTTTCCTTTCGGATTCTTCAACGCCTACCAGTTGATTGCCCGCCGCGAAGATCTGGATGCGGTGGTCCACCTGGGCGACTACATTTACGAGTACGCCGAGGGCACCTACGGAGTAGGCGGGCGCTTCAACCGCGTGCCGTTTCCAAATCGCGAAATCGTTTCGCTGTCCGATTACCGGCTAAGGTACGCGCAGTATCGAACCGATCCGGATTTGCAGGAAGCGCATCGCCAGCATCCGTGGATCATCGTCTGGGACGATCACGAATCCACCAACGATTCCTGGACCGGCGGCGCGGAGAATCACCAGCCGGATACCGAAGGCGATTGGCAGATGCGCAAGGCGGCGGCGATTCAGGCGTGGTTGGAGTGGCAGCCGGTTCGCGAGAACATCTACGAAGGCGGCAGCATCAGCCGCACGTTCCGGTTCGGAAATCTGATGGATCTGGTGATGCTGGACACGCGCCTGCAGGGCCGCGATCAACAGGTGGCCGCCAACAGCACTGAACTGGCGAATGCCGGTCGCACGCTGCTGGGCCGGGACCAGGAGTCGTGGCTGTTCCGGCAGCTTTCGGGCTCCTCCGACAATGGCGCGCGCTGGAGGCTTCTCGGACAGCAAACGATGATGGCGCAGCTGCTGGGTCCGAACGGGCTGCCGTTCAACACGGACCAATGGGACGGTTACCCGGCTTCGCGCACGAACCTGCTGAATCACATCTCGACGCAGAAGATCGACAATGTCGTCGTGCTGACGGGCGACATTCATTCGTCCTGGGCGAACGAAGTGGCGGTGAATCCTTTCGTCCCGTCGATGAGCACGCGGCTGGCTGTGGAATTCGTCGGAACGTCGGTGACGTCGCCGGGCATCGATGACCGCGCGCAAGCCGGGCCACTGGAAGCGGGCCTGCTGCAGACGCCCCACATCAAGTACGTCAATCTCAGCCGCCGTGGCTACATGCTGATCGATGTCAATCGCGACCGCGCGCAGGCGGAGTGGTACCACGTGCAGACGATCACGGAACGCAGCACGGCAGTGGAGTTGGCCCGCGTCTTCAGAACCGACAGCGGCACAAACCGGCTGACGGCTGGAACCGACGCCAGCGCATCCAAAAGCGGCGCGGCGCCACTAGCCCCCTAGGCCCGGCTTGAACGCGACGCTGCCGCGCGAAATGCTCTCGAGCGTTGGCGTGCCGCACTGCTGCATGAACATCTCCAGCTCACCGCGAAAGATGTCCAGCGCCCGTTCGACGCCGGCCTGTCCGAAGGCGCTCATCCCCCAAAGATAGGGGCGTCCCACACACACCGCGCGGGCGCCCAGCGCCAGCGCCTTATAGATATCGCTGCCCCGGCGGATGCCGCCATCCACCAGCACGGGAATCTTCCCATCGACGCCGCGCACCACTTCCGGCAGCGAGACTATCGTGGCGCGACCGCTGTCTTCCGCGCGTCCGCCGTGATTTGAAACGATAATTCCATCGACGCCGTGCTTCACCGCCAGCGCGGCGTCCTCCTCCACTTCGATTCCCTTCAGCACCAGCTTGGCCCGCGTCGCATCGCGGAGCCGTTTCACAAAATCCCAATTCATCGCGGGATTGTTCAGCGTGACACCTTCCATGTCGATTCCCTTAAACATTGACTTGCGGTCGTAGAACCGGCCCGCCGGGTGGCAGTTCGAACACGTCCGCGAATCCAGGCGCGCCATGCGGCGCTGCGTCTCGGAATTGCGGCCCGAAGGCCGGTCTACCGTCAAGGCGATCACCGGGCATCCGGCTTCCTCGGCGTGGCGGACCAGCTTTTGCGTGATGTCCCAACGTGACGTCGCGTAGAGCTGGTACCAGATGACGCCCCCCGCGGCAGCGGCAACCTCCTCGATCGGCGACGTGGTTACGGTGGACAGGATCTGCAGCACGCCCTTGGCCTTCGCGGCGCGCGCGGCCGCCACCTCGCCCTGCGGATGAAATGCCTTCTGGCTTCCGCACGGCGACAGAATCACCGGCAGGCGCCACGTACGGCCGAACAGATCGACATTCATGTTTACTTCGTGGATGTCGATCAGCCGTCGCGGCCTTACGGTGATGTGCCGGAACGCTTCCTCGTTGGCGCGAAGTGTGACGTCGTCGTCAACGCCCGACGCCAGATAGCCATAGTGCGCGGGCGGCAGCGCGGCCTTGGCCGCTTCGTCAAGATCGCGGATGCTCAACGCTTCCTTGGGATCCGACAGATCCGCGCCGCCCAGCCGGGACGCCAGCGGACTGGCCGCAAGAAAGCGCAGAAATTCTCGCCGGTGGCAGTTCATCGTTAACGGATTCTATCAACGCTCATGCGTCTGTGACATTCCCGTAGTAGCTTCGATTTTATGGACCGACGTTCTTTCCTTTCCCTTCCCGCCGTTGCCGCACTTGCGCCGGCCGCCGACACCTCGTTTCAGTTCGTCCACTTCACCGACCCGCACATCCAGCCGGAGCTTCGCGCCCGCGAGGGATGCGAGAAAGCCTTTGCCGCGATCAACGACACGAAGGCCGACTTCGCACTGGGTGGCGGCGACCTTGTCTTCGACATCATGGAAAGCACGCCGGAGCGCGCCAAGGAACTCTTCAAAATGTACGAGGCGGCATCGAAGGGCATGCGTCCGAAGGTCTATCAGATCCCGGGCAACCACGATGTCTACGGCTGGTCTCCAAGCAGTCCGATCAGCCTGAAAGATCCGATGTACGGCAAGAAGATGTTTGAGGACCGGATTGGCCCGCGCTACTCGTCGTTCGACCATAAGGGCTGGCACTTCGTGCTGCTGGATTCGATTGGCGTGGAGAACCGGCGCTACATCGGCTTGATCGATCCGGAGCAAATGGACTGGCTGAAGAACGATCTTGCAAAGACGGGTACATCAACGCCGGTCGTCGTGATGACCCACATTCCACTGGCGACGGGAATTATTCAGTTCATCAGCGGTCGTGGCGCCAGCACCGACGGTTGGGCCGTGACGAATTCGCGCGAAGTTCTGGCGCTATTGGGCAACTACAACGTCAAGGCCGTGCTGCAGGGGCACACCCACGTCCGCGAGAATCTGCACTACAACGGCTGCCAGTTCATTACTTCCGGCGCGGTGTCCGGCAATTGGTGGAAGGGCGTCAGGATGGGCCACCCGGAGGGCTTTGCAGTTCTCACCGTCAAAGGGGACACCATCGCCTGGGAATACCGCACTTACGGATGGAAGGCGGAGGCCTGATCAGTGCCGGAACACGGAACCGTAAGGGTATGATGGCGGCAAGTGAAACTGATTCCACTGCTTCTTCTGGCGGCGTCGATGTGGGCCGCCGATTCGGACTTCAATGGACGATGGAACCTGACCGTGTCCAACAGCGATCCGCGCGCCCGCGCTTGGTGGCTGCAGGTGGACGGAGCGGGCACAAAGAAACCTGCGGGTAAGTTCGTCGGCGCTCCCGGAGGGCAGATGGACGAGATCCCGGAGATCCGCGTCGATCGCGGCGAGTTGGAATTCGTGTTTACTCGCGCGTACCGTCTCGGGCCACCTGAACTGCACACACAAAAGCGGCGTGGGGTCTACCGTGCGCGCCTGGTGAATGGCAAGATGACCGGCACCTTCGCGCTGGATGGCAATACGGTGGGCCAGTTCACTGGCGTCCGCGCGCCGGAAATTCGCGACCAGGACAATGGCTCATGGAAGGCTGGTGCGCCCGTCGCACTGGTCAACGGCAAGGATCTGACGGGGTGGTCGCTTCCGGGCGGCGCGCCAGTTCAAGGATGGAGCGTTAAGGACGGCCTGCTGGTGAACTCGGAAGGCGCGCCCGACATCGTCAGCACCGAAAAGTTCTGGAACTTTGAGATGCACACCGAATTTCGTATCGGGCCGAAGTCGAACTCCGGGATCGGACTTCGCGACCGATACGAGATTCAGATTTTCGACACGCATGGCCGCGCTCCCGACACGCATTCGATGGGATCGCTGTATTCAAGAATTCCTCCGTCGGTCGATGCCGCAAATCCGGCGGGCGAGTGGCAAACCATGGACATCCGCCTAGTGGGCCGCACGCTTACCGTTCGACTGAACGGCAAGACGGTGATCGACCATCGCGAAGTGGAAGGCCTGACGGCCATGGCGCACGATCCCAACGAAGCCATGCCGGGCCCGATGGGCTTGCAGGGAGACCACGGCCTGGTCGAGTTTCGCGCGATAACGATCAAGCCACTGGTGCGGTAGACGTGGTGTATCTGGCCGTGGCCGCCGGCAGCGCAGCCGGAGGAGCATTGCGGTACGCCCTTTCCGTCGCCTTCGCCGGAGCGTTTCCATTGCCCACCCTCATCGTAAATGTCGTGGGCAGCTTCCTCATCGGAGCCTTTCTTGCGGCCACCGAACCGGGCGGGGGGCTTCCCGTATCGGCGACAGCAAGGGCGCTTCTCATTCCTGGATTCTGCGGCGGGCTGACTACTTTCTCTGCATTTGGGGCCGACACCATGCTGCTGTGGTCCCGGTCCCCGGCGAGGGCGGCCTCGTACGTGGCTCTTTCCGTCGGAATCTCGATTCTGGCCGTCTGGATCGGGACGCTGGCAGGCCGCCCCCGCTGAACGTCTTCGTAGCGGCGCTGTAATTGGATATTCATTCCTTCCAGCTACACTCGAAGGGTCTCAGGGTCTTTGTTTGCGTCAGAATTTTCTCCATTCAAGAGGTGACATGCGTACTTCCCGCCTGCGGGCCATTTTATTCGCGATTCTAGTGCTTGGCGTCTCTGCCAGCGTAGCCACTGTTCCGGCGTTTGCTCAAGCGGATGCAAACAAGGCGCAGGTTGTCGGAACTGTCCTTGATCCCGGAGGGTCGGCAGTCCCAAATGCCAAGCTGTCCATCCGGAATGTCGCCACCGGCGCGCTTCGCGAAGTGACGACAAACGACAGCGGCCTCTACCGGGCCGTTGCGTTGGACCCCGGCACGTACGAAATGACAGTTACCGCCGCTGGATTTGCGGAAACAAAATTGACCGAGGTTGTTCTAACGGTGGGGTCGGCGATCACCGTCAATCCGAACATGTCCGTTCAGGGGACTTCCACCGTCGTCGAAGTGGGCGAGACGATGATCAGCGACGTGCAGACCGCACCGTCAACAACGATCACTTCAACCGCCATCACGAATCTGCCGATCAATGGGCGCCGCTTTCAGGATTTTGCCCAGCTGACGCCAACAGTGCAGGTAACCAGCGGAACCCGCAACCAGCTTTCCTTCGCGGGACAGCGTGGAATCTATTCGAACGTCATGCTGGACGGCGGCGACTATAATCAGCCATTCTTCGGCGGCATTCGCGGCGGGGAACGCTCCAACTCGATCATCACCGTTCCGCAGTCGGCCGTGCAGGAATTTCAGGTGGTCACCACTGGGTATAGCGCCGAGTACGGGCGTTCCACCGGCGGCATCATGAACGCGATCACGAAGTCTGGAACGAACGACATTCACGGACAGGGATTCTTCCAGGCGCGTCCGAGAGAGGCGTCGCTGCAGAATCCGATTCCGCAGAACCTGCCCACGGGCCGGCAGAAGGTGACGCCGTCGGAGACGCTCTATCAGTACGGCGGGTCCGTTGGCGGAGCGCTGAAGCGCGACCGGATTTTCTGGCTTGGGGCCATCGAGAATCAGAACGCCACGACGCCACGCAACGTGCTGTTCCCGGCATTGAACCCGATCACGCCGGACGCAAACACGCAGGAAGCGTTCAACTATTTCCGCAGCAAGGAAGGGCCGTTCGATCAGACGAACCGCGCCACCGCCGTGCTGGGCAAGGTGGACTTTAACCTCACCAACGGCGACCGGATCACGCTGAAGTACAACTTCTCCGACTCGGTGGAGAAGAATGCCGTTACGGTTGGCGGCGACGTCAGCCCGTTCTCAAACTCCGCCATCGAAAACGAAGGCCAGGAGCTGGATACGATCCATAACGGCGCGTTCCAGTACACGAAGCTGCTGGGTTCGGCTGCCGTGAACGATTTCCGCTTTATCGGCTCTGCGGAAGTCCGCCCGCGCTTGGCGAATGCCCTGGAACCGGGCGTCAACACGAACCTGGTTGGTTTTCTCGGCACCCGCAGCTTCTTCCCGACCACACAGTCCGACAAGAGGTGGCAGTTCGCGGACGCGCTTAGCGTCACGGCGGGCAGGCACACTTTCAAAGTAGGCGGCGACTACAACTACCTGACCGCGTCGCAATCGTTCGGCTTCAACCAATTTGGGTTTTTCACGATCGCCGGCGGAAGCGTCGCGCAGAATCTCGATATCCTGGGCGCTGGCGGCACAATCAACCGGTTCGACTCGACGACATCCAGCTACGCCCGCCAGATTGGCGACACACTGGCTTCGTTCAACATGCACCAGATCGCCTTCTTCGCGCAGGACAACTGGAGGCTGCACCCCCAGTTCACTCTGGACCTTGGACTGCGATACGAGGCGCAGTTGAACCCGGCGGTCGATGCCAGCAACACCGATCTGGTAAACCGTGTGAAAGACTTTCCGTTCCCATTGGGCGTTACGGTTGACCCCACGAATAATCCGGACGCCAAGAACCAATGGATGCCCCGGGTAGGCTTCGCGTGGACGCCGTTCACCGACGGTGGGCGGACGGTGGTCCGGGGGAACTTCGGCATCTTCTACGCCTCTACTCCACTTCTTGTTTTCGCGGGGCCGAACAACAATTTCCGCACACCCCCCGGCGACGTCTCGCTTAGCTTGAACTCGGTTGGGGGCCGCACTGTCTTTCAGGCGTTTCAGGCCGCCGGTCTCAACCTAAACAACGTTGACCTGGCCGCGCTTCCCGTGATTCCGCTGGACGTGGTTCAGCGGGCGTCCGCGTTCCTGCTAACGGGCTCCACCGGCGGCAGCGCCCGTGATCCCTTCCAGGGCACCAGCGTGATCACAATGGCGGACGATTTCCAGAATCCACGTTCCTACCAGACCGGATTCGGCATTGACACGGAGTTGGCCCGGAACTTCGTTGTGGGTGCGCAACTAAATCTCGTAAATACGGTCCATCTGCTGCGGAACCGCGAGTACAACCTGCCGATTCCCCGCGTTATCGCTGGCGACGCGACGTTGCGGCCGAACTTCGGCGTGCGTGGCGTTACCGGAATTCCTTCGCAGACCCGCCCCGTCGCCACGCTCACCAACATTACCGTTCGCGACAGCTCGGCAAAGTCCCTGTACCGGGCGGCAACGCTGAACGCGCAGTACCGCGGGCGGCGGCTTCAGCTGCAGGGCTTCTATACGTGGGCGGAGAATTTCTCCGACGACGATTCGGAGCGCGACGCCACCGGATTCGGCTACGTGAACACGTACGACCTGAAGCCGGAGTACAACTACTCCAACCTCGATATCCGGCACCAGTTCACCTCGAACGCCGTCTACACGATGCCGTGGGGCTTCGAGGTTTCGGGAATCTACCGGTACCGCACGGGCCTTCCGCTGTCCCCGCGGACGAACGGCGACGAGAATCAGGACAACAACTTTAACGACCGCCCCTATTTCGCGGCTGGGCAGCCGTTCCCGCGCAATTCTTACCGCAACCGCTCGTTCCAGACGTTCGACTTCCGCTTCCTGAAGAGCTTCAACCTGACGGAGCGCGCGCGTCTCCAGTTCTCCGTCGAAGTCTTCAACGTCTTCAACTCCGAGAACATTGCGTTCGCCGGACAGGGCAACATCTATGGCCCCGGGCTTCTACCGAACGGTGGATACCCGGCCGTAGACTCGCGATTCCAGCGTCTGCGCGGAGCCGATGGCGAGTACGATGCCAACACCACCGAACAGATCGGGAAACCTCTGCAGGCGCAGTTCGGTGTGCGGTTCTTCTTTTAAACCGCGCTACCATTAGTCATGAACGGCGGTGCGCTAGAGAGACTGATTTCCCTAGCGCGCCGCCGTTTTTCTTTAAACCTGATCCTGGAACAATCCGTGCTGGCAATGACGCTTGCCTTGGCCTGCGGAGTTCTGCTTCTAATTGCCGGAACAGACGTCCTGGCGTGGTTCTGGCCTCTGCTTCTGTTCGTGTGCGCGATGGGATTTGGGCTATGGAGAATTCGCGCGCGCCGCCCCAGCGACTACTGGGTTGCGCAACATCTTGACCGCGAGCTTCAACTGAAAGATTCGCTGTCCACCGCCTATCATTTCCGCAACACTTCGGTGGACGTTTTCTCTGAGGAGATCAAGTCGGCCCAGCGCGCCCAGGCCGAGACCCACGCCTCCGCCATCGACCCCGCGCTTGCCGTGCCGTTACGCTTGCCGGCAGGAATTCGTTGGCTGGCAGCCGCGACGATTGCCGTGGGAATTGTCTTCGCGGTTCGCTATGGCGTCCAGCAGTCGCTGGATCTGACTCAGCCGCTGATCGCATTCGATCTCGACCCGTTCGGTTCCTCCGCAGCCGGCGAGGCGGCCAAGGGCAAAGGACAGGGCAAGCAGACGGAAGATCTGATGAAGACGATCTCCGTGCAGCCTCCGGAAGTGGCGAGCGAGCAGGGTCTGGACCCCGCACCCGATTCGGCTTTGGGAGTGGTGGACGTCCCCGATGTCGATAACAGCAATGCGGAGACCGCCAGCCGCGCGACCAGCGAGAAGGGTCCTGGAGCGGGCGACACTTCCGAACGCGACGAATCGGCCCAGGGTGAAGGCGCCGGCGACGGAGATCCAAACTCGGCGGACAATAATGAAGGCGCCAATACCGATCCGAAGAGCGGGCAGCAGGCGGCGAACCAGCAGCAGTCTTCCCAACCCGGTGAGAACTCCTCGATGATGGACAAAATGCGCGACGCGCTGTCCAATCTAATGGCAAAGATGAGCGAGGAGAATAAGCAGCCGGGCGACCAGCAGCGCGAGTCGCAGAATCCGCGCTCCGGCCAGCCATCCGCCAGCGCGCGCCAGCAGCAGGCGAAAAAAGGCATGCAGTCCAAGGGCCAGCAGAGCGACCAGCAGCAATCGAGCGATCAGCAAAGCAACGAGGACATGAACGAGGCCGACCCGTCGCAATCGACGCAAGGCAAGCCCGGCGACAAAAATTCCCAGCAGGCGGCCAACCAGCAAAACAAAAGCGGCATGGGCAAGCAGGACGGCGGGAAAGACGTCGAACTTGCGGAGCAGTTGGAAGCCATGGGGAAGATCAGCGAAATCATCGGCAAGCGAAACGCCAACCTTCAGGGCGAGATCATGATCGAAGTCAACTCGTCCAAGCAGAGCCTGAAGACGCAGTACTCACAGCGCGATTCCGCGCATACGGAATCCGGCGCGGAGATCCGGCGCGACGAAATTCCATTGGCCTACCAGAGCTACGTGCAACAGTATTTCGAAGAAGTGCGGAAGGCTCCGAGAGTGGCGAGTCCCGCTCCGGCGCCCGCGCGAACCACTCCTGCGAAAACTACTCCCGCCGAGTCGCCCTAGACTACTTCGACACCACCCGCACCATCGCGCCGTCCTTAATGACATCGGAAATTGAAGTCCCGGGTGTCTCGGTGAGGAACGCCGTATACTGCGTGCGGTATTTCTGCCGCGCCGCGATCCAAAGGTACGTTGGCGTGTCGAACATGCTGCCGCGCTCAATGGCTTTCTTCAAGCCTTCGGCGTAGGGGCTGGAGCCGAACTCAATCCCGCGGGCCACGGTTTGCCCATTCCACGGCGCTTCCGTGTTGCGGCGGTTCTCCATCCAATCGCCCACCCAGGGATGTGCGTCGCCGGGGAAAACGTAGCCCACGCTGACCGCGAAGCCGGGATTCGACATCACAAAGTACTCCTGGGCTCGCGCCGGGTCCAGACGAAGCGCGGTGTAGCTGCCGGACCGTGGCGTCGCCGGCATGACGCGTTCCTTCACGGGTTCGCCCTCCGTGCCGGAACGGACGGCGGAAATGCGGAGCACGCTCTTGCCGGGTTCGATAAACGGCGGCCCGAACGTGGCATGCTGCATCCATTGCACGGGACGGTCGAAGGCGGCGAGATTCTCGGCCTCCTCTTCGACAGTGAACTGCGTTGCTCCACGCGGCATCGTGACTCGCCGGCGCAACTTGAACTGCGACTTCGGCAGGTCGGCTTCGACAATCAGTTCCGCCGCATCGGCCCCAATTTTCTGCGAGACCTGTCGCCAGACCACCAGCGCGGCTTCGCCATGGTTGCCGAGTCCGCCCGCACCCTCTTCGATCGACGACGGCGGGCCGTAGATTGGGAAACAAAGGTAATGGCCCATGTAGCCGGAGTGCAGCCAGCGATGGGGGCCCGTGCCGTAGATCGCATTGTGCTTGGCATCGACGTAAGTGTTTGGATCGATCGTCGGGTAGTGCGGAATCCGGAGCGGATTAATGTCGCGTTTGGGGTCGCCGGTCGTCAGGCGCATCTCGCCGATGAAGCCCCCTCCCTTCACCATAGAAACTTGCATGACGCCGTTTGCCAACACCCATGCGTCGCGCCCCTGGAATGTAGCGTCACGAATGGTTAGGTCCTGCGCGGCTGCCAACAGGGGCAGCGCTGCAACTACGGCGAATTTCATTTCGCGGCCTTTCGGTACTTGATCAGAATCACTTCGTTCCCCCGCTCACTATAGATCAGGTCGTCCACCATGTTCTTTGCCATCAGGATGCCGAAGCCGCCCGGTCGTATACCCAACTGCTCCCGAACCTCCGCGTGCGCCAGACCGCCATCTGGATTTGAGACGGCGGCGTGGCTAAGGCTGCCCATCGAAAATCCGGGGCCCGGGTCGCGAATATACAGCACCAGCGCGACGCTGGTACGAATGAAGTTTACGAAGATCGACATCTGAGGGTCCGACCGGCCGCCATGCTCAATGGCATTCATCAGAAGCTCGCGAAATGCGGTGGCGAACTGGTCAAGTTCGGATTCATCAAGGTCCGGTGGAACCTCGTGGAAGAGCTGCGCCGCCCGCTCCGCGGCTTGAAGCTTACACGCGATCCGTATCTGGAACCAGTCGGAAACGCCGCTGAGAAGCTCGATATCGTCCTCCCAGCTCGACACGCGGATGGCAGACTCGATCGCATCCAACAGCCTCACCTTCGACACCGGACGGATCATCACCGAATAGGCCCTCTGCCGCAACAGGGCCGCGACGATTCCCTGGTCGCGTCCGCTGCTGATGACGATCACCTTGACGCCAGGAAGTTCGGAGCGCAAAGCGCGCAGCAGCGCAACATCGGCAACGTCCGGCGTATCGATGTCGGCGATCACCAGATCGACGGGTCCGCTGCGAAGCCGCTGCAGCGAAGCTTCGACGCCAGTTGCGTAGTCGACCCTTAGTTGATGATGCCGCAGTGCGGCGGGGATTGCTTCCAGAAGATCGGCACCCGCGTCCACAACAAGGATTTGAATCTCGCCGGTTGGAGTCTCCTTCACGAGGTTCGCCATTGAGTCAGAGAGGTCTGCCGTCGATCCTAAGCATATTTACCCGATTATGATATCGCCGTCAGGCGGGCGATCCGGCAGATGTAAACTGCATCCCCGCGAAGGAGACGACGCTGGAATCGTCGATGCTCCACTGCTGGTAGTGAAGCAGACTCCCGCGAGCGTCGATCGCCTTCAGGAAAGTGTAGACCGGCGCCGAGCCGCACCACCGCAGTGGGTCCTGGTTCTCCTGCACTTCCGACCAGAATCCGGCCGCGTCTCCGTCGGCCATCCTTCCAATACGCCTGCGGTCCTGAACTTCGACTGCAAGCATCTCGCCATCGTTCGCGCGCATGGCTAGTGGATCGCCGTAGCGTCTTCCGACATGGGCCATATCCACGCCGAGCACCCAGAAGAGATTCTTGCCTTCAGCCGCCTGCAATTCCGACAAGGCATCAAAGAACCTGCGAACGGGTTCGTCCTGTTCGGGAACACCGCCCTCCGTCAGGCTGCGGCCAAACGGTCCGCAGAGTATGGGCAATACGCGAATGCCGCTGCCGAAAAGATGCTGTAGAAAGACCACCTGAAACTCGATGGAATGCTCGACGGCGTGGCAATAGTCTTCCATCAGCACCGCGCCGTCCGCGGCGCGGGCCAGCCCATCCACGATACCCGGCGCGGACTGCGTCGTGCCGTACGGAGTCTCAAACGGTTTGCGCGTCAATCCGAAACGGTCCGGCTGGCCATAGTGCGACGTGCCAAGCACCACGAACGTCTTGTCTGCGGCGGAAGGAGGAATCGTGGAATACGCGGCGGCGTAGCTTTCCCATCCGCCGAACGGACTGACGTGCGGCGCGGCGATACCGATCACGTTGTCTGCCGCCTGCGCTGGTGGCGATCCGGTAAGGTACCCGTTCAACGTGGACCGCAGTTCGTCCGCATCTGGCGGATAGCCGCCGGGGCCGGCGTGGGTTGGCCGGCGCGTGGGCGATTCGGCGAAATCCCGCTGGCGGGCGTCGCGCAACTCTGCAAAGCGTTCGTTGTCGAGGAAGCCCGCTTCGTTCAAAGCTTCGATCAACTGCGTCGCGATGCCGCCCGCGCGAAGATCGCCAGTTGATTCGACGAAGAAGTGCCGCACGTCAAGTTCGGAGGACTCTCCGTCGAGAAATTGCAGCCCGCCGATAAGAGCGGGAGGCACCACAAGAACCGCATCCGAGTAGCCGAAGGGATCGCGGATCAGTAGGCCCGGCTGCTCCGGCACCGGCGACGGCATGAAGTCCAGATCCGTCCGGAGTCGGAGCATGTCTCCCTACTCTACACTCGAACTATGCAGCGTTCGGCGCTTGTCACAGGCGCAAGCGGTGGTCTTGGAACGGCGGTGGTTGCGGCATTCCGGGAAGCCGGCTATATCGTGAAAGCGGTGTCGCGCGATGGCGAGATACCGGCCGACCTCACGAAGGAAGAGGGAGTCCGCGAAGCAATCGCGGCGGCTGGCAAGGTGGATATTCTGCTGCATCTGCTGGGGGCATTTGCGCCGGGCAATGATGAGGACGCCTGGGACCGCATGATCGAGATGAATGTGCGCGCGGCCTCCCGGATGTTTCGCGCGGTGCTTCCCCCCATGCGCGAAGCCAAGTGGGGCCGGGTCATCGCGATCGGTTCAAAAGCTGGGGAGACGCGGCCCGCCGGGCTGGACGCTTACGTCGCGACAAAGTCCGCCTTGCATGCGCTGGTGCAAGCGACGGCGGCTGGTTTGTCCGGTTCTGGCGTTACGGCAAACGCCATCCTGCCGAGTACGATCGACACGCCTGGCACGCGGGCGTCGATGCCGAAGGCGGACTTCTCGAAATGGGTGCAGCCGGATGAAATCGCCGCGATGCTGCTCCACCTTTGTACCGATAGCGCGGCCCATATGAATGGAATATTGATACCGATGGGAGACTGAGGCAATTATGAAGATGAAGAAGCTCACGAAAGCAGAGTTGTCGGCGGCCTTGAAGAAGCTGCCGGGCTGGTCCGTAACGAAAGAGAAGCTGCACCGCGAGTTCAAGTTCGCGGATTTCATGCATGCCTTCGGATTCATGGCGACCGCCGCGATTGGCATCGAGAAGATGAATCATCATCCGGAATGGACCAACGTCTATGACGGCGTCGTCGTTGACCTGATGACGCACGATTCGGGCGGCATCACCGAAAATGACGTGAAGCTGGCCGGGATGCTCGACAAGATTGCGGCAAAGCTATCGGCTGAATGAAGGCTGCGCTCCTCGCCCTCTTTGCCTGCATCACGGGCACTTCACAGCAAATTGAAGGCGTCACGCACGCGATCGACGATGCGATCGCGAAGGGTCTGATTCCCGGTGCAGTGTGCATTGCCGGACATGGAGACCGAATTCTCCACCGGCATGCGCAGGGTTTGCGGTCCTACGATCAACCGGGCGACCGGATGCGTATGGACACAGTCTTTGATGCGGCATCGCTGACCAAAGTCGTCGCCACCACGTCGGCCATCGCAAAGTTGTGGGAGCAGCGCCGCATCGATCTGGACAAGCCCGCAGCGACTTACCTGCCGGAGTACAAATATCCAGCCATCACGGTGCGGCATTTGCTAACTCACTTCTCGGGCCTGCGCCCCGACGTAGACCTGGAACCGCCGTGGTCTGGCTATGAAACCGGTGTCGCGCTGGCCATCGCCGACGTCCCACAATCGAAGCCCGGGCTGAAGTTCGTCTACAGCGACATCAATTTTGTACTGCTCGGAGAAATCGTTCGGCGCGTTTCCGGAGTTCCTCTCGATGAGTTCGTTGCGCAGGACGTGTTTGCGCCCCTACAGATGGCGAACACGCTGTTCCGTCCGCCGGACTCCATGCGGCATCGCGCCGCGCCAACGGAACGGCTGAAGGGCGAGTTGACGGGTCTCCAGGGCGTAGTGCACGATCCGACGACGCGCTACATGGGAGGTGTGGCGGGTCACGCGGGCATGTTCACCACCGCAGACGACTTGGCCAAGTTCGCGCGAATGATGCTGTCGGGCGGCGGCGCACTGTTCCGGCTGGAGACGGTGGGCCTGTTCACATCGAATCAGTCGCCAACGGGCCAAACTATCCGGCGCGGCCTGGGGTGGGACATTGACTCTCCGTACAGTTCGCCACGGGGCGACCTGTTCCCGATCGGCGGATACGGCCATACCGGATTCACCGGAACATCCATGTGGATGAACCCGTCGTCCGGCACGTTCGTGATCCTGCTGACGAACTCCGTGCATCCCGTGCCGAAAGGGCCAGTGAGTCTGTTGCGCCGCGCTGTCGCAAATGCCGTGGCTCTTCAAATTTCAACAGGTCAGACGCTCAGCGGTCTTGACGTCCTGATCAGCGAGAAGTTTCGATCGCTTCAAGGAAAGCGCGTCGGACTGATAACGAACCATACGGGCCTTTCGCGCGACGGCCGGCGCAACATCGACGCCATGCTGGCCGCGAAGGTAAAGCTGACGGCGCTGTTCTCCCCGGAGCATGGCATCGCCGGCAAGGAAGATCACGAGAACATCGACAACACCAAAGACTCAGTGACAGGTCTACCGGTGTACAGCCTGTACGAAGGCCAACGCCGCAAGCCTTCCGACGCAAGCCTGCGCGGGCTGGACGCGATGGTGTTCGACATTCAGGACATCGGCGCGCGCTTCTACACTTACCTTTCGACGATGGTGAACGCGATGGAGGTGGCGGCGCAGCGCAAGATCCCTTTTTACGTTCTTGACCGGCCGAATCCGATTGGCGGCGTGTTGATGGAGGGTCCGATGCTGGACGCGGATCTTCAATCGTTCATCGGAATCCGCCCGCTGCCGGTGCGGCACGGAATGACGCTGGGCGAACTGGCGAAGATGATCAACGCGACGATGAAGCCGAAGGCGGAACTGGTGGTGGTTCCGATGAAGAACTGGCGGCGCAGTATGTGGTGGGATGAGACCGGCCTCCCCTGGGTGAACCCATCACCGAACATGAAGAGCCTGCCGGCCGCACTGCTTTATCCCGGCGTGGCGATGCTGGAATTCAGCAAGGGATATTCTGTTGGCCGGGGCACGGACGCGCCATTCGAAAGAATCTCCGCTCCCTGGATTCGCGGCGCGGAGTTGGCGGCGCACTTGAACTCACGCTTTATACCGGGGCTGCGGTTTTATCCGTTCGCCGACGGTGTGCGTATTCTCATCACGGATCGCGATCAGGTGCAAGCGTCGCTGCTGGGCATTGAGATTGCATCCGCGCTGGAGAAGTTGTATCCCGGCAAGATCGAGCTCGACCGTTGCGCGCGGCTGATCGGAAGCCATGCCACGATTGACGCCATCAAGAAGGGCGAGAACCCCGGCGTCATTGCGCGAAGCTGGGATCTTTCCGCGTTTCTTGCGCAGCGCCGGCTGTATCTGCTCTACGATTGAGAGCATGTCCGGACTGGTCCTACTCTCGCGCCACAACGATGTTGGCGTCATCACCATCAACAATCCGCCCGTGAACGCGCTGAGTCCGGGAGTGCCGGAGGGGATCGTCGAAGGCATCGCCGAGTTCGAGAAGGACGCCGCTGTCACCGCCATTGTCCTGATCGGCGGCGGTCGCACCTTCATCTCCGGCGCCGACATCAAGGAGTTCGCGAAAATTACGTCAGGCGAGCGAACCGACATCGGGCTTGCCGAGATCATCGATCAAATCGAACAGTGCGCGAAACCGGTCGTGATGGCGATCCATGGGCAGGCGTTTGGTGGTGGCCTTGAAGTGGCGATGGGCGGGCACTACCGCGTGATTGCCGACGGAGCCAAAGTTGGGCAGCCGGAAGTTAAGCTCGGCATCATTCCGGGCGCTGCCGGAACGCAGCGTCTTCCAAGACTGGCGGGTCTCGAAAAGGCCACCCACATGTGTTGGGCGGGCGAACCGGTGGGCGCGAAAGAAGCTCTGGCGCACGGCATCGTCGATGCGATTGCGGACGGCGACCTGCTGGAGTTCGCCATCGGGTTCGCGCACAGCGCGAAAGGCGTGCGTCGAACTTCGGACCTGGCCGTCGCTCCCGTAGCCCCCGAGGTGTTCAGCGGTGCGCGGGCTGACGCAGCGAAACGCGCGCGCGGGTTGATGGCGGCGCAAAAGGCGATCGACGCGGTGGAGGCGTCTGCGACGCTGCCCTTTGCGGAAGGCGTCGCGTTCGAACGAAAGCTGTTTCAGGAGTGCTTGTTTTCCGACCAATCGAAAGGCATGATTCACGTCTTCTTTGGGGAGCGTGAAGTGTCTAAGATTCCGGGTCTGGCGAAGGAAACGCCAACGCTGCCTATCCTGACCGCCGCGGTGATTGGCGCCGGGACGATGGGCGGCGGAATCGCCATGAACTACCTGAACGCCGGGATTCCAGTGCGCCTGAAAGAATCGTCTCAGGAAGCGCTGGACCGCGGCGTGGCCAAGATCCGGCAGAACTACGGCAACTCAGTCGCCAAGGGCCGCTTCAGTCAAAAGTGGGCCGACGAGCGGTTGGCGTTGCTGTCTCCGCAACTTTCGTACGAAGGGTTTGACGAAGTCTCCATCATCGTGGAGGCGGTGTTTGAGAATCTGGACCTGAAACGAAGCGTGTTCGCGGAGATCGACAAAGTGGCCGCACCGAATTGCATCCTGGCAACCAACACGTCGACCCTGGACATTGACGCGATTGCCTCCGCAACATCGCGGCCCGAATGGGTGGTGGGGCATCACTTCTTCAGCCCCGCGAACGTCATGCGGCTCTTGGAAATCGTGCGTGGGAAGCACACCTCCAATACCGTTCTGGCGACGTCGATGGCCGTGGCGAAGAGCCTAAGAAAAGTCGGCGTCATGGTGGGTAACTGTTTCGGATTTGTCGGCAACCGCATGTTTGGGCCGTACCGCCGGGAAGCGGAATTGTTGGTGCTGGAAGGCGCGCAACCGTTCGAAGTTGACAAGGCTCTGTACGACTACGGAATGGCGATGGGACCGTTGGCTGTCGGGGATTTAGCGGGGCTTGACGTGGGCTGGCGCATCCGCCGCGAACAGGGCGAGAAAGGAAGCGCCCCCATTGAGGACCAGCTTTGCGAGATGGGACGCCATGGCCAGAAGACCGGAAGTGGCTGGTACCGGTATGACGAGAATCGCAAGCCGCATCCCGATCCCGTGGTCGACGAAATTATCCGCAAGGCTCGCATTGCTGGTGGACACACGCCGCGCACAATCCACTCGAACGAAATCGTCGAAAGATGTGTCGGAACTCTTGTGGCGGAAGGCCGCAAGATACTCGACGAAGGCATCGCGCTGCGGCCCGTGGACATCGACATCATCTATGTGATGGGCTATGGCTTCCCGGCCTATCGCGGCGGTCCGATGTGGCAGGCGGGCGTCCGCTAGCCGCTGACCTTCACCAGCATCTTTCCAATGTTGTCGCCTCGAAAGAGGCCGATGAAAGCTTGCGGCGCGTGGTCCAATCCGTCTACGATCGTCTCGCGGTATTTCAACTTCCCATCGCGAATCCAGCCCGCCAGTTCGGGAATTGCCTCCTTCGAACGTTCAAAGTACTGGGACACAAGAAAGCCCTGGGCCTTCGCCTGTTTTACGATCAGGTGCCACAACAACCGTGGACCCGGCTCAGCCTTTTCGTTGTTGTACTGTGCGATCTGGCCGCAGACACTGACTCTGGCGAAGCTGTTCAGACGGGGGAAGACCGCGTCGGTAATTTCGCCGCCGACATTGTCGAAGTACACATCTATGCCGTCTGGGCAGTGCTTCTTTATCGCGGCGTCGTAGTCGCCAACTGTCTTGTAGTTGAACGCGGAATCGAATCCAAACTCTCCCTGCAGTAGCGCTACCTTTTCGTCCGTCCCGGCGGAACCGACTACGCGGCAGCCTTTGATTTTTGCAATCTGTCCCACGTAGGAACCTACCGCGCCTGCCGCGCCCGACACGAAGACCGTCTCACCGGACTCCGGCTGGCAGATGTCCAGGAGTCCGAAATAGGCCGTCAATCCAGGCATTCCCAGCACGCCCAGAGCTGTTGATACGGGTCCGAATGCCGGGTCAACGCGCCGGAGCGCTTTCTCCTCCAACAGCGAATATTGCTGCCATCCGGTGTAGCCGGCAACGATGTCACCCTCCTGAAAGCTTCCCGAATTACTACGGATGACACGCGCCACTCCTTCACCGAAAACGACGCCGCCGATGGGTACTGGGGCGAAATAGGAGCTGCGTTCCGACAGCAGTCCGCGAATGTATGGATCGACGGACAGGTACATCGTCTCCACCAGCACGTCACCCGCGGCCATCGTTTCGATTTCCGCCTCGACCACCTTAAAGTCGTCTTCCCGCGGCATCCCGGCGGGCCGTTTGGCAAGGATTACTCGCTTGTTGACCATGGAGACTATTAGACTTGAAGTTACCCCCGAAATGTCGAGCGAATTGATCAGCCCCCTACCTGTCTCCGTGGAGATCGCGCGCCGGCAGGGCTATGCGAACCTGGCGCTGTTCTCGTTTGCGCACTTCTTCATCGACCTTTATTCCAGCGCCTTGAGCGGATTTCAGCCAGTGCTGGTGGAGCGAATGGGGCTGAGCCTTGCACAGGCCGGCGTGCTAGGCGGAATACTGGTGTTCTTCTCGTCCACCACACAGCCCGCCTTCGGCTATCTTTCAGACCGCTATCAGAGCCGGCTGTTTACCGCGCTGGCTCCGGCAGTTGCGGGCATCTTCATTTCGCTGTTGGGCGTTGCACCTAACTACCTGACGCTGATGTTTCTGGTGATGCTGGGCGGCGCGGGAATTTCCAGTTTTCATCCGCAAGGCTCGGCACGCGCCACGCGGGGAATTACCTCCAACCGCGGGCGATGGATGGCTGTCTTCATCAGTTCGGGCACGTTGGGACTGGCCTTCGGTCCGGCGTTTTTCTCCTGGATGATTATTAGCTTGGGCGTGGAGCGGACCTGGGTGGGCATGATTCCCGGCGTGCTAGTCACCGTTCTGATGCTGGTGCAATTGTCCGATTCGCCGCGGGAATCCAGCGCCCGGACGCGCTTCGACTGGACGCCGCTTCAAGCAGTGTGGCGGCCGCTTCTGATTCTCTATCTCCTGGTCTTCATCCGATCGATCGTGCAAATTTCATTCACGCAGTTCCTTCCGCTGTATCTGAATACGGAACGTGGAATGACGTTGACATCCGCCAGCCTTGCGTTGTCGCTGTACCTCGCCAGCGGAGCCGTCGGCGGATTTCTCGGCGGCCATCTGGCCGACCGCTTCGGAGGGCGGCAGGTGATCCTGATTTCGATGATCGCGTCGGTTCCCTTCCTCGCGGGTTTCTTCCTCACCACCGGCGTTGCCTCGATGCTGTGCCTGGCCGTGGGTGGCTTGATTCTGCTGTTCACTATTCCGGTGAACGTCACGATGGGGCAGGATCTGGCGCCGCAGCAGTCGGGCACGGTTTCGGCTTTGATGATGGGCTTTGCCTGGGGCACGGCTGGAATGCTGTTCATCCCGCTGGTGGGGTGGACCGCCGACTACTTGACACTGCATCGAACGTTGTTCGCGCTGCTGGTCTTTCCGCTGGTTGGATTCTTCCTGGCCATGAAGCTTCCGCGTGACGCCAAAACCTAAAGCGGTCTGCCTGCTCTCCGGCGGGCTGGATTCGGCCACGGCGGCGGCGTGCGCACTGCGAGACGGTTTCGAGTGCTTCGCGCTTTCGTTCGACTACGGCCAACGGCACCGCATCGAATTGGAGGCTGCGCGCAAGGTGGCGTCGCATCTGAGGATTGCTGAACACAAGATCGCGCAGATTGACCTGCGGCTGTTCGGCGGCTCCGCTTTGACAGGCTCAATCGACGTTCCCAAGCACGATCGCACGGAGGATCTTCCGCCCGGAATTCCGGTGACGTACGTGCCCGCGCGCAATACGATCTTTCTGTCGTTCGCGCTGGCGTGGGCGGAAGTCCTAAACGCTTCGGACATCTTTCTTGGCGTAAACGCGGTGGACTACTCCGGGTATCCGGATTGCCGTCCGGAATACATACGCGCGTTCGAGACGATGGCGAGTCTGGCGACGAGAGCCGGGGTTGAGGGTGGGGCGAGACTGGCCATTCACACCCCGTTGATCGAGCTGACGAAAAGCGAAATCATCCAACTCGCCGGCGCTCTCGGCGTCGATATTTCGCTTACCCACTCCTGCTACGATCCAACGGCGGAAGGGGTTGCCTGCGGCCGCTGCGATTCCTGCCTGTTGCGGCGCAAAGGATTCGAAGAAACCGGGCTTACCGATCCATTACAATACTGCTACTAATGGTCGAACCCGGAGCCGGAAGTTGAAAATCAGCGAGATCTTCTACTCGCTGCAGGGCGAGGGGTCTCTTGCGGGCGTGCCCAGCGTTTTCGTGCGAACGTCGGGGTGCAATCTGCGCTGCGTCTGGTGCGACACTCCCTACACGTCGTGGAATCCCGAGGGCGACGCAATGTCGCTGGATCAGATTGTGCGGGAGGTGCAGCGCTATCCAGCCCACCACGTCGTCATCACCGGCGGAGAGCCGATGATCGCCGAAGGCATCGTCGACCTGACGCGGCGGCTGGCGAATCTGGGGCTGCATCTGACGATCGAGACCGCGGGCACGGTGACCGCCCCGGTGGCGTGCGACCTGATGAGCATTTCACCGAAGCTGGCGAACTCCATTCCGCACACGCGCGACGAAGGAAGATGGGCCGCGCAGCACGACCGGCTGCGGTACACGCCGACGGTACTTCGCCGTCTGATTCAGGATCATCCGTACCAGCTGAAGTACGTCGTGGTCTCCGATGAGGACCTTGCGGAAGTTCTGCACATCAACGCCGAGATACGCGCCGACCCCAACCACGTTCTGCTTATGCCCGAGGGTGTGGATGCGGAGTGCCTGCGAGTGCGCTCCCGCTGGGTTGCGGAGGTCTGTAAGAAGCTGGGGTTCCGTTACTCACCACGCCTTCACGTCGACCTCTGGGGCGCGAAGCGCGGAGTCTAGACGGCAGCAGTGACTGCTTCCGACATCACCGCCCAAGGCGACAGCCGCGCGATAAACTCGCAGGCGATCTGTGCGCGGCGGACGCGCTCCTTGGATAAGGCCACTGCCGTATTTTCGATATGGGTGCCGCACGGATAAATATCCGGCGAGTTGCGCAGGCCGAACTTCAAGTACACCGGCGCGGCAACGCGGATGAGATCCGGAATTTCGTAATAGCGGATGAAGCCGCCGATGTTGTCGGGCGCCTCCACATAGAAGTCGATCGGGTTCTGAATCGCTTGGCGAATCTCGGCGATCTGCGGAATCGTCAGATCCGACGGGATGTTGATCGTGTCGGCGCCAAGATCCTCCAGAAGCTTCGCGCTGACGGGATTGCACGGCGCCATCATCACCGAGGTCTTGATGATCAGGTCCTTCGGCAGTTCACCGCGGCCGCGCATTTCGCCCATCACCTTCAACAGCCCGATGTCGCTGATCAGGATGCTGCGCACGCCCAGCGTGACCGCGCGCTGTATGTCGAGGATGGCAAACTGCACCTGGTCCGCACCCCGCAGGCTTAGGCCGAGTGCGCGTCCCGCTGGAGAAAACACCTGCGCACCCGTGTCGAAGGTGGCGCGCGGGCCCACGAAGAGATTCATCTCGATGTTGGCTTCCTGGGCAATCGCCACCATGTCGCGGATCTCGTCGTCGGTCATCAGCATGATGCCGGATCCTTGGCTGGTGCGGTGCACCGGGACTTTTCGCGCCGCCGCCTCATCCAGAACAGCGCGCAGGGCGCGAGGACTCTCGGTGGACGGAATCTCAATCCGGCAGTGTGCGCCATCGGGGAATCGAAGCGGGGATTCGTAGCTCATTGGGAAATTACTCCTCGGTCAATGTATACCCTGAACGGGAAATCGGGGCGGGCAGAACTTCCGCCGCGTGGCCGTGGCGGACGAAGACGGCCTGCACAAATTCGCTGACATTTCCCGCGCCCGTCTCGTAGAAAACCAGTACGCTGGGGCCCGCGCCGGACAGCGCACAACCCAAAAGGCCGGGCGCGCGGAGACGCAGAATTTCACTCAGTCCCGGCACCAGTTTCTCTCGATAAGGCTGATGAAGGCAGTCCTCCAGCGCAGTGGGAAATGCGTCGCGCGCGCCAGTGCACAGGGCGGCAATCAGCAGTGCGGACCGCTGGACGTTGAAGACGGCGTGTTTCTTTGAATACGTCTCCGGCAGCACCAGCCGCGCCTCAGCCGTGGGCAGAATGAAGTCCGGCACGACGACGCTGACCCCACACCATGGCGGCATTTCCAGCCGGACGGCGTGTGCAGTTCCATCGCCATCGATGGCGCTGGCCACGATCGAACCCAGCATGCACGCGGCCACGTTGTCGGGATGACCCTCAATCCGGGCCGCCTCATCCAGCAGTCTCGCCGTCGACCAATTCAGGTCCAAAAGTTTGTCGGCAAGAATCACGCCCGCAGCCAGCGCAGCCGCACTGGAGCCTAAGCCGCGCCCAATGGGAATCTCGTTGTGGATCTGAATGGCGACCGGGGGAAGCTCGCGCCCCGTATCGGCGGCGACCTTCAGCGCGGTCTGATAGATCAGATTGTTCTGCCCCGGCGGAATGTCCTCAGCGTCGCGGCCACTGGCATGGATCTCAGTGCTTTCCGATAGACGGAACCGCACGATCAAAGGAATGTCGAGCGCAAGGCCAAGCGCATCGAAACCCGGACCCAGGTTCGCGCTGGAAGCGGGAACCCGAATCCGCCACCAACGTTCAGCCACGAAGCTGTTCCAGCCTTACTTTCTCGCCCGTCCGGCAACTGGTGTAGATGCCAACAACCAGTTCAAGGGCGTTGTAGCCTTCCTCGCCGCTATTCAATGGCGCGCGCCCGGTCTGAATCGCATCGCCGAAATCGCGAAACTGCCGTTCGAACGGCGTAAGCGAAATCGCCATCGGGTCGGAGGCTCCGCTAGCCACGTCACGCGCAAGCGGCGCATCGGAGCCCGCGTCGTCCAACACATCCCACGTCGTCAGCTTGTCGCCGGAAACAATGGCGGTGCCCTTAGTGCCATGAATCTCCAGCCGCTCCGTATAGCCCGGCCACATCGCGGTGGACGCCTGGATAACGCCGGTCGCGCCCGACGCGTAGCGCATCGTGGCGCTGACGATATCTTCCGCTTCAATCTCGTGCAGAGCGTGCAACTGCCAGTAGCCGAATACTTCCTCCACCGCCCCGCCCAGGTGCAGCATCATGTCCACCTGATGGATTCCCTGGTTGATCAGGGCGCCACCGCCCTCGGTATGCCACGAGCCCTTTACCGGTCGCGAATAGTATTCCTTCGACCTCCACCACTTGACGTATGCGTCTATCTGCAACAGCGTTCCCAACCGTCCCGCGCCGATAGCGCCTTTCAGAAACTGGATGGAATCGTCGAAGCGGTGCTGGCTGACAACGTTCAGCTTTACCTGATACTGCCGGCACAGGTCCACCATGCCGCGCGCCGTTTCCAGGTTCATCGCGATCGGCTTCTGCACCTGCACATGCTTGCCCCCGGCTGCTGCCACCTTCAACGGTTGAAGCCGGAAATCGGGGAATGTGCAAACGTCGATAAAGTCGACTTTCGGATGCCGGCAAACGTCCTGGTAGCTTCGGCACACTTCTCCGCCATGAGTGGCCGTGAATTCTTCGCAGCGCTTTAGATCGTTGTCGGTGGCCGCGACGATCTCGAAGCCAATGTTCTTGTAAGCCTCTGCGTGCTTGTGCGAAATCGCACCGGTGCCAATGATTCCTACCCGCATGGAAACCGTCAGTTTACCTTATTGCCTCAACGAGGCCGCAATTTGTGCGCGATACGCACTCGCCTTGGCCAGGATGCCTGGCGCGTCCAAAGTAAGAGGCTTGCGGTTCCGCAGAACAATCCGGCCATCGATCACGACGTCGGTGACATCGGAAGCCTTCAATGCGTAGACGATCTGCGAATACGCGTCGAACATCGGCGCCGCGTGCGGTGCGGCCAACGATACCGCGATCAGATCCGCGCGCTTGCCAGGCTCCAGCGATCCAATCTGGTTGTCGAGACCGATAGCGCGCGCACCCTCAATCGTGGCCATCTCCACCGCTTTGCGTGCGGGCAGCGCTTGCGGGTCGCCGCTGAATACTTTCGCCAGCTTCGATGCCAGGTCCATTTCCTCGAACAAATTGAAGTCGTTGTTCGATCCGGCCGGCCCATCGGTGCCAAGACCCACCGGGATGCCCCGAAGAAACATCTTCAGCACCGGCGCGATTCCGCTGGCCAGCTTCATGTTCGAAGACGGACAATGCGCCACGCCAGTTTTTTTCGCTTGCAGCAGATCGAGATCGCCGTCGTCCATCCAAATGGCATGCGCGGCCACCGTCCATCCATCCAGAGCGCCCATCGCACCAAGGGCCGCCGCCGGAGAAAGTCCCCGCGATGCGCGCGAATCGGAATTCTCACGGCTGGTTTCGGAAAGGTGAATCACCAGCGGCTTCCGGTACCGGTTAGCAAGCGCACGCGCGGCCTGAATGGTCTCATCCTTATTGGTGTAGAGCGCGTGGGGAGCAACAGCGGGAGTGATCAACGCGTCGCGATCGTATTTCTGGAAGAACCGCTCCATCGCTTCCAGCGCGGCGTCGGGCGTCTTGTGGTCGGCGACGGGAAAGCGGATGATCGTCTGGCCGAGAATTGCACGCATGCCGGCGCGCTTGGTCTCCTCCGCAACCAAGTCTTCGAAGTAGTACATGTCGACGAAGGTCGTCGTGCCGCCCAGCAGCATCTCCAGACACGCAAGCCGCGTTCCCCAACGGATGAAATCCGGGTCGAGATTCTTCGCCTCCGCCGGGAAGATGAACTTTTCCAGCCATTCCTGAAGCGGCAGGTCGTCGGCTACGCCGCGGAACAAGCTCATCGGTGCGTGGGTGTGCGCGTTGATCAGCCCGGGCATGACGATCGCATCGCCAACATCCACGCTTCGCTTTGCACGGAAGCTGCCGGCCACGGTTGCGCGTGGGCCTACTCCAACGATGTCCGATCCTCGGATTGCCACTGCGCCATTTTCGATCACGCGACGCTGCGAATCCATGGTGACGACGTAGCGGGCGGCGACGATCAAGTCGGCCGGCCCGGAGCCCAGAATGCTAGCGAAGACGATCAGCGTCGAAAGCATCGGGAATAAGATCCGTCAACCGGTACGTCCTTGTTTCGCCGGTGCGGTTCGCGAGAATGACCTCAATGTCGCCGCAGAAATCCCACAACACTTGACGGCAGGCTCCACAAGGGGGCGTCAGAGAAGGCGTGTCCGTGACAACGGCGACTCGCCGGAACTCGCGTGCGCCTTCGGAAATCGCTTTGAAGACCGCCACGCGTTCCGCGCACATCGTAAGTCCGTAGCTGGAGCTTTCGACGTTGCATCCGCCAAAGACTGTTCCGTCGGCGGCTTCGATGGCCGCGCCGACACGGAAGTTGGAGTAGTCCGCCCGGGCGTGATCGCGCGACTCCCACGCGGCGCGCAGAAGTTCGCTCATGGCTTCAGCTTCGGGATGACGGCTTTCAGAAGCCGCACCAGTTGATCCCGCACCGCGCGTCCGGCTTCGAGAACCTCTTCGTGCACCAGTTTTTCTCCGGTGATTCCGGCAGCGGCATTGGTGACGCAGGAGATTCCCAGGCAGCGCAGCCCCATGTGATTGGCCGCGATCACTTCTGCCACGGTGGACATTCCCACAAGGTCCGCGCCGATTGAGCGCAGGTATCGAATCTCGGCAGGTGTTTCGTACGACGGTCCGGCCAAACCGGCGTACACGCCTTCTTCCAACTCAAAACCCATACCCGTTGCGGCGGTGCGCGCCGCTTCCCGGTATGCGAGCGAATACGCCTCCGTCATATCGGGAAATCGCGGACCCCGCGCCTCGTCGTTGGGTCCAGTCAAGGGATTGACGCCTTGAAGATTAATGTGGTCCGAGATCAGCACCAGTCGGCCCTTTGCGAACTCCGGCCGTATTCCGCCCGCCGCATTCGTGAGGATCAGCGAATGCGCGCCGAGCCGTCCCAGCTCCCGCACGCCATGAACCACCTGCTGCGCGTTGTAGCCCTCATACAGGTGGAAGCGGCCAGCAAGAACCGCTACGTTCACGCCGGACACTGTTCCGAAGATCAGCTTTCCCGCGTGACCCACGGCGGTTGACTGCGGCCATCCCGGCAATGCCGCGTAAGGAATCTCCACACGCTGTTCCACTTCATCGGCGAACGCGCCAAGTCCGCTGCCCAGCACGATGCCGACCTCGGGCGAAGGCACGGAATGGCCGTGGTAGTTCACAACAGCATCCCGGCAATGCACGCGCTCATGAAATTCGCCATTGTGCCCGCCATGACGGCACGCAAGCCCAGACGCGCCAGATCGGATTTTCGAGAGGGCACCAATGCGCCGATGCCACCCACCTGAATCGCGATGGAACTGAAGTTTGCAAATCCGCAAAGGGCGAACGTCGCGACGACGAAGCTCTTCGGATCCAGCTGCGCCTTTAGCGGACCCAACTGCAGGAAGGCCACAAACTCATTCAACACCAGACGTGTTCCCAGCAGATTGCCGATGGCCGGGGCGTCCTTCCAACTGACGCCCAGCAGCCACGCCACCGGAGCGAAAATCCAGCCCAGGATCGCCTCCAGCTTCGGCGCGTTCACCGCACCGAGAATGCCGTTGACCATGGCGATCAGCGCGAGAAATGCAATCAGCATCGCGGCAATATTCAGGGCGAGTTGAAGACCGTCGCCCGCCCCGCGAGCCGCCGCGTCGATCACGTTGACGCCGGGCTTTTCGGTCTCGATACGAACCGCGCCCGCCGTTTCGGGCCGCTCCGTTTCCGGGATCAGCATCTTCGCAATCAGAATCGTCGCGGGCGCAGTCATGATCACCGCAGTCAGCAGATGCTCAATCTGTACGCCGGCGATCTTGACGTAGGCCGCCATCACCGCCCCGGAGACGTGGGCCATGCCGCTGACCATGATCGTAAAAAGCTCACTGCGAGTCAGGTTCGCGAGAAACGGCCGGATCGTCAGCGGAGCCTCCGTCTGACCCATAAAGATGCTGGCCGCGACACAAGTGGATTCCGCTCCGCTGGCGCCCATCACGCGCTGCATAACGAAAGCCATGCCGCGAATGACGAACTGCATCACGCCGAAGTAGTAGAGGATCGAGAACAGCGAGGCGATGAAAATGACGATCGGCAAAACCTGGAAGGCGAATATGACACCGAACGGTCCGGCCTTCTGGCCAAGGGGGCCGAAGAGAAATGCGCTGCCCACTTCCGCGTAATCCAACAGTGCATTTACGGCGACACTGGCGGAGCGAAACACGTTTCCGGCACCGGTCTTCAGCACCAGGAACGCGAAGCAGAATTGCAGCCCCATGCCCCAGGCAAGCAGCGACGGTTTGATCGCACGGCGGTTCGACGACAGAAGCCATGCGGCCGCCAGGATCGCCACCAGTCCTAAAAGGCCGGTGAAGCGCTCCATGTCTCCCGCCGAACTAGCCGACGACTTCGAGTATCAGTTCGCGTTGGTCGGGCGCGGTGGCGGAGATTCGGAACGCGTCTTCCACCAAGTCAGCGGCGTCGTCAAGCCGGTCTTCACTCGTGTGGTAGATGCGGCACAGAATACTGCCCGCGTCCACCTTCTCGCCCGTCTTCACTTCGAGGATCACGCCGACGGCCGGGTCGATCGCGTCTTCCTTGCGGTCGCGCGAAGCGCCGATCATTCCACTGGCGCGGCCAATCAGCTCCGCATCGACGGCGCTGATGTAGCCGGAACGCGGTGAGCTGATCTCGCGGGCGCCCAATGCGTTGGGCAGAAGGTCGAAGCGGTCCAACACGTGCGGATCACCGCCCTGCGCCTGAATGACGTCTTTCAGTTTGCGGAAGCCCGATCCGTCCAGAAGTTTCGCTTGCGCGAGTTCGCGCGCTTCTTCCAGCGTCTGCGTAATCTTGCCCAGGAAGATCATCCGCCCGGCCAGTTCAAGCGAAAGACGCGTCAGGTCCACCGGACCCGCATTCTGCAGGGTCTGCGAGACCTCCATCACCTCAAGAGCATTGCCAATGGCAAATCCCAACGGCTGATTCATGTCGGTGATCAGGGCTTGCACGCGGCAGTCCGCACGCCGCCCGATGCCAACCATCATCTGCGCCAGACGCCGGGCCTCCACCTGCTTCTTCATGAACGCGCCCGCGCCCACTTTGACATCCAGCACCAGCGCATCCAATCCCATCGCAAGCTTTTTGGACATGATGGACGACGCGATCAACGGCGTGGACTCCACCGTCGCCGTAGCATCGCGCAGCGAGTAGAGCCGGCCATCGGCAGGGCACAACTCTTCCGTCTGCCCGATGAACGCCAGCCCATGCTGCCGCAGCACGCCTTTGAACTCTTCGACGGAAAGGCTAGTGCGGAATCCGGGAATCGACTCCAACTTGTCCAGCGTCCCGCCCGTGTGGCCGAGCGCGCGGCCGGAGATCATCGGCACGATCACACCCGCCGAAGCCGCCAGGGGCGCGGCGATCAAACTGGTCTTGTCGCCCACGCCGCCCGTGGAGTGCTTGTCTACTTTGACGCCCGGGATGTCCGACAGGTCCAGCTTCTGGCCGGAGCGCAGCAGCGCATCGGTCAACGTGCTGACTTCGCGGTCCGTCATGCCCGAAAAATATGTCGCCATCAAAAAGGCGGACATCTGATAATCGGGCACCGTTCCCTGCGTGTAGTTTTCCAACAGGAAGGTTATTTCTTCGGCGGCGAGTTCGTCACCCTCGCGCTTACGCTGAATAAGGTCAACAATTCGCATTGAGTAATCTTTCACGATACCATAAGTAAAAGAAAGCAAAGAAACTAAGCGAAAATCGCTTGATCGGTGCCCGTGAGCCCTCCCCTTCCCTCGACCAACATCCGTCTGACGGCAGTCAGCTATCTGAATACGCTCCCGCTGGTGTGGGGATTTCTGCACGGCCCGCAACGCGGCGCCGCGGCGTTGGACTTTGCGCTGCCATCGGAATGCTCCGAACGGCTGAGGCGGGGCGAAGCGGATGTCGGCCTGCTTCCCGTCATTGAGGCGCACCGCCAAGGCCTGCCGCCGCTCGGCGACACAGGCATTGCGTGCCGGGGGCCGGTGCTTAGCATTCTTCTCATCTCGAAAGTTCCCGCGGCTGGTATTCGGTCGTGGGCGGCGGACCGGTCTTCCCGCACGTCAGTCGCGCTGACCCGTGTGCTGCTGGCGAGCCACTTTCAGAATCCCGATACGCGAGTGGCGCCGGCAGAACCGGATCTCGACACCATGCTGAGCGCCAACGACGCGTGCCTGATTATCGGCGACCCGGCATTGCGCCTGCGTACCGTGCAATCCGCCGGACTGCACATTTACGATCTGGGAGAGGAGTGGTGGAAGCTGACTTCGCTCCCAATGGTTTTCGCCTGCTGGAGCGGATCGACTACACTCGACCCCAGTGTGTTTCGCGAGTCTCTGGACTTCGGCCGTCAGCATCTGGACGACATTGTGTCGATGGAGGCGGCGCAGCGATCAATCCCTGAGCCCCTCGCGCGGCAGTATCTGACGCGGCACATCGTCTACGACATCGGCGCGCAGGAGCGCCGCGGCTGGGCCGAGTATCTGAAGATGGCTGCGATACTGGAGGAAGTCCCCGCATGATGACCCGCGCCGAAGCTCTGAACTTATTTCAATCGGACGATCTGATCGGCATAGGAATGGCCGCCGATGCAATGCGCCGCAAGCTGCATCCGGAGCCTGTGGTCAGCTATATCATCGACCGCAACATCAACTACACGAATTTTTGCACCGAGTATTGCAGCTTCTGCAACTTCTACCGCCCAATGGGATCGAAGGACGGCTACATCCTGTCGCACGAAGAGATTTTCGCGAAGGTTCAGGAGACGATCGATCTCGGCGGGACAGGGCTGCTGATGCAGGGCGGACTGCACCCCGGCCTGAAGATCGAGTGGTACGAGGATCTCTTTCGCGCGATCAAGGGCCGCTTCGGAGACCGGATCTGGCTGCATGCGCTGTCGGCTCCCGAGATTACGAACATCGCCACGGTGAGTGAAATCAGCCTCTACCACACAATGGTGCGCTTGCGCGATTCCGGCCTGCAATCCGTGCCGGGCGGAGGCGCGGAGATTCTGGATGACGACGTGCGCCACAGGATCAGCCGCCTGAAGTGCTCAGTTAACGAGTGGATCGATGTGCATCGCACCGCGCACGCGGTGGGCATGAGGACGACGGCGACGATGATGTTCGGCTGCGGCGAAACCATTGAGCAGCGGATGAACCACTTCGATATCGTCCGCCAGATCCAGGAGGACACCGGCGGGTTCACGGCCTTCATCCCCTGGGTGTTCAAACGCGAAGACACATCGCTCGGCCGCTCCGTCAAAGAAGAAGCGACGGCTGTTGAGTATCTAAAGACGCTGGCCATTTCGCGGCTGTACCTGGATAACATCCTGAATATTCAGAGTTCGTGGGTTACACCGGGACTAAAGGTCTGCCAGCTTGGGCTGAAGTTCGGCGCCAACGACGTGGGCAGCATCATGATCGAGGAAAACGTCGTCAGCCAGGCAGGCGCCCGGCATCAGGCGACGGAACAGGATTTGCGCCGCATGATTTTCGACGCCGGGTATCAGCCCCGACAGCGTGATACGCTGTACCGGACTTACTTCCTGAACTAACTCGACGCTACTGTCCGCTGTTGGTTGCTTTACCGCCGGAGGAAGCGCGGCGCACGAAATCGGCGACCTCGCCGGAGACTTTCTTCAGCGACGGCACGTGGATATAGAACATGTGGCCCGCTTCGTAGTAGCTCTTGTCGATCGAGCCTTTGAACTGAGGCGGGATGCCCAGATGGCTCATCGTGTATTCGGTGGCGAAGTAAGGCGTCGCCAGATCGTAGTATCCCGACGCCACGAACAAGCGCATGTAAGGATTCTTCACAAACGCCTGCCGGAGCGCGTCACTGGTGTCGGCGTATTGATTCGTACCACCCGGACCGTACTCCCAGTTCCCGATTCCGCCGCCTAAAACGTAATAGGGAAGATCCGTCTCATACTTCAGCGCGCCCCGCAGATAGTCGACGATCAGGGATTGATACGGAGGCCGGATTGCCGTCATCGCGGGGTCAAAGCCGGGAACCTCGGATCCATTCGAACCTTCCGATGCCTCCAGCCGGCTGTCGAGCCGGCCCACGGTTTTTCCTTCGCTGCGGCGAAGTTCCTTGATGAACTTCATAATCTGGATGCGGAGGTCGTTCTCCTCGATGTACCGCTTATCGAGACCCGTCAGCCGCGAAAGCTTGCCCACGGCGTCGGAGCGCTCCTGCGGCGTCAGTCGGTCGCCCTTCGCCAGCACCTGCGCGAACTCGCCCTGGGCGTAGTCTTCCGATTCCTTCAGCGCCTTCTTCAGGTCGCCCTGCAAATCGCGCGGCAGTTTCTTGTGGTACCACGCCGTGGCGGTGTAAGTGGGCAGGAACAGCGAGTACGGAAGATCGTTGCCCTTGTTGAAGCGCGCCGTCTGGAAATTCAGAATGCTGGAAATCAGCAGGACTCCATTGAAGGCAATGCCGCGGTCAATCAGATAGCCGGCAACGCCCGCCGCGCGAAACGTGCCATAGCTTTCGCCGATCAGAAACAACGGCGACGTGTAGCGCTGGTAGCGAGTCAGGTAGAGCCGGATAAACTCACTGACGGACGCGATGTCGCCCTGGACTCCCCAGAATTTCTTGCCAAGATCCGCAGTGGACGCACGGCTGTATCCGGTGCCGATGGTGTCGATGAACACCAGGTCCGCGAATTCAAGGAAGGTGTGCTGGTTATCGACGAGCTCGAATGGCGGCGGCGGATAGGAGCCGTCTTCCATCATCCGCACCCGCTTGGGGCCGATCATTCCCAGATGCATCCAGACGCTGGCCGCGCCCGGGCCGCCATTGAAGCTGAACATCAAGGGCCGCTGGGACTTTGGCGTGGGCGTCTCCCGCGTATAGGCGATGAAGAACATCTGCCCCTCAACCGCGCCCGTCTGCTCGTTCGCGATCGGCAGGCGGCCAGTGGTGGTGCTGTACTTGATCGCCGTGCTTCCGGCACGCATCTCATGCTGAATCGTGACAGGAAGCGGCTCTGGCGCCGGGGAGTCAGGCTTTGCGGGCGCAGTCTGCCCAAGCGCCATTCCGGCGGCGGTTACCAACAGGGAAATTGCCCGCATTACTTTGATGGTACGCGCGAACGGAGGCGAAACCGGCTCAGTGCCCGTATTTGCCGCTGCGGTCTGGAAGGTAATTGAACAGCACAGACGCTTCGCCCTGCGACGCCACCTGCTGATCGAAGTAACTGACGATCGCGTCGCGCCGGGCCAGAAGACCGTCAATCTCCATCTTTCCGACGTACGGTTTCAGCGCGCGTTCCAGGCCCGGGCGGTCCAGCTTGCGGAGGCGCCCGAGAAACTCCCGGTCGCACTTCTCCAGATTCTTCTTCTCAAGCAAATCCCTCCGAGCGCGAAAGGCCCGCGTGTGATCGATCAGCCAGATGTCCCAGTTGTTGCAGATGACAACGTTGCCCAAATTTCGATCCGTGTTGGCGATCAACTGGTCGAAAGCGCGCAGCACCCACATTTGCTGGTTCCATAGCCCCATGTGCTGTGGCGGCGGCTGCTGATGCTTCTTGTGCCTGTCGAGCTCCGTCATCATGGCGTCGTCGATCCACCAGGTGAACGCGGCGGATCTCCCTTCCACCTTCCGCTCTACCGTGACAGGAACCATGTTCAGATCCATCAAGCGGTCCAGCCGGTAAGCGGCAAGGTTGAACTTGTAGGTGTCCTTGAAGTTCAATTCCGACGACGTAGTGCCCTGAAACTGCGCCTTGTACTCATCAACGGCCTGAACGTGCGCGTCGTGCGTGACACCATCCTTTTCAAGAGTCGCGCGGCGGGAGTTGGTGATGCCCTGTGTGAGAGTCTTGACCTTCACCACTTTGGCGGAGAGAAGAAACTCCTCGCGCTGCGCATGAGTCCACGACGCAAAATCAGCCGATTGCGCCAGCAGCAGGGCAGTGAGTAACGCGAGCATAAGTCCTCCGCAGATTGTACCGTGACAACGGCGATCCGGTACATAGTGTTCACGGAACGGCGTGGCGTTTCAGCGGAGGGTTTGGATGGTGGGCGCGCAGGGACTCGAACCCCGGACCTCCTGCGTGTGAATTGCCTAAGCCGACTGCCACTGAGTTACACGGAAACGCACTAAGGCCCACAGTTTCTATAGGCTACTTGCACCGTTGCATCTCTATGTGGCATCATACATTCCCATGGGACTCAGTGGCGAAAACGTGGGGTTAGGTCACAATGAACGTCACAACCTTCGACGTGAGGCGATTCGAAGTGAAATCTCGTCATGGGGGGGGTTCAGTCTCCCGGGGGGTGCAGTTTGGCAGGATCTGCCGGCTGCCGAACAGGAGGCCATTCGAAAGGCGTCCGACAAGAAAATCGATGTGATTTTGGCGCGGCTGAAGCCGCTTGGCTTAGAAGACGACGGAATCGCGCACCTTGTCCGTGATTGCAGCCAATATGCGAGGGCCCTGCAAACAAGAGATGAGATCGGATCCCATGACGTTCCCGAGTCTGAGAGCCGCTGGAAGCGGAAGATTGAGGCGTTGCGGGCCCAAGCGGAGCGGCTGGGGAAGTCTCTCCAAGAGATTCATGATCTTGAGGCGGAAGTTCTTGGGTACCGTCGATCGCTCGATTCATTTACCGGGCCGTACTTAAGAGCTCCCGCCGATATGGGTCTATATATTCGGTTGCAGGAGGTGTTTTTTGGGACTGTTCTACCGGATTCTAGGGGTGTCGGAGCGGGAGAACGATTCGTTCGCTTTCCCGGCTTGCGCAACCTGGTCCAAGCATTTGCTAAAGAGTTGAAAAAGCAGATCCAGCGTCATAGCTATACGCAATTCGGCCTCATGGCGGAAATGCGGTGGGCTGCACTGTTTGGCTACTCCAAGCGGAACGACAAAGGGGAGATTACGGTCTTTTGGAATCGAGGTATGGTTCCGGCTGTTGAGTACCGTGATCCGGCGCGCGGCATCCGTCGAGAATGGATGCTGCTGGCAGAATTGGTCAATTGCTTCTTGGAGGTCAAGGTAGTGTCGAAAGTCTTGGCCAAGAACATTCGCCAAGACTGGGTCAATTCCAGATCGTCTAAGTTATTGAAAAAAAAGTTACATATACTCAACCAAAACGCTTAGATTTACAGAGTTTTTCAAACGTTGAGCTTGGATTAACGTGAGACTGTGAACCACACAGTCCAACCCCAGAGTGAAAAAAAGAAAGCCTTCAGTGTTAGTGAGGCGGCGCGGCTTCTCAGCCTCTCTCCGAGCTACGTTCGGCTTCTAATCGAACGGCGTCAGCTTCCCTCCATTCGCTTCGGTCGAGCGGTTCGGATAGGCTCCGCCGACCTCGACGCATTCGTTGAAGCAAGCCGTCGCGAGGCGAGATGAGATGAATTTCTCAGCTTCCGAAGTCGCAACTTACTTTCGGGCCAAGATTCCTTCCATTCCGCAGACGAGCAATGACCAATGGCGCGGGCCGTGTCCTATCCATCGAGGGGAAGATAACAACTTCGCCGTCGAAGCGGTGACTGGCCGTTGGTACTGTTTCAGTCAATGCGGAAAGGGCGACGACTTGATCGCGCTCGAAATCGCGTTGACCGGTGCGGAATTCAGAATGGCAAAAGCGGAGGTGCTGCGCGTCGTTGGGCGCGATGACGACCTTCCAAAGCAGATGACGCACTATGTCTACACCGACGCGAATGGGCGCGCAATTTATCGAGTCGTTCGCACCGCTTCTAAGGGTTTCTATCAACAGCGTTTCGAAGCGGGAAAGTGGATAAAAGGGCTAAAGGGCGTGCCGCCTGTGCCATACCAGCTTCCCGAAGTCCTGAACGCGGAGACCGTTTATATCGTCGAAGGGGAGAAGGATGTTGAAACGCTTCGGTCGTGGGGGCTAGTTGCAACCTGCAATTCGGGAGGCGCTGGCAATTGGAAATCGCAACTCGCACCTCACTTTAAGGGCAGGAATGTCGTCATCCTTCCGGATAACGATGCGCCGGGCTGCAAGCACGCATGGCAAGTGGCCGCAGAACTAATCAACGGAGCGAAGTCCGTGCGAATAGTGGATTTGCCGGACCTTCCCCTACACGGCGACGTATCGGATTGGGCAGCCACGGGTGGGACGCGGGAGGCCCTGGTAGCACTAGTCTCTGCGGCGCCGCCGCAGTCTGCCGACTCGCTCGGAGCGCCTCAGAAGCGCGAGGACATGACCGACCCAGACCCGCCGCAGGCCCAACATGCGGCCGGAACCGTATCCACCCGAAGGTTAGCGGACATCGAAGCCAAGCCCGTATCATGGCTCTGGCATGGCCGTATAGCACGGGGCAAGCTCACCATTATCGCGGGCAACCCGGGTCTCGGAAAGTCGCAGATAACGGCCAGCATCGCGGCCGTGGTAGCAACGGGGGGATGCTGGCCGGTGGATGGACAGCAATGCACACCGGGTGACGTGATTTTCCTCAGCGCGGAGGACGATCCGGCTGATACGCTCCGACCACGGCTGGAAGCAGCTGGAGCGATCCTGACGCGCGTTCACTTCGTGGACGGCGTGAGTGCCGGGTATGCGGGCGATGGAACCCGCAAGGACCGGACGTTCTCTCTTCAAGCAGATTTGGAGGCGCTCAGCCTGAAGCTAAGGGAACTGGGGAACGTCGCGCTAGTGGTGATCGATCCGATGTCAGCGTATCTTGGGGACACTGACTCTCACAAAAACGCCGACGTTCGGGCGCTTCTCGCACCTCTCAGCGAGTTGGCAGCACGCCACAACGTGGCTATCATTGGCGTCTCACATCTATCTAAGGCGGCTGGCCCGCCGGTTCTAATGCGGGTCAGCGGCTCCCTGGCTTTTGTTGCAGCGGCGCGTGCGGCTTACATCGTTGCTTCTGACAAGACTGACGCGGCGCGGCGGTTCTTCTTGCCGATGAAAAACAACATTGGGCCGGATGGAACGGGGCTCGCTTTCCGCATCGAAAGCGCAACCGTACAAAGCGCTTGCGGGCCATTGGCCACATCGCGGGTGTCATGGGAATCGGAACCGGTCACCATGACGGCGGATGAAGTGGTGAACGCGGATAGCGCATCGAAAGGGACTTCCGCATTGGAGGAAGCCACCGAGTGGCTTAGGGACGCGCTATCCGATGGACCCATCCCTGGGGCTCAAGTCCACGCCCGCGCGAAAGCAGACGGTATTGCCGAAATTACACTTCGGCGGGCATCGCATCTGATCGGGGTGAAAAAGGACAAGGTAGGAATGGCTTCAGGTTGGCTGTGGTCGCTGCCGAAGGCGATCAACAGCGCCGAAGATGCTCACGTTTCCGGAATGAGCATCTTCGGGAAAATTGATCATCTTCGCGAGTCGCAAGCTGGCGACGCCACCCAGGTGGAGATTGAACTATGACCGTCCGGGAAGCAATTCTCCAGATTCAGAGCGTCGGTACTATTCGGGCAGAACGTGGAAAACTCCAACTACGCTTCCCCGAGCCGGAGCGGGCGCGTCTGGAAAGTGCCATCGAAGCTTTGCGAGGCGAAAAGGACGCAGCATTGGCCACGCTGAGCGCGAGTCAAGGGAAATCGCGAGCCAATAAGAGCGCCATCGAGCTTTGGCATGACGGGATGGGCCGCCTCTGGATCGTAGCCGACGAAGAGGATGCGGCGGCGATCATGACGCGGAAGGGCGTGGGACGCGGTGCGATCTGGACCGGGCCGGAAATTGAGTGCATCGCGCGGGTGGTCGATCCGACGCTGCGGGGCGCGATCGCGCATTTCAAGAAAACCCTCAATGGGCGTGCAACCGAATTTCGAAAGGACGATGAGCACGAATCCAAAAAATGCAGAGGAGCGAAAAATGAAACGAACGACACAACTCATGACTGGGAGCCCAGATAGGCCGAGTGTGGAAGCAGAGGCCTTGCCTCCGGCTGCACACGTTACTGAAATAACAGCGAAAGAACAGCGTGGGCGGCCGTTTCCCAGAGGAAGATCCGGCAATCCGGCGGGTAGGCCGTTAGGTGCTCGGAACTCCGCGACGCTTGCAGCGGAGGCGTTGCTTGACGGCGAAGCAGAAAAGCTCGCGCGCAAAGCCGTCGATTTGGCTTTGGCGGGCGACACAGTAGCCCTAAGGATCTGCTTGGACCGCATCCTACCTCCGAGAAAGGATCGGCCGGTCCGACTCGATCTGAATGACCTCGGCACGGCTTGGAACCTCCGTCAAGCACAGGAAGCCGTTCTTCGCGCTGTGGTTGCCGGGCAGGTGACGCCGCACGAAGGGCAGGACATCGCAGGGATCATCGAATCTCATCGTCGAGCACTCGAAACGGAGGACATCGAGCAACGTCTACAAACGTTGGAGAACCTGCCACAGAAGGGACGCCATTGATTCGTCGCACCCTTGAAAAGCGTCTCGCCGCGCTTGAGGAAACGCTCAAGCCAAGGGGCTACTCTATCTTGGAGATTGCTGAAACACTCTGGCTGGAGGATCGTGCTCGGTACATTGAAATGGCGCTGGACCATGGCCAAATGAGGCACTGGCTCGAGTTTTTCACCGACGAGCGCATTGACTGGGCCGCTCTTCAGGCGTCCAGATCCAGATAACGTTGCGTCGGGGCCGTTCCGCCTCGGTGATCAGCTGAAATGCGGCCATACGTGATCACCTGAAAACCGGCCAATGAATTCGGGCCAGGACAGGGTCATTTATATCTTGTTTTAGAGGCTCGATGCAAGAGGTTTGGAGAATGTGGTGTAGACTGGCGTGGCCTGTTGAGGAGGATATGGCAACGCAGGGATGCGACCAGAGCGCCTACACAGGTGCCGGAATGGGGGCGGCGATAGCCGCCCTTCAGGCAGGAGGCAGCTGTTTCGAGTTAGCGATCCGAAGTACTTCATCTTCGATCTGTCGCGCATTAGCGGGTGATGTGTGCACGATCAGTCCGCCGCCGAAGACCTGCTCCCAATTGCCGCCCTCCGCCATCACACGTGCCAGCACTGATTTCATGGCCTCAGACTCGATGGTGTCTTGGGACAGAATCCAGCTGTTCGTGATGAGCGGCGAACGTTCCGCAATCTCAACGAAAGTAAGCACGCCTTCTGGCGTCTCGCGGGCTCGGATCACGTCTCGATAAACGGCGTCCGTGATGAACGAACTCTCTTCAACCTGGAACAGGTTGTCGCCAACGGCGGTTAGCAGTAGCCGTTCACTGTCGCCGCTTTCAGTGCGCAATTCTCGTTCAACAGTTCCTGTCGGTTCCGGGCTGGGTCGTTGAGACACTCAAACATGCTCCATTCTCAATTCTCCGACGGGCTACTCCAAATGAACATTCTGGCCCAAAAGCGATAAATCCCGGGAGCACGAGGGCGGAGCCCTCGTTGTGAGAGTGCAATCTTCCTTATGTTGCCGGGGCGGTCTTGGTGCGCCAACTTCGAGGTCCAAACTTTAGGACATGTCCGTGGTGAAGCAACCGGTCGAGCATCGCACCCACGGCCGCAGCGTCGCCTAGCAGTTTGCCCCAGTCCTCGACTGGCCGGTTCGACGTCAACAGCGTACTGCATCGCTCGTATCTGCGCATGATGATCTCAAGCATGTCTTCGGCGGCCGTATGCGGGAGCTTGCGCATTCCGAAATCGTCGATGATGAGGAATGGCACCGCTCCCACTGATTCCATGTATTCCTTGCGTCGGCCCACCGCAACGGCTTCGCCCAACTCGTCGAGGAGGACATGGGTTTCGCGGTAGAGGACTTTGTAGCCCTGGAGGATGACAGCTTGCCCGATGGCTTGTGCCAAGTGGCTCTTTCCGGTGCCACCTGGCCCCATAAACAGTGCATCTTCCCGTTTACCGACGAATGCAGCAGTCGCGAGGTCAAAGACGAGACTGCGGTTCATCTTGGGATTGAAGCTGAAGTCAAAGTTGTCTAGGCTCTTGTCCGGATCGCGGAAACCTGCCTGCTTGCGACGGCGCTCCAACAGTCGGTCAGAGCGGCGCGTTAGCTCATCGGACACGAGACAGGAAATCAGATCGATCGGCGCCATCGGTTCGGATTGCGCCTGGCGCAAACGTGTTTCCAGCACGGCGGCCATGCCGCCGAGCCGGAGTTGGTGCAGTGCTCGTTCGAGTTCCACTACGTTCATTCCTGGTTCTCCTGTCGCGTTCGATTTTCAATTAGGTCGCGGTACAACGTGAGCTGCCGGATCAAGGGATCGACTTGACGAAGACTCAATGGCAGCTGCGGATGTCGCTCGAGATACCGGCGGACGAACCGGTATTCGCAAGCGCCTGTTTCGAGTCCAATGGCGCACGCCTCATCTGTCGAGGGAATGCCGTACTTCTTTGCCAGTGAGAGTACGCCCAGGATGCGTCGAACTGCTGCTTGGCCTTGCGCATTGTGCATCGCCCGGCAGAGTGCTCCGATATGGTCACCGGAAACCTCTGCTCGTCTGAGCAACTCCTCAGTCGAAAGCGGTGTTCGTGCAGGCTTATCCTCCTCCTGAATGCGATGGCGGCCGCGCTGCTGGCGCAGATGTTCCCGCAAGAGTTGGCCGTTGCGTGGGTCGATCAGACGAACGTGGGTGTCGTTCCACTGAACGTGAATACGGCGGCTAATCCAGCCCGGTGGAGCGCTGTAATACGCCGCTTCAACCTCGACACAGCCATCCAGATGAACTGTGCGCCCGCCGTACTCGTAGTAGCGAAACGGTTCCAGCGGCAGCTGAATCAGCGCCGGTTTCTCTTCCACGAACATCGCCGCAACCTGGCGCTTCGTCGTGCCGTGAATTCGTGTATCCGCCCATCGCTCTTCCCAACGGTCGAGGTAGGCTTGCGCTTCCTCCAGGCTCTCGAAACGTAAACCTTTAAGCGGCGTCTTCTTCGCGTGTCCGACGCCCGATTCCACCTTCCCTTTGCGATCTGGGTCGCGAACCCGGCACGGCAATGCAATCGCACCATAGTGCCGCAGCAAGTCGCGATAGAGCGGGTTGATTGTAGGATCATAGACATCCGGCGCGAGAACGCCCTCACGAAGGTTGTCGAGCACGATTGTCTTCGTTGCACCACCAAGCCGGCGAAATGCCTTCTCGTGCAACTCAGACCAGATACGCACGCTTGAGCGGAATGTGAGCAATCGGACCGCTTTGCGGCTGTAGCCCAGCGTGAGTACAAATAAACGCGTACGGCGATGCTTGCCGGTTTCCGGGTCCCGGACCATCGGCCCAGAGCCGTAATCGACCTGCGCCTCTTCGCCGGGTGCGGTTTCAATGACGACTCTCGGCTCCGGCGCTGTCCGCTGCAGGCTGTGAACGAAACGCCGGACGCTCTGATATCCGGCTTTGAACCCGTGTTGATCGACCAGATCTTGCCAGATCGCCATCGCATTCCGGCCGCGTGATAGCCCGAGCTGGATCAAGTCACGGAACGCTTCGCAGGCACTGGCTGATGGACCGCGACCATGCCATGGTGCTGCGTCGGTGATCACCTCCGGCTCCATAGCGGAGTCGGTGATCACCTGTATGGCCGGTTTTGCAGGCGTGAGCCGTCCCCAACCGCCCGGCGGCCGTATCGCGATGCCTGCACCTCGCAGGTAACCGCTGATAGTCTCACGCCGGATATGTACGGTCGCTTCGATCCGCCGTAGGGACCAGCCAAGCTGGCCCAATGCAATCACTTGCTGCTTCTTTTCTTCGCTCAAGACATTGCTCACGTCGTCGCAGCGTATGCCCTGCGACAGGTTCAATGTCCTGAACCAACCTCATTGGCCGGTTTTCAAGTGATCACGTATGGCCGGTTTTAGGTGTTCACCGAGG
>JBGTFZ010000028.1:0-1507 GCA_041746955.1 Bryobacteraceae bacterium
CCCCGATAACGACGGGCTTCTTGAAGCGACCCGCGTGCTGGTGCGCGAAGGCTTCATCGTTCTTCCCTACACCACCGACGATCTGATCAACGCCCGCCGGCTGATCGACGCCGGAGCCGCGGCCGTGATGCCCCTGGGCGCACCCATCGGCAGCGGGCTGGGGATTCAGAACATCGCGAACCTGCGCATCCTGCGCGAGATGATCACCGGCGTTCCATTGATTGTCGACGCGGGCGTGGGCACCGCTTCGGACGCATGTATCGCAATGGAGCTGGGCTATGAGGGAGTACTGCTGAATACCGCCGTGGCGGAAGCGGAGGATTCCGTTTCGATGGCGGCGGCGATGCGGCACGGGGTGGAGGCCGGACGGTACGCCCATCTCGCCGGACGAATGCCGAAGCGTCTCTACGCGTCGGCATCAAGTCCCGTGGCCGGCGTCGTGCGGTAGGTGGCTATGTTCTCGAGACGGCTTTTTCTTGCGGCGTGCGGCGCGAAAGCGGCAGCGCGTTCGCCCGTGATCCTGCTGCGTTCCGGCTGGCAGACCGTCAACATCGGCGACATCGCTCATACGCCCGGTGTCCTGCAGATCCTGTCGCGGGAGATTCCGGAAGCGCGTGCCATCCTGTGGTCGAACGCGCTGGATCTTGGCGTCCGCGAGATGTTGAACCGCCATTTCCCGGAACTGCGCATCGTCAGCGGAGAACCCAACGATCCGCAGGTGCGGGAGGCTTTCGACCGCGCCGATTTTCTGTTACACGGGTCCGGACCGTCATTGGTGGCGCGCACTCATGTGGATGCGTGGCGGGCACAGACCGGCAAACCGTACGGCGTTTTCGGCACAACCATTCAGAAAGAGGCCGAGGCTGCGGGCGCCGCATTCTCGGCAGACTTACGGACTTCTTTGAACGGAGCGTCGCTTGTCTACACTCGCGAGACACGGTCGCTGCAGAACCTCCGGGATGAAAAACTGGACGGACCGGCCATCGGCTTCGCACCGGACGGCACCTTCGGGCTGGACATCCGGGATGACCAACGCGCCGAGCAATTCCTTTCCGCCAATGGACTGGACAAGGGTGGCTTCCTGGCCGTCATCCCTCGTCTGCGCTACACGCCGTATCACAAGTTCCGGCAGGTAACCCGCACGAAGGAGGAGATCGACAGGCGCGAAGCCGTCAACCGGCGCTGGGAGAAAGACGATGCCGCCAAACTTCGCGAAGCAATCACTGCTTGGGTAAGGCAGACGAAGCGCCGCGTATTGTTGTGCCCGGAGATGACGTACGAAGTGGAGATTCTTCGTCCGCTGCTCTTCGATCCGCTGCCCGCCGACGTTAAGTCGTCTGTCGCGATCCGCGAGAAATACTGGTTGACGGACGAAGCGGCGTCGGTCTACCGCCGTGCCGCCGGAGTGCTGAGCTGCGAGTGCCATTCCCCGATCCTGGCGGCGTCCCAAGGAACTCCGTGCGCGTATGTCCACCAGCCGGAGGACGGGATCAAGGGCCAGATGTGG
>JBGTFZ010000029.1:0-65439 GCA_041746955.1 Bryobacteraceae bacterium
TGACGGCGGTGGTCCTCAAGCCGAAGCAGAGCGAGGGTGTTTACGACATTCCCGAGCCTCCGGAAGACGCTGTGACTACATTCCGCCGTAAGGCGCTCGCCGAATGGATTGCCGATCCGAAACATCCGCTGACCGCGCGCGTGATGGTGAATCGAATTTGGAGCTATCACTTCGGCCGGGGCATCGTCGCGACGCCGTCGGATTTCGGAACGCGCGGGATAGTTCCGTCACACCCCGAGCTGCTCGACTACCTCGCGTCGGAGTTTGTCGCGAGTAAGTGGTCTGTGAAAGCGATGCACCGGCTGATCATGAACTCGCGCGCGTACCAGATGTCCAGCGACGACAATCCCGCCGGCCTCAAAGCCGATCCTGAGAATCGTCTGCTCTGGCGTCAGGGTCGTGTGCGCGTTGAAGGCGAGGTCCTGCGGGACTCCATCCTGTCAGTGGCGGGAAACCTCGACGAAAAGATCGGTGGCCCTGGCGTGCATCCCTTCATCGATCCATCGCTGTGGGCTGGAAGTTCAGGACGCGTCTGGCCGGGCCAGGCAATCGACGACCCCTCAACATGGCGCCGGAGCGTTTACATTTTCCAGAAGCGTACGATCCAGGTGCCGATGATGGAACTTTTCGATGCGCCCAATGGAATCGGTTCATGCGCGCGCCGCAATCGCTCCACCATCGCCACCCAAGCGCTGATCCTGATGAATAATGCCTTCGTTCTCGATCAGGCGCAGCGCTTTGCTGACCGCCTGCGGCGGGAGGCGGGCGCCACTCCCGGACGTCAGGTGGACCGCGCATTCTCCCTCGCGCTATCGCGCCTCCCTTCTCCAAAGGAGCGCGATGCCGCCGTCACATTCCTCTCGCAGAGCCCTTCCGGATTGGTCGACTTTGCGCAAGCGATTTTCAATCTGAACGAGTTCGCCTACGCACCATGAGCAGATTTATTTCCCGCCGTGATTTGTTCGTTCGCGCTGGGGGCGGCTTTGCGGCCCTCGCAGCGGCGGACATGGTGGCGCGCGCCGCCGCAATCAATCCCTTGTCGCCGAAGCCGCCACAGTTTCCAGCGAAGGCCAAGGCGGTCATCTCGATCTTTTGCTACGGCGGGGTAAGCCACGTCGATACGTTCGATCCCAAGCCGGAGCTTCAGAAGCGGCCCGGCGAGGCGATGTCGGGCAAAGGTGAAGTAGTGGTGTCCCAAGGCCACCCCGGCGGACTTCTGCCGTCGCCATGGAAGTTCAAAAAGCACGGCCAGTGCGGCATGGATGTCAGCGAACTGTTCCCGCACGTCGCACGGCATGTTGACGACATCTCGCTGATCCGTTCGATGTATTCGCTTTCGAACGATCACGCTCCGGCGCTCTTCCAGATGAACACGGGCTCCGTCCTGAACGGACACCCGTCGATGGGAAGCTGGATCACCTACGGACTGGGAACTGAGAATCAGAACCTGCCGGCCTTTGTCGTGTTTCAGGATTGGCGCGGCGGCCCAATTGGCGGCGCGCCCAACTGGGGCAACGGCTACATGCCGGCCACCTATCAGGGCACGCCTTTCCGCTCCACCGGCGATCCGATTGTCGATCTCAAACCGCCGGACGACATGACACCGGAGCGGCAGCGCCGATGGCTGGCGTTCCTTGAAAAGCTGAATGCGGAGCATGCCGCCAAGAACCCCGCCGATAGCGAGTTTGCCGCACGGATCGCGTCATTTGAACTGGCGTATCAGATGCAGCAGCACGCTACCGATGCCGTCGCCATTGATTCAGAGCCGGAGCACATCCGCTCTCTCTATGGTCTGGATCGCGATCAGACGCGCTACGTTGGCCGCCAAGCGCTGATGGCGCGCAGGCTGGTGGAACGCGGTGTGCGCTTCGTGCAGATCTACTCCGGCGGTGGAAATTTCGCGGAGAGTTGGGACGCGCACTTCGACCTGAAGGGCAACCATGAGGAGCATTGCGGCGAAACCGACCAGCCCATCGCGGCGCTGCTGGGCGACTTGAAGCAGCGCGGGCTGCTGGACTCAACCCTGGTGATCTGGCACGGCGAGTTTGGACGCATGCCGATCTCACAACGCATGGACGGCCGCGATCACAATCCCTACGGCTACTCCGTCTGGATGGCGGGCGGCGGAATCAAGGGCGGCCAAACGATCGGCGCGACGGATGAATTCGGATACAAGGCCATCGAAAACAACAAGTCGGTGAACGACCTTCACGCCACGATTCTGCACTGCCTGGGATTCGATCACGAGAAGCTGACCTATCCCTACAATGGCCGGAACATGCGGCTGACCGACGTCAGCGGCAATGTGATTAAAGAAATCCTCGCCTAGGGCTTCTTGTAGATCTGGCCTTCTTTCATCACGAAAATCACGCGTTCGCACGCCGTGATGTCCGCCAGCGGATCGCCGGGCACAGCGACGATGTCCGCGATCTTTCCCGCTTCAAGTGTCCCCAGCCGGTCCGCGATACCCAGCAGTTCCGCATCCACCGAGGTTCCCGACTTCAGCGCGTCAACCGGGCGCATGCCCAGCTTCACCATTCGGGCAAATTCGCCGCCATTCAACCCGTGTTCGTACACACCGGCATCGGTGCCCAGAGCAATCTTCACGCCGATCCGGATCGCCTTCGACACCGTCTCGTCCATCGAGTTCATCGCCATCGTCGCTTTTCGCGCCTGCCGCGGGTCCAGCTTGTCCAGGTTTGGCTTCAGGAAGTGCTGCGTCATCAGAGTTGGCACGAAGTACGTTCCCTTCTCCTTCATCATTCGCAGCGCCTCTTCGTCGAGAAACGATCCGTGCTCAATCGAGTCGATGCCCGCCACGATCGCGCGCTTCGCGCCTTGAAGGCCATGCGCGTGTGCGGCAGTCTTGCGGCCCATCGTGTGGGCCTGATCCACCAGCGCGTTCAATTCTTCCTGAGTAAGCTGCGGCGAATCGACGTCGTTGTTTAGCGAAAGCACTCCACCCGTCGCGCAGACTTTGATCACGTCCGCCCCATTCTTCACCAGAAGCCGCACCGCGTGGCGAGCCTCCGCTGGCGAATTGATGATGCTGTCGTCAACACCGGGCTCGTCGAACAGTCCTGAGCGGTAGCCATTCGTTGGATCACAATGCCCACCCGTGGTACCGATGCTTTTTCCCGCCGTCAGCATTCGTGGGCCGGGCACGACGCCGCGATTGATCGCGTTGCGAAGCCCGATGTCGATCTGGTCGGCCGCGCCAAGGTTGCGGACCGTAGTGAATCCCGCCATCAAAGTCTTGCGGGCGTTGATGGTGGCGTCGAGAGTCTGCTCGGCGATGGTCTTCTGAAGGCTGCTGACGATCCGCTGGGCGTTCGTGCCCCCTCCCGAAAAGTCCAACGTCAGATGCGTATGCGCATCCATGAACCCGGGAATCAGAGTTGCGTCGCCAAGATCGATCACTTGCGCGCCTTTCGGAAAGGAAGCGTATGGCCCAACGCGAAGAATTTTTCCATCTTCGATCGTCACGACACCGGGGCTCTGAAGAGTGTCCGACCGGCCATCGAACAACCTGCGTGCCTGTAGGACGATCAGATCGGCGGCGAACACAGGCGCTGCCAGAGCGAGAAGGATCGCGATTCGAAACTGCATGATCCATTCTCGCCCCGGCGGGCTCCGACGCGCGCCTAGGCCGGGTAGCCCGAAGCGGCCTTCACTTCACGCATCTGATCGACGTGCCGCAGCGTGTGCCCCGCGGAAGCGACGATCCACTGCACACCATCCCACGGCGCACCAGCGGGACCTTCCGCCGCATACTTCCGGAAGTTGGCTGTGTTCGATTCGACGAATCCGGCCAGACCTTCGATCGCCTCGACGAACCGTGCGCGCGCCTCGGGCATCGTCTGCTTACCGGTTGGCGGCATCGAAGCGGGAAACTTCCGCGAACGGTCGCGCAGGAAGATGCGCAGGCCGCCGTCGTTACCGGAAAGATCGCCGCTGGACGGTGGTCCGCCCAGCATCCCTTGCAGCGTCATCAGGCCACGTCCGGCCGCATCCGCCAGATGCTCCGTGATCTCGGCGATCGACCATCGATCCCCTGATTCCTTGAACGACCACTGTCCCTCGTTCAGACCCGCGAGTTCCTTCAGCGCCACGCGCCGCGCCTCTCGAACCTCCGCCGCCAGCGCCGCCATCTCGCCGGTGCCCGCACCACCTCGCCGCCCACTCAGGCGGTCCATCATACCCAGCCAGCCAAGCTGGTGGCCATTGCGCGTTGCACCGTCCGGCAGCTTCTCGTGAATCAGCGTCAAGATCGTGTCCGCACCCGCAGTTTCGAACTTCACCGTCACGCGCGTATCGGCGACGTCCATGTTCGGTGCATCCCAACTCCACGTGAACACCAGAAGTTCCGGACGCCGGATCTCGACGAACTCGCCGAAGTGGGCGAAACCCTCCCCGTCGGAATCACGCCGCATCGAATAGCGGTAGCGGCCGCCCTCGCGCAGTTCCTGTTCAATCTTCAGGTCTGAGAATCCAGGTGGGCACCACCACTCCATCATTTCCACCGGGCTCGTCCACACGTCGAAGATGTCTTCCCTCGATCCGCGAAACCGCCGGCTTAAGGAAACCGCCTGCGCTGTTTCTGTTGCAATCATCACTTCACTCCTCGTTTCTTTTGGTCCTTCTTCTCCAGGTGTTTGGCCAACTGATCCAACTGGTTGGCCCAGAACTGTTCGTAGTGCAATATCCAGTCGGCGGCGTCTTTCAGTGGTCGCGCCGCCAGCCGGCAATGCCGCTCCCGGCCTTTCTTCTCAGTCACGATAAGGCCGGCCTGCTCCAGCTTTCCCAGGTGCTTCGTAATTCCCGGTAAGGATGTCGTGAACGGCTGCGCAAGCTCGTTCACGGTTGCGCTGCTCCGCGAGAGCCGCGCCAGGATCGCCCGGCGGGTGGGATCGGAAAGCGCGGCAAAGGTTCGGTCCAGCGTCGCTGTCATAGTTAACCAGTTGGTTAAGTGTTTATCGAAAGGGGAATTTTGTCAAGCGCCATTCCCAAGGATTTTTCCGCGCTTGTGATAAATTGACGCCCATGAGCATTTCGCGTCGAAAGGCAATCGCGGGCGTCTTCGCCGCTTCAGGAATCACCGTCACCACCGACCAGCAACTCGCGCGTGCGCAGGACACAATACGCAACGCTCCCGTGGCCCCCAAAGACGGCCTGAAGATAACGAAGCTCGAAACGATTCTGGTGAAGCCTCGATGGCTCTTCCTGAAGATCCACACCAACGCGGGCATCATCGGCCTGGGCGAACCGGTTACGGAAGGTCGCGCCCTCACCTGCGCCACCGCGGTGAAAGAAGTTGAGCCGTACCTTGTTGGTAAGGATCCGCGCGCGGTGCAGCACCACTGGCAGGCGATCTACCGGCACGCGTTCTACCGCGGCGGTCCGATTCTCACCAGCGCTCTATCGGGTATCGACCAGGCCCTGTGGGACATCAAGGGCAAGGCGCTTAACATTCCCGTGTACGAATTTTTCGGCGGCCCCACGCGGAACCGTGTGCGTGTTTATGCCCATGCGGGCACGCCGGATGCCATGCGAGCGTCGGTAGCGCAAGGCTTCAACGCCTTCAAGACGGGACCCGCAAGTCCGCGGCGCGGCAAGTCGGGTCGCCAGTGGGCGCGATATGTCGAAAGCCCGGCGGATGTCGATTACGCCATCGAACGTTTCGCTGAGCTGCGGAAAACCGTCGGCGACAAAGCGGACATCGGGATCGACTTCCATGGGCGCATTTCACCGGCTCTCGCGAAGGTGATGATCAAGAAGCTGGAACCGCTCAGCCCGATGTTTATTGAGGAGCCGTGCCAAGCGCAGAACCACGACATCATGGCGGACATCGCGAAGTCCACTTACCTGCCCATCGCCACGGGCGAGCGCGTGTTTACCAAGTGGGGCTTCCGCGAAGTGCTGGAAAAGCAGGCGGCGACGATCCTTCAGCCCGACATGTGCCACGCCGGCGGCATCAGCGAAGTGCGCATCATCGCGGGCATGGCGGAGGCCTACTACGCCGCCATCGCCCCGCACAATCCGCTGGGGCCGATTTCGCTGGCGTCGGGCGTGCAGCTGGCGGCATCGATCAACAACTTCCTGATTCAGGAGCAGGTGTCGCTGGGCGTCGGATACATCAAGAAGCCGTTCACCGTTCGCGAAGGCTATCTCGACCTGCCGACGGGTCCGGGACTTGGCGTCGAGCTGGACGAGAATGCCATGGCGGACAAGCTGGGCCACGACTGGACCAACCCGCAGTCGTACGACGAGGACGACGGCTCTGTGGTGGACTGGTAGTTTCCACTTTCATGACCCGATCCGAAGTCGTCCGCAAGATTGCCGCAATAGGCATCGTACCTATCGTCCGCACTTCGTCGGCAGAGGCCGCCGTGCGCTCCGTCGAAGCCGTCTTCGATGGCGGCATCGCCTGCGCGGAGATCACGATGACCGTTCCCGGAGCCATCAAGGCTTTGGAGCAAGTCGCCTCCAAATTTGGCGGCAAGATGATTCTTGGCGCGGGCACGGTTCTCGATCCGGAGACCGCCCGCATCTGCATGTTGTCCGGCGCGGAGTTTTTCGTTACGCCGGCGCTGCGTCTGTCCACGCTTGAAATGGCGCATCGCTACGACAAGGCGATCATGCCCGGCGCACTGACGCCAACCGAAGTCCTTACCGCATGGGAAGCCGGTGCGGACGTAGTGAAAGTGTTTCCCTGCGGCAATGTCGGCGGGCCGAAGTACATCAAGGCGCTGAAGGGTCCGCTGCCCCACGTGGAGATGGCCCCGACGGGTGGAGTAAATCTGGATACGGTTGGCGAGTTCCTGAAGGCAGGCGCGTGCGCCTGCGGAGTGGGAAGCGAGTTAGTCGACGGCGCAACGATCAAGGACGGCAAGTACGAGATCTTCACGCAGCGCGCGCAGCAATATCTTCAAGCCGTGAAGAACGCACGCGCCTGACGCTATTTCGCCTTCTTGCGCGCGACAGCCTTCAAAATGTAGGGCTCGGCATCCGGCGTGATGCAACCGGTTTCGCCGTGATCCACTTCCACTTTGCCGATGCGGCGGGCGGTGGCGATGGCTTTCTTCTTGAACGCGGGTCCGCGTAGCCCAACCGCAATCACCGTGCCATTCATCGCGTGGCGCGTACGGTTCGGCGATTTGTGAATGACAGCTTCGATCTTTTCTAGCAGCGCTTCGGCCTCCGCGTCGCTCATCTTGCCGTCCATCGATAGCACCGCAGCAATGTCCCAGCCCACCTGTTGAACGAAATCGCCTTTCGCTTTCATGCATTCGCCCATGATGGTCTTGGCGGACGGATGCTTGGCGGCCACTTTGCCGCCGAGTAGGTCCGCATGCACATAAGTGTCGATCGAACGGATCCAGCCCATCAATACTTTTGCGGTAAGCGTCTCCGCATCCATCACGAGCGTGGCCAGGTTGCGTGCGTCGGCGTTGCCCGTAGCCCAAAGTTCGCCCGCAAGTGCGTTGTCTTTGCGAATCGCCTTTGCAAGCTTATTGAGGTTCGCGAAACTGACGCCGAAGAGATTCTCTCCAATCCCGTGCCGCCGGTAGACCTTGCGGTTCTGGTCTGTCCCCATCGATTGAAGCTCACGCATCACTTCGGCCAACGTCATAGGGGCGCTCCTCCGGCGGCTGTGGCTTTGTTCCGGCGCCGCTACTGCATCTTTGCGAATTCAGCCGCGCCCGCCGCCGCGATCTGGCCGTCCTGCTGCGACGTCACGCCGCTTACGCCGATCGCTCCCACCAGTTGTCCGCCAACCATCAACGGAAGCGCGCCTTCAATGGGCATTGCGCCCGGAAGCTTCAGGATTCCATTTCGCCCGCCCGCAACCGCGTCTTCAAAAACCTTCGTTGGGCGCTTGAACTTGACGGCGCTTCGAGCTTTGTCCATCGCGACGTCGACGCTTCCGATCTGCGTTTCGTCCGCCCGCTGGAGATAGACGAGATTGGCCCCGTCGTCGAGCACGGCGATAACGACATTCCACTTGTTCTTTACCGCTTCCGCTTCGGCGGCGGCTGCGATCTTCTTAGCCGCGACGAGTGTCATTGCCTTCTTCGTCGCCAGGTCGGCGGCGTTCATGATTGCGGCGGCAGTTGCCAGTAGGACGAGACGTTTGATCATCACAGCAATCGTACAATGAGCCATTCATGTTTGCAGGGCTCGACATCGGGGGAACGAACATTGCCGCCGCCATAGGTTCCGCAGAGGGCAATGTCCTCGCCGAAGCGTCCGTCCCAACGCAGTCGCACGAGGGGCCGCAAGCCGTGCTTGCGCGCGCCGCCGCACTCATTCAAACGCTGATCCCTAACGGCAGCCTTCAAGGTGTTGGGGTTGGATTGCCGGGAACGATTGACCGCCACGGCGGCATCGTCCGATTCCTGCCCAACATGCCCACGAACTGGCGTGGCGTCGAAGCAGGCGCAGTCCTTTCGCGGCACTTGGGCACGGAGATCTTGCTTCTGAACGACGCACGCCTGGCGACGCTGGGCGAGCTCGCATTTGGACACGGCCGCGAAGCGCGCGACATGGTGATGCTGACTCTCGGGACCGGCATCGGCGGAGGCGTAGTGCTGGACGGCAAGCTCCGGCTGGGTCCCCTGGGCGCTGCGGGCGAGATCGGCCATCAGACGATCGTCCCGGACGGTCCATTGTGCGGCTGCGGCAATCGCGGGTGCCTGGAGTCTCTCGCCAGCGGACCTGCGTTCGTTGGCGAAGGCGTGCGGCTGATGCGCGCCGGCATGGCCCCGGCACTCTTCGAACTCGCTGGCGGGGACGCGGGGCGCGTAACTCCGAAGCTGATGTCGGAGGCCAGCGACGATAGCATCGCGGTGTTGATTGAACGCATGGCCGGATATCTAGCAATCGCCATCGCGAACGTCATCAACGTGGTTCATCCTGAGCTGGTGGTGCTGGGCGGGGGAGTGGCCGCGCTGGACCACCGGTTGCTTGATCCGCTGCGTCGCGACGTCGCGAGACGAGTTGGCATGTTCCCCGCCGATGGTGTCATCATCAAAAGATCGATGCTCGGCGACCGGGCAGGCGTTTTCGGCGGGATCGCCCTCGCGGCCCAACGGGGCATTGTTTAGAGAAGGAGCAACGGAAGACTGATGGAATTTACATACACCGACGTTTCGAAGATGATCGACCACTCGTTGCTCAGCCCCAGCCTGACGCAGGACGATCTCGAACAAGGCTGCCGCGTGGCGCTGGCTTACGACGTGGCCAGCGTGTGCATCGTTCCCTACTACCTGGAACGATGCGCGGAGATTCTACGTGGCAGCGCGGTGAAAGCTTCGACCACCATCGGCTTCCCCCACGGCGTCGTGCTCACGTCGATCAAAGTGGCGGAGACGCACGCGGCATTGGCCGCTGGCGGCGAAGAGCTGGACATGGTGGTGAACATCAGCAAGGTTCTAACTGGCGATTGGGCTTATGTCGAGGCCGAGATCAAGGCTATTGTCGACTTGGCTCATGATGCCGGCCAAAGGGTAAAGGTCATCTTCGAGAACTCTTATCTTCAGGACGACGACAAGATCCGCCTCTGCGAAATTTGCCAAGGCGTGGGCGCGGATTGGGTGAAAACATCCACCGGCTACAGCAGCGGCGGCGCGACGATTGAAGATTTGAATCTGATGGTGCGCCACAGCCGCGCGCCCATGCAGGTGAAGGCTGCGGGCGGCGTGCGCGATCTGGACACACTTTTGAAGGTTCGTGCGCTGGGCGTTACGCGTTGCGGCGCGTCACGAACGGCGGCGATGCTCGATGAGGCGCGCAGGCGTTTGGAGCTGCCCGAAATTCAGGTCGCGCCCGCGGCGGCTGAAACTTCCGGCTACTGACCGCAGCGCACCGGCGTTTTTTCCAGCCACTGCGCCGGGTTCACCGGTTCCCCATGGACGTACACTGCCCAGTGCAGATGCGGTCCCGTGGCGAATCCGGTGGAACCGACATTCCCGATGATGTCGCCCTGCCTTACGCGCCGGCCTTCCGCAACGGCCAGCTTCGACATGTGGATGTAAAGGGTCGTCAATCCTTGGCCGTGATCGATTCCGATCGTTCCACCGTGCAGCCGGAAGACTTTCGAGATCTTCACGACGCCATCGGCCGCCGCATGGATCGGCGTGCCTGCCGGGGAGCGCAGGTCCAGGCCGCCATGGAAATTGCCGCTGGGTTTTCCGTTGTGATAGCGCTGCACTCCGAATGGGGAGTTCTGGCATTGCGGCGTCGGCTTCCGAAAATGATCCTGCCAGTACCGGCGCGGAGTAACGGCTTTCTTCAGCGCGGCGATCGCGGCGCGTTCATCCGGAGTGGTCGTAAGCGACTTCATCTGTTTCGTCGCAACAATGTTCTGAACGGGGAAATCCGCGTCGCCAACCGTAACCGGTTCGCTGTGCACAACCTCGCCGTCTTTCGACAATAGTTCCAAGTCGTACTCGCCCGGTTCCCCCAGCACCTTCACCGGCATCAGGCCAAGCATGACGCCGTCCGGTTGGCGAAATAGCGGCACCGGCTTTCCGTTCATTCGCGCGGCAACGGCGTCAAGGCCGCTAGCTTCAATGCGCACCGTCTCACCCTGAAGAACGCTCTTGGTGACCGTTACGCCGGAGGCGTGCAGGGCAAAGGGAGATAGCGCGAGAAGCAGCGCCCTCATACCAGCAAGTCGCGGACGACTTTACCGGCAACATCCGTCAGGCGGAAATCGCGTCCCTGAAAGCGGTAGGTTAGCTTCGTGTGATCCAGGCCCAACAGATGCAGCAGGGTCGCCTGAATGTCGAAGACCTCGATCTTTTCTTCCGCTGGCGAGAACCCGAACTCATCGGTCGCGCCGACAACGTGTCCCGATTTCACTCCGCCGCCGGCCATGAAAATCGAGTACGCATCGATGTGGTGATTTCGACCGATCTTGCCCTTCTCCCGCACTTCGCCCATCGGCGTACGCCCGAACTCGCCACCCCAGATCACCAGAGTGCGATCCAGCAGGCCGCGCTGTTTCAAATCTCGAATCAATGCCGCCGTCGGACGGTCAACCTCTCGCGTCACGTTCTCAAGCGGCTTCGTGATGTCTTCGTGATGGTCCCAGTCCGTGTGATAAAGCTGGACAAACCGGACACCGCGCTCAACCAGCCTGCGCGCCAGCAGGCAGTTGTTTGCGTACGACGCTTTGCCAGGCTCCGCGCCGTAGCTTGCGATCGTCGCGGCGGACTCCTGCGAAAAATCGATCAGCTCCGGACCACTGGTCTGCATGCGGTACGCCATCTCGTAGGCGTCGATACGGGTCTTGATCTCGTCGTCTCCCGTCACCTTCAGCGTCATCTCATTCAGGTCGCGGATCGCATCCAGCGTCTGGCGCTGCTCCGCCACGTCGACGCCGGGCGGATTCGACAGATCGAGAATCGGATCGCCACTAGAGCGAAAAGGCACGCCCTGGTGCGAGGTGGGCAAAAAGCCGCTGGACCACAGCGCGGCCCCACCACGTGGCCCACGCGGGCCAGATTGCAGAACGACGAACCCGGGCAGGTCGTCAGATTCGCTGCCAATGCCGTACGTTACCCAGGAGCCGATCGAAGGGCGGCCCGGCCTGACGGAACCAGTGTTCGCAAAGATTTTCGCCGGACCGTGATTGAAATTCTCCGTCGAGACGCCGTGCATCATCGAGATCTCGTCGGCGATCCCCGCGATCTCCGGCAGCAGTTCGGAAAACCAGATCCCCGAATCTCCGGCCTGTTTGAATTGCCGCCGGGTTCCCAACAGCTTCGGCGTGTCCTTCGCGAACGAATCCATGAAGGCGAACCGCTTGCCCTTTAGATACGCCTCTGGCGTCGGCTTCCCGTCCCATTTCTGAAGCTCCGGCTTGTAGTCGAACAACTCCAAGTGGCTAGGCCCGCCGGCCATGAAAAGGTAAATGACGTGATCGATCCGTGGCGCGTGATCCGTCTTCTTCGCAAAGGCCGCGCCGCCCAACAGCGAAGCCAATGCGACTTTCCCCACGCCAACGCCGCAGTCGCGGAAGAGCTGACGCCGCGTTCGAAACTGGTCGATTCTGTCTTCAGGCTTCATGGTCTGGTAAGAAACTCGTCCATGTTCAGCATGACGCGCGCCGCTGCCGTCCATATTTCGATCTCGTTGTCCGGCGAATCCCGCCGCGTCCGCAGGAACTGCCGCATTCTCGCCGACTCATCTTGCCTTGGTTGACGGCCCAGCGCTAGAAGCCAGCCACGCGACAACCGGTCTTCGTCCGATTTCATCTCAAGCATCTGCTTCGCCAACGCACCCGCAAATTCGAAGGACGATTCATCATTCATCGAGATCAACGCTTGCAGCGGTGTGTTCGATCTGACGCGCCGCGTGCACGCCGCTGTTGCGTCGGGCGCGTCGAAGATCAGCAACCCCGGATATCCGGCGGATCGCTGAAAGAATGTGTACAACCCCCGCCGGTAGCGATCCTCGCCCGTCGACAACGGCCACTCCCGCTTCACCTGCGTGACGTTGTTGGCGCCCGCCGGAATGGGTGGGTAGACGCTGGGCCCGCCGACTTTCGCCGACAGCAGGCCGCTGGCCGCGAGGCTGGAATCGCGAACGATTTCCGCTTCCAGGCGCAGCCGGTTCTGACGTGCCAACAGCTTGTTGAGAGGATCGACGGCATACGCGTCGGGCCGGGCGAGCGACGCTTGCTTGTAAGCGGCTGACGTCACGATCAAGCGGTGAATCGCCTTCTGGCTCCATCCCCGCTCCATAAACTCGACGGCCAGCCAGTCCAGCAGGTCCGGATGGGTCGGCTTGTCGCCCTGCGTTCCGAAGTCGCTCTCCGTCTCGACAATTCCCTTGCCAAAATACTGCTGCCACATGCGGTTCACCGTCACGCGAGCCGTCAACGGATTCTTCCGGTCCACCAGCCACCGCGCCAAGTCCAGGCGGTTGGCCCGGGGCCCACTAGGCTGCAGGGCGTTCATCGCGGCAGGAACACCCGGCTGCACTTCAATTCCCTTGCGGGTGAAATCGCCCCCCAGGTGGATGTAGGACACCCGAGGCTCCGGCAGTTCCCGCATGATCATCGTGCGAACCAGCTTCGGGCGGTCGCGCCGGTGCTTGTTCAGCTTGTCGCGAAGCGCCTTCAATTGTGGATCGGTATCGCCATCGCCCGAAACCTGATCCTCGCGTGTGCGGATTGCCGATTCGATGGCATACACTTCCTTCTCCCAGGCATCGAACGCGGCTTTTTCTTCGTCGGTGCCGATCTCGAGAAAGGGCTTGTTGAACAGCTTGCGATCTTTCTCTTTGTCGACCTCGTCCACGTTGTTCAGGAAGGCGAAGAACTCGTAGAACTCGCGCTGCGATACCGGATCGAACTTATGGTCGTGACAGCGCGCGCAGCCCAGCGTCAGGCCAAGGAACGCCGCGCCAGTGGTCGCCACGCGATCCGCGACGGCTTCCACGCGGTACTGCTCGAAGTCGATGCCGCCTTCGAAGTTCGATGGCGTGTTGCGATGAAACCCTGTGGCGATCAACTGATCTTCCGTAGGCTTGGGCAGCAGATCTCCCGCCATCTGCTCGATGGTGAACTGATCGAACGGCATGTCGCTGTGCAACGCGTCGATCACCCAATCGCGATACTTCCAGATGTCGCGCGGCGCGTCGATGGTGTATCCGTCGGAGTCGGCGTAGCGCGCGATGTCCAGCCAGTGACGGCCCCATCGCTCGCCATAATGCGGCGACGCCAGCAATCGGTCAACAACCCGTTCATAGGCGCCAGGGGTGGAGTCGGCTGCAAAGCGGTCGATTTCAGCGGCGTCCGGAAGGATTCCCGTGATGTCCAGATGGACGCGCCGCAACAGCGTCCGTCGATCGGCTTCCGGCGACAGGCTCAGGTTCGCCTTCCGCAACCGGCCGATCACAAAATTGTCGATCGGATTTCGGGAGCCTTCGACATCAGGAACCGCCGGCCGCACCGGTGGAACAAAGGCCCAGTGACGGCTGCCGGGCTTTCCCCCGCGCGCTGCAACGGCGCCCATCGGCGCGCCCAGCGTGAGCCATTGCTCCACCGCCGCGATCTGTTCGGCGTTCAACTTCCGTCCCGGCGGCATCTTCAGCTCGCCAGAGTGCCTGACAGCTTGCAGCAGCACGCTAGCGGCGGCATCGCCGGGAATCAGCGCCGGACCACGATTTCCGCCGCGAAGCAGCGCCTCGCGCGACTCAAGCGATAGGCCGCTTGCGGCCGCCGCACTGGAATGGCAGGCGATACAGTTGGCGCGCAGGATGGGGCGAACGGTCGTCTCGTATAGAGCCACTGCGTCCGTCTGGGGGCGCGCCGTGGCTGCGAAGAACGCGACGATGAACAGCAATCGCAACGGCAATCCTCCCGGCCATCCTTAGCTTATCGAACCAGCCGCCCGCTGGGTGGCTGCCTGTTCCAACTGCTGCAAATTCCGGATCGGAAATTGCCCGGCTTCGTACAGCCGCTCCAGCTCCGGAAGACTGTACTTCGTGCGATGGGCCTCGATCTCGGCGCTCCACTCTCGCACCGCCGTGCCGACGAAACTTCGGGTGCTGAAAGTCTCCCAGAGACGATCGTGAAGGGTCGCGGTCCTCAGCCAGCCGTTGGACTCAAACTCGGCGCGAATGGCCATCACTCTCGCATGCACCGGAGCTTGCAAAGGGTCCTTTCCGATGGCGATCAACGCATCCGCGCCGTAGGGCAGTGGAAAGTTCGAAAAGTACATCGCAACCGGCTGGCCCTCCGCACCCGTGACATACAGCAGCGAAGGAATCTGCTTGCGGTAAACCCGGATTTGCATTTCGCGCGTTTCGCCCTCCGGGCCGGTGCAGCGGATCGTGCGCGGCTCCGGCAGGAAGAGATTCGGGAACGCAACTTCTTCCTGAATGAAGTGCGAGATGGTGTTGGCCGCGATTCCGATGCGAAGGATCTGCGCGTCCAGGTCCAGCAGCCGTTCGAACGGAGTACCTCGCCCGCACAGCCCCGGCGCGAGTTCGTGCCCGCCGGTTAGATGCGCGGCGTTCCTCCCCCACGCACACACCGGATGTGTTGGATGAAAGCTGCGCAGCACGCCGGGCATTTGCCGGAAACACTCCGACAGATAACCGGTGCGCGACGGAGCCGTTCGCAGATCGACTACGGAAGTGGACTCTACGAAATCCTGAACCGAGCCGCTGAATGTGAAGCTGGGCATGGCCAGTGTTCCCTCGGGCCCCACAGCATCCATCAGGATTCTCAGCAGCCCTTCAGCCGACCCCGCAAAGCCGCCGACGCTTCGGAGCGAACTATGGACGAAGATCGTTGAGCCCGGCTGAATGCCTAGCTGCCGGATCACGCTCCCAATAGCCGCAACCGAAGTCGGCGCGTCGAACCTGCGCTTGGTCTGCCGGTAAATGCGCTTCAGAGTGCGAACGAACACTTACGCCATCATCGCAAGAGCCGGAGGTGTCCAGCCCTAAGCGATGATGTCGTGAAGAACGTTGCCATCGACGTCCGTCAGCCGGAAGTCGCGACCGCTATAGCGGTACGTCAGCTTCGTATGGTCGATGCCCATCAGATAAAGGATCGTCGCGTGAATATCGTGCACGTGCACCGGCTTCTCAATGGCCTTGAAGCCGAAGTCGTCGGTTGCGCCGTAGATCTTTCCGCCCTTCACCGCGCCGCCCGCAAGCCACATCGTGAACCCGAATGGATTGTGATCGCGGCCTTTCTTCAAGGCCCCGCCACCGCCACCGACTTCGCGAACGGGCGTGCGTCCGAACTCAGATCCGCACACCACCAGCGAGTCTTCCCAGAGTCCCCGCCCCTTCAGATCCTTGATCACCGCCGCGAATGGCTGATCGGAGTTCTTGGCGTTCACCTTGTGCGCCATGATGTCGCCGTGCGCGTCCCATGGGTCGCCCTTTGCGTAATAGACCTGCACCATCCGGACGCCCTTTTCGGCCAGACGAACCGCCGTCAGGCATCCGCGTGCCGTGCTGCCCGGTCCGTACAGCTTCTGTGTCGCTTCCGATTCCTTTCGGATATCGAAGACCTCCGGAGCCTCGGTCTGCATCCGGTACGCAATCTCCATCGACTTCATCACCGCCTCAACCTGCGGGTCCTGGCTGGACTGCGGGTTCAGGTTCTCGATCTTCTGCAGCAGATCCAGTTCGCGGCGCTGCTCCGCCAGCTCAAACTTCGGATTGTTGACGTAGCTGACCAGTTTCTTCGGATCGAAGTTTTTCTCGATGACAACCTTGACGTCTTTCTTGTCCTTCACGTCCTTGCCATCTTTGTCTTTTTCGACCGGCATCGCGGGCTCCGGCGTCTCACCGGGAGGCGTCTGAATCTTGTCGGAGATGTAGGTGCCCTGGTGAATGGCGGGAAGGAATCCGTTGCTCCACAGCGGCGGACCTACCGTCGTGGGAACGTCGGGGCACAGGACGACGAAGCCCGGAAGATTCTTGTTTTCGGTTCCCAACCCGTAGGTGATCCACGAGCCCAGCGCCGGCCGGCCGGCCTGATTCGCGCCGGTGTTCATCATCAGGCACGACGGTTCGTGGTTGGGAATCTCCGTGTGGACCGATCGAATCCAGCAAATGTCGTCGGCTACTTCGCCCAGGTTGGGCCACAGCTCACTGACGTCCATTCCGGACTGCCCGTACTTCTTGAACGCAAATGGCGACTTCATCAACTCGCCGGTGCCGCGCTCTGTCTTGATCTGCACCCCGGGCAGCGGCTTTCCATCGTACTTATCGAGTTCGGGCTTCGGGTCGAAGGAGTCGAGGGTGGACAGCCCGCCATTCATGAAGAGGAAGATTACCCGCTTCACTTTTTGCGGATGGTCCAGCTTCGCGCTGCCTAGCGTGCCGTCGGGGGCGATAATGCCGCCCGCCCTGGCAATCGAATCGCCGACCATACCGGCAAACGCCATCATGCCGAATCCATTGCCGACGCGCCGCAGGGCGTCCCGCCGCGTAACAGGGATGGACTTCTTGTGTGGTTCCATTTTCGTCCTCCTCAGTTGATGAACAGAAACTCGCTGGAGCTCAGCAGGATCTTGGCGTAGCGGCCCCACGCCGTGGCTTCGTACTTTACGTCGGCGGCATCGGCCCCGCCACGACGGCCGCCCGGCATTACCCCGCCCATCATGCCCATGCCCATCTCTGGCATTTCCGCAGCTGCGGCGGGTGGCATTTCCGGCATCTCGGGCATTTCAGGGGCCGCCGGCTTTTCTGGAGTGGCAGCCTTCGCCACTTCCTCCGTCGCGCCTTCGGCTGGAGCCGGTTTCTCGGTCACGCCCGATACGGCTGCGGGAGGCATGCCGGGCGGCCCAGGTTTCTTCTTCGACTTCTTGGCCTCGGCATCCGCTTCGGCTTTCTTCTTGCGCTCCTCGTATTCGCGGAGCGGTTCTTTGCTCAGGTAGTCGATCCCCAGCGCCACTTCCTGGTCGGACGGGTCGCGCCCGAAGGCCAGATGGTAGACCTTCTGGATTCGCTCCCGGTTGTTGGCGCCGGCTTGAGCGCGCTTGGCCAGTTCCTCCGCCGAAATCTGCATGAAGTCGCTGTTCATCAGGAACAGCCGCTGCAGCGGAACGGTGGTGACGAATCGCTTTTCCGCGCTGATATTGGGGCTTGGGAAATCGAACAGTTGCAGGTACTGATCCAGCTTGTACCGGCTTACCTTGCCGTAAACGGTACGGCGGGTCATCGACGGCGAAAGTTCCGCCGACGGTCCACCGAGCGCTTCGTCGAGTTTGCCGGACACCATCAGCACGGAATCGCGAACCTGTTCGGCGTCCATGCGCTTGCGCTCCGCGCGCCAGTAGAGGCGATTGCCGGAGTCCTTCGCGAATGCCGTGGCATCGTTATCGGTCGAAAGCTGGTAAACCGCGCTCAGCATGATTTCACGATGTAGTTTCTTCATCGACTGCCCGCTCGTCGAAAAATCGCGCGCCAGATACTCCAGCAGCCCGGGGTTGGTGGGCCGCTCGCCAGTCATTCCAAAGTTGCTCGGCGTGTCCACCAGTCCCGTGCCGAAGTGCGCCTTCCACACGCGATTGACGATCACGCGCATCGTAATCGGCTGCGCCAGAATCTCCTCGGCCAGCTCCAGGCGTCCACTGCCTTTCGAGAACGCCGCCGGTTCCGACTTTGAGAGGACGCTAAGGAAGTGCCTCGGCTCTTCCTTGCCCAGATTGAACGGATCGCCGCGCAGCGCCACCGGTATGTTCATTGGCTCCTCGGCATCCTTCACGCCGTGGACATAAGGGTAGAACGGCTCAATCTTCTTGCGGGCTTCCTCAATGTCCTTCCGCATGGCCGCCATCTGAACCTGCGCCTCGGAGCCGATTCGCGATTCAAGACCCCATCCCCGGAACATCAGGACACCCGGATTTCCAAAGCGGTTGCCCATCGCCATCATCGCGGCGGGATCTTCCGATTCGCCCAACTGCCGCTGGAAAATCTCCGTCCAGAATGCGGTCTGATCCTCCGCGAGAGTCTTCAAGCGAAGATTGCAGCCCGGGCAGAAATCTTCGTTCGTCACGAAGTTGCTGGGTTTGTTGGTGCGCTTCTTCGGCTTGGTGCCCACCATCGCCTTGTCGGAGATCACTTTGTTCTCGGCGGTAAGCTCGTTGCGCTTCAGCATGACGGCGATTACTTCGTCCTGAAACTTCTCCGCCAGCCGCTTGGACTCCGGCGCCGTGCCGCCCTTCTTCAGCATGGCCTGCCAGGCTTCTTTGTTCTTGTACTTGTCGGTGGGCTTTTCCAGATACTTGATCCAGCGGTCCAGCAGTTCGTAGTCCAGCTTCCGCGCCTCAACCACCTGCGCCAGATCTTTCTTCTGCGGGCCCGAAACTTCCCACGCGCCCTGCATGTAGTTCGCCGTGTGGAACGCCAGGGCCTGCGACAACTGGTTCGACTGGTTCTGCTGAATTTCGCCCAGCATCTTCTGCTTCAGGTCGATCTGGTCTTCCACCTTTGTGTAGTCGTCCACCACGGACTTCGGAACCATCGGGTATTCGTCATAGATGGTGTTGGCGAAGACGCCGGAGATGGCGTAGTAATCGGCGGCGGGCACCGGATCGTACTTATGGTCGTGGCAGCGCGCGCAGGCCACCGTGACGCCGAGAAAGCCCCTCGTCACCACATCCACGCGATCGTGCCGCTCGTCGGCGCGTGTGATCTCCGTCGCGCCGTTGTCGTAATACCACGGCCCCAATCCAAGAAATCCCGTCCCGGGCAGCATCTTGTGCCGGACTTCCGGCTCCATCAGATCGCCCGCCAACTGCGCCTTGACGAACGTCGAATATGGCATGTCGTCGTTCATCGCCTGGATCACCCAGTCGCGATAAAGGTATGCGTTGGGATACGGGTTGTGGCCGCGGCGCATGGGATCGAGGCTGCGGTAGTCGTCCTCGCCATAACGGGCGACATCCAGCCAGGACCGGCCCCAGCGCTCCCCATAATGCGGCGACGCCAGCAGACGGTCGACAACCTTTGCGAATGCGCCGGGCGACGTGTCTTTTTCAAACGCCTGAATCTCGTCATAGGTGGCGGGCATGCCAGTAAGGTCAAGAGACGCGCGCCGGATAAGATCCCGCTTGCTGGCAGGACGCACCGGCTTCAGCCCTTCCTTTTCCAGGTTGGCGAGGATGAAACGGTCGATCGGCGTCTTTGCCCACTTCGTGTCCTTCACAGCGGGCGGCTGAACTTCCTTCAGCGGAACAAAGGACCAGAAAGTGCGCGATTCCGGCCGGATGACATACTTGCCGTCGGTGGATTTGGCCGACGCTACGACGGCGGCGGCGGGCCACACGGCTCCGGCTTTCACCCAGGCCGTCAGATCGTTGATCTCGGCCTCTTTCAGCTTGTTGCCCATCGGCATCTTCAGGCCGGGGTCCGCATGCCGGACCGCCTGGATCAGCAGGCTCTTCTCCGGATCGCCCGCAACTACTGACGCTCCACGCTTGCCGCCCTTTGCCAGCGCTTCGGCGGAATCCAGGCGAAGACCGCCCATCTCTGTATTCGTGTGGCAGCCGAAACAATTGTTGGCTAGTACCGGACGGATCTTCGATTCGAAGAACTCCGGTGAGGTTGCGGGCAGGCCTTGCCCGAGGATTGCCGGGGCTGCAAGCGCAGTCAGGGCGGCGGGAATCGACATCCGGGTTGCAAAACTCATCGTTAGCGCACCATCTACTCGGCCAAAGTTGCCGAGATTCGTTTGGGGTCAAGCCGCCAGACCAGACCCTGCTTCGTGTTCGCAAGCCAGACCGAACCGAGACCGGTTCGAATCTCGCCGCCTCCATCGCCCGCGAACTGCTGAACGACGCTATCCGTTCTTGGCTGGATTCGCGAGATCGGAAACTGCTTCGCGCTAACCCAGACCGATCCCTCGCCGAAGGCAACCCGGCCCTCCGCGTCTGGAATTCCTAAATCTATTGTCGCCGAAACCTTGTTGGTCTTGGGATCGATCCGCGCCACCTTGCCCTCCAGCCGGCACAGCACCCATACGGAGCCCTCTCCGAAGTCGACTGACGTAGGCTGCGATGCAACCTCGATCCGCTCGACAACGAGATTCGTTTTCGGGTCGATTCGAAGCACCTTGCTCTCTTTCGGACAGGTAACCCAAAGCGCGCCCTCACCGAACGCAATCGAATCGCAGCCGGCCGGAAGACGCACTTCCGCAACGACTGTGTTGGCTTTTGGATCGACGCGCGACAAGGTTGTCTTATCGTCCGTCAGCGCCCACACGCTATCTTTGCTGGCCGCGATGGCGGTATGCGCCTTGCCGGCGCCAGCGCCAATCGACGCGGTGATCTTGCCGGTCTTCGGATCCAAGCGGTGCAGCATCTGGCTTTCGCAGTCCGGAACCCAGATGCTGTCGAACGCGGATTCCATTCCGCCGCAGGGCTTCTTGAAACCCTGAAAGGTTTCGCTGACTTTGTTGGTTTTCGGATCGATCCTGGCCACCGCCACTGGTGTCGAGGCGAAAATCGCATCCCGGGTGAAGACCAGCGCGGACGCTCCGCCTTCAATTGGAATTTCCGCTTCGCCCTTCAGAAGGTCCAGGGGAATTTGAACGCCCGGAGTCTTGACGCCCAACTTGGCTGTTTTCGCAGCTTTCGGGGGCTTCTCAGCCCCCGAAAGAATTCCAACAGCCGTGATTGAAAGCGCGAGAAAGAAAAGTATGCCCGTTCTCACATACCTCCCTAGAACTCGTACCGAAGTGCGAACTGCATCACGCGCGGAGCCATCACACCAGTGAACTGTCCAAACGTCGTCGGGCTGGACAGATTCAAGCTGGCGGTGGTGAAGTTGACATTATTGAAGGCGTTGAACGCTTCCGCCCGGAACTGTATCCGGTGGCCTTCAAAGGGAAGCATGAAGTACTTGCCCAAGGACAGATCAAAGTTGGACATCGGCGCCATCCTCAGAATGGAACGTGCTCCGGTCCGCCCCGGGTACTGTCCAATAAACGCGCTGGCGGACGCATTAGTGGTCCGGAACAAGCTGGGATTGCCAGCCTGATTGAAACCAACTCCGTTTTCCGGGAACTCGGAATTGGGACCCAGGATCGCAATCGCCGAATTCAGATAGTTCGTCGGATAGGTGCCACCGTTGGTGATTTCGGTGGGCAGCGCGCTGCGGAACCGCCACAGCATGGAAACCTGCCAGCCGCCAACGATTTGATTGGCCCAGCCGGGAACATCCGAGAGCATCACTTTGCCCTTGCCGAACGGTAGCTCGGCTACGGTGTTCGCCGTAATGCTGTGCCGCGCGTCGAAGCTGGAGGACCCGCGGAAGCCCGCGGCATTGAACGTATTCTGAATCACGCCGCCGCCCGTGCCAGCCGCCGATTCCGCAACCGATTGAAAGTCGATCGAGTGCGCCAGCGTGTAGTTGAAGTCGAATCCCCAGCCGTTGACAACCGGCCGGCGAAGAACCAACTGGCCGCCATGATAGTTGCTTCGGCCCGCGTTCGTCCACGCCACGTTTCCGGCGTTCTGGCGCGCGAAGAACGTGTTGCAGCCCAGAATGCTGAGGCATGATCCATCGGGCTGCCGCTCACGATCGAAATCGCTAAGCGCGTCCAGATCGCTTCCAGCGTAGGTGTTGTAGGTGGTGTGGTAGTAGTTCTGCGTGGCCGAGCCCGGTACAAAAAGACCGGCCGATTTGCCGAACATGTTCTCGAAGAAGGCAATCTTCGGAATCTGGCTGGTGGTCAGCCCGGATTCAAAGAAGTCGCGAAGCTGGCCCGCCGCTTCCGACCAGCTCTGGCCGGACTGCGGATCGCGGAACTCCGTCAAAGGCTGGAACACGTCCATCTGAACCAGCGATTTCCGCGCCAGACGTCCGATGTAGCCCACCTCCACTGTCATCTTACTCGCCAGTTGACGCGCGTAGGTGAGGTTCAGCACAAACGAGTAAGGCGCAACAAGATCGGGGAAGACTCCTGAGTAGGAACCGAAGCCGCCCAAGATCGTTGGGGGGGTCAGCGGGAAGCTCGCCGCCGGGGGAGTCGGCAGGGTCGGCAAAGCGCCGCCGGTATAACGGGCGGAATCGGTAAAGTTCGTGTTGCGAGGCTGCGTGACGGACGACGCCAAGCCGGGCGAACCGGCGCGGTCGAAGTTCACCACCATGTCGCTGCCGTAGCGGTCGTACAGCATGGCCGCCCCGCCGCGAATCACACTGCCCTTGCCGAACATCCGGCCCCAGAAGCTGTCGCTCTCCGGAGCGTACGCGAACGAGAAACGCGGCGCCCAGTTGTTGTTGTCGCGCTGATACCAGCCGGGGCCGTCGTTCACCGGACCGCCCAACTGATAGGTCAACAGCGAGTTCGGCTGCGACGCGCCGGAAACCCCGGCCGCCGAGGCGCCGACGCGCTCCGCCAGATAGACATCGAGACCCGTGGTCGGAACCACCTGCACGCCATTCTTTTCGTACGGCACCTGATAGAGGCCATACCGGAGCCCGAAAGTCAGGGTGAGGTCGCGCCGCGCCTTCCACGTGTCTTGAACGTAGAACTCATATTCCTGAGTTCCGAAGGTTCGCGCGATCGGCTGCCCGAATGGAACCGCCGTCCCGTCGCGGCCGAAGTTAAAGGTAGCGCTGTATTGATTGATGAGGCCGTACAGGTCGCCCAAGGCGCGCTGCGTCGGCTGTGTTTCGGAGAGCCGTAGGCCGGGATTCCCGCTGCGCTGCTGGATGAACGCGTTCACCGAATCGGTAATGTCGGAGCCGAGTCCGCGAAGCGTATTGCGGCTGAAGCTATAGGCAGGGTAGGCCGTCTGGAACGAATTGCGGTCGTTCTGAATCAGCCGGAAGTTGATTCCACCCTGCACCGTATGCGTGCCCTTGGTCCAAGTCATATCGTTGACGATGTTGGTGGTGGGAATGAAGCGGCCAAAGGCTCGCGCGGTGGCCGCGTAGTTCAGCTCCGAGCTCAACCCGTCGAACGTCAGCGCCGTGCCGGGCGTGCCGGACTGCGCGATGCCCAGCCGCGTGTAGCCAAAGCTGAAAACGTTGATCAGGTTTGGACTCAGAACGGCAGTGTAGCGCGCGGCCAGACCCTTCGAATTGTCGAGATTCTTCGCCGCCGCGTCCTGGCCCGGGAACTGCGCCAGCACTTCGTCGCGGGAATTGTCGGCCAGCGTTCCGCGCAGCATCAGCGTATGCCGGGCTTCCTTGTCCAGGTTGAAGTCCATCTTCGCGACGTAGGCGCGGTCGTTGCGCGTCAGCGGTGCATTGAAGCGGAAGACGCCAAAGTTCAATCCGCGATCCGAACCCGACTGGAGATCGTTCGCAGCCGGATATCTGTTCAGGATGTCGCGCATTGTGGCGCTGTAGCCGATACCCAGCGGATCAACCTGCCGCACTTCGGCCGGCGTCAACTGGCCGATGGTGCCGTCGTTCTGCCGGAACTGGACGATGCCCTGCTTCAGGGTTTCCGTCGGCACATTGCGGGAAACCGCGCTGGCTGAACGATCCTTGCGGTCTTCCCAATTCACGAAGAAGAATGCCCTGTCGCGAATGATGCGGCCGCCGAACGAAGCGCCGTATTGATTGCGGATCAGATTCTCGCGTGGGATTCCCGCCCGGTTCGAAAACCAGTCGTTCGCGGCGGTTTTTACGTTGCGATGAAATTCGTACAGCGACCCATGAAATTGGTTTGATCCACTCTTGGTCACCAGAGCCACCTGCCCTCCGGCAGAGCGGCCCTGGTCGGCGCCCTGCCCGGCAACGGTGACTCGAAACTCCTGTACGCTGTCCAGCGGAACGGGGAGCGCGGCATTCAGACCGGCTGAGGTGGTGGCCGTCATTCCGGCGGACTGATTGTCGTTAACGTCCACGCCGTCCAGCGTGATGTTGTTCTGGTCACGCTTTGCGCCCAGTACTTCGCCCGTGGCGGTGACGCCGGGCTGTAGGCTAAGCAGTTCGACCACGTTGCGGGTCTGCAGGGGCAATTGGCGCACCTGGACCTCATTGAATGCATTGCCAAGCGAAGCGTTTTGGGTGTTCACGGAGACGGCGTCTTCAGTAACGTTGACGGTCTCCGACACAAGTCCCACTTCCAGCACGACGTTCTGCGTCAGCGGAACGTTAATCTGAAGGGTCAACTGCGTCACGTAGGTGCGAAATCCTGGATTCTGCACTTCCAGCCGGTAAGGGCCCGGAGGCACCTGCGCGAAAGTGTAGTCGCCCATATCCGACGCTACGGTTTTCCGCGACGCGCCCGTGTCTGTGTTGCTGATGCTTACGATGGCGGCGGGTACGGATGCGCCTTGTCCATCGGTGACTGTTCCCGTGAGAGTACTGTTTTGAGCGGCAAGAGGCAGAAATCCCAGAACCGCGGCGAGTGCTAATTTTTTCACTTTTTTCCCCTGAAAGTCTTTTAGTGAGCTCACAACATGGGCTCGACAAACTCACACGGTGAGGGGACGCGGGTCAGGGCGTACGGACACTCCCAAGACGCGAGGGAAGTTAACAGGAGCATAAAAGAATTCGATAGCTCCGTCAAATCGAAAACAGCTATGATACCTATTCAACCCGCCCTGTCAGCGGTTTACACCCGTCCACACCTTGCCGGCCCCGTTTCGCGCCGCGCCACTTTATCCGAGGAGAAGTCAGCAACCAATGGGGGAAATGCTGTGGCCGGTCGCGATCTTTCTCGTAATTTCGCTGTCCATCGGCCTCTATACCTACACGCAGGTGAAGGGCTCCAGCCGGCGCTACACCGTCTGCGGAAAGTCAATGCCTTTCCTGGTGGTGGGCACGGCGCTGGCGGCGCAGGCGATCGACGGGAACGCAACCCTCGGTAACACCTCACTTACTTTTTCGACGGGTTTCTGGGCCGGGTTGGCGATCCCACTTGGCTTAGCCGCTAGCCTTTTCATCGTCGGCAGATTTCTCGCCGGGCCGCTGAACGCGATGAATCTGCTTACCCTGCCCGAGTTCTTCTACCGCCGCTATGGCCGCTCGGCGGAGCTTCTGGCTTCGATCCTGACCATCGTCTGCTTCATCGTTCTTGTGGCGGGAAACTTGTCCGCCGTGGCGTGGATTCTTTCCGTCGTCAGCGGCTTTCCTTACGTCAACTGCCTGATCTTCGGCACAGCAGTGATCTTCGTCTATACGATCGCCGGTGGACTCTACGCGGCCATCTGGACCGACTTCTTTCAGATCCATATCGCCATCGTGGGCTTCATCGCCGCCGCGGGCTTTGTTCTCTGGACCCGTGGCTGGCCTCAGATTGTGGACGCAACACCCGCCGCGACGATGGATCTATCGCAGTTGACAACGGTCGCCGGCGGTGGCCTGTCCAACTGGGCCAACATGATCTCACTGGCGTTCGGCAACGCCATGGCGCTGGACTTTATGGAACGGGTATTCTCCGCCAAAACGCCGGACACGGCGCGCCGGGCCTGCTACTACGCCGGCGTCTGGACGCTGGTTATCGGAAGCTGCGCTTCGATTCTCGGCTTGGCCGCCATCGCCTCCACGGACGAGATGTCGGACGCGCGCATGGTGCTGCCCGCTTTTGCCTCCACCTACCTGCCGTACTGGATTGGCGTTCTGGTTTTCGTCGGCGTGCTGGGCGCATCCATGTCCACCGCCAACGGAGCGATGCTGGTAATCGCCGTCGTCGGCGCGCGCAATGTGTGGCAGCGCTGGACGTCGCGGACGGTCGACGATTCGACGATGCTTTTTCTGTCGCGCGCGCTGGCATTGCCCACCGCGATCGCCGCGGCGTGGGTGGCCTATGTTCGTCCGGAGCCCGGAATTCTCCTGGTGGTAGCCTTCGACATCGTATTTGCCGGATGCGTGGTGCCGCTTTTTCTGGGCGTCTATTGGCCGCGCGCGACACAGGCCGGGGCCATCGCCAGCATTGTCGTGGGAACGCTTAGCCGCCTGATCTGCTATTTCCTTGTCCCGGAGAGCCTCGCCGGTCTCGACACGCTGCTTCCCCCGCTGTTGGGCGCGGCGGCGTTTGTCGGCGTCAGCCTGGTAACCGCACACAGCACTGAGGATCGAACGGAAGACCTTTTATGCGATACGCCTTAATTCTTTTGCCATTTCTGTTGTTCGCGCAAGACGCCCCTCCGGCGTCCGCGCCAACGAAGCGTCCGCCCCGCCAGCCAAAGCCAGGCGTCAAAGAAGTGCAGAAGCCGATGGACCTGATTCAGCCCGACGCGGTGTTCCCCGTCGCCGGCGTGCCGGACTGGACCATCGCCACCCCCGACGGCATCTGGGTTTCCAGCAAGCCGAAGAATACAATCTCCAGGCTGGATGCCAAGACGAATACCGTCACGGCGACTGTAACCGTTGGCGAGAAGCCCTGCAGCGGCATCGCCTACGGCTTTGGCAGCCTTTGGGTGCCCAACTGTGGCGACAACACGGTTTCCCGCGTCGATGCGGTTGAGGCGAAGGTGATTGCCACCATCCCGCACGGCCCCGCCAACTCCGAGGGCGGCATCGCATGCTCAGAAGACGCGGTGTGGTTTGCCACCGGCGCGGCGGGCGACAAGGTTCTGAAGATCGACCCGAAGACGAACGCGGTGGTTGCGGAAGTGGCGGTCCCCGAGGGATCGCATACCGTCGATTTTGGCGAAGGCGCGGTATGGGTGACGCGCTCCACCGGCAACGTCGTCACGCGAATCGATCCCGGCACCAATCAGGTAACCGACACGATAGAAGTCGGGCCGAAGCCGAGGTTTCTTACGGTCGGCGAGGGCTACGTCTGGACGCTAAACCAGGGCGACGGAACGGTATCGAAGATCGACCCGAAGACCCGGAAGACCGTGGCCACGATTGAAGTGGGAATTCCCGGCGGCGGCGGCGAAATTTCTGCCGCGGGCGGCGCGGTGTGGGTAACGGTTTTCGAGATCCCGATTTCGCGCATCGATCCCGACATGAACATGGTGACGCATCAGTTTGCAGGGCCCGGCGGCGACGCGATTCTTTTCGCGCACGGTTCCGTCTGGTTGTCGAACCTCCGGCAGCAAAATGTCTGGCGGATCGACCCTGCGAAAATTACGAGATGAGTGAGACCCTCCTCTGGGAAGAGGATCTTCGCGGCGGCCAGACGTGGTCGCACGTGCTGGAGCGCGGAATGGCCCTGCGGTTGACCGATAGCCAGGGCGGCGCCAACGTCAGTTGTCTCTTCTATAACGCCGTCCAGACGGACGAGCGGTACAACATGCCCGACACCCTGAAGGCGCAGCACATCTCGCGGCTGACCGAAGGCTTCGTCCTGTACTCCGACATGGGCCGCATCCTGATGTCGATCACGCACGATTCGGTGGGTTGGCACGACCCTCTCGGCGGGACGTTGGACGCGGCGCAGTTGAGGGCACGGTTCGGCGAAAAATCCTATCAGAAGTTTCGCAACGAGTGGACGCAGAGCGCGAAGGACGGGCTTCTGCTGGAACTGGCGAAATACTCACTGGGCCCGCGCGACTGGACTCCGACGCTAAACCTGTTCAGCAAGGTCCAGGTGGACGAAACGGGTGCGATGCACTACATTGCCGGCAACTCCAAGGCCGGCGACTTCGTCGAACTGCGCGCCGAGATGAAGGTTCTGGTTCTGCTTTCGGCAAATCACCATCCCATGGACGACGCTTCGGCGTACGCGCCGAAGCCGGTGCGGTTGGCGTTGAAGCGTGTTTCACCGGCGGAGGAAAGTGACGCATGCCGGACCTCCCGCCCGGAGAACACACGCGGATTCGCACTGACGGAGCGGTACGCCGGATGACGGCACTGCTCGACACGACAGTCCTTGCGGGCGATGGGTGGCAGGGCGTGGTTCAACGCGGCCAGCGCCTGCGCATCGTCGATCTTGAAGGCAATCAGGCGGCCGACACGCTGTTCTACAACGCGAACGATCTGCGGGACCGCTACTCCGCGATCGACACCATCTGCGGCCAACGAAATATCTACCTGACCACGGGTACGAAGCTGCTGACGCAGAACGGCAATGTGCTGATGACGATCGTCGAAGACACTTGCGGACGGCACGACACCCTGGGCGGAGCATGCTCCCAGGAATCGAACATGGTCCGCTACGACATCGAAAAGAGGTACATGCACGCGTGCCGCCAGACGTTTCTCCGCTACGGCCTTGCGGCGGGGTTGCAGAAGCGTGACCTTGCGCATAACGTCAACTTCTTTATGAACGTTCCGGTGACGCCGGATGGCAAGCTGACGTTCGAGGACGGCATTTCCGAGCCCGGCAAATACGTCGAGATGGAGGCCGCCATGGACACGTTGGTGCTGATCTCAAACTGCCCGCAGCTGAACAATCCCTGCAACGCCTACAACCCCACGCCCATTCGCATCCTGATCTGGGACCCGGTTCGTGTTTGAAAAGGTTCTGATCGCCAACCGTGGCGCGATCGCATGCCGCATCATCCGGACTCTACGCCGGATGAACATACGCAGCGTCGCGGTGTTTTCGGAAGTGGACCGCAATGCAATGCACGTCCGGATGGCGGACGAGGCCGTTGCCGTCGGCGATGTGCGCGGCTACCTGGATCAGGCCGCGATCCTCGACGCCGCGCGAACGTCGGGCGCGCAGGCCATCCACCCGGGCTACGGATTTTTGAGTGAGAACGCGTCGTTCGCCGAAGCGTGCGAGGCCGCCGGTGTCGTCTTCATTGGTCCCACGCCGGAACAGATGCGCGCCTTCGGCCTGAAACACCGCGCGAAGGAACTGGCGCGTTCGCGCAACGTGCCGCTGCTTCCAGGTACCGGACTGATTCAATCCTGGCGCGAGGCGGAGGCGATCGGGTTTCCGCTAATGCTGAAATCCACCGCCGGTGGTGGTGGCATTGGAATGCGCCTGTGCCGTACCGCCGCGGAGTTGGAGCCCGCATTCGAAAGCGTTCAACGCCAGAGTGCGTCCAGTTTCGCCGACGCCGGCATCTTCGCCGAGCGGTTCGTCGAACACGCGCGCCACCTTGAAGTTCAGATCTTCGGCGACGGACGCGGACGAGTGGTTGCCCTGGGCGAGCGGGACTGTTCCGCGCAGCGCCGCAATCAGAAGGTGGTGGAGGAAACACCCGCGCCGCATCTTGACGATGCGAAGCGCCGGCAGTTGCTGGCGGCGGCGGTACGGTTGGGCGAAGCGGCCGATTACCGCAATGCCGGAACGGTTGAATTCCTCTACGACGCGCAGCGCGCCGAGTTCTACTTTCTCGAAGTGAACACGCGCCTGCAGGTGGAGCATGGCGTGACGGAAGAAGTAACAGGCGTCGATCTGGTCGAGTGGATGCTGCGGCTGGCGGCGCGCGAAGATCCGCTGCGCGAGGTAACGCCGCAAGGCGCTTCCATACAGGTGCGCGTGTATGCGGAGTCTCCGCTGCAGAATTTCCGCCCCAGCCCCGGCCTGCTGGCGCACGTGGCGTGGCCTGAGAATATCCGCGTCGAAACGGCGGTGGAGTCCCGCGACACCGTATCTCCGCACTACGACCCGATGATCGCCAAGATTATCGCCAAGGGTCCGGACCGCGAGAGCGCTTTGCACTCGTTGATAAAGGCGCTTCAGACGACTGAGCTCGATGGCATCGAAACGAATCTCGACTATCTGCGCGAAGTGATTTCGTCCGAAGAGTTCCGGCGCGGTGGCATTCTCACGTCGTTTCTCGGCGAGTTCGAATACCAGACGCGCGCGATCGAAGTGATGGAGGCGGGAACGCAATCGACAATTCAGGATCTACCTGGACGGCTGGGGTACTGGCACGTCGGGGTGCCGCCATCTGGCCCGATGGACGACCGCGCTTTTCAGACCGCAAACGAAGTCGTTGGAAACGCGCCGGGCACGGCGGCGCTGGAACTGACGCTGTCCGGGCCCACGCTGAAGTTCCACCACGACGCGACGATCGCGCTGGCCGGGGCGGACATGGGCCTTCCGCGATGGACTCCACTCACGGTGAAGAAGGGCGAAACGATCACGCTCGGGGCGGTCTCAGGTCTAGGGGCGCGCGCGTACCTTGCGGTTCGCGGCGGGTTCGAGGCCGCAAGTTATCTGGGGTCGAAGTCCACTTTCCTGCTGGGTGGCTTCGGCGGACGCGTGCTGCGCACCGGACAAATTCTCCGCTTTGGCGAGACCGTTTCGAGCGAGCCGCGAACCGTCCCGGCCATTGAGTACCCCGCGGAATGGTCCATCGGGGTGACGTACGGTCCGCATGGCGCGCCCGATTTCTTCACCGAAAGCGATATCGAAACTTTCTTCGCAACCGCATGGAAGGTGCACTACAACTCCGATCGCACGGGTGTGCGGCTGACCGGGCCGAAGCCGGAGTGGGCTCGCAAAGACGGCGGAGAGGCGGGCCTGCATCCGTCGAACATACACGACAACGCCTACGCGGTCGGCACGATTGATTTTACGGGCGACATGCCGATCATCCTCGGTCCCGACGGACCCAGTTGCGGCGGATTCGTCTGCCCCGCCACGATCGTCGCGCGGGAGCGATGGAAGGCCGGGCAACTATCGGCCGGCGACACCGTCCGCTTCCATCGTGTGAATTCGGAGCCCGCAGTTCTTCGCCAGGCTCCGGGAGTTGTGATCCGTTCCGCGGGCGACCGGTATCTACTTGTGGAGTTCGGCGAGCACAAACTCGACTTTGAGCTTTCGCTGAAGGCCCACGCGTTGCGCACGCAACTGCGGCATCCGGGCATCATCGACCTGACGCCGGGGATACGCAGCCTGCAAGTTCACTACGATCCGTCAAAGCTTTCGCGCGAAGAGCTGTTGGAGCGAATCGGCGCCGCCGGGTCGAATCCGGTGGAGAACGTTCCTTCGCGCATCGTTCATCTTCCGCTTTCCTGGGACGATCCCTCGACGCGGCTGGCGACCGAAAAATACATGAAGACCGTGCGACCCGATGCGCCGTGGTGCCCTTGGAATATCGAGTTTATCCGGCGCATCAATGGCCTCGCTTCGGTGGACGACGTTTACCGCACAGTGTTTGAGGCAAGCTGGCTGACGCTTGCGCTGGGCGACGTTTATCTTGGCGCCCCGGTGGCCACTCCGGTTGATCCGCGGCATCGTCTGGTGACGACAAAGTACAACCCTGCGCGCACATGGACTCCGGAAAACGCGGTGGGAATCGGCGGCGCGTACCTTTGCGTTTACGGAATGGAGGGTCCGGGGGGCTATCAGTTTGTCGGGCGCACGACGCAGATGTGGAACACGCGGAAGTTACCGCAGCCGTGGCTGCTGGATTTCTACGACCGGCTTCAGTTCTACCCGGTGTCCGAAAAGGAATTGGCAGAACTTCGCGCGGACCTCTCGTTCGTTCCGCGCATCGAGCCGGGCACGTTCAGCCTCAGCAACCATCGGAACTTCCTCGCGCAGATCGAGCCAGAAGCGCGCGAGTTTCAACGCCGCCGTCAAGAGGCGTTTGAGGAGGAGCGGTCGCGATGGACGGAGTTCATTCCGCCTTCAACCGGCGACGGGCCGAAAGTGGATGGCGAAGTTCCGGAAGGCGCGACGCCTGTGCGTTCGCCCATCGCTGCCAGCGTCTGGAAAGTGCCCGTGGAACCGGGCCAGCGCCTGGAAGCCGGACAACCCATGGTGATTCTGGAGGCGATGAAGATGGAGATCGCCGTCACGGCGCCAACCGCCGGCGAGGTCCTGGAAGTTCGTTGCCTGCCCGGCGCGATCGTCGAGCCGGGTGAGATGCTGGCGGTGCTTCGATGACGCCTCCCGTTTGGATTTCCGCGATTCCCCAGAAGCCCGCCGCGGAAGGCCCGTTGAAAGGCCTTCGCTTCGCGATCAAAGACAACATCGACTATGCCGGCGTGCCTACCACCGCCGGATGCCCCGCGTTCGCCTACACTCCCGAACGGTCGGCCACCGTCGTCGAACGCCTGGAGGCTGCGGGCGCGACGGCAGTGGGGAAAACGAATCTCGACCAGTTTGCGACGGGACTTGTGGGCATGCGGTCTCCGTACGGAGCGTGCGCCAGCGTGTTCGATCCCGCTTATATTTCGGGAGGGTCCAGCAGCGGCTCAGCGGTGGCAGTCGCTTCGGGCCAAGTGGACTTTTCTCTCGGCACCGACACTGCGGGTTCGGGGCGCGTGCCTGCGGCGTTCAACGGCATTTACGGCTTGAAGCCCACGCGCGGCGTAATCCCCATCGACGGCGTCGTGCCCGCATGCCGGAGCCTGGACTGTGTCTCGATCTTCACGCGCGAGATTTCGCTCGCGCGGCGAGTGCTGGAGTCCGCCGCCACCCGGCAGCTTTCGACAGCCGTCTGGGCCGGTGGACCTTTCCGCTTCGGCGTGCCTAGCGCGCGGGAGCTTCAGTTTTTTGGCGACCTGGAAGCGGAGACGCTCTACCGCGCCGCAATCGACAGGCTGCGTGCGGCTGGCGGTGATGCGCTGGAGTTCGACTACGCCCCGTTTCGGGAAACCGCGCAATTACTGTACGCAGGGCCGTGGGTGGCGGAACGCTACGCCGCCGTTGGCGAGTTTCTGGAATCGCACCCGAACGATGTCCACCCGGTTGTCCGCGACATTGTTCTTGGCGCGAAGAAATACTCTGCCGCCGATGCTTTCCGCGCCCTCTACCGGCTGGACGAGCTTCGCATCCGCACGCAGGAGACCTGGGACAGCGTGGATGTCCTATGCCTTCCCACAACGGGCACAATCTTTCGCCTGGATGAAGTGGAGCGGGAGCCGGTGAAGCGGAACACCGACCTGGGTTATTACACGAATTTCGTCAATCTGCTGGACCTTGCCGCATTCGCCGTTCCCGCGGGACGCCGCCCGAATGGCCTTCCTTTCGGCGTGTCGCTGATCGGCCCCGCCGGTTCGGACTTCTCGCTGCTGGAACTGGCTTCGCGGATGGACTTCGTGCAGGTGGCGGTGGTGGGCGCGCATCTAAGCGGACAAGCGTTGAACCGTCAACTTACCGACCGGGGCGCGACGCTGGTGCGAACTTCGAAGACGGCTTCCGATTACCGCCTCTTCGCGCTCGCAAACTCGAAACCGGCCAAGCCCGGGTTGCTGCGCGAAGAAGGATTTTCCGGCCCCGGCATTGAAGTGGAAGTGTGGTCGATGCCCACCGCTTCGTTCGGCAGTTTTGTCGCGCTGATTCCCGCGCCGCTGGGGATCGGCACGCTGACGCTGGAGGATGGCGCCTCCGTCAAAGGCTTTATCTGCGAGCCCGCCGGACTTTCCGGGGCGCGCGAGATCACCAGCTTCGGCGGGTGGCGGCGCTATCTGGCCGACGCGAACTAAACGTCCAGATTGCGGACTTCGAGGGCGTTTTCCTCGATGAACTTCCGCCGGCTCTCGACGTCTTCGCCCATCAGCGTCGAGAAGATCTCGTCGCTCTCCACAAGATCCTTCAGCTCGATCCGAAGCAGCGTCCGGCGCTCCGCGTCCATGGTGGTTTCCCACAATTGTTCGGCGTTCATTTCGCCGAGGCCCTTGTAGCGCTGAACGTTGGCGTCGCGCATGCCCTCTTCCTTGGCGACGGTAAGCAGTTCCCGCCACGTCTCCACCGTCTGCGGCGTCTTGCCCTCGCGTGCAAACTGGAACGGCGGCAGGTTCAGCGGCGCGATCTGTTTCGCGATCGACCTTAACCGGCGGTACTCAGGCTGCGCGGCGAGTTCGACGTTCACCATGCGCTCCGCCTTGGTGACGTCCAGGAAGCCCACCTGGAATGCGGAATGCTCTTCGTCGGCCTTCAGCTCCGCGTCGATCTTCAGCGCCTGAAGCGCATTCAACAGGGCCTCCAGATTCGCCTTCTCCTGAAAGTCCGCTTTGGTGTCCAGTTTCAGGCTGGCGTCCACCAGCACCTCGACAGCGCGCGCGTCGCGAAGTTTTCGTTCGCAGCGGCGAAACGCTTGTTGAAGCTCGTCGAGGCTCGTCAGAAATTTTCGGACTTCGGGCCCTTCAATCGCCGGGCCCGCCGTCTGGATCGTCAGATTGTCGGTGGCGCGGCGTAGAACTTCCTTTGTGAACTCGGCGTCGTTTTTCAGGTATTCGATCTTCTTGCCTTTCTTGATGCCGTACAGCGGCGGCTGCGCAACGAAGATGTGCCCTTGCGTAATCAATTGCTGCATGTGCCGGAAGAAGAATGTCAGCAGCAGCGTGCGGATGTGGCTGCCGTCGACATCGGCGTCGGTCATGATGATGATCTTTCCGTAGCGCAGCTTGGCCACATCGAAATCTTCCTTGCCGATTCCCGTGCCGATGGCCGTGATCATCGCGCGGATTTCTTCGTGCGACAGCATCCGGTCGTACCGGGCCTTCTCCACGTTCAGGATTTTTCCCTTCAGGGGAAGAATGGCCTGATACTTGCGGTCGCGGCCCGCTTTCGCCGTTCCGCCGGCGGATTCGCCCTCAACCAGAAACAGCTCGCACTTTTCCGGGTCTTTCTCCTGGCAGTCGGCAAGTTTTCCGGGCAGGCCTCCGCCGTCCAGCGCGCCCTTGCGCCGCGTAAGATCCCGTGCCTTGCGGGCCGCCTCGCGCGCGCGCGCCGCGTCGATCGCCTTTGAGACGATGCGCTTCATCACCTGCGGATTGCGGTCGAAGTGCTCGCCCAGTTTCAGGTTGATCAACTGCACGACGTCGCCCTGGATGTCGGAATTCAGCTTGCCCTTGGTCTGGCCTTCAAACTGCGGTTGCGGAATCTTTACGCTAACGACGGCCGTCAAGCCTTCGCGAACATCGTCGCCGGTCAAATTCTCTTTCTGATCCTTAAACAGGCCGGCGGCTTGGCCCGCGGCGTTGATCGTGCGCGTCAGCGCGCTGCGAAAGCCGGAAAGATGCGTTCCGCCATCGACCGTGTTGATGTTGTTCGCGAAGCTGAAGACAGTTTCCGAGTATCCGTCGTTGTACTGAAGCGCGATCTCCATTTGAAGGACGCCGCCGTTGGGCAGTTCCTTCTCGCCTTCGAAATAGATCGGCTTGTCGTGAAGGACATTCTTGCCCTTGTTGAGATGCCGGATAAATTCGGCGATTCCGCCTTCGTAGAGAAATTCGTGTGACTTTGGCGGATCTTCGCGTTCGTCGATCAGGTTGATCTTCAGTCCCTTGTTGAGAAACGCCATCTCGCGAAGCCGGCGGGAAAGAATATCGAAATCGAAGACAGTGGCCTCCATCACCGTTGGGTCGGGCTTGAAGGTGATCTTGGTGCCGGTCTTCTTTCCGGCGGTTCCGGCTTTCGCCAAGCGGCCTTTCGGGACGCCGCGTTCATAGTCCTGTTCCCATGTGCCGCCGTCCCGCCAGATTTCCAGGTGCAGCGCCTCGCTAAGGGCGTTGACGCAACTGACGCCGACGCCATGAAGTCCGCCGGAGACCTTGTAGCTGGCCGAATCGAACTTTCCACCGGCGTGCAGTTTCGTCAGCACCACCTCCGCCGCCGAGACGCCTTCTTCTTTGTGGATGTCCACCGGGATCCCGCGCCCGTTGTCCACCACCGTGATGGAGTTGTCCAGATGAATGGCGACGTTGATTTCCGTGCAGTAGCCAGCCAGCGCTTCGTCAACGGAGTTGTCCACCACTTCGTAGACCAAGTGATGGAGACCGGCTTCGCGAGTGGAGCCGATGTACATCGCGGGGCGAAGGCGTACCGCCTCCAAACCCTCCAATACTTTGATGCTGGTTGAATCGTAGTTCGTAGCCATGAATGTCCTAGTTGCGTGGAAAGCGGGTGTAAGAATTTGGCGCGTGGCGCCGGAAGGATGCCTGCACGGTCAAATGCGCATCGGCATGACGACGTAGCGGTAGGTGTAGTCGACGCCCTCGCCGGAGGGCCGAAGTTCGCCCGCGCTATTGGCGTCTTTGAAATGGAAGGAAGTTTGCGTTTCGCTGATGCCCCGAAGGAAATCGATCAGGTAGGCCGCGTTGAAGCCGATCTCGACGCCAGGGCCTGAATAATCGACCAAAACGGAGTCTTCGCTCTCACCGGTGTCGGAGAGCGAGGAATGCACCTTCACTTCGCCGTCAGAGACCTGAAGGCGGATGGCATGGCTTCGATCGTCGGAGAACTGCGCGACGCGTTCTATGGCCCCTCGAAGGGCTTCGCGGTCTATCGCTACTTCGTTGGGTTGTTCCTTCGGGAGCACGCGCTCGTAGTCGGGGAAATTGCCGGTCAACTTACGCGACAGCAGCAGACGGTGGCCGATCTCAAAAAACAGGTGGTTCTCGTCGCCGGCGAACTTCACCGTATCGTCTGGTCCGCAATCGGCCACTAACCGCTGCACTTCCTGCATCGCTTTCTTGGGAAGCTGCGCCCTGGTTGTCGATTTCACTCCCGGAAGATCGGCCTTGCGTTCGATCATGGCAAGGCGGTGGCCATCCGTCGCCACCATGGCCAACGATTGGCCGTTCAAAACGAACAACGCGCCATTCAAGGTAAATCGCGATTCCTCGGCGGAGATGGCGAAACCTGTCTTGGCCACCATCTCGCCCAGCATCTTTGCCGGAAGTTCCGTCAGTGTCTCTGGCATGGCGGGAAGCTCTGGAAAGCTTTCGCGCGACATTCCGGCGATGCGTGTCTTTGATCGTCCACAGGTGATGGTCGCCCAACTGTTGTCGGCGAATTTCAGATCCAGATCGGCGTCGGGCAGCAGGCGGACGTAATCCAGCAGACGCCGCGCGGGAATGGTTCCGCTACCCTGCTTTTTTACTTTGGCCGGACATTCACAGCGGATGCCCAGTTCCAGGTCGGTGGCCGTCAAAACGATGCGGTCGCCGGAGGCCTCGATCAGCACGTTCGAGAGGATCGGGATGGTCGTTTTCTTCTCGACCACACCCTGGGAAAAGCTAAGCTCCCGAACCAGGTTGGCCTTACTGACGGTAAATTCCATCGGTCTTCTCCCTAATCATCTTGAACATATAGATCTACCAATCTAACAGTTGTAATTGAAGGCGCTGTGGAAATGTGGGTAACTCTCTAAATTATACTAAAATCAGCATGTTTATGCTACCCGACCTGTCGAAAAACCACGGTGTCGAAAGGGCGAAAGCCGGGTGTGAAGGCCGTTGTTGCAAAACATCCACGCTCCGCCGGAGCCGGTGCGGTGAATAACCGGAAAATCATGAAGTGAGTGAGTCGCTTAGGCTGTGGATGAGGGTGTTGAGATCCTGATCTTTCAGGCGAAGCGCCTCGATTTTATGGATGGAGTGCAGCACGGTGGTGTGATGCTTTCCGCCAAAGGCGCGGCCGATTTCAGGCAGCGAATGGCCAGTCAGATCCTTCGCAAGATACATGGCCACCTGGCGGGGATAGGCGATCTTCCGCTCGTTCGACTTCATCTTCAATTGCGGCGCTTGTAATGCGAACCGGTCCGCCACGGCGCGGATAATCGATTCGATGGTGACGCGGCGGGCCTGGCCCTGGGTTAGATGCCGAAGCACCTGCTCCGCCATGGCAAGCGAAATCGGCTCACCGGTCATCGACGACGACGCATTCAGTTTCACCAGCGCGCCTTCCAACTCTCGTACGTTCGATTTCGACCGCGTCGCGATCATGATCCGCACGTCGTCCGGAAGATCGATGCCCTCAGCCTCCGCCTTCTTGTCGAGGATCGCCATCTTCGTTTCGAGATCCGGTGGTTGGATGTCCACCATCAGCCCCCACTCGAAGCGGGACCGCAGACGTTCCACAAGGCCCGCGGTGGACTTTGGAGGCGAATCGCTTGATAGAACAATCTGCTTGCCGTGCTCGTGCAGTTCGTTGAAGGTGTAGAAGAACTCTTCCTGTGTGCGATCTTTATTCGCGAGGTTGTGGACATCGTCCACCAACAGAACGTCGGCGCTGCGGAAATGGCGCTGGAAGGTGGGCATGCGGTCCGCCTTCATAGACTGCACCATGAAGTTCATGAAGCGCTCACCGGTCGTGTAGACGACACGCAGGCCCATGTAGCGGTCAACCAGCGTGCGGCCGATCGCATGCATCAGGTGAGTCTTGCCCATGCCGACGCCGCCATAGATGAATAACGGGTTGTATTTCTTTGAAGGTTGAGTTGCGACTGCCCAGGAGGCGGCATGCGCCAGTTGATTACTGGTGCCCACTACGAACGTTTCAAAGGTCAACTTGGGGCTGAGGTGGCTGGTGCTGAGGTCCAGCACATCCGTCGCGCCGCCGTTTGAATGCGTCGAAACCGGCCTGGTTGCCGCCTGGGTCTCATACACCACGCGCATTACCGGAGCGCGCAGTTCCCGAATGGCCGCCGCAACCTGCACTCCGTATTCGGTTTCCATCCAGACCTTGGTTTCGTCGTCGGGAACCCGCACCCAGAGAGAAGTGCCCTCAACCCGCAGCATCGTCGTGCGGTTGATCCAATTCTGGTATCCCTCGGCCGTGACAACCGTGGTCAGCCGCTGTTTAATTTCGTCCCACAGATCCACTAAATCTCCGGCCTATCAGTCCGGGCGGACGAATCCCACAGTTTTTCCACAGTTGTGGAAAATACAGGGAGCCTAGGGCTATGGGGGTGAGTCCAGCTCCGGACGGGAGGGACATATTTCCGGGCTCGACTCCGGTTACATTCCCCGAGGTTTTCTAGTCTAGCACAGTTGCCAAAAGGGGCAAGGGTAAGATTTCAAAATATTTACTCCTTCATTTATATATACTTACAGAAACAATACAATACTATACCAATGGATACTGAATACATTTGCTTTCACCCCGATCCGGCCAATGGAAACACGAGTTTGACAGCCAAGCCACATTCGGCGAGAATCAGAAAAGGGCGTTCTCCCAGGCGGGAGTAACTCAGTTGGTAGAGTGCAACCTTGCCAAGGTTGATGTCGCCGGTTCGAATCCGGTCTCCCGCTCCAAACGAACGTTTGCAACCCACCAAACGGCTTATCCGCCCGGAATCTCCGCCGCAGCCCCTGCCAGAGTCTTCAAGACGCCAAATTCATGCTGCTGGAGCCCGTATCGAACTGCTCCCCGGCATGATCGACGGCATTGCTGACCATCGCCACCACCGCTACCTTTGTCTCCCGCGCCCGCAGGCCAGCAAGGACGCCGCCTGCATCTCGACCGCAAGCACGCAATCGGCGGCCCACCGGCGCAACATGGCCGAGACGCGCTTTGGTTGTGTCGACCGCCGTCGTGGAAATAGCAAGAGCCGTCACACCCGTGTAGCCACGCCCGAGCAGATCATCAATCAACGTGGACTCTCCGGCCCCAACATCAATGATCTTCGCGGAACGTCCGCTGCCGGTGCGGACGATACCAACTGAGTCTGTCCGGAGCTACTGTTGCGTAGACGTTTTGTCCCAGTGAATCTGCGAGACCAAGGCTAGTGCGACTCCACCTTCCACCAGAACGCCCGCCAGCCCTGCGGGGTGCTCCGCCAGGCCATCATCAGCACGGCGGGATAGCCCTCCTGCTCCTCAATCTGCACAACGCTAAGGTATAGCTTGCCGAAGGTGGCCCCGGTTTTGTCGGCTCTCTTCTCCACCTCGGTCTGCGACACTTTAGCGCCGCACCGCAGAAGACCCTCGGCCTGATCGGCCAGGCTGACAATCAGAATCTCATCCTGCTGTTTGTGGCGAACCACGCGGAGTCCGTCGTGCTGGACGTCCGGGGCGTTAACTGCGTCTTTCACGCTGCGGCTGTTCACCTCACGGGCGATCTCGTCCATACCGGTGATGATTGCCTTCTTCGCGTCCGCCGGGCTGCGCTTGCCCGGCTCCGCCACACAACCGACGGCTTCCGGAAGCAAGTAGCTCAACGCCTGGGCAGATTTCCGTTTCACCATCCAGAGGTCGAAGAAGGTCTCCACCGCTTTCACCATCTCCGGGTCGCCATCCACTTCGACGGTCTTGACCTCCGATGCTTTTGACCGCGTGGTGGGGGTAGTGAAGACATCGGGTTTTCCGTGCTCAATCACCTCGAAGGAGATGATCTTCCAGAATCCCGATTGTTTGGTCCATAACAATTGCAGGTTGGTTGGGTCCTTATAGCCCTTCAGCCGGGAGATCGTGACAAAGAAGTTGCCCTTGGTCTTGCCCCGCTTTGCCTCCGGATCGGCCAGGACGGAACAGTCGTGCGCCTCTGCGAAGTCCGGCCCGGCTTGCAACAGCAGGAAGCTGCCCGCTTCGGCGTGATCTTTTTGCTTCAAGGAGGGATCCCAGGGTTCGATCGCCGACGAATGGCTTGCAATGGTTCCGCCGGGCGGATCGACCTTGTTATGCGCGGCCAAGCGTTGAGAGATGTAGAACACGGTCATCCCGCGCTCCAGCGGTTGCTTCAAGGATTGGGCGCGCCTTTCAGCGCACGCGTACGCCTCGCGCGAGAAGAACGAAGCGGCCGCGGGAGCGTCACCCTTCACCAGCCACAGGTTATAAAAGCCCTTTGTGGCATCCTCAATGTTCCCCGATGAAACCTTCGGGGGCGAGGAAAGCTCGGGAATGCGCTCGCCATCCTGGTTTTCTTCGCGGAGACTTGGCAGGTTCCAGGAAAACAGGTCGCTCCACCACGCCACCAAGCCGTTCCAGCGCCCATTGTGCTTCTGTTCGTTCTTCCCCGCCCGGACATCGGAATTGGAAGCCGTTAGATGTCCATTCACCAGCCCTTGTGGGAACCCGGACGAACGGTAGTCCACATCGACGTCGCATGTCTTGCCGTCGCGGGAAATCGAGAACTGGATGGATGGCGTGCCGGGCATCCGGTAAGAGGTGGGGTAGCCTTTGTGGAAGACCGTGTTGTCGGGTCCGCGCTCAAATTCGGTGGAGCGCTCCAGCAGTTCGGCGGCGTTTGGCTTCAGGAAAAAATACACCCGAAACTGCTGGTCCCCGGACTCTCCAGGCCTTTGGCCGGCTACTTCTTCAACTGCGTCGATCACGTCAAACGCGACGCCAAGCTTGTTGCCTGCGGGGTCGGTCAGTTTCGTCGTCAGCAAGGCGTGCGTCACGGCGTCGAAGGTGGTCCGGATGGATTGAGGTGCGTTGTCGTAGGCGTCGTTCGGGGGCAATTTATGGTTGGTCTGCCTGCTAAAGCGCTTGGCCAAGTCGTCGACAAGTTTCTGCTGTTCGGGACGCAGGTTCTCGTAGGCCGCGCCGATCGGTCGGGGGCCAGGCTTCGTGGACTGCGCAAGCAATTCTAGGGCGAAACAGTAGCAGACGAGTAGGGCGAAACCACGCATGCTGCGTCATGTATAGCACAGATGCCACTTTTCGCCCGGAAATTGCAGTGTTAGATCGATACCGGATTGAACTCTGCTGCTAAGCGCCCGATAAGCGTTAAGAATGGAAGTCCTGGGGCGGCGCTGGATCTCAATTCTGCGTTTGCGGCAAAGGCTGGCGCTAGCGGTCCTGCCGGCGATTCTGCCAGGGCTGCTTCTGCCCGTGGCGGCGTGGTGGATCGCCAACGTACAGTCCCGCGCCGTGCTCCGGCAGTTGTTGCAGGCTGCGCAGACCGGCGCCGCGCCCCCGCAGAACGCGCAGCGGTTTTCGCTGGACGCCCGGCTGCTGCCGGAAGCCGATCCTCCGGCGATCCTGCTGGAGCCTCTCATTCGGGCGGCGCAGGACGCCCGCGGTAAGGGCGCTTTTCGATACTTCGACGGCAAACAGCCCATGCTGGCGGCGCATCGTTACCGCGCCGATGGGCGGCACGTGTTTGTCGTAATCCCCGAATGGGACGCGCTGGCGCCGGTTTTTCCAGCGGTGCTGCTGGTGGCGGTGCTGATTCCAGGAATGGGGATTGGCGCCTGGTGGGCCTTCGGGCGCTTCCGCTACCTGATCCTCGATCCGGTAACCAGCCACGCGCGCGCGGCGAACGAAGATCTGGACCGTCAACTGGAGGAGACGCGGCGGGAGTTGAATCACGCTCTAGAAGAGCGGAAGTTTCTCAGCTCAGAGCTTCGCCTGGCCCTGACGGGAATCGAAAGGGCGGTGCGGGATCGGACGCAGGAACTGGAGCGGGGACGGGAAGCCGCCGAGGCCACCAGCCGTTCAAAGAGCGCATTCCTGGCTGCGATGAGCCACGAGATCCGGACGCCGATGACCGGCGTGCTGGGCATGGTGGATCTTCTGCTGGAAACCCCCATCAACGACGAACAGCGCGACTATCTCGAAACGCTGCGGCGTTCCGGCGACAGCTTGCTGGAGATCCTGAACGAGATCCTGGACTTCTCGAAGATCGAGGCGGGCAAGCTTCAGTTGGACGCCGTTGATGTGTCGGTTCTGAATGCCGTTGAGGATGCCGTGGAGCTTTTCGCGGAGCCGGCCTACGCGAAGGGTCTGGAATTGGGCAGTCTCGTCGATCCCGCGATTCCGGCGGTAGTGAAAGGCGACGCGGGGCGGCTGCGGCAGATTCTTCTGAACCTGCTGGGCAACGCGGTGAAGTTCACCAGCGCGGGCGAGATTCTGGTCACAGCCGCTCTGGAATCGTGTTCGGACGCGGGCGCCGTCGTCCGATTCGAGGTGAAGGATAGCGGCTCTGGAATTTCGGCTGCGGAGAAGGACCGCCTTTTCCATCCCTACGAGCAGGCTGTCGCGGCGGGCACCAAGCCCGGCGGCACGGGACTGGGGCTGGCCATCTCCCGGCAGTTGGTGGCGCTGATGGGCGGTGAGATTGGCGTCCACAGCGAACCGGGCCAGGGCTCCACATTTTTCTTCACGGTCAGCTTCCAACTGGAGCCGGGGCCGCTTGCCGTGCACGAACGTCTGCGTACGGCGGAAAGCGAACTGTTCGCCAACCAGCGCGTGCTGGTGGTTACCGCCAGTGCTTTCGTCAGCGGCCTGCTGCGCGATCAATTGAAGCGCTGGGGCGCACGCGCGCATCGGGCACCCACTTTGGCGCAGGCAAAACTGGATGCGGAAAATGCGCGGACGCAAGGCAGGCCCTTCGCGCTGATCATCGTCGACTCGGCGGAGCCGCCCGCCGATGCCGCTGGCTTGCCCGGGCGGCCGCTGATGCTGTACAACCCGGGCCAGCGCGACGGAATTGCGGAGGACGAACAGGCAGGCCGTACGGGACTGGTGAAGCCGCTGCGTCAGCGAAGCCTGCGGGCGGCTCTGCAGGATCTAACGGGTCCAGCGCCGTCTGGGATCAAAGCTCTGGCCGGGGCCGTGGCCAAGCAAGCGGCGCCCCGCCGGGGCGAACGAATTCTGGTGGCCGAAGACAATGTCATCAACCAGAAGCTGATTTCGAAACTGCTGGAGCGCATTGGATTCGAGGCGGTGATTGTTCCCGACGGAGCGCAGGCGGTGGAAGCCGCGCTCAGCGACCTTTACCGGCTGGTGCTGATGGATTGCCACATGCCGGTGATGGATGGCTACGAGGCCACGGCGCAAATCCGGCAAACCGGCTGCGCAATGCCGATCATCGCACTGACGGCCACCACGCTTTCCGAACGCAGCCGCTGCATCGAGGCGGGGATGGACGACTTTCTTGCAAAGCCCATCCAGCCGGAGCAGTTGCGGGCAACGATCGAGCGATGGCTTAGCGGTGCGGCGCCTTCTGCGCCCGCGCGGTCGACGGCGGAGTAAGCCCCTTCGTCCGCATGTAGCCAACCAGATTCCCGTAATGCTGGTTCCAGCTGTTCAGCAGTCCAATCATCGTATTTGCCGGCACCATCTTCTTCCCGCCGGGCGCGTCGCGCTCCATCAGCGCCTTCTGGTCGTCCATCGGCATGAAGGCTTTGTCGCAGTACTCGAACGATTCCTTCAGCGCGGCTTCAAGGTCGGCTTTCGCCGTCATGCCTTTTGGCATCTTGTCCTTCGGCGGCGCTTCTCCCCGCAGCGCGGAGCACTGCCCGTAGTTCATCGACACGTTGTGTTCGATCCACTCGCCGAACGACCGTTGCGGAGGCGATAGCTTGTAGCCGTAGTCTCCCGCCGGCATCAGCTCGGCGGACTCGATCAGGTTCTTCTTTGCGGTCTCATAGCGCGGAAGAATCGACTGCATCAACGGACCCTGGGCGTAGGCGGCCAGGGACACAATGGCGATGGCGATGGATTTCATGGCCGGATTGTAGCAGGGCGGGACTTCGCTTCATAGGCCGCCCTGTAGCTTTCGAGCAGCTTCACCGTGATGGCCCGCATGTCCCAGTTTTCCTCCACCTCGCGGCGGGCGCGAGTAACCATCTCAACGTCCGGGCGGTCGAACAGATCGATAATCTCGTTGGCGAAGGCTTCCGGATCGTCGGCCAGACGGCAGAACTCACCGGGAGTTCTGGCCAGGCCCTCCGCACCAATGCGTGTGGAGACGCAAGGGATTCCCGACGCGAAAGCTTCCAGCAACTTCACCCGAACGCCAGAGCCCGCCAGGATCGGGCAGACGAAAACCGCGGGCTCACGGAAGGCGTCGCGCACATCGGGAACGAACCCACGGATTTCGATCGCGCCACCCTGCGAGGGCAGGACGTGTGGCGGCGGGGGGTCCGACCCGACGATCAACAATCGGGCCCCGGGGCGTTTTTGAAGCACCGCCGGCAATACGGAGCTCGTCAGCCACATCAACGCCTCCTGATTGGGAAGGTGGCGGAAGCTTCCTACGAACAGCATGGTTTCCGGAGTTCTGCCGTTCACAGCGAAGTCGTATCGCGAAGTGTCGATACCCGCGCGAACGCCCGGCAGGATTTTTGGCGCCAGCGAACGGTCGAAGCTGGAGAGATATTCGCCGTTGTCGACGGTGCAGACCTGGACACGATCCATCTGCCGCAGCATCTTCAGCTCCCATGGCATTGCGCGCAGGTACTCCAGCGAAAAGCGCGCCTTCCGCAACCAACCGCTGGCCTGGTTCCGCTGGCGGCCCACGGTCTGAAAGTAGACATCGTGCTCAAACAGGCATGCCGCGATTCGCCGGAAATCCAGCGCGTACTGGCCCATGTTCGCGTACTCGATCTGGAGGACGTCGATTTCGTGAAGCAGAATCTGGCGGTGGATTAGCCATTCAAGATCGCGATTAAAGAACTCGCGCACGGCGTGCGGCCGCGCGGAACCCCAGCCGTGATCGTCGCTGGAGACTCGAACGAGATGCTCGACGGAAGCGCAGTTCTCGTGAAGGCCGGCATGGTCTTCGCGTTGGGCCTCGCTGTCCAGCAGAACGATCAGATGAAGGTCTACCAGGGGCGCGAGTTCACGAACGGTTTGCGACATGAAGACCGCGCCGCCATGGATGGGAGGAAGGATCGGATAGGGGCTGAGAAAAAGAACCCGTAGCTTTTCAGGTGCGGGCGATGCGTCGAACCGGTCCCGGAAGTATCCGCCCAGCGGACGCCGGAAGGCTTCGGAATCGGACACGGAGGCCAGCGAGCGAGCCCGCCAGCGCGAGCGCAATGCGCCCGGAAGCTGCAGCAACGCCCGCGCCAGGCCGGCCGTGCTTACCCGCTCTCGCGAGTCCCCGGCAAACAGGCTGATCGACGCACCGCCCCAGGCATGTAGAAAGTGCGAGACAAGACGCGCCGGCTCATGAATGTTCTTCCAGGCGAACAAGACGAAATTCTTTTGAAGGACGCCGTCGATGTAGGCCGGAGAAAACTTGCGCCCGATGGTCCCGCGATGCTCATGCCAGACCAGCGAAGCAGGCTCGTAGAACACTTTCCAGCCGCGCTTCCAGGCCATCATTCCCAGGTCTGTGTCTTCGCCGTAGAACGGGCGGTAGATTTCATCGAATCCGCCGAGCGCGAGAAACTTCCGGCGGTCGAACGCCGACGACCCGCCGCCCGCGTAGAAGCACGGAAACCGGCCGGTGATCGAGTCGTCCAGCCGGTGGCGGACACGAATCGCGCCATCCTGCCACCATGCCTGCGTTAGGCCCGTCTCTTCGCGAAGCTTCGCAGGATCGGTGAACAGAATCTGGCACGACGCCGCAAACGCCTGCGGGTCTTCGAACGCCGCCAGCAGGGGAGCGAGGAAATCCGGCGCAACACGCATGTCGCTGTTCAGCAGCACTACGACGTCGTTTTTCGCGGCCCGGAAGCCGGCGTTTGATCCGCCGCCGAAACCGAGGTTCTTGTCGAGCGCCAGCACGCGGACGCCGGCGAAATTCTGGCGGAGGAAGTCTGCGCTTCCGTCGGTCGATCCGTTGTCGACGACCAGCACTTCGTTGCGGGGATTTCCGCTTGCCGCCTCGACCACAGACGGAAGGTACTTTTCCAGCAGGTCGCGCCCGTTCCAGTTGGGAATGACGATCGTGGCGGCCGTGCGGTCGGCGGCGGTGTCTACCGGCAGACGCCGTCTGCCCGCGATGGCCCAGACGAGGTCCGCGAGGAAGAGAGCGATAGCCGGAATGAGGATGAGGAATGGGAGCGCAACCAGCAGCAGCAGCGCCCGCAGGAAACGGACAACGCGTATCACTGCCGCAGGTCTGGCCCCATATTCAACTTGCGGCCGAGGCGCACCCAGCGCGAAGCGCGCACATGCTGAAGCCGCGCCGACAGCGCTTCACGATCCTCGTTGAGTGACTCCGCCCATTGCGTACGCTCTGCAAGTTCGGCTTCGACATGATGCAGTGCATCGACGGCCAGGCCCAGTTCGGCGACCTTGGCTTCAAGCTCCACGGTCCGGGCGACTAGATCGCGATGCAGGTTCAGCGCCTCCTCATCCTTGGTGGCGTAGGCTGCCACAGCGGCGGATAGCTGGCTGTTCAGGTCCTCTATTTGCAGATCAAGGGCTGCAACGTGTGCGATCTTCTCCGCAAGTTCCTCATCACGCTTTCGAGCCCAAATGTTCGCAGCTTCGAGTTCCTCCTTCTGGACGCGGTGTTTCTCGACCAGCGCTTCATGGTCGGCCAGCGACGCGTTCAGCCAATCGTCTTTCTGCCGCATCTCGGACTTCAGGCGTTCAATGTGATGCTCGCGTTCCCGAAGCACGTTCGATGTGGAGGGGAGATAGACGAAGGTGGGCGAGTCAACCTGCGGCGACTGCGCGCAGACCGCGACGAAGAAGTGCGCTTGAGCGGCGTCGGCAGACCCGCCGGAGTGGACCGTGGGCGTGGCGGAGGAATGCCCGTTCGTCGCCTGGAAACTGATTCCGGCCACGTGGTTCTGCAGGAAGATCACGACGTGGGGGAAGTGTTTGCGCAGCGCGACGTCAAACTCCCCCGCGACGTACTCGCGGTGATGGAAAGGATTCGGACCCGCGGAACTGCGCGACTCCGCGTAGTAATCGGCGTTGGGCGTCGAAACGACGAACTGTCCGCCGGGGGCCAGCACGCGCGCGACCTCCGCCAGCATCGGCTCCGGGTCGGCGAGGTGTTCGATCACTTCGAACGCTACGGCAAGGTCGATCGATCCATCGGCTGCCGGCAAGGCGTTGCAAGGCGCTTCTTCAAAGCGGAGATTGGCGGCAGGATAGTTTGCGGCGGCCCACGCGATGGCTTCGCTGGAGTTGTCGATCCCGCACACCGTAGCCGCTGTTCGCGCAAGCTCGGCGGAGCCGTATCCAGTGCCGCAGCCAATGTCGATCACACGCTTTCCGCGCGATAACCGGGCCGCAAACAAATATCGGGAGAAATGTTCGTTCCAAAGATCCGGGTCGACGAGCCCGGGAACGACTCGCTCCCCGGTAAATTCAAGCACTCTCCGCCACCACCTCTGGAGTGCTATCCAAGCTGGGACTCAAGCGGCCGTTGACTTCAATCCGGCAAGGAAGCCGCATGTATCCGTAGACCTTCGCTTCGGTGTGACCCATCTGAAGCGTGATTGCGTTGTCGATCCAGTCGCAGACATTGTGATTTTCGAGTGTGCCGTTTGCGATCGCCGGCGAGAAGGAAAACTCGCTGGGGTATAGGACGGGAACATCGAGGTGAAAATCCACGGTAAGGCGCTGGCCTGCGCGGAGCGCGGGAATCCGGTGCCCCTCATTCAGCGTGTTGGCTCCGGCGAAATCCAGGCCCAGGTGATTTCGCAGAACGAAACCGACGTTCGGCTGCGCCAGGTATTCCTTGGCGCGTACGCTGATGCGCACCACGATCTTCGACGACGGCATCAACAACTTGATGGGGCCGCCAAACTCGTCGAGGATCGCGATGCCGGTAACTTCGGCCCGCCCATCACCGTGACGGAAGTCGACGTTGGGGATTCCGTCGAGATACTCCGGCGGCTCAGACGCGTCGCCCGTTACGTCGCTGGAGTGTTGCGCGACGAAAGCCGAGTCCTTCGCCGTCATAGCTGCTAAATATTTAGCAACCACCTTATCCGTGGCGCCGAATTCCCGGATCTTTCCGCCGTCCAGCCACATCGTGCGATCACCAATCGCCTTCACGTCGCCGATGGCGTGAGAAACGAAAAGAATCGTGACGCCTGCCAACCGGAGTTCATGGACCTTTCGCAGGCAGCGCTGCCGGAAGTAGATGTCGCCCACTGCCAAGGCTTCATCCACCAACAGAATGTCGGGCGAAACGTGGATCGCAACCGCGAACGCCAGACGCACCACCATTCCGCTGGAGTAGGTCTTCACCGGCTGGTCGACAAACTCCCCGATCTCCGCGAAGTCGACGATCCGGTCGTAGAGCAAGTCCATCTCGCGGGCTGAGAATCCCAGGATCGCGCCGTTCAGATAGACATTGTCGCGACCGGTAAACTCGGGGTTAAAGCCAGCGCCCAGCTCCAGCAGCGCCGCAACGCGCCCTTGCACGTTTACCGTTCCGCGCGTGGGATGAAGGATCCCGGCGACCAACTGAAGCAACGTGCTTTTGCCTGAACCGTTCTCACCAATGACGCAGAACGTTTCGCCGCGATGAATTTCGAAACTGATGTCCTGAAGCGCCCAGAAGTCGCGATGGCGCCGGACGCGGTTGAGCGTCAGCAGCTCCTGCAGCCGGTGCCCCGGGGAATCGTAAATGGAGTAACTCTTGGCGACACCTTCGAAGCGGATAATGGGATCGCCGGGATTCGACAGCACTACCTAAAAAGCTAGCGGATCGTGAGTCGCCGCGTCCACCCGCGTTTGACAGCCGGAAGCGCCTGTCTCTAACCTGAAAGAAAGCGCCGGCGTAGCTCAGGTGGTTAGAGCGACGGTCTCATAATCCGTAGGTCGTAGGTTCAACTCCTACCGCCGGCACCAATCAACTCCCGACGATTCGCTCATAGATCCGGTCGAGATCGTCCTGCGAGAAGAAGTCGATTTCCAACCGGCCCCTGTTGTTTCCTTTGGTGAGGATCCGTACCCGGGTGCCAAGGACGCGCTCCAGTTCCTCGATGGCCGCCAACACGTTGGGGTCGGGTTTCTCCTCCTCGGGCTCCGGATCGGCGTCGCGCGGCTCGTTCATGCGCTGCACAAGCCGCTCTACTTGACGAACGCTCATGCCCTGGGAGACTGCCTTCTCGGCGACGCTCCGCTGAAGTTCCTCCGAAGGAAGTCCGAGGAGCGCCCGGGCCTGCCCCATTGATAATCGTCTCTCAGCAACGAGAATCTGTACGTCTTGTGGAAGTTTCAGCAGCCGGATGAGATTGGCGATCGTAGCACGATCCTTGCCGGTCCGCTTTCCGATTTCTTCGTGGCTAAGGTTGAATTCCCTGGCCAGTCGGTCGAATGCCTGCGCGGTTTCGATGGCATTCAGATCCTCGCGCTGAATGTTTTCGATCAACGCGACTTCCAGTAGGTGGTGGTTCGCGACCTCTTGCACAACCACGGGCACGTCGGTCATCCCGGCCATGCGGGACGCGCGCCATCGCCGCTCGCCGGCAATAAGTTCAAAGCGGTCTCCATTGCGGCGAACAACCAGAGGCTGGATGACACCGTGGGCCCGGATGGAATCGGCTAACTCCTGAAGATGCCCGGCCTGAAAGTCGGTGCGAGGCTGCGTCGGGTTGGGATCGATCCGGTCAAGTTGCACTCGTAGCGGCGGGCCGGAAGCTGCGTCCGCGGCGGGGGCCGTAGCCTTGTCCTGTGAACGCGTCGGCAGGAGGGCGGAGAGACCCTTGCCCAGGGCTTTTCCGGGAGTCTTGGTCACGGAGTGCCTCCGGCAGATTTGCGGGACTTCGAGAGAATCTCTCGCGCCAACTGTAGATAGCTCTCGGCACCGCGCGACCGGGGATCGTAGGTCAGGATCGGTTGCCCGTGGCTGGGCGCCTCCGCCAGTTTGATGCTCCGCGGCACTACGGTCTTGAACACATCGTCTTCGAAGAATTCCTTCAGATCATGCGCTACTTGCCGCGTTAGATTGGTTCGATCATCGTACATGGTTAGGAGAATTCCTTCGATCTTCAGGTCGTGCTGAAAGGAGATTTTGATGCGCTCCACAGTGTCGAGAAGCTGAGAGATTCCCTCCAGGGCGAAGAACTCGCACTGAATAGGAATCAGAAGGGAGTCGGCGGCAAGGAGCGCATTCAGCGTCAGCAGATCCAGCGCAGGCGGGCAGTCCAGGATGACGTACTGATAGTCGCCGGCCACTGGCGCGATCGCTTCCCGCATACGCCTCTCGCGATTCGGAATTTCTACCAGTTCCAGGTTGGCCGCCACCAGATTCTGGTCGGCGGGCAGAATCCGCAGACCCTCAATCGGCGTGTCCACGATGGCCTCGGCGGCCTCCACCCGTCCCAGCAGCACGTCGTAAGTACTGAGGGTCAGATCCTGCTTCTGGATACCTAGGCCGGTTGTGGCGTTTCCCTGGGGGTCGGAATCGACTAGCAGCACCCGAAGGTCGTTGGCGGCAATAGATGCAGCCAGATTGATGGCTGTTGTCGTCTTGCCGACACCCCCTTTTTGATTTGCGATGGCGATAATCTTGGCCACGAGTTAAGATTCACAGCTTATCATCCCCAACTCGTCCCTCGTGAACCGAACTCGTTCCACGTGAAACGACGCACGATCTGGCGTCCCAAGGTAGCGCGGCGACAGCTTCCCAGTTGGAAGAACCGCAGGTAGTGAGCGCGAGCGCCCGCGGCGCAACATGCGTCATTAACGCGCCAATCTCCAGGAGATTAACGGCCCGTGTGACTATCCAGTCGAAGCGTCCGTTAAGGTGTTGCGCCCGAACGTTCAATACCTGGACGTTGCTGGCGAAGGAAGCTATCTCCTTTAGGAACACAGACTTCCGGGTGTCCGACTCGACTAACGAAATTTCGACGTCCGGCCGAAGGACGGCGGCGGGGAAACCCGGAAACCCACCGCCTGAGCCGATATCGGCAATCCGCAACGGTCCGGGAGGAAGGTGCACTGCAAGAAACAAGGACTCCGCGTAGTGTTTCGGTACCGCCTGCTCCAGTTCGATAACGGAAGTCAGGTTCAACCGGAGGTTCCACTGCACCAGTTTCTCGTAGTGCCGCTGCAAGACAGCGATCTGCTCGGGCGATAGCGAACAGAACCCCGATACCCTCGCGATCAGAGCCTGCTCGAACGTCATCGAAGGTAGATGTCCAGGACGGCGACTGCAGCTGGTGTCACCCCAGGAATCCGGCCGGCCTGGCCCAAGGTGGTGGGCCTAACCCGCTCCAACTTCTCCTGCACTTCAATCGATATCCCAGGAACGCTGGCGTATCGAAGATCTGCGGGAATCGAACGGCCCTCATTTGCCCGCAAATGGGCGACCTGACGGTCTTGCTGCTCCAAGTAGCCCGCATACTTGATCTCGGTCTCTACAGTGCTGAGCGCAGCCCGCGCCGGATCAAGCCCCAGTTTCGAGGTTAGCCATGGCCGCAGCGCCTCCAGGCGGGCCTCGGGCCTCCTTAGCCATACGGCCAGCAGAGGCCGGTCGGCCAATGCGCATCCGAGGAAGCTAAAATCTGCCGGAGTCAGGCGGGTGGCCTCCAGCAGCTTTCGAATCTCGAGCCGTTGCCGCTGGCTGTCCTCGAAAACCGCAGTGCGGGCCCCACTGGCCAAGCCCAGCCTCTTCGCCATCGGCGTCAACCGCTGGTCTGCATTGTCAATCCGGAGGTGGAGCCGGAACTCCGCCCGGGAAGTGAACATCCGGTACGGTTCGTCCGCCCCTTTGCTGATCAGGTCGTCAATCAGGATTCCCGCGTATCCGTCGGACCGCGACAGAATAAACGGCGCGGACCCACCGACTCGCTGTGCGGCATTGATCCCGGCGATAAGGCCCTGGCAGGCCGCCTCCTCATAGCCCGACGTGCCGTTGATCTGCCCGGCCAGAAAAAGGCCGCCGATCCCTCGAACCTCCAGTGAGGGCGAAAGCTGCCGCGGATCAATAGCGTCGTACTCGATGGCATAGCCCGGCCGCATCATCTCGGCGCGATCCAGGCCGGGAATAGAAGCCAGCATCGCCAGTTGCACATCCACTGGCATGCTGGTGGACATCCCGTTGACATAGACCTCATAAGTGTCCAGACCTTCGGGCTCCAGAAAAAGCTGATGGCGCGACTTCTCAGGAAACTTGACGAACTTATCCTCAATGGAAGGGCAGTAGCGGGGCCCGGTCCCTTCGATCTGCCCACTATAAAGCGGCGACTGATCTATACTTGACTGAATTGTTTCTTTCGTTTTTTCAGTAGTATAGGCAAGATAACAGGATATCTGTTCCCGCTCGATCCGACCAGTCAAAAAGGAGAACGGCGTTGGATCTGGATCGCCTTTCTGCGCCTCAAACTGATCCCAATCGATCGTCCGGCCATCCAGACGGGGTGGCGTTCCAGTCTTCAGCCGCGTCCAGTTCAGGCCAAGTGAGCGCAGGTGGTGGCCCAGCAGATTCGTCGGCGCTTCCCCATTCCGGCCGCAGTGGTACTTCGTCTCTCCCACGTGCGCCAAGCCGTTCAGGAACGTGCCCGTGGTCACCACAACGGCGCCTGCGGTGACGGTTCGACCGTCCGCCAGCAGCACGCCTACCACACTGCGCGAATCCCCGCTGCCCGCGAAGAGGAGCTCCGCCACTTCTGCCTGCAGCATTCGAAGGTTCGGCTCCGCCTCAAGAACTTCCTTCATTCTGATGCGGTACTGCTTCTTGTCGCATTGCGCCCGGGGCGACCACACCGCCGGTCCCCGGCTGGTGTTCAGCAGGCGGAACTGAATGCCCACCGCGTCGGCCAACTCGCCCATGACGCCGCCCAATGCGTCAATCTCGCGAACCAGGTGGCCCTTCGCGATGCCGCCGATCGCCGGGTTGCACGACATCTGCGCGACCAGATCAACATTCATGGTGACGATCGCCGTCCGCAGGCCCATCCGAGCGCACGCGCGTGCGGCTTCGCAACCGGCATGGCCGGCCCCGATCACCAGGACGTCGTACTTCCGGCTGGGCAGGCTTTGCATGAAAAAGCGATGTCCCTCTTATTCTAGCCAGGAGGTATCGTTGCACATCCACGTAATCGGAAGTGGCGGGCGGGAGCACGCCTTGGCATGGAAGCTCGTCCAAAGCTCTTCGCTGACGCGGCTAACCTGCTCACCGGGAAATCCGGGCATCGGCGCCCTTGCCGAATGCGTTGACTCCCCTGTCCCCGCCGACCTTACGGTCATCGGTCCGGAAGTGCCGCTTGTAGAAGGCGTGGCAGACCAACTTCGGTCTGGCGGTCAGAAGGTGATTGGACCGTCCGGCGCAGCCGCACAGATGGAAGGCTCGAAGATCTTCGCGAAAGAGCTGATGGACGACGCCGGCATTCCAACGGCGCGCTACCAGGCGTTCGACGAGCTCGCCAGCGCCCGCCGCGCGCTTACCCGGTTTGAGTACCCGCTCGTCATCAAGGCCGACGGGCTTGCCGCGGGCAAGGGTGTGGTCATCGTCAAGTCAAAGGCGGAGGCGGAAGCCACGCTGGAGAAGATGTTCTCCGGCCAACTGGTCGGCAATGCCGGATCGCGAGTTCTGCTGGAAGACTTCTGCCCCGGCGAAGAAGTCAGCTTCATTGCGCTTAGCGATGGCCAGCATGTTGTTCCTTTCGCGCCCACGCAGGATCACAAGCAGATCTTCGATGGCGACCGCGGGCCCAATACCGGCGGCATGGGCACTTACTGCGACGGCCGCATCCTCGACGCCGCGTCGCGCGACGCCATCATGGACACCGTCATCCGCCCCGCCGTCGCCGAGATGGCCAGCCGCGGCACGCCGTTCACCGGATTTCTTTTTGCCGGATTGATGATGAGGCGAAGCGGAGTCCGCGTCCTTGAGTTCAACGTCCGTCTTGGCGACCCGGAAACCCAGGTGCTAATGCACCGGATGGATGGCGACCTTGTCGAAGCGCTGCACGCATCGGCGGAGGGACGCCTTCGCGAGATTCACCTGCGCTGGAAGCCCGATCCGTCGGTCTGCGTCGTGCTCTGTGCGGAGAACTATCCGGCATCTCCCCGGCGCGGTGACGAGATCGCGGGCATCGCCGGTGCGGAGGCATCGGGAGCCGTCGTCTTCCATGCCGGAACGGCCCTTCGCGACGGGAAACTAGTGACGAACGGAGGCCGCGTGCTTGGCGTTACGGCATCGGGAAAGGACTTGCGTACCGCTATCGCCAACGCCTACACGGCCGTCGAAAAAATTCACTTCACCGGCATGCAGTACAGGCGGGACATCGGCGCGAAGGGCCTGAAACGCTACACTCAGGAAAGGTTGGGGACGTAGCTCAGCTGGATAGAGCATCCGCCTCCTAAGTGGAAGGTCGGCAGTTCGAATCTGCCCGTCCCTACCAGCCTCTCCGCTTAGCTGCCGAATATCTTGGCCGCCATGCTCTTCAGGTTATCCATCATTCCGCCGCCTTCTCCCGACAATGTGCCCAGCAGATCCGCGATCTCGCTGGTGGATTTCCCGGCCGCTTTCTTCGACAAGAACCCAAAGAACGCCGTGGCGAGAATCGGAAGCATCGATTGAATCGTCGCCGTTCCGACGCCCGACTTCTCGGAAAGCCCTGAAGCCAGTCCCGTAAGATCGCCACCGCCAAACAACTGGCCCAGCAAATTGCGCCCTGTCTCCAGCGCGGCCGGCGTTGCCAACTCGGATGGATCGGCTGCGAACTTCGTCAGACTTCCGTCGGAGAGTAGATCGAGGAGCCCGGCCCCTCCTCCCGCGTCTACCTTCGCCTTCAGTCCACCCGCAAACGCGGGAGCGATCGTGGAAACCGCAGCCGACGCCTGCTCTGCGGTCACGCCGAAACGTGCGGCAAGGCTGTCGACCACTGTCCTGCCCGACTCTCCCATTAAAGTTTCAATCAGATTCATGGTGCCTCCTCAATGGCGCTGGCAAGAATACCGCAAAAGCGGGCACGGCGCAAAGGATGCGATGGTAGTTGGATCATGGGCTGGCAACGATTCTGGCGCAGCCGGGTGGCGGACACGGCCGCGAGGCTGGGCGTCGAAACGAAGAACATCCAGCGCCGGTATGCGGAGGCGTTGTCCGGTTTGGTTCAGCCCGGGGCCCGTTGGTTGGACATTGGCTGCGGCCGCCAGATCGTTCCGGATTGGGCGATGCCGGCGAAGAACATCGACGAGTTGGCCGCGCGCCCGTCACTGCTGATGGGGATCGACTTCGATTCCGCGATCTTCGAGCATCCCCACCTTCACTTCCGCGCAATCGCCTCCGGCTACCAGCTTCCGTTCCGGGAAAATTCGTTCGACCTGATCTCGGCAAACATGGTGGTGGAACATCTTGACCAGCCGCTGACGCTGCTGCGCGAGGTGCACCGCGCGCTCAGCCCCGGGGGCCGCTTCGTGTTTATCACGCCCAACGCGCGCTACTATCTGATCGGGATCGCGCGCCACGTACCGGACAAGCTGAAGAAGCAAATCGTATGGATTCTCGAAAAGCGCAAGGAGTCCGATGTTTTCCCCACGCACTATCGATGCAACACCGATGCGGAGGTTAGCGGCCTGGCCCGGCAAGCCGGGTTCCAGATCGAGCGGCTGGAGCTGGTCGATTCCAGTCCACAGTTCCACGCGTTTGGGCCGGTAGGAGTTGCGGAAATCGTGTCGATGAAATACCGCAGGCCGGAGAATCGAAGCAACCTGATCTCGGTTCTTCGCAAGTCCGGTTGAGTGGTCCCGGGCCGGGACTATTTCGTTCGCTTTGCTCGAAGTTGCGCCACGGACGCATTATGGCTACTCAGTCGCACTGTGTAAAGCACACATATTTGCTCTGGAGGATTTGTGCCGAAGACACAATCATTGATAGCTCAGGCCTACTCTGCCTTCAATCATCGGAATATCGACGGCGCCTTGGCGCTCATGAGTGAGAACGTTAGCTGGCCCAAGGCATCGGAAGGCGGGCGTGTCGTCGGGAAAGAAGAGGTTCGGTCCTACTGGACCCGTCATTGGACGCAGTTTGATCCCCACGTGGAACCACTTGAGGTAATCGACCAGGAAGGCGGCATTACCTACGTCAAAGTTCATCAACTCGTGAAAAGCCTTAGTGGCGATGTGGTTTCTGATAGCGAGGTGTGGCACATTTACACCATCGCGAACGGTCTCATTCAACGCATGGACCTTAAGGAAAGCGAACCGAGCTCGGACCCAACCCCATCTACAGCATTCTCCAGACACTAGCCCATGTTAGCGACGATAACGCCGGACGTCGTCTTTGTCGAGTTCAAAGGGTCTGCGTAGGTAACCGCTATCGCGCGGAAATCGAGCAAACCTAAATCGGACTCTTGGTGCCCGGGGCGGGACTTGAACCCGCACTCCCGTTGCCGGGAAGCGGATTTTAAGTCCGCTGCGTCTGCCAGTTTCGCCACCCGGGCACCCTTCGATTTTAGTCCGCCGCTCCCCCGCCGCAGCGGCGGCCCAGCTCAGACTTTGCGGCGGCGCGATGAGGCAAGGCGTTTCGCTTGCCCAACAATGAGCAACACGCCAAGGCCCAGAAGCGCGGCCGTCGAGGGCTCCGGAACCGACGAAAATCCCGCTACGTCGGTTCTGATCATCCGGCCATTCAGATTCTGCCATTCCCGCTCATTTCCCCCCGGGAAGAGGGCGCGGAACCCAGCCACTTGATCGGCCGAAAGCTGCAGGCTCTCATGGAGCATTACCCAATTGACGCCTTCGGTGTAGGGAGACGTCGTCAGCGAACCCGTGTACCGGTAGGAGCGAAGGTCGCCCGGCAGGAGAGAGTTCAGATCGAACGACGGAAGATCGAAGATGTCGCCGCCGTTCGGAGGCAAGTCGGAGAAGATCGAGTCAAGCGCTGAGTTGAACGCCCCGATTTCAATCCACCTCCCGACCACTAGATACTCGCGGGAAGTCAGTTGGTGAACCATGTGCAATTCCATTCGAACTCCGCGCCGTTCAAACCGTGCTCGGACTCGGTATGAAAATGAAACTGCAACAGAGGCCACGCCGTTGCCGCGATCATTAGGCTGCCCGCGCCAGAAGGCATAAGGCCCTTGATCGTCGATTCCTCCCCGGGCGATCCGTTGTTTTCGACTTGGATCGGCGTGCTGGAGCTGTACGAAAACTGCAGAGCGTCCAACAACGAATAGATTGTGTTCTCCGACCGGATATCGATCGGGGATTGGATGGGTACCGGGCCCCCAGAAAGTCCAACCGCAAGGACCGTGACAGTCGCTGCCACGCGCGCAAGCCGCCGCATGACGATTGCAAGTCGATTCATATAAGGTTTTTCCTCCACATGTGGAACTGCTCCGTGGAGTGTAGCCGACAGATCCGCTCAGCAGGGAAGTGACATGGAGTGACACACCCGGTGGCTCTCGTTGGTTCCACGGTCTCGCGGTAGACTCTCTCTTCGATGCTCCGTCTGATTCCGGCTTTGGTTCTGACGCTCTCAATAGCGGCTCAAACACCGGATAGTACAGATGAGTTCTGGCCAGAGTTCGACGTGTTCGTCAAGCTGAACGAGCGGTCGCGGATTTTCTTTCTCTATTCGGCCACACGGCCGGAGTCACTCGGCTCGTTTGCCGACGGCCAAACCGGCGTCCACCTGGATTTCTTCGGCGTGAAGCCGCTTCGAGCACACTTGGTGAGCCATGCCGATGCCGCCCGCTCGAAAGCTCTGTTGGTCAGAGCTGGCTATCTGTTCGCGCGACCCAGGAACAACTCCGGCGCGGCCATCGAGAACATCGCCACCGGCGAAGCCACCGCCCGGGCTCACCTGCCCGCCGACTTTTTGCTCAGCTCCAGAAACCGCGTCGATTTCCGTTGGGTAAATGGTGAGGCGCGTCATCGATACCGCTTTCGCCTAAAGCTGGAACGAACGTTTCGCGCCGGACGCTTCGATTTCACTCCGTACGGCCATGCGGAAGTGTTTTATGAGTTCAAGGACCGCGAATGGGGGCGGTTCCGGTATGCGGCAGGCGCCGAATGGGCAGTCACAAAGCGGTTTGTGCTGGAGGGTTATTTTCTCCGTCAGAACGTGTGGGCCTCAGTCCCTCAGTTTACGAACGCCGCGGGACTGGCCGTCCAATTCTATTTCCGGTAGCTGAGCTCAACCCGGAGAAACTCAGCGGGAGTGGGCAACTCGGGCGGCTTCGCAAGCGCGGTATCGGCATGGGCCGCGGTAATGGCCAGCCAATCGGAGTAAGTTCTCTCCAGCAGCCGTTGGAACTGCGGCAGGCTATGGAGCGGCTTTAACTCCGGCTCCGTCACCAGAAAACGGTAGTTGCGCCAGTGAAAGCTTGATTCAATTGCTTGAAGGGCTTTTGCCGATTCCCCAATCGACGAAAGCAGAATAATCTCGTCGGCCAGCCTTCGTGGCTGCGGCGGCGGCAGCGTCTTCAGAATCCTTCGCGCCGCGGGCAGATCTCCCAGCCGGATCAGGGCCTGCGCATGGGCCACGGCGGCGAAGCCATAAGTCGTCCTTTTGACGTCACTCGGAGTATCTCGGGCCGCCACTAGCTCGTGGACGCGGCGATGGTGCTTCTCCGAACCGGCAAGGTCTCCCTTCCAGCCAAGAAGATAGCCTTGAACCACACTGTGAACCACACTGTCGGGGTCAGCTTTTCCGTGTTGCTGAACCAGCTTCTCGGCGACATCCAATTTCCCCAGCCGCGCTGCCAGAATGGAGCCAAAGGCGAAAGGTTCCATCGCAACATATCCGTCCTTTGACGCTTCGAGATACGCCTGAAGGGCGGCTTCGTAAAAGCCCGCGGCATAATACACCTCTGCCAGGGCCGATAATGCCTCGGTGTTTCCCGGCTCGGCCTCGACGGCTTGCCCTGCAAGGGAGAATCCGGCGGCGAAGTCGCGTCGCAGGATCGCGCATCTTGCCAGGGCCGCCAGGGCATCGGAGTTCCGCGGAGCGCGCTCTAGAGCTAGGCGTGCGTGCCGCTCCGCCCCCTCAAGAAATGCCGTGTTGCCGCTGGTCCACGGCATCGCTCGAAACGCGAGCAAGCCGGCAAGAGCGGCGTGCGCGTCCACGAAACCCGGATCGATTTCAAGCGCCCGCTCCAAGTGAGATACTCCCGTGGCGAAAGCGTTTAGGCTAAGATTCTTCTTCGCGGATGTGGCGAAATAAAGTCCGTTCAGATACTCTCGCTGGGCTTGGGCCGACGTTGCCGGAATGTGGCTGACCATCGTCGAATATTCCTTTCCCAGCCTTAGCGACAGCCGGGACGCAGCCTCCGCGCTCATCGCCTCTTCCGTGCTCAGCAGCTTCGCCCAGGGAAATTCGTAGCGTCGGCTCCAGACAGCCTCGCCAGTTGAAACCTGGGTCAGCTTCACGAACATGGTGGACATGCCGTGGGTTCGATCAAATTGCCCGGTGATCAGGTAGTCCGCCTTCGTCCGGGCGGCAAGAATCGCGTCTTCGTCTTTACTTGCCTGCTCAGCCGACACGGCAGACGGCGGGTTGAGGATCGTCAATCCGGGAATCCCGGTCAACGAAGCGACGATCGAGTCCGACATCGCATTTCCATAAAGTTGGTTTTCGGCGGAGTTCACGGAGGACCGGAAAGGCAGCACCAGTGCTCGCGGTCCCTGAGATCCGACCGGTTTCTCGGTTCCGGATTGGCGGTAAATCAGGAGACCAGCCAGAACAACCACTAGTGTCACAAGGCCTGCGCCGACCGAGTAAAGCGGAAACGATTGAGATTGTGGAGGAGGCACTGCAACCGCCTCGGATTCAGGCAGGGCCGGGCTGACAACCTCGCGGCTGCTGAAAGTTGGCGAGTAGCCACCTTTGGGAATCTCGATTACCAGTGGATCCGCGGCGCCTTCTTCGCGATAGTAACGCTCCAGCCGTTCCCGGACTCGCCGGGCCAAGGTCCGCACGACGCCGTCTACCTTCGGGTCGTATCCGGGGTCGCGGTGATAGAGACCGACGCCGATGGTCGTTTCTTTTAATGGGGTTGCATCGCCACCGGCGGCGTGCCGGACAACAAATTCCAGGAATTCGCGCGGCTTCTCCGCCTGGCTGAACGTCGCGCTCCCCGTAACGCGCGCCAGAGCCGCCAGCACCTTCGCCTGTTCGATTTCCACGTTCTCGTGCACGACCGCCTCCAGAACTTGGGGTGACACGGGGTGACATCACCCATTGTCGCTCTGATTCTACCCGGAATTGGGTCATTGTCCACTGGGAGTCAACAACCGTGAAACAACTCACAATCATAGCGTGCATCCTGGCTGTCAGCCCCATCGCGGCCCAGGATATGAAACAGGAACTGCAACAGAAGTTAGCCACCGTCAAGGAGTCGGCGGCGCGCAATCAGGCCGCCTTGCGGCAGTACTCCTGGACGGAGCACACCGACATCCTGCTCAAGGGTGAAGTGAAGAGCACAAAGGACAACCTCTGCCGCTATGGCGCTGATGGCAAGGTCCAGAAGACACCTGTCGGGACGCCCGCACCGAAAAAGGAACTGCGTGGCATGAAGAAGCGGGTTGTCGAACGCAAGGTAGATGAGCTCACCGACTACATGGAACGCGCCAGCGAACTCATCCACCAGTACATGCCGCCCTCTCCGCAGCGGATGCAGGCGGTTGCCCAGGCGGGCAACGTGTCCGCAGGGCAAGCCGGTCCTGGTAGGATAGAGCTTCAGTTCAAGAATTACATCAAACCGGGCGACGCCGTGACACTCGGGTTCGATTCGGCAACGAAGGCGATTACCACAATTGCGGTGAAGAGCTACCTGGATGAACCGGACGACGCCATCACGCTCGACGTCGGCTTTTCCACCTTGCCGGACAGCACCAACTACACCGCCACCACGCAGCTAAACGCCCCCGCGAAGAAGGTCCAGGTTAAGGTGACTAATTCCAACTATCAAAAGCTGGCCCAGTAGAACACGGAGAAACTAATGAACATCACAATGCGTCGATTCGCGACTGTATTTGTCGCGCTGGCGGCGGCGAACGCCCAACCGGCCCTTGACCGCACGGTGCTGCCCATCCCGGAACCTGCACGGCCCCTCAGCAGCGTTTTGGACGCGCGCACCGTTGAAGCGCCCCCCCGCTTCGCGGTGAAAGCTCCCACCGGGGCCCCGAACGTCATTATTATCCTGATTGACGATCTCGGCTTTGGCGCCACCAGCACCTTCGGTGGGCCGATTGCGACGCCTACGTTTGATCGCCTTGCGCAAACTGGCCTGCGTTACAACAATTTCCACACGACGGCCCTGTGTTCGCCCACGCGGGCGGCCCTGAAGGCGGGGCGAAACCATCACACGTTGAACATGTCCTTTATCACGGAGATGGCGACGGCGTTTCCCGGCGCCACGGCCCAGATTCCCAATTCCGCCGCGCCGGTGGCTGAAACGCTTCGGCTAAACGGATATAGCACCGCCGCGTTCGGCAAGTGGCACGAAACGCCCGTCTGGGAGGCCAGCGTATCCGGTCCATCCGACCGTTGGCCGACGCGCCAAGGGTTCGACAAGTTCTACGGATTTATTGGCGGCGAGACCAACCAGTGGGCGCCGCTGCTTTTTAATGGCGTCGCGATGGTGGAGGTGCCGGAAGATCCGAACTATCACTTCATGACCGACATGACGGACAAGTCCGTCGCCTGGATCCGCTATCAGAAGGCCCTAACGCCGGACAAGCCGTTCTTCATCTACTTCGCTCCGGGAGCCACGCATGCCCCTCACCACGTTCCGAAGGAATGGATCGCCAAATGGGTTGGCAAGTTCGACAAGGGCTGGGACGCGGTTCGCGAGGAGACGCTGGCCCGCCAGATCAAAATGGGAATCGTTCCAGCAAATACCAAGCTGGCTCCGAAGCCGGAGGCGATCAAGGACTGGGACAAGCTAACTTCCGACGAAAAGCGCCTGTTCTCGCGCCAGGCGGAAGTATATGCCGCTTTTGTGGACTTCACAGACCACGAAATCGGCCGCATGCTGCAGTCGGTTGCGGACGCCGGCCAGGCTGATAACACCTTGGTCTTCTACATCGCCGGCGACAACGGCACCAGCGGCGAAGGCGGCATGAACGGACTTTTCAACGAGTACACGTACTTCAATGGCGTGCCAGAGAAGATACCCGACCTGCTGAAGGTTCTCGACAAATGGGGCGGTCCGGAGACCTATCCGCACATGGCCGCGGGCTGGGCCGTAGGATTCGACGCGCCGTTCGGTTGGATGAAGCAAGTAGCTTCGGACTTCGGCGGCACGCGCAACGGGATGGTGGTCCACTGGCCGAAGGGCATCAAGGCCAAGAATGGAATCCGGTCGCAGTTCAGCCATGTCATTGACGTCGCCCCGACGATTCTTGAGGCCGCCGGCCTGCCGCAGCCGAAATCCGTTAATGGAACACCGCAGACGCCAATCGAAGGCGTTAGCCTCGTCTATTCATTCGAGAACCCCTCGGTGAAGGAGCGCCACACCACTCAGTACTTCGAGATCGCCGGGAATCGAGCCATTTATCACGACGGCTGGATGGCGCGAACGATCCACCGCGCCCCTTGGGAGGCGAAAGGCCGCACCTCGCTCGACAAGGATACCTGGGACCTCTACAACGTTCGCGATGATTTTAGCCTGACCAATAACCTGGCTGCCAAGGAGCCGAAGAAGCTTGCACAGATGCAGGCTCTCTTTCTTGAGGAAGCGAAAAAATACCATGTACTTCCGGTGGACGACCGCGTCTTTGAGCGGCAGCAGGCGGACTTGGTGGGCCGGCCGGATCTGATGGCGGGCCGAACCTCCATTACCGTGGTCGACGGGATGGTCGGAATGATGGAGAACATCTTCCTGAATGTAAAGAACAAGTCGAAAACCATTACCGCTGAGATCGAAGTTCCCACCGCGAAGTCAAATGGCATCGTGATTGCGCAGGGCGGGCGTTTCGGCGGCTGGTCGCTGTATGTGAAGGATGGCGTGCCCGCGTATGACTACAACTTCCTGGGGTTAAACCGCGACACAGTTCGGTCCAGCAAGCCCCTGGCGGCGGGAAAGAGTACGATTCGATTCGATTTTGCGTACGATGGCGGCGGCCTGGGCAAAGGCGGTGTCGGCACGCTGTTTATAAATGGGGAGCAGGTGGGCCAGGGGCGCATCGAACGCACGCAACAGGGCATTTTTTCTGCCGACGAGACCGCCGATGTCGGCATCGACCTGGGGACGCCGGTCGTAGAGACGATTGGATCGGAGAAGAAATCCCGCTTTACGGGAACCATCCCGAAACTAACGGTCGAAGTCCGTCAACCCAAACCCTAACTCAATTGGAGGATCCTTACAATGAAACAATTCATCACACTCAGCCTGACTCTCGCTTGCTTCGCCGCGCTTGGCGCCGCGCAGCAGGTAACTTACAACTACGACCAAACTGCGGACTTCTCCAAGTACCGGACCTATCGATGGGTTGAGATCAAGGATAGCCCTCACCCCGATGACTTGATCGACAAACAGATTAAGGCCGCCATCGACTCTCAACTCGCGCTGAAAGGCCTGTCAAAGGTGGAGGGCGACAAAGGCGACCTCTACGTGGGCTACCAGGTCGGTGTTGACAAGGAAAAGCAGATCAATTCTTACAATAGCGGCGGCGCGGGTTGGGGCTATGGCGCACGGTGGGGCGGTGGCATGTCTACCGCCACGACATCGACCATCTCCATCGGCCAGCTGGTGATCGACATGTACGATCCCGCGCTGAAGCAGATTGTCTGGCGCGGTTTGGGATCGAAAGAGATCGATCCAACCGCGAAGCCGGAGAAGCGAACGAAGAACCTGAACAATGGCGTCGCCAAGATGCTGAAGAACTATCCCCCGAAGAAGAAGAGCTAGGGACTTCGGTTTATATGGCTTTCTTTCGATTCACCACGCCTCTAAGCCTGTTGCTGGCCGCCTGTCCGATCGCCGTCAACGCCCAATCAAACGTTGACGGGGATTGGAGCGGCGAGCTGTCTACCTATCTCCTTGGAGCGGCGATGTCTGGCAACACAACAATTCGAGGGATGCCCGCCGACGTGAATGTTCCGTTTAGTGAAATCTGGAGCAATTTGCAGTTCGGGGCCATGGGACGGCCCAGCGTCCACTACAAGCGTTGGGGAGCGTCCACCGACATTATCTACATGGGCTTGGGCGCAGTCAAAAATGGCGTGGACGTGGGATTTGATCAGTGGCTGGTCCAACCCGTGGTGGAGTACCGTGCAACGGAATGGCTCAGCCCATATGCCGGAGCGCGGTATCTCCGTTTGACCGGGGAGATTCGCGGGCCGCAGGGCCGGACGGGATCTCAAACCCAGGCGTGGTGGGATCCGGTGTTCGGCGCGGAGCTTCGGGTTCCTGCAACCGCAAAGATCCGCCTTCGCGTGCGCGGCGACGTCGGCGGCTTCGGCGCGGGGTCTTCGTTTAGCGGCCAGATCGAACCGACGCTGGATTGGCGCGTCGGGCGGAAGATCTCCCTTCAGTTCGGGTACCGGTGGCTTTATGCCGATTACGAAACCGGCTCCGGCCGCGACTTGTTCCGGTACGACCTGCTTACGCAAGGTCCGCAGTTCGGAGCAACCTTTCACTTTTAGCTGGAGGCAGGTGCTATGAAGAAAAAAAGTGCCGTGTTGTTTGGCCTTCTGTTGGGGTCGGTGATTCAAGCGCAGCCCTCCCAATGGCCGCTGCGTGTGACGCGCAATGGCAGCACCATCGTTACGTACCAGCCGCAGGTGGAAGATTGGAAGAACTTCGCGGAGATGGACTGGCGATCGGCGTTTACGGTGACGCCGCCAGGCGGTAAGCCGGCCGTTGGGGTTATGAGTGCGCGCGGCAAGACGGATACCGATCCCGGGAAAGACCT
>JBGTFZ010000030.1:0-68540 GCA_041746955.1 Bryobacteraceae bacterium
TCAACCTACTGATTAAGAGTCAGTTGCTCTGCCAGTTGAGCTACGCGCCCCGACCGTTAGGTGAGAACCTCTTCAGAATACCTAACGCGCATCGCGCGCGCAACGAAATCCGATATTCGGGCTGCGCTCCGCTGGACGCGCCCAACTGCGGTACGCGCAGGTAAGGTACTTCGCTTCGTCCGCCCACGATCCGCCGCGAAGCACGCGGTACGTACCGATGCCGGGTCCCGGCGGGCTGTGGTCAGGAGCGCCGGCGTAATATTCACGCTCGTACCAATCCGCCACCCACTCCCAGACATTGCCGGACATGTCGCACAGACCTTCGCCCGTGCGCGGAAGCTCACAGCCCGCGCCGGGACCTGCGACAGATTCGAACCGCGCCAGCGTTTTCGACGGAGCCTCGTCGCCCCATGGAAACTTCTTGCCTTCGTGCGATCCACGGCAAGCCCGCTCCCACTCCGCCTCCGTCGGAAGGCGCTTCCCCGCCCACTTCGCATAGGCGGTGGCATCCTCCCAACTCACGTCAACCACCGCGACTTTCTCCTTGCCCGCGGGGATCACGCCCTTCGGCCAGTTGTACGGAGCCCGGTGGCCTGTCGCTTTGACGAACGCCGCATAGTCCGCGTTGTTCACCTCGCGCTCATCCAGCCAGAACGCATCCAGATGGACTCGACGCGCGGGACCGTCGTCCTTCATGATCGTCGGGTACCACTTCAGGCCGTCGTCCGGCAGCTTGTGTGAGCGGCCGCGCAGAAATTCACCGGCGGCGATTTTCACCATTCCGGGTTCGGCGGCGAGAGCCGAGGCTAACGCCAGAACGCTAAGCGTAGAGAGACGAAATCTCATCCGTCGGAATATATCCGTTCGCGCCCAGCGGATCGACATAGATGTACGCCCGGCCCGACGGTGTGTTGCGAATTTCCTTCGCCCAGTCGATGCCCAAGGCGGAGTACATCGTCGCCACGACATTCTCGATACGGGGTTGCTCCTTGCGGCCCCATCCGGTTTCGACGCACGCCACACCTTCCGAATTCGACGCCCCAAGAATCTTCCCGGCCTGGATGCCTGCGCCGGCGAACATCGCGGTGAAAACCTTGTTGTGATGATCGCGCCCGGCCATGTTATTTAGCGCACCCGGGGTGCGGCCGAACTCGCCCATTACGACGACCAGCGTTTCGTCCAGCAGCGTCCGCGACGGATCGGTCTTCGACGGTGTGGCCGCCAGATCTTCCATCAGGCTCGACAGTGCCGGGTCCATCTCCCCGCAGAGCTTGTAATGATTGCTGGGCGCCGATCGATCCCAGATCTGCACGTGATGATCCCAGCCGGAGTGGCAGATGTGGATGTAGTGTGTGCCCGCGTCCTGCGCGAGTACGTTGCGGGCCAGCGCGCACGACGCGCCGACGGAGGTTGCGCCATATCGCTTGCGGTCTTCGTCGGTGATCTTGAACGCTGCAGGCCAACGCTCGTCAGTTAGCAGACGGTGCGCGACATCGTAGAAATCCTGATAGCCCGCCATCTCCCGGGTCCGCCCCGCCGGACGGGATTCGTTCAACGTCTTCAGAAGCCGCCATCTCTCTTCCAGCAGTTCAACGGCCTTCTGGTCCAGAGCATTTCCCTTCACCGCCGCCTCTGGATTGATATCGACAACCGAGAAACGCGGCGGCAGGAATCCAGTGGACAACGCACCGGCCGCGCCCTTCTCCAGATGGAATGACAGATAGCCGGGGAAGGTGTCGGTCTCTCTTCGGCGCGCGTCCAACTCCATGGCGATGACGGAGCCGATGGACGGAACTTCCTTGGCAAACGCCAGATTCAGCTGGCGGCCCGTCTGCACATAATACTGTCCGCGGAAATGAACTTCCTCGTGGCTTAGCAGGGACCGCAATACGGCGAACTTGCCGGTCTGCTGCGAGAAGCGCGGAAACAGAAGGTTCGACAGATGAAAATCATTGGCGATCTTGCGCACGTCGAGATCCTTCGGCGTGCCCGCATTCTCTTTGAAGTCGAACGATTCAACGTGGCTGATCGCTCCAGACATTTCGTAGAAGACAACATTGCGCGCGTTGCCTCTCGCATTCGTCTTGCCCGCCGTCGCCGCGCGGGCGACGTTCAACGGCCATACGGCATCCGCCGATGCGCCCAGTATTCCTAAGCCGCCGATCTTCAGCAGATCGCGGCGGGAAGCAATTACATCCTGCACGGTTCGCATATCGGGCTCCTAATAGTTAAAGACGAACTCTACCTGGTTGATCAACGCCCATTGCAAATTTTGGGCTCCGCGAACGCGATCCTGGTCGAGAGCCTGCATCGCGATTCCACGCTCCGTATCGCTCGCGGGCCGCGCCAACGTGGCGAGAAAAAGCTCGTCAACCACTCGGCCATTTTCCGGATACGTGTCGAGAAGGCGCTGCACTCGGCTGTCTTTGCCTGCCAGGACACGATCCGTCACGACGGGCGACTGCATCAGAAGCATCGCCTGCAACGGGGTGCCTACAGGTTCTTTCGGAGGATTCGAGCGGTTCGATTGTCCGAAGGTAGCCATGAAGTGCTTCAGGTCCGCCCCGCCGACGGGTCCGGACATTTGCATCGCCCATGACCGTTGTTCATCGCGGCTCTTAAACGTTCCGGGCCTGGTGGTGGCGCTGGCGACGGAATCGTGGATCTCCTCCGCGCTGAGCTGGCGGACAAACTTCCGCGCGAAGTATCGCGCATAGCTTTCTTTCCATTCGCCGGGAAACCGCGACGAAAGGCGGTACGCATTGGAATGCGTGATCGTGCGGAACAGGTGCTTCAGGCTATACCCGTTCGCAACAAACTCCTCCGCCAGCGCGTTTAACAACTCCGGATGAGAGGCTTGGTCCGGCTTGTCGAGATCGAAGTCGTCGTACGGCTCGACGATGCCGAAGGCCATCAATTTCGCCCAAAACATATTCGCCGTTGCGCGTGCGAACTGCGGATGCGCGGTCAGCATGCGTCCAAAGGCGACGCGGGGCTCTTCGCCGGGCTGCGGTTTTTCGCCAGTCAGGATGAAGGTGGGATCGCCAGGGCCGCCAAATCGAGGAACGCGGATCATGCTGGGGCCCTTGGTGTCGTAGCCGGACGCGGCGTCGTCGATTAGGAACTCGCCCGATTGGGGCTTCCCGTCCTCCCAATACATCAGGTAGCGGTTGCGGCCGAGGAACGACGATCCACGATAGAAGTCGCTGCGCCGCTTCTTCGACAGCCACGTATTTACCTTCTCCAGATGCGAGGCGCCGTCGTGGCAGGAGATACACGAAAGATTCAAGCCCAGAAATCGTTGTGAGTAGAGGACATTCAGTTCGTCATGGGTGTCAAGTTGCTGGACCATGCCCCAGTCGTCGCCATCGTCGGGCTGCGGTTTCCCCTGCACATGCTCGCGCGCGATCACGTTCGATGCGGCCACTACGTGATTGCTCTTGGCCGACGCCGCGATAATGTCACGCACCGCGTCGTCGTAGGGCCGGTCGACGCGCAGGTTCTCCTTCATCCAGTAATGGAAGAGTTCCTGCCCGCGGCCCATCTTTCCGTTGGTCCGGAAAAGGTCCATGAAGAAGTAGGCCCACTTGTCGACAAACTCTTCAGACTCAATCAGGCGGTCGACCAGTTTGTCGCGCTTCGCTGGATCGGCATCCGCGACGAAGGCCCGCACGTCGGCGGACGATGGGATGCGCCCCGTCAGGTCCAGCGTTGCCCGGCGAAGGAACTCATAATCGGTGGCCAACGGCGCGTGGGGGATGGCGTCTTGCGCCATCTTTCCGAAAATGTGCTCGTCGACGAAGTTGCGCCGTTCAACCCGGTCTGCCGTTGCGACCGACGCCGCGCCGGCGAGATGATCCGTCATGCGCGAAGCGTCTTTCGATGGAGCCTCGCGGAACAGCGGAGCGTGGACTTCGGAAAACTTCTCGGGGGGCAATGCCTCCGGCTGCGCGGACTTCTCCGGTTGCTGCTGTGCGCGCGCGGCAAATGGACCGCAGGCCAACGCCAACACAACCCATAGAGACACGGCAAGGTGTCGCATTCGATAGAACTCCTGTGGACTCAAATCTTATGTCAATCGCGCATCAAAGAAAAGCCCCACCCTGTCAGCCATCGGGGGCACACGGCCGGCCGTCGAGCGAGAACTGGGGCATTCGTCGCTTTCGCGGCGGAGGGGGGCGTCTGTAGCAACGATCCACAGATCGCTCGACCGATCCTTTTCGTCGTAGGCGGGCTCCGTGACCGGGAACACCGCCCAGCTGCTATTGGGAGAAAGCGTGGGCGAGCCGACGCGCTTCAGGAGCCAGATCGACTCGCGGGTGATTCCGCGATGACCGCGCAAGAGAGAACGAGAAGACAGAACACGCGCATGACCTATTTCGGCCCTCGGAAAACGCTATGCGTCAGCTAAAACGTAAGTCGCAGCGCCATCTGCATCACGCGAGGGCGTTGCGCGCTCTGCAGCGTAGCGAACACCGGACTGGTGACGTTCATTTCTGGCGGATTGAACTGAACATTGTTGAAAGCGTTAAACACTTCAGCGCGGAACTGGAGCACGAAATTCTCCACGATCGTGAAATTCTTGAACGCCGAGAGGTCGAAGTTGGTCCACGACGGTCCCGTCATGATCGTCCGTCCGGAAGTTCCGAACTTGAGCGGCGCGGGATTCCGGAAGGCTGCCGGGTTGAACCAGTAGCGTGCGGTGTTCGCTCCGCCGAAATCCTCTCGAGGCGTAATGCCGTTAAAGGACGACATCGGATCGATCCCCGTGAAATCGGCGCGCTGGGTGATGAAGCCGATCGTGGAAGCGTTGGGCGCACCGACTGATCGCCGGATGCCGGACTGCCACGTCGTGATGGCGTTCAACTGCCAGCCGCCGATGAACAGATCGGCACCGCGCCCGATGCCGCTCCCGTACTTCTTACCTTGCCCGAACGGCAATTCATAAACCGCGCTGCCGACGATGCGGTGGTTGATGTCGAAGTCCGACGGACCCTTGTCGAGTTGAAAATTCGCCGGATTCAGGTTGGGTGACCCGAAAGATCCGCCCGAGTCAGAATCCAGAGACTTGCCGAACGTGTAAGCCGTCAAAAGCGAGAATCCCCGGCTGAGGCGTTTCTCCAACCGCAGATTCATCGCGTGGAATTCTGACCAGCCCGCCAGCGAGGAGTACAGCATTCCCGTAAGGCGCGGGAAGTGTCTCGCGACCCCGGGAGTTACGTCGTAGAGGATGCCGGGTGTCGCGTTGGCATAGGAGTTGTAGCGCTTGGACAAGCGCCGCCCCCGCGAACCGACGTAAGCCGCTTCAGCCACCCAATCGTTCCCGAAAGATCGCTGTACCGAGAAGTTGATCATGTAGATGCGTGGCTTGCGGCCATCGATCTCCTGGGCAAATAGATTCGTGCCGGCGGGCGTTTGATAGTTCTCGTCGATGGGCGGAATCACGGTGATCGGGAGCGCATTCCGGCCGAACTCGAACTCGGGCAGCCCACGCCCAGTAACGTTGAAGAGTTGTTGGCGAAACACCGGTGGTCCGTTTGTTATGAATTGCGTTTCGTTCATCTGCGCCTGATCGAAGTAAATGCCGATTCCACCGCGGAACACGAATCCGCCCGCCCACTGCGGGTTGTAGGCAAAACCGAAGCGCGGCGCCCAGTTCTTATAATCCGGATTGATGATGGAGTCGCGAATCTGCCCTAGGACCGGGAACAGTTGCCGGCCTGTATTGAAGTCGAAGCCATAGACGTTGCCGCGCTCCTGTTGAATCGGTGTCGGGGGACCGACGAACTCGTATCGCAGTCCGTAGTTCAGAGTCAGTTCACGCGTCACTTTCCAGTCGTCCTGAACGAAAGCATTGTGAGTCCAGAAGCGGAAGTGCGTTAGCGAGGTCCCAACTGCCCCTCCCATATTGGTCGGATAACCGAGGAGAAAGTCGGCTACGCCTTCGCCCGTGCCAGACACGGGGTTGCCGTTAGCCGGGTTGACGGCAGCAGTGAAACTTGCATTGAATGTGAAGGAGCCCCGCGGCGAGTTATCGCTATCAAGCAGATTGCGAGACTGGCGTGCCTCGTAGCCGGCTTTCACGGTGTGGCTTCGCTTGATCCAAGTGACGGCGTCCTGCAGTTGATAATTGTGCAGAACATTGCCCTGTGTCAGGCCATCGCTTCCGATACCGCTATAACCTTGAAACGCGACAGTAGGAACTCCCCAATTCAGCGGAACCGTCGAGACGCCCGTGATACCGATCTCGGCGGCCAGGTCCCTATCGACCGTCACCTGCTTGCCGAACAGTGTCGCGTAGCTGTAGGACGCGCGAAACACGTTCACAACGGTCGGACTAAGAGTCGTGGTCAATTGTGCGACGGCGTTGTAAGCCTTTGACGTAACCAGCCGTCCGCCCAAGGGTTGCAAAGCGGCGGGAAACAGCGGAGCATCCTGCCAGCTGTAGCGGCCGAAGAGGGAGTTGTTCGAGTTGAGCAGCCAGTCTCCACGGATGTTGTATTGGTTATCATCCAGGCGCTGGACCGGCGTGCCTACAAGATTCGCTCCTCCGACGATCGGGCTGTCGGTCACCGGGATGTAGGGGAAGAGGTTCCGGGAAACGCGGTTGATCCGGTTAGCGGGGATCCGGTTGCCCGCGAACGGTTGGCGCGTGTTCGCCACGGGATCGAAAGTCGTCGGATCGTAAATTACGGGTCCGCCTGTGAAGTCGCCCTGTAGTTGGCTCTGGCGAGGGAAGATTCCGCGCTGAATCACGCCCAGCCGCTGCCGGAAGCCTTCAAAGTTTCCAAATAGGAAAACTTTGTTTTTGATTACCGGACCGCCCAGGTAAAACCCGAACTGATTTCTCTTGAACGGCTCAACTGAGCGGGCGAAGAAGTTGCGGGCATCCATGGCGTCGTTGCGCAAAAACCAGAACACGCCACCGTGGTAGGCGTTGGTGCCGCCCCGGCTGGCAATGTTGATGATGCCGGGCGTGTTTCCGAATTCCGCCTGGAAGAAGTTGCGCTGGATCTTGAACTCCTGGACCATGTCGATGGACGGTGTCATGGCGGAGTCGCCCACGCGGGGGTTCCGGAGCTCGATTCCATCGAAGAGGTAGCTGGTGGAACTCTCCCGCTGGCCGCCGATCAGAATGCTGCGGTCCGGCCGCTGGGTAGTCGACGATACGAAGCTGGCCGGCCCCGTCGAAGCCGGAATCTGCGGCATTACGCCCGGCGACAGCGACCCGAGGGTGATGTAGTTGCGACCATTCAACGGAAGATCGTTGATCGCCCGCCGCGCGACAGTTTGGCTGAGCGAGGCCGACTCCGTTTCGGCGAGTGGCGTGCGCTCGGTGACGGTAACCGTCTCCGTCAGCTGGCCGAGAGTCAATGTGATGTTTACGGTGGCGCGCTGGGCGATTTGCAACTCGATGTTCTCAAGTACGGCCCTTTGGAATCCTTGCGCTTCCGCAGTAACCCTATAGGCACCGGGCGGCAATTGTGGAACGACATACTCTCCAGCATCCGTAGTCTGGACTTTGCGGGTCAGGCCCGTCGCATCGAGGATCACCGTCACCTCTACGTTCGGGACAGCGGCACCGGAACTATCGACTACGGTTCCCGCGAGCGTCGAAGTTGAGACCTGAGAGTAGCCTGGGCCTGCGAACAGACCAACCAGCAAAGCGATAAGGGCGAGACGAGTTTTCATTTGAGCCTCCTGACCCGAGCGGATTTTATCAGGTTCTTAGCAAATTGGCAGACATCTGTAAATTAAGCCCCACCCTGTCAACCATTGGGGGCACCCGGCCAGCCGAGTCGGATAACATCGCTAGGGTATGTCTCAGATCAAAGGTCCCGCGATTTTTCTCGCGCAGTTCATGGGCGATCAGGCGCCCTATAACAACCTGCCAAACGTCACCGCCTGGGTGAAGAGCCTCGGCTATACCGGCGTGCAGATTCCCTCATGGGACAGCCGCGTCATCGACATCAGGAAGGCCGCCGAGTCGAAGACCTACTGCGACGACGTGAAGGCCCAGACAAATGGCTTGGCCGTGACCGAGTTGGCGTCGCATTTGCAGGGCCAACTGGTGGCGGTGCATCCCGCGTACGATGCGATGTTCGACGCGTTCGCCGCGCCGGAGGTGCAAGGCAATCCCAAGGCGCGAACCGATTGGGCGGTGCAGCAGATGAAGTATGTCATCCAGGCTTCCGCGAACATGGGCCTAGCCGTCACGCCATCATTCTCCGGAGCGCTATTGTGGCCTTTCCTATACCCCTGGCCGCAGCGGCCGTCGGGTTTGGTGGAAGAAGGATTCAAGGAACTCGGAGCGCGATGGAAGCCCATTCTCGACTTCGCCGATCAGCACGGCGTCGATATCGCCTATGAACTGCACCCGGGCGAAGACCTGCATGACGGCGCAACGTTTGAGCAGTTTCTCGATGCAGTTGGTAGCCATGCCAGAGCCACGATCAACTACGACCCGTCTCACTTCGTTCTACAGTGCCTGGACTATGTCGGGTTCATCGACGCCTATGCGGACCGTATCAAAGCGTTCCACGTCAAGGACGCGGAGTTCCGCATGTCCGCGAAGGCCGGCGTCTATGGAGGCTATCTCGGCTGGCAGCAAAGGCCGGGCCGCTTCCGCTCTCTTGGCGACGGGCAGGTGGATTTCAAGCAGGTGTTCTCGCGGCTGACGGCGGCGGGTTACAAGTCCTGGGCGGTTCTCGAATGGGAATGCTGCTTTAAGGATTCCGTCCAGGGCGCCGCCGAAGGCGCACCCTTCATCGCAAGCCACCTGATTGATGTCCCCACGAAGGCCTTCGACGATTTCGCCGGAGCGGCAACGGACGCCGCGCGAAACCGGAAAATTCTCGGCGTCGGCTGATCGGCTGAGAGCGGATCTATTTGCGAATCCGGGCCGCCGCAATCTCGGCAATGTCGAGTAGCTTCGGCGCGGGCGCTCCGTTTGAGACCTGAACCAGCGCGTCGCGGAACATGGTGTTGCAGAATGGACAGGCGACAGCGACGGTCGTTGCGCCTGTCCCGGCCAATTCGCGCGCACGATTCTCACTAACGCGCGTTCCGGTCTCTTCGCCGAGAAACGCCAGGCCGCCTCCCGCTCCGCAGCAGAACCCGCGTTCGCGCGTCCGGCCCGGTTCGACGACCTCGCCGCCCAGCGCTGCCACTTGGCGCGGAGCGTCGTACACGTCCAGATACCGCCCCAGATAACAAGGATCGTGATAGACGATCTTCTCCGTCGAGTCGGCCTTCGGCAGTTGATCGCGATACCGGGCCAGCAGTTCGCTGTGGTGCTCCACTTCAGGTGTCGCACCGAATTCTTTCCAATCCTCCGTCATCGTGCGGACGCAGTGCGGGCAGATGGAGACAATCTTTTTCGGAGCCGCCGCGCGAATTGTTTCCAGATTCTGCTCCGCCAGTTGGCCGAACGCCAGATCGTTCCCCAGCCGCCGCGCCGCGTCGCCCGTGCAGCGTTCCTTTTTCAGAACGCCGAACGTGATTTTCAAGTGGCGGAGCAACTCAACTAAAGCGCCGATGATCTCGCGTCCACGCGGATCGTACGCGCCCATGCAGCCCATCCACAGGCAGTATTCCTGCGATCCATCGTAGTGCGGCAGTTCCAGTTTTGCGATGAACTTGTCCCGTTCACTCGACGCCATTCCTAACGGATTTCCATTGCGTTCCAGATTCAGAAACAGCTTGCCGCCATACTCGTCGTCCCACTCGCCCGTATTGACGGCGCCACGGCGCAGGCCGACGATCACCGGCAAGTGTTCGATTCCCACTGGACACTGGAATTCGCACGCGCCGCAAGTGGTGCACTGGAACGCCGCAGTCTGCGATTCGTATTTGCCCAGCAGCGGTTCTTCGCTGGCCGGTCCGAGATCGTTCAGATACCGCTGCAACCCGAGGATGATCTGTTTCGGGTCCAATTCCTTGCCGGTGTTGTTGGCTGGGCAATGTTCAGTGCAGCGTCCGCATTCGACGCAGGAATAAGCCTGCAGCGCCTCCAGACGTGTGACGTCCTTTCCCGCGATCAGACCAAAGTCTTCGTCGCCCTCCAACTTCGGGATCTTCGAGAAGCCACCTCGCGACAGAAAAATTGTCGCTGGACTTAGGATCAAATGCAGGTGTTTGGTATGAGGCACGAGAGGGAGAAACACCAGCAGCGCCAGCGTATGAACCCACCAGACGATCCCGATGCCGTGCGTTCCGTCAACATAGTCGGCCAGGTACGTCACCATCAAGGTGAAAATGAGGAACGCGATGACACCGCTCTCCACCGAAACTTTTTCACCAAGCCATTTCGGACGGATGAAAAACCTTCGGACAAACAGCGCCGCGATTGAGACGGCGACAGCGATCGCAAATAGCGCGGCCAGCGCGAAGTAGACGCGGCCGAAAGCGCCACGCGAATCCAGCAGCGGCAAGCCAAAGCCGCGCGACAGATGGTCAAGCGTCACCAGCGCAAACGCACAAAATCCCCAAAAGACGAAGGCGTGTGCAATGCCGGGCAATGGGCGCTGAGCGATGACGCGGGATTGCAGCATCACCTCAGAGAAAAAATCCCAGATACGCTTGCCAACAGGAGAAAGGGAAAAACCAGGATCGGGCCGCGACCGGAAAATTCGGGAAAGAATCGGCCAGAATCGCCGAAGGAAGAGGGCGGCCGAAAGGGCCATCAGACTTGCGAGCAGCAACCGCCCGGGCAACCCGGTCACCACCTGACTCTATCACGCGGCCTTTTGACGGCTAGAATGAAGATTCGTTTTCCAAAAGATGCGCTACCTCATCTCCGGAGCCGCCGGCTTCATCGGTTCACACCTGTGCGAACGCCTGGTCAACGACGGCCATCAGGTTGTCGCGGCCGACAATCTGATCACGGGTTCACGCGAGAATCTTTCCACCGTTGCGGGCAGTTCCGCGTTCGCATTCTTTGAGTGCGACGTCTCGCGGCCCGAGTCTCTTCAGCAAATAAAGGGCACGTTTGACGTAGTGATGCATCTGGCATCGCTCGCCAGCCCGCGAGATTATCTGGACCACCCTATCGAAACGCTGCTTACCGGTTCCGCGGCGACGCATGCGCTGCTGGAGGTCGCCGTCGCGCATCAGGCGCGTTTTCTACTCACCTCCACCAGCGAAGTGTACGGCGATCCCTTAGTGCATCCGCAATCGGAAGACTATTGGGGAAATGTAAATCCGGTCGGCCCGCGCTCCTGCTACGACGAGTCGAAACGCTATGCGGAGGCGGCGGTGATGGCGTACCACCGCGTGCACGGACTGCGGACCTCGATTGCGCGCATCTTCAACACTTACGGGCCGCGCATGCAGTTGTCGGATGGGCGCGTGGTACCGGCGTTCCTCGATCAGGCCTTGCGAAACGATCCGATCACGGTGTTTGGCGACGGCACGCAGACGCGAAGCTTTTGCTACGTCACCGATCTTGTGGACGGCCTGATCCGTCTGAGCGCAAGCGATGAGCGGGATCCGGTGAACCTCGGCAACCCCGATGAAAAGACGATGTTGGAGTTCGCGCAGATCATCAAAAAGTTGACGGGAAGCGCGTCTACCGTTGAATTTCATCCGCTGCCCCAGGACGACCCGCGCCGCCGCAAACCCGATATTTCGAAAGCGAAACGGGCGCTTGGCTGGGGGCCGGTTGTACCGCTGGAAGAAGGGCTCAGGAAGACAATCGAGTATTTCTCGGCGCTGATTCCGGCCTAACCCAGATTCGTTCCGCCGCACGGCGGCCAAGTGGTGACCGGCCTTTCTCAAGACCCAGTGAAAACGTTTCGTCGATATTGCGCGAGATGACCGTGATCACCGACCCGGGCCGGATGCCCAGCGAATCGAGATATTCCAGAAGGTTCCGGTCCCGTTCAAAGACGCTCTCTACGATGGCCTTGTGGTCTACCGGCATTTCCGCCAAAGGCAGCAGTCCACGCTTGCGCCGCTGTTCCGGGCGTTCAAGCTTCATCGGATTTCCATGGGGGCATGTGCCGCCGTCACCCAGCTTGTTTCGCAGCCGCCGTTCGAAGTCCTCGCTCACGGCGTGTTCCAACTGCTCCGCTTCGTCATGGACCTTGTACCATTCCATGCCGAAAACCTCCGTCAACATTCGTTCGATCAGATGGTGGCGTTTCAATAGCCGGTCCGCGACGGCCCGACCAGCCGGAGTGAGAGTGATGCGTCCCTGCCGGGCCACGTAAATAAATTCGTCGCGCTTCAGGCGGCGAATCGCCATCGCAACGGCTGGAGCGGAGACGTTCAACCACCGCGCCAGCAGGGCCGCGATAACCACTTCGCCCTCTTGCTCCGCTTCGGCAATCGTCTTCAGGTAGTTTTCCTTCGAGATCGTGATCTTCAAAACTGGCGGCCTGTTTCGATTATTCGAATTTTTCCACTCTGACCGCAATCGGCGGATATTTTTTCTGACAGTGCGCCGCTATTCTTTGGGTATATGGAAGACAGCCGCTGGCGCGATCTGGCCCTACGAAAAGACTCGGGCTTCTTCTACGGCGTCACCTCGACGGGAATTTACTGCCGCCCCAACTGTCCATCGCGGCGGCCAAAACCGGAGAATGTCCGGTTCTTCCCGTCGGCGGAGGAAGCGGAGCATTCGGGCTTTCGCGCGTGCCTGCGGTGCCGTCCACAGCGTGCGGTCGCCGGTCCCACCGCAGCAATCACGCAGGTGTGCCGCTATCTTGAAGATCACTTCGCCGAAGAGATCGACTTAGCGGGACTTGCCCGTGTTGCGGGCCTGAGCCGCTTCCATCTTCTGCGCGTGTTTCGAGAAGCCACCGGGATGACGCCGCGCAGCTATGCGTCGCTCTGCCGTGTCAGAGCTTTGAAAGAAGGGCTGCGAACGGGCGCCACGGTTACGCGGGCGATGAACGATGCGGGGTTTGGAAGCTCCAGCCGGTTGTATGAAAAAAGCTCGCGCGAACTGGGGATGACTCCGCGCGCCTACCGCAATGGAGGAATGGGCGTGAGGATTCGGTACACCGTCGTCGCTTCGCCGTTAGGCCGCATGCTGGTGGCGGCGACGCAGAAGGGAGTGTGCGCAATTCAGTTCGGCGACAGCGTGGAGGCGCTGGAGGAAATCCTGCGAGGCGAGTTCCCGTTGGCCGAGTTGGAAAATGAGCCCGTGCCGATGCTGGAGTGGGCTGCGGAGTTGAACGCGCATCTAACGGGCGAACGGCGGGAACTCCGGCTTCCGCTGGACATACAAGCCACGGTATTCCAGCGCCGCGTGTGGGAAGTTCTGCAACAGATTCCGTATGGTGAAACGCGCACTTACGCGCAGATTGCCGAACTGGCGGGGCGTCCAAAGGCAGTTCGCGCCGTGGGGACCGCGTGCGGCGCCAATCCTGTCGCCGTTGCGATTCCCTGCCACCGCGCAGTGAGAACCGGAGGAGGATTGGGCGGGTATCGATGGGGACTTACCCGGAAGGTGCAACTGCTGGAGGCGGAAAAAACCGCTATGCAGCAGCCTCAGCGGACTTCATCGCGAAAGACCGGCTGATCGATTCCGCCGCTTCCCTCCCCTCGCGAATCGCCCACACGACAAGCGACTGCCCGCGGCGAACATCGCCCGCCGCGAAGACGCCCGGCACTGACGTGGCATAGTTCGTCGTTGCGACGTTTCCGCGAAGGTCGAGCTCGACGCCCAGTTGTTCCACCAGTCCATTGCGGACCGGACCGGTGAAGCCCATCGCCAGAAGAACGAGATCGACGTCCATTGTGAACGCGCTACCCGGCACCACCTCAAACTTCGGCGGCGCGCCAACGCGCACGGCTTCGATTTGCCGGACATTGCCCGCATCGTCGCCGGTCAGTTTGACGGTGGAGACGGAGTAGTCGCGCGGATCGGGCGTCCACTCTTCATGTGCGCTTTCCATCCGCAGGATCCGTGGGTAGAGTGGCCACGGCTGTTCCGGCGGGCGTGTGTCGCCGGGCTTCGACAGCAGTTCCCACAGCGCGACGCTGGCGCATTTCTGGCGGATCGCGGTGCCCAGGCAATCCGCGCCGGTGTCGCCCCCCCCGATGATCAGCACGCGCTTGCCCGTTGCGAGAATCGCCTGGTTGCCGGAGACTCTTTCGCCCACGGCCCTGCGGTTTCCCTGCGGCAGATAGTCCATTGCGAAGTGGACGCCGTTGAGATGTCGTCCGGGCACGTTCAAGTCCCGTGGCTGCTCCGCGCCGCCGGCCAGAAGGATAGCGTCATACTCCCTGCGAAGCTTCGCCACCTCCACATTCGCGCCAACGTTCGAGTTCGGACGAAACTCGATACCCTCTTCCTCCAGTTGCTTCAGACGCCGGTCGATGTACTTCTTCTCCAGCTTGAATTCGGGAATGCCGTAGCGCAGAAGCCCGCCGATCTTGTCGGCTTTCTCGTACACCGTAACCGAGTGCCCGGCGCGGTTCAACTGCTGCGCCGCAGCCAAACCCGCGGGACCCGACCCGATGATCGCGACGCGTTTGCCGGTGCGGCGAAGCGGCGGCTCCGGCCTGATCCAGCCATGCGCAAACGCATGCTCGATGATGGTTTTCTCGATCTGCTTGATCGCTACCGGCGGCGCGTTGATTCCAAGTACACAGGCGGTTTCGCAGGGCGCGGGACAAATGCGGCCCGTGAACTCCGGAAAGTTATTCGTCGAATGCAGCATGCGAATCGCGTCGCGCCAACGGCTCCGGTACACCAGATCGTTCCAGTCGGGAATCAGATTGTTTACCGGACAGCCCACCTGTCCGTGGCCGGTGTGGCAAAACGGAACTCCGCAATCCATGCAGCGCGCGGCCTGCGTTTGAAGATTCTCCGCCGGAAACGGCTGGTACACCTCGAACCAGTCGTTGATGCGTTCCGCCACCGGACGGCGGCTGGGTGTCTCGCGATCGTATTCCTGAAATCCTGTAACTTTGCCCATCGCGAATCTCCTATGCGGCCACGGTCGCGCGGCTGGTCGCGGCCAGCACCCGCTTCATGTCGTGCGGGAACACTTTCACAAAATTCGACGCCATCGTTTCGTAGTTGTCCAGAATCCAGGCTCCACGAGGGGAACTGGTCATGTCGATATGACGCTGGATCAGTTGGCGGATGGTGTCGTGATCGGAATCCTCGCAGGGGTCCAGATCCACCGCAGCGGGATTGCACAATGTGCGCTTGAAATCTCCCGTCTCGTCGAGAACATAGGCGACGCCACCCGACATTCCGGCAGCGAAGTTGCGTCCCGTGGTCCCCAGAACCAGTACGGTTCCTCTCGTCATGTACTCGCAGCCGTGGTCGCCCACGCCTTCGGTCACCGCCGTTGCGCCGGAGTTGCGCACCGCAAACCGCTCACCGGCGCGTCCGTTGAAGTACGCCTCGCCGCTGGTGGCCCCGTAGAGCACTACATTGCCGACAACGATGTTGTCTTCCGCCGCGAAGGTTGAAGCGCGATGCGGATACACGGCGATGCATCCACCGGAAAGGCCCTTGCCCACATAGTCGTTCGCGTCGCCTTCCAGCGTCAGGGTGACGCCTTTGGCGAGGAACGCTCCAAAGCTTTGGCCCGCCGATCCAGTGAACTTGAACTGAATAGTGTTGTCGGGCAAACCCGCCGACCCATGCTTCTTCGCGATCTCACCCGACAGCATCGCGCCCACAGTGCGATGCACGTTGCGGATCGGAAGCTCGAATCGAACTTTCTCGCCGTGTTCGATCGCCGGTACGGCGTGGTCGATCAGCTTGTAGTCCAACGCCTGGTCGAGCCCGTGATCCTGCGACATGGTGCAGCGACGTCCGATCGAAGCGGGCACTTTCGGGTTGAAGAGGATCTCCGACAGATCCAGCCCCTTCGCCTTCCAGTGCGTGATCGCACCGCGCATGTCCAGCTTGTCCACGCGCCCCACCATTTCGTCGAACGTGCGGAACCCCAGCTTTGCCATCAACTGGCGCACCTGTTCCGCGACGAAAAAGAAATAGTTGACGACATGCTCCGGCTGGCCGGTAAACTTCGCGCGCAGCGCGGGGTCCTGGGTGGCGATTCCGACGGGGCATGTATTCAGATGGCACTTGCGCATCATGATGCAGCCCAACGCGACCAGCGGCGCTGTCGAAAAGCCAAACTCTTCCGCGCCAAGCAGCGCGCCGACCACGACATCGCGGCCCGTTTGCAGCTTGCCGTCCGTCTGCAGGCGGACGCGGCTGCGAAGGTCGTTCAACACCAGGATCTGCTGAGTTTCGGCAAGGCCGAGTTCCCATGGCACGCCGGCATGCTTGATCGAAGTTAGCGGAGACGCCCCGGTGCCTCCGGAGTCGCCGGCGATCAGGATGACATCCGCATGAGCCTTCGCCACTCCAGCGGCAATGGTTCCGACGCCGACCTCCGCCACCAGCTTCACGGAAATTCGCGCGCGCGGATTGACGTTCTTCAGGTCGTAGATCAACTGCGCGAGATCCTCGATCGAGTAAATGTCATGGTGCGGCGGCGGCGAGATCAGGCCCACTCCCGGCGTCGCAAAACGGACGCGCGCGATCGTCTCATCCACCTTGTGGCCCGGAAGCTGGCCGCCTTCGCCAGGCTTTGCCCCCTGCGCGACTTTGATCTGGAGTTCGTCGGCATTCACCAGATAGTTTGTGGTGACGCCGAAGCGGCCGCTGGCCACCTGCTTCACGGAAGACCGTTTCCAATCGCCGTTCGGAAGTTTGGGGAAGCGCTCCTCGTCTTCGCCGCCTTCGCCGGTGTTCGACCGGCCGCCCATGCGGTTCATCGCGATCGCCAGTGTCTCGTGCGCCTCTTTCGAAATCGAACCGAAGCTCATCGCGCCGGTGGCGAACCGCCGGACGATATCCTTCGCCGGTTCCACTTCGTCAATCGGCACGGGCTGCTTGGCCAGCTTCATCTCCATCAGTCCGCGGAGCGTGCACAGTTGCTGGCTCTGGTTGTCGATCAGTTCGGAAAACTGCTCAAAGGTTGTGAAGCTGTTCTGCTGGACGGCGTGCTGAAGACGCGACACGGTCAGCGGATTTAGAAGATGGTACTCGCCGCGTGCGCGGTAGTGGTAATTGCCGCCGACCGCCAGTTCCGGGTCGTCGTCCCGCAAGGGCTTAAACGCATATTCGTGCTTTGCCAGCGCCTCGCGGGCGATGACATCAAGGCCAATGCCTTCGATGCGCGAAACCGTTCCGGTGAAATACTTCTCCACCAGGGCTTTCGACAACCCGATGGCCTCAAACACCTGCGCGCCGCGATAGCTTTGCAACGTCGAGATGCCCATCTTCGAGAAGACTTTCAGCAGCCCTTTGCCGGTAGCCTTCTTGTAGTTCCGCAGAGCCTTCTCAAATGGAAGATCGATGATGGACTTGTTGCAAAGATCCTCCAGCGTTTCGATCGCCAGATACGGATTGATGGCGGAAGCGCCATAGCCCAGCAGCAGGCAGAAGTGCATCACCTCGCGGGGTTCGCCGGATTCGACGACCAGCGCCACTTGGCTTCGCGTCCCTTCGCGGACCAGATAGTTGTGGACGGCTGTCAATGCCAGCAGCGACGGAATCGGCGCCGACTCAAAATCCACGCCACGATCGGAAAGAATCAGCAGCGAGTATCCAGCATTGATCGCCAGCGACGCGCGCTTGCAGAGGCTGTTGATCGCCCGTTCGAGCTCCGTTTCCCCGCCGTCGACACGGTACAGCATCGGCAGAGTCATCGCGAGGAAATCGCCCTGCGACACGCGCCGCAGCTTTTCGAGATCGCGATTCGTCAGGATCGGATGCGCCAGTTTCAGCGTGTGGGCATGCTGCGGAGTTTCGTCCAGAATGTTCCGCTCGTTGCCGATATAGCTGGTAAGCGACATCACCATCTCTTCGCGGATGGGGTCGATCGCGGGATTCGTTACCTGCGCGAACAACTGCTTGAAGTAGTTGAACAACGACTGCGGCTTGTCGGATAGGCAGGCCAGCGGCGTGTCGGTGCCCATCGATCCCACAGGCTCTTCACCATTGGCGGCCATGGGCGTCATCATCATCCGAACGTCTTCTTCGGAATAGCCGAAACAGCGCTGCCGTTCGAGCAAAGTTTCCTTCTCGAACTCGTAGACGCGTGGCGGCTCCGGCAGGTGGTCCAGCTGAATCTGATTTCCAGCGATCCACTGGGCGTACGGACGCCGGGCGGCCAGACGTGTTTTTAATTCGTCGTCGGGAATAATGCGGCCTTCCTGCAAGTCCGCCAGCAGCATCTTGCCGGGTTGAAGCCGCCCTTTCATCGCGACATCTTCCGGTTTGATGGGCAGCACGCCCGATTCCGAAGCCATCACCAGCAGTCCGTCATGCGTGACCAGGTAGCGCGCCGGACGAAGGCCATTGCGGTCAAGCGTTGCGCCGACAACCTTGCCGTCGGTGAACGCGACAGCCGCGGGACCATCCCACGGCTCCATCAACGACGCGTGGTATTCGTAGAAAGCTTTCTTGTCCGCCGTCATCGTCGGATCGCCGTCCCACGCTTCCGGGATCAGCATCGCCATCGTGTGCGCGATGCCGCGCCCGGCAAGGCATAGCAGTTCAACGGCGTTGTCCAGGCACGCCGAGTCGCTCTGCTCCCGCTTGATGATCGGGAACATCTGCTTCAACTTTTGGCCGAAGTAGGGCGACGCCATCACCTCCTGGCGGGCGTACATCCAATTCACGTTGCCCTTGACGGTGTTGATCTCGCCGTTGTGGCAGACGTAGCGGTAGGGGTGCGCCAGATGCCACGTTGGAAACGTGTTGGTTGAGAAGCGCTGGTGCACCAGACACAGCGCGCTCATCACGTCGGGCTCGCCCAGGTCCTGGTAGAACTCCGCGATCTGCGGCGCCAGCAGCAGGCCCTTGTACACGATGGTTCGCGAAGACAGCGACGGTATATAGAAAAATTCCTTGTCGCGGAGATCGCTTCTCTCCACTTCCTGCTCCGTGCGCTTCCGCACTATGTACAGCCGCCGCTCTAGCTCGTCCTGATCCTGGCAGTCTCCACAGGCGACGAAAAATTGCTCGATGTAGGGTTGGGAGTCGCGCGCCAGGCGGCCGATCGCGTCGCCATTGATCGGCGTGTCGCGCCAGCCCAGCGGCTGCAGACCTTCCTCTTCGGCGATCCGCTCCAGAATGCCCTTGGCCAGCAGACGCTGCTGCCGCTGCACCGGCAGGAAACACATCCCGACGCCGTATTTGCCCTCATCCGGAAGCTCGATTCCTAGCTTTGTGCATTCCTTCAGGAAGAAGCGGTGGGGCACCTGGATCAGGATGCCTGCGCCGTCGCCCGTATCCGGGTCGCAGCCGCAGGCTCCGCGGTGGGTGAGGTTTACGAGAAGCTGAATGCCCTTCAGAATGATGTCGTGAGACTTGGCTCCCTTGATATTGGCGACTAGCCCGACACCACAGGCATCTCGTTCATTCTTTGGATGATATAGCCCCTGAGGTAAAGGAAATCCCGGATCGTAACCAACGTGGTTCATAGATACTGCCCTGCGAAGGAAGTCTCATGAGTATAGCAAAGAACTACTATTCGTCAAACTAAATATAGCAAGTTGTTACAGTAGATTTTCTAATGCTATGCTGCGGGTGTGCGTCTAGCTGACCTGAAGCTTTTCCGCGATATTGCGAAGGAACGCTCTCTTACGAAAGCGGCGGGGATGAATGGCATCACGCAGTCGGCCGCCAGTCAGCATGTCCGGGATCTGGAGGCGCAGTTCGATGTGGAACTGCTGGACCGCTCACGCCGGCCACTGTCGGTTACCGCCGCAGGCAAGCTGTATGCAGACTTCTGCCAGCAAGTGCTTCGAGAGAAGGACACGTTCGATGCAGCCGTGGGCGAGCTTCGCGTTAGCGCGGCGGGCGTGGTCCGCTTCGCGACGATTTACTCGGTGGGATTGTCGGAGGTTCAGACTCTCGAAGCGGAGTTCCGCCGTCGATATCCGAACGCCCAACTGGCAATCGAGTATCTGCGGCCCGAGCGAATCTATGAGGCTTTGCTGGAGGATCGCGCCGACCTGGGTATCGTCAGCTATCCGAAATCGTCGAAGGAGATCCGCGCGACGCCATGGCGGGTGGAGGACATGATGGTGGCGATGCCGCCCAGTCATCGGCTTGCGGCGCTGCCGTCTCTCCACGCGCTTAGCCTGGAAGGCGAAGCGTTCGTCGCCTTTGACGAAGACCTGCCCATCCAACAGCACATCAACCGCTTTTTGAAAGAGGAGAAAGTGACCGTGAACAAGGTGATCCACTTGGACAATGTGGATTCCATCCGCGAGGCCGTATCGCAGGCAACGGGAATCAGCATCGTGCCGAAGCCGGTGCTGAAGCCATACCTGGAACAGGGGAGGCTGGTGGCGGCGCCGCTGATCCCAAGGTCGCCGAAGCGTCCGCTTGGAATCATCTACCGGCGGCGTAAGAAATTTTCGCGGGCGGCAGACGCCTTCCTGAAGCTGCTTCTGGAACGAGGTCTGCCGCCGCAAGCGCGCTGACTAGATGCGCGAGTTCTCTACACGCAGTTCGTTGGTGACGGAGAACGCGCCGAAGACGCCACTGGCCATGATGCCGGCGATATTGCGGTCGCCCTCATTGGCAACCACGCCCTTCAGCGTCACGTTGCCATCCTTCACGATGATGCGGATGGGCGGATTCGGATTTAGCAGGTAGCGGTTCAGCGAGGACGCGCCATACACCGCCCGGGCCACGCGGGCGCGGATGCCGTTGTCGAACGGAGACAGTGGCAGCACTTCGATCCGGTTCTCCACCGCCGCGACGCCTTCGATGCGCTTCACCAGCCGCTCCGCGTCGGCACGCAGTGTCGGACGGATCACCTCTCCGCGCAACGTTACGTTGCCAAGCTCGTCGGTCGTGAACGACAGATCGTCATAGAGGCTGAGGTACGGCATCATCACCAGTTCGTGGCGAATGCGATCCTGCAGCGGAGTCAACCCTTCAGTTCTCGCTTCAGCGAACGCGATGCATCCGGAAATCAGCAGAAAACCAAGCGTTTTTGTCATTTTGACCAGGCTCCTTACACCCCCATAGACGTACCTGCGCCGGGCGCGTGTACGGTTTTAGAGTGTTAAGTTTTCTGCCCGGTCAGATTTCCAGGCCCGATTGCCGGGCGTCGCGGGGTCGCGCTTCCACTGGATCAAGTTCCGGAATCCGCCGGCCGCCGCCCGCACCCAACTCGTCGAACTTCCGCGCGGCGGGAAGGACTCGCGATTCAAGAGATCCGACGGTCTGGTTGTAGCTGCGCACGCTGGCGTTCAAACTGTCGCCCAGCTTTGCGAAATGTTCCGACATGGCGGCCAGACGCTCATGAAGCAGGCGTCCAAGATCGCTGATCTCCTGCGCGCCTTCGGCGACTTTCTCCTGATTCCATCCATACGCCACGGCCTTCAACAGCGCGATGAGGGTGGTGGGCGTCGCCAGCACCACCCGTTGCGACGCCCCAAATTCGATCAGCGACGGGTCCTGTTCCAGCGCGGCAGAGAAGAATGTCTCGCCGGGAAGGAAGCACACGACAAACTCCGGTGTGCATTCCAGTTGCCGCCAGTACGCCTTCTCGGCCAGTTTCGTCACGTGTACGCGCACCTGCGCCGCGTGATCGCGCAGCCGGGATGTGCGCTGCGTCTCATCCGTCGATTCCAGAGATTCGAGATAGGCCTTCAGCGGCGTCTTCGAATCGACGACGATGGTCCGCCCGTTGGGCAGGCGGATGATCATGTCGGGACGCAGCTTGCCTTCGGGAGTTCGCAGCGTCTGCTGTTCCTCGAAGTCGACAAAGTTCAACATGCCGGCGATCTCGACCACGCGGCGCAACTGCACCTCGCCCCAGCGGCCACGCACCTGCGGAGCCTTTAGCGCATTCGTCAGGCTGGCGGTTTGCGTCAGCAATGTGCGGAGGGTGGAATCCACTTCGCCCTGTGCACGGGCGCGCGCCTGCTCAATCTCGCGCAGACGGGATTCGATTTTGTCGAAGGGTTCCGGAGGAAGAGACGGCGGTTCGGCGGGCGGTAAGGGCCGCTCCCGCCGCAGGAACAGCGCCAGCGCGACGCCCACGATCAGCCCGGCGAAAAAGATCAGAGCTTCCATTGGCGATGGCTACGCCGGTTCCACTTTGATGCCCGCGATTTCGCGAAAGGCGGGGTTGAAGGTCAGCACTTTTCCTCCGGCGCGTTCCCGCGCGACTCGAACGATCGACAAGTCGACGAAGCTAAGCGGCGAGACGAGATCCGAACGGAACTCCTCCCACGTCTTGCCAAAAAGATCCGACGTGGGTGAAAGCTCCAGTTGCCGCGACTGCTGAAGGAACCGCCCCGCATCCAGCGCGACGGGAATGGACACTTTCCGCTTCACCACATTCAACGTCTCGACGAAGACGTACTCCAGCACGATCGCCTTTCCCCAACGGCCCGAGTCGAGCGCCTGCATCGCCTCCTTCGCAGTCTGATGATGCACGTCGCGCTGGTTGAAGAAGGCAACCAGGACGCTGGAATCGAGAACGATCATTCGCCGCGAACGCCGCCGTCCATCTGCTCGCTCAGGCGTTCGGTGCCCGGCCCGAAATCCACCGGCTTCCAATCCAGAAGGCTTAGCGATTTCGCCGCAGGCATGGGCCTTGCGAGGTAGCCTCGAATGGCGTCGTTTACCAGATCGCCGATGGGACGGTCTTCAAGCGCAGCCCGCGCCTTCAACTCTTTGTAGGTGGCGGGGTCAAGCCCTCGAACCGTTGTATTCATTGTGTCCATCCTAACAACGGACCTGCCGGAAAGACCGGGATCTCAGAGTAAAATGAGGTTTCGACGATGCTGGTGGAAACTCAATCGGTGCGGTTCGACTCACTGCCGCTGGACTGCGGCGTCACGCTGGCCCCGGTTGAGGTCGCCTTCGAAACCTACGGCGCGTTGAACGCCAGCCGCACGAACGCGGTGCTGATCCTCCATGCATTCTCTGGCGACGCGCACGCGGCCGGACAGCATCACGCGACGGGGAAGCCTGGCTGGTGGGATAGCATGATCGGGCCCGGCAAGGCGTTCGACACGCAGCATTACTTCGTAATCTCCTCGAACATCCTCGGAGGCTGTGCGGGAACTACCGGCCCGTCGTCTATCGACCCTGCTACCGGACAGCCGTTCGCGATGAACTTTCCGGTGATCACCGTCGGTGATGTCGTGCGGCTGCAGAAGAAACTGATAGACCATCTGGGGATTCCCAAGCTTCTGGCAGTGGCTGGGGGATCGATGGGCGGCATGCAAGCGCTGGAATGGGCGGTGGCCTACCCGGACCATGTGGCGGCAGCAATTCCGATCGCAACCACACACCGGCACAGCGCGCAGCAGATCGCATTCAACGAGGTGGGACGGCAGGCGGTGATGGCGGACCCGGACTGGAACAACGGGAACTACTACGGAGGGAAGCTGCCCGCGCGTGGACTCTCCGTCGCCCGCATGGTGGGCCACATCACGTACATGAGCGACGCGTCGATGAAGCAAAAGTTCGGCAGGCGCATGCGCGGGATGGACGCCCAGGGTTTCGATTTCTCCGCCGAGTTCGAAGTGGAAAGCTACCTGCGCCACCGGGGCAGCCAATTCGTCGATCGTTTCGACGCCAACTCGTATCTCTACATAACGAAGGCGATGGATTACTTCGATCTGGCCGCCGGAAGGGGCTCACTGGCCGCGGCGCTGGAACAAGCGAAGGCGCGGTTCCTGCTCGTCAGCTTTTCGTCGGACTGGCTGTACCCCAGCTATCAGTCGCAGGAGATCTTGCGCGCGCTGCGCAGCCGCAACCGCGACGTGGCGTACTGTGAACTGGCCTCCGACTATGGGCATGACGCGTTTCTTGCCACGGTGGGCGAACAGTCCGAGGTGGTGCGAGGCTTTCTGGCCTCGACAACGCGCCTGATGGCCGCCGCATGACGCCTTCCAATGGAAGCGGCAGCTTTCTAGACCGGCAGGACTACGCGACGATCGGCGACATCATTCCGCCGAAGTCGCGGGTGCTCGATCTGGGTTGCGGCGACGGAGCTCTTCTGGCTTTCCTGATGGAGGAAAAAGGCGTGGACGCGCGCGGCGTCGAGATCGACAGCCAATTGGTGCAGCAGGCCATCTCGCGCGGCGCCAGCGTCTATCAGGGAGACATCGCGCAGAGCCTTAGCGATTATCCGGACGGCTCCTTCGACTACGTGATTCTAAGCCAGACTCTGCAGCAGGTAGTGCGGCCGAGGGCCATCCTAAGCGACATGCTTCGAGTGGGCCGCAAGATGATCGTTGGGTTCCCGAACTTCGGCTACTGGCAGATTCGAGCTTCGTATGTGCTGGGTGGACGCGCACCCAAGAGCCGCATGTTCCCCTACGAGTGGTTCGACTCGCCCAACATCCACGTTCTGACGGTGCAGGACTTTGAGTCCCTGGCATTGCAGGAAAAATGGCGGATTGAGCACCGCATCTTCCTCGCGGGACGACGGCGCGTCGGCTTCCTTGGAAACCTGCGCGCCGAAGTGGCGGTCTACGTCGTTGAGCGTTAGAACGTCAACCGCAGCGCGAACTGAAGCAGCCGGGGATCGAACGTGTTGAGGAAGCGCCCGTAGGCCGGCGAATTGCGATTCGCCTGGATCGACTGGAAGTTCGTCTTGTTTAGAATGTTGAACGCCTCAGCCCGGAACTGAAGGTTGCTGGACTCGTTCCACAAAGGAAAGTCCTTCGTGACGGCGGTGTCCAGCCCGAAGAAGTCCGGCATGCGGGCGATGTTGCGGCCCGCGTTCCCAAAGGGATTGTTGTTCGTCGGCAGGCTTACCGTGGCGGGGTTGAGATAGGTGGCGGGCGACGTGTTCTGCCAGTCGGGCAGCAGCGGATCGCCGCTGACGTTGGGCCGGAAGCGCGGCGCGCCGCGCCAGTCCGGACCGATGCTGGAAACCTGATAAGCGCCCGCAAGATCGTGGAACATGTTGATCGTCGCGCCGGTCCAGAAATTGCTGATCGCGGAAATATTCCAGCCGCCCACCACGGCGTCCAGCGCCCGGTTCATCGAGCCGCCGAACTGTCGTCCCCGCCCCACGGGAAGCTGATACAGCACGCTGGTGGTGTTTGTGATCGTCTGGTCGTATGCCGACGGGCCTTTCTCGCCCGCCAGATTGTAGAGATTCTGCGGAGCCGACGCGTTTCCGTTCGGCCCTTCCAGCGCGCCAGCGCCATTGTCCAGCGCCTTCGACCAAGTGAACGAATTCAGGAAATAGAGGCCGGCCGAATAGCGCTTCTCCAGCCGGACCTGAAGGCTGTTGTAGTTTGACCAGCCGCCCGGGAACGCGTAGGTGATGTCGGAGAACGACGAGATTGGCCGACGCTGTTGCAGCGGGATGTTCTGCCCAGGCTGATTGATGGCCGCCTGGTTGAAGTCCGCGAACAGCAGCAGCTTGTTCGACCGGTTGCCGACATAGGCGACATCGACGACGAAATCCTTCGCCAGTTGCTGCTGGATCGAGAAGAACCAGGAGTTGACGTAGCTGGTCTTCGTGTCGCGCGGCATGTAGGTGATATTGGCGGCGAGCGGGTTGAACTGGCCGGGGGAGGTAAGACCTTCCGGATAGCCCGCCTGCGTGGGGCGGAACGACGGATCGCTGGGACGCTGGTTCACCACCGCGTTGACCACTTGCGGTCCGTTGATCGCGAGAATGTTCCCGCCGCCGGACCGGTTGAAGTGCATGTAGCTGGTGCCGAAGCCGGCGCGAAGCACGGTCTTGCTGGTGGCCAGATATGCGAGGCCGATGCGGGGACCGAAGTTATTCTGGTCTGGCGTGATCAGCGCCCGGTCCTCCACCGAACCGAATCTGGCCTGATCCAAGCGCAGGAACACCGGGTCGAAATTCGTCAGCGTGTTGTTGGCTTCCCATTGCGGAGTGCCGTATTCGTAGCGTACGCCGAGATTCAACGTCAGCTTGTCGGAGACCTTCCAGTCGTCCTGCAGATAGCCGAAGTGCATCGCCTGGCGGTACTGCGCGATCAGCAAATTCGTGAGGCGGAAGCGGTCGCGCGCGCCAAACAGAAAGTCCGCCATGTTGTACTTTGTGTTTCCGGCGGTCGCGGACGCGGGGCGCGAAAATTGTCCGGCATAGCGGTCTTCGCCGTACAGGGGATTGACGTCCTGAATCTCGGTGTGGATCCGCTGATATTCGTACCCCATCTTGATCGAGTGGCGTCCGCGGAATGTCGAGTAGTTCAACTTCGGATTCCACACCGTCGGATACTGCCATTGCGGATTCGTGGCTTGTCTGCCGAGGTTCGTGTACCCATTGATCAACTGCGACGTCAGGCCACCGGCCACGCGGGGGTCAGTAGGCAGGCCGGTGATGCCATAAACCAGAAGCATTGTCGGCGAACCCAGTCCGGGAGGCGCTTTCCCCGCAATCGTTCGCGACACGCCAAACCGGATCTCCAGCAGGTTAGTCGCGCCCGGCGTCCAGTTCATCGCACTTACCAACTGCTGATTGATGACGTCCGTGAAGCCGTTGCCGTCGCCGCCGGAGGGCCCGGGAATGTTGGGCTCATCGAAGATGTTCGCCTTGCGCTGTCCCACGCGGGTGAAGCCGCTCCAACGGTCGTTGATCAGGTAGTCGAACTTGGCGTTGTACTTGTCGGTGTTGTCGGTGAACCCGATCGTCTGAACGAAATTGTTGGCCGTGCCGGAGTTGGTGGGCGCCGGTAGATCGGCCAGCACGCGCCGCGCAAATGGCGTGATGGCGCTCTGCGGGATGGGCGTGTTTGCGGGATACAGCGCGCCGGTCAACTGATTCTGGACCGCCACCGGAAAAATTCCCTGACGGTCGTCCAGCGTCGGAATCGTGTTGAACGAAACGCCTTTCCGGACCTGCCGGAATCCCTCGTAGTCCAGGAAGAAAAACGCGCGATTCTTCTTAATCGGGCCGCCGAAGGTCGCGCCGAACTGGTTGCGGTTGAACTGCGGCTTCACGCCATCCACCGGTTTGAAGAACCCTGTGGCGTTCAAAGTTGTGTTGCGCAGGAACCACCACGTCGCGCCGTGGAAGCCGTTTCCTCCGCTACGGTACGCAACGTTCACCGATGCGCCGCCGGAGCGTCCATACTCGGCCGAATAGTTGTTGGTGACCACCTGAAACTCGGCGATCGCATCCGGTGGCGGCTGCATTACCTGATTCGAGAAGCCCTGGTTCGAGGTGCCGTACGCGTTGTTGTCGATTCCGTCCAGCAGGAAATTATTGAACGTGGATCGCAGTCCGTTCACGTTGAACGAGCCTTCGCGCGGCGTCGCACCGCCAGTTGATAGGGCCGACTGCCGGACGCCTGTCGTCAGCAGCACCAGGCTCGAATACTGGCGGCCGTTCAGCGGCAGCTCGACAATCTGTTCGCTTCCGATGCGCTGCCCGCGCTGGCTGGAATCCGTCTCCAGCAGATTCACCGCGCCGGAGACTTGCACGGTTTCCGCGACTTGGCCAACTGCCAGGTCGATGTTGACGCGCTGGCGGGCGCCCACGGATGCTGCAAACTCACCCGTGGTGGCCGTCGAGAACCCGCGCGCCTCCGCCGACAGCGTGTACCGGCCGACGCGGACGGCGAAGAATTCGAAAGCTCCTTCCGAGTCCGTGATTTTCTCCGCTTCAATTCCCGTCTCCGCCGAGATCAGGCGCACTTTCGCGCTGGGAACTACGCTGCCGGAGGCGTCCCGAATCGTACCAAGGATGGTGGCTGAATCAAACTGGCCGTAGGCCAGAGAACAGAGAGCGACACAGATAGCTAGACGGGTAAGAAGCATGAATACCCATGACGCTAGCAGGAGGATCGGTCAATCGAATGAATCTACGGTGACGAACAGGTGTCAGCAAGGGGCGGGGCTGGACGGTTCCTCCGCCTCTGGCAGGATGAGAATTTTTTCACCCGGCTTCACTTCCTGCATCTCTTTTCGAAACTCCAGCTCCAGCTCTTCCTGGCGTTGATCCAGGCGGCGGATGCGCTCCTGCTTCTGCCGGATTTTCTCGTTTAGTTCCGCGTTTTCTTTTTCCAACTTCCGGACTTCGTCCCACTTTTCCACCAGCGCCGGAATGCCCTGGGGACCCCGGAGCATAAACGCCGCATACGTAACCCCTACCAGGGTCAGCACCAGATAAACCGCCCGCTGCAAAGATGACGACAAGATTGATTCCTTATGTTCTATATAATCCTCATTGCCGCCCAGAATCAAGAATGACCGACAAGATCGTTGTGTTGACAACGTGCGCGAACCGTCCGGACGCCGACCGGATCGCGAAATCCGTGGTCGAACAGCGGCTGGCGGCCTGTGTTAGCGTCGTCGAAGTTTCCAGCACCTATCGTTGGAAAGACGCGGTCGAGCAAACCGGGGAATGGATGCTGATCGTGAAGACGCGCCGCGAATTGTTCGGCGAACTGCAAAAGCTGCTGGACCGCATTCATCCCTACGAAGTTCCCGAAGTTGTGGCGCTGCCGGTCATCGCCGGGTCGGCTGCGTATCTCGATTGGATCGACAAGGAAACAAGGACTAATGATTAATCCGAGCCGGGCCCGCTTCAAGGTTCTTCTATTCGCGATTGTGCTGGTGGTGATCACCTACATCGACCGCGTGTGTATCGCTAACTTTGCGCCATACATTTCGACGGACCTGGGCCTAACCAAAACAGAGATGAGCCTGGCCTTCAGCGCCTTCGCGTTGAGCTACGCCCTATTCGAAGTGCCCACCGGGTGGATGGGTGACAAGTTCGGCCCGCGGACGACCATCCTGCGAATTGTGCTGTGGTGGAGCTTTTTTACCGCCGCCACGGGCGCGGCTTTCAGCAAATGGTCTTTGATCGTTGTGCGCTTCCTTTTTGGCGCGGGCGAAGCGGGCGCGTTCCCCAACCTGACGAAAGTTTTCACCATCTGGCTGCCCGCGAATGAGCGTGTGCGCGCGCAGGGAATCATGTGGATGGCCGCCCGCTGGGGTGGCGCGTTTACGGGGAGCCTTGTGCTGGTGATCATGAACTTCGTCACCTGGCGGCAGGCGTTCTTTATTTTCGGCGGCCTGGGTGTGTTGTGGGCCATCTGGTTTTACCGCTGGTATCGCGACAATCCGCAGGACCACCCGGACGTCAACGCCGCCGAACTGGCGCTCATTGGCGATACCAGTTCGAAGGTGGGGGACCACAATATTCCCTGGAAGCGCTTTGCAAGTTCGCGGTCGATCTGGCTTCTCTGGCTTTCGTACTTCTGCGTTTCCTACGGCTGGTATTTCTACATCACGTGGCTGCCGACATACCTGCGCGAGGCGCGGAACATGACGCTGGAATCCAGCTTCGTTCTGTCCGGCTTGCCGCTATTCCTGGGCGGCATCGGCTGCATCGTCAGCGGTTTTCTAACGCCATGGCTTAGCCGGCGGTGGGGTTCGGAAAGCCGCAGCCGCAGAGTGATGTCGATCACTGGCGTGCTGGGGGCTTCGGCGATGCTGATCTATTCCACGAAGATCGACGACGCCTTCGTGGCCATATTTATCATCGGCATGGCAAGTTTCTTCAACGATCTGGCGATGCCTCCGGCTTGGGGCGCCTGCATGGACATTGGCGGACGATTCGCGGGCACGCTGTCGGGTTCAATGAACATGATGGGCAATCTCGCGGGAGCGGTTGCGCCGGTCATCATCGGCCTGATCATCGATATGACGGGCTCCAACTGGGATCTGACCTTTTACATTTCGGCGGCAATCTATCTGATCGCCGCGGTGTGCTGGCTGATTCTTGACCCCGTGACGCCAATGGATGGAACGGTGGAGGCGGCGGGACCGCAGGCCGCCCTTCCTGGAGCCGCCGTCCGTCCGCTGCGCTAAACGCTAACCACCGGGCAGGCGGCCATGCGGATGATGGCGTAAGATTGCGTCCGCAACCGCCCGAGAGATCCTTTGGAATGGGAGCGGCCGATGACGAGCAAATCGCTGCTTTGCGCCGCGGCCACTTCGGCCACTTGCTTGGCGGGTTCTCCCCAATCGACTAGGATGTCCGCGGCGACCCCGAGGCGGTCCAGCATTTCCTGAAGATCGCGCCGCACCGGGTTGGCCACAGTCTCTCTCCATTGCGGATCGAAGGACTCGCCCGCACCGTCGATCGACGAAGCCACGTGAACCACGGTAAGGTTCGCCTTAAAGGCCTCCGCGGCACAAGCCGCCCAGTCCAACACCTTCTCGCTGCCTTGTTCCATGTCCAGCGCGGCGACGATCCGCGAAACCCGCATCTTCTCCGGCGGCGGCCCCTGGTCCAGATGGACGCCGGTCAGCACGGGGCAATCCGCATCGTGCAGAACTTTCGCCGTCACGGAACCGAGAATGAACCGGCGAAACGGGCCGTATCCATGCGTCGGCATCGCAATCAGGTCGGCGGATTCGCGGTGGGCGTAGTCGACGATTTCCTGCGCCGGCTCGCCGTGCAGAAGTTCCCGCGTCACCTGAAACGGCCTCAGTTCGCCGGAAAGAAAATCAGCCAGCCGCTTCTTGGCGTCCGCCTCGCGCCCGGCCATCAGGTCCGTAAGCGCCGGCCCGTTGACCTCAAGCGTCATCGCCTCATAGTGCAGGGGCGTCAGAACGTGCACCAGCCGGATCTCGGGCTGGAATTGCGCGGCGAACAATTCCAGATAGTGGACCGCTCCCTTGCTTCGTCCAGAGAAGTCAACGGGAAGCACAACTTTCTTGATTTGCTTCATGGCAACTTCTAGTGTTGCCTCCTAACGCCAATGAATCAAGCCTAGTGCGCGGCGGCGGTCTGAGTGGGGGAGTGGTGGCGCGCGTTCAAACGCGCCGAGATGACCGCCAGAACCAGCGTGCTCATCGGCTCAGAGTCATACACCACACTCTTAACTCCGGCATTCCAGGCGCACTCCAAGGCTTGCTCCCGGCGGGGCGCCACCGCGACGAAACGCTCTGGACGCCGCACGCTTCGCAGGGCAGGGAGCGCTTCCGCGTCGGTGATGATGACGCCGTCGTCGTTTAAGTCGGGTGATTCCACCAAGTCGATGCGCAGACCGCACGTATACAGAAGCAGGCCTCGAAGCCTTTCCGCCAGAGGGCCGTCCTTCAGAGCGATCTGAATTCTGTCGGTCATCGTGTTTGGCTATGCACGCCAGATTCCAGACCAATCCTTTTGAATCGAAACGGAAAAGGAATTCCCTGCGCCAGACGGATTTACTCACTAGGAAGAAACGTAATTCCGTTCCCATTTCGTCCGAGTGTAGGCGATGCGGAATCCGGCGCGTTCGGCGTTTCGCTGGGACTCGCTTCCAGGAGCCGCGCACATCATCGCAAGGTCGCAGCCCGCGTTGACCGCGTACTCCAGACGGGCTTCCAGCAGCGCCCCTTGCGCGCCGCGCCTGCGGTATACCGGAATCGTACTGGCGCCGGCGAATAAAGCCACGCCATCGTGGATTGAAAGGCCGCCCGCTGCGATTGCCTGGCCCTGCTGTTCGGCTAGGAACGCAACGGAGCCCTCTTTCTCCGCGCTGACGGTCATCATGCTGAGGATCAGATCGGCGTACTCTTCCGCTTCCGCCCAGCCTTTCGCGCCCGTATGGGCCCACGCCAAGCGGTCGGCGGCGCTCTCGGCCACGCGTACGAACGGAAGGTCTTTCGCCGGAGCGGCCGTCCGCTCCGCAAGCGGAAGAAACATCACTGTACTAAGCTCGACAATCCGGTAGTTGCGATCCTGAAGCATTTGCGCGGCGCCTACTCCGGCCAAGGGACTGACTTCGTGAATCGCGTTGGAGCCGCGCTCACCGAAGAAGTTTTCCAGACGTTCCAGCGTGGACACGTCCGCAGGTTCGAAAACTCCAAACCCGAAGGTCTGCGTGCAGGGCGAGCCCACGCCGTCGAACATTGCGTACGCCCCCGCAACTTCGATCCACGTCGCCCCGAGGTCCGGATAGAGTCTCGCACGCGCCTGAATAAAACTGGCGTTCCCGGCCGCTTCGCAGCGTTCCAGGCGGCGAGCCAGCGCAATGTCGGCAACCATCACCGCTGATTGCGCCACGGTGCGGCGGGATCGCCCAAAGACACGAGGTTGGCGAAAATCCGGATCGCGCCCGGCACCGCATAGGGAATCTGGCGGTACCAGGCATAAGCGCAATAGACGTACAGGCCGCGGCCATGGCGGGCCACCACCCACCCGCCGCGCTGCGGAGCCTGGCCCGTGTCGTTGGAGGCCAGCAGCGGTTTGTACCGTTGATCCCACATCGAAAGGAACTTCGATCCGCGCTGCTCGATCCAACCTTGGAAATCGCGCGAGTCGATCTTGTTGGGTGTCTGAAACACGGGATCGGAAGGATCCAGCATTTCAACGGGCGCGTCTTCTTCGCTGATCTCTTCCGCGCGTTGCGTCATCTGATACGGATAGGGGCCATAGTTGTGGTCGTATTCCAGCGTGTTGTACTGCACCACCAGAACGCCTCCCTGCGCGACATAGTCAAGCAGGCGCTGGTTGTGCGTGCGAAGCTCCGGCCGGGCGGCGTACGCGCGAATGCCCAGCACGATGGTGGAATACTTCGACAGGTCGCCGGAAGAAATCGCGTCCGCGCTCAAGAGATCGTAGTCGACGCCCAGCTGATCCAGTGCTGAGGGCACCGAATCCCCCGTGCCCATCACGTATCCGGCGCGAAGGCCTTTCGAAACGTCCACGCCCACTTTGCGGATCAGATGCGTCGCCGCGTTCGCCATGTAGACCTTCTGAGTTCCCCGCTGGCCGATAGCGCGAAACTGCTGACGGTACTCCCTGCCGTCGATGGTGGCGGCCGCTTCGACAATCGTCAACAGGCTTCGGGGAGCGGGAATGCGAAACGTCACGACGGCTTCTTCACCGAAGCGTTCGAAAGTAACGGCCACCGGCTTCGCGTCGATGGCATCACCGGCGGTGCTCTCCAGCCGCACCAAGCCTTTGGCCGGGCCGAATACAAGATTTCGAACGGTGACGGGAACGGAATAGGTTTCCGCTTCGCGAGGCAGCGCACCGGCCGGCGCATCGAAGCTTACGGAAACCGCGGGACCATTCACCAGCGGCTGCCTTGACTGTCCCGCCACCGGGTCGATCAAGCTGGCCTCCACCGGCGTGGTGACTTCAAACTCGACGCCGCTGTAGCGCAGCTTCACGTATCCCTCGTAGGGCCACGGCGTCACCGGCATTCCGAACTGGGCCTCGTCAATCTGGTACATCGCGTCGCGCACATTGGGACGCCGCCAATACGCGGCGGTGGGTTCGGCGCTGAGAGTGCGCACGCCTTTGTCCAGCACCTCAACAGCCTCCGGTCCGCGAATGTAAGGCGTAACGGAAGTCCGGTATTGGGCGCCAGGAGTGACGATGCTCAACGTCTCTACCGCGCGAAACGCGGCGAACGGGCCGGCGGGCGGGTTCTCGGGCTGGACCAATGCATCGAGTTCGATTCCCAACGCCAGCGTCAACGCGCGTAAAGCCTCGTTCTCCAGTTCGCGATCCTTCAATCGGCGCGCCAACGTAACGACGCGCGCCAACACCGGTGCGCTGCGGGCGGGCCAAGCCTTGACGGCCGCTTGAATCTCACTTGCAACTTCAGGCGGATGCCCCGCGTTCACCCGCTCGAAGAAGCCGTTCTCTTTCGCCGCCATTCCAACATTCGATTTCGCCAGCTTGTAGTAAGCGATCGCGGGGCCAGGACTGGCAATGGACAGCGCCATTCCCTGGGAACGGTGCCATCGATAGCCTTCGCGGCCAATCTGCGCATAGCTTCGACCGAGCACCGCGTCGTAGATCCCAGAGTCGGCGGCGATAGTCCAGTCTTCGTTCTCGCGCCATCCGCCGAGGTAGAGCTTGTCCGGTTTCCACGCAGGCAGTTCCAGCTCTGGAAAGCGCTTCGGGTCGCCCGCGGCGTCGAACATCAGTTGGGCCATCAGCCCCGCAGCCTGGTGATTGCCGTGCCCGTCGCGCGCCGTTCCCTGGAACCGGGAGACGATGACGTGCGGATGCGTCTGGCGCACTACGCGAACGCAATCGCGCAGCACTTCTTCCTGATTCCAGTTCCGGAACGTTTCCTCCATCGTCTTCGAGTAGCCGTAGTCCACGAAGCGCGTGAATCTTACCTTCGCGCCATAGTGCTCGGCGGCCTTCAACATCTCGCCGGTGCGCAACGCGCCGAGGCCCTCGAAGAACTCGGCGCCGATCAGGTTGGCCCCGGACTCGCCGCGATTTAGGATCAGCATCGTCACGGCCGCGCCTTCACCGCGTGCAAGCAGGGTCAGCGTGCCGGCATCTTCGTCGTCGGGATGCGCGGTTACGCTCAACACGCGGACCGGGCTCTGAAGCCGCTTTAGCGCCTGCGAAAGTCCAACCGCGCCACGATCTTCCGCGACCGGTTGCGCTGCGACAATTAGAGGGCCGATGAAAGCGAGGGCGAGGATTCGCATGCGAGAAGTTCTTCCGCCTGCCGCCGGGCTTCGGCGATGGAGCGGCTCTTGATCTCATCGTAGCCGCGGATCGACGCGGGAATCGCGGCGAGCTCGGCTGCGCGCGGAAGAGTGGCGGAGCTAGTGACAAGAGACTTGTACCAGCCGATCAATTCGCGCTCCTCCCGGCGGTGCTTCGCATAGCCGAAGGGATCGGCTGCGGTGCCACGCAGAAACTTCATGGATGCCAGAAGCTTCAGCGCCGGCCGGAACCAAGGGCCGAAGCGGAGCTTGCGCCGAATCCCGAGCGCACGAAGAAACGGCGGGTGCAAGTGATACGACACTCCTTCAAACCCGGGCTGTGTCAGCAGCCGCGCCACTTCGTACTCGTCTTTGTAAGCCATCAGGCGGTATAGATGCAGGCATACGGTTTCGCGGAGATGCTCCGGGACAGTGGCGGTAAAGGCCGCGAACTCCGCCGCGTACGCGGAATTTTGGTACGTCGTCAGTTTGGCGGCGTAGTCCAGCGCAGACGCGGCGGTTGCATCGCTGCCGGGCTGGTGTCCGGCATAGCAGGCGCGGCCCCAACCGAACGCGAGCAGATTGTTGTCCACCGCGACATTGTTCAACCGCAGGGAGTGTGCGATTGACTTCAGCGAGATTGGAATCAACCCCGCCTGCCACGCATATCCGGTCAGGATCATGTTCACGTACAGATGGCTTCCGAAAAGGTCGTCCGCAAGGCGTGCGGCATCCAACGACAGCGGCCCGGGGAGTGGCGTGTTGCGAACGATCAGGGGACACGAAGGGTCCGCCCCGGCGGGATCGAAAGCCAGCACTGCATCGGGTCGCGCGATCCTCGCGGGCGTGCTGATCGATTCGCGCGACAGCGTCAGATGCGACGTAACGGCCCCGCCCTTCTGCGCAAGCCCGGTTTGATCCAGCGACGTGGTCCACAGGCCATCGTCCGACGCCGCAGTGGCCAGGATCGCGTTGATCGTCACCACGCCCGTCCCGCCAATACCCGGCATCACCAATCGCCACGCATCGCCGGACCAGCGAACGAAGTGCGGATCTTCAACCGGCGGAGGCTTCGGCGGCGATTTCTCCTTGTGCTCCTCCGGCGTGACGTTGCGCGTGATGAACGACGGGCAGTCGCCCAGCACGCACGTGTAGTCCTTGTTGCAGGACGATTGGTGGACGCTCATCTTGCCGCCCAGCGGCGTCGCGATCTTCTGAAGGCTTGCGCAATTCGACTTCGTTGCGCAATCGCCGCATCCTTCGCAAACTTCTTCGTGGATGAAGACGCGCGTTTCCGGTTCGGGCATCAGACCGCGCGAACGGCGCCTGCGCTTTTCCGCGGCGCACTCCTGGTCGTAAATCAGAACCGTCACTCCGGAAGCCTTTTCCAGTTCGGCCAGCACGGATTCCAGTTCCAGCCGGTCACGCACTTCGGCGTTCTTCGCGAAACGGCCCATTTCCGCGTCGTAGTGCGCGGGGTCTTCCACCAGCACGATCGTCCTGCGGACGCCCTTTGCCGCAAGTTCCTGAGTCAGCTCCGGCACCGCTCTCGCGCCCTGAGCCTCCTGCCCGCCCGTCATCGCGACGTGCCCGTTGTAGAGAATCTTAAACGTGATGTTGACGCCCGCCGCCACGCACGCCTCCACCGCCAGCGAGCCTGAGTGGAAGTACGTTCCGTCGCCGATGTTCTGAAAAATGTGCCGGCGTTTCGAGAACGGCGCCATGCCGATCCACGGCGCCCCTTCGCCGCCCATGTGGGTAGCGTAGGCGAAGCTTCGACTGCTGGCGCCCAGCATCACCGCCATTCCATGGCAGCCCGTGCCACCTCCGGCCAGTTGTCCTTCAAGCAGAAGTGTGGAGCGGTTGTGCGGACACCCGGAGCAGAAGTTGGGCCGCCGCCAAGCCGACGATACCGCCGGAGCCACCGCCGCCGCCTCTCTTCCGAAGAACTGCGCCACTGAGGCGGCGATCACGCCAGCGTCCAACTCGCCATACGCCGGCAGTAGATCCTTCCCGCGCACCTGTGGCCGGTGGGCGTCGTTGAACAGCGCATCGCGAATCTGCATCTCGAGGAAGCTGCGTTTCTCCTCGACGACGATCAACACATCAAGACCCGCTGCCGCCTCGCGCGTGAAATCTTCCTCCACCGGAAACGTCATCGCGTACTTGGCCACGCGGACCTGATCGAGAATTCCCAAATCGCTGAGCGCCGCGATCAGATCGTGATACGGCTTACCGGCCACGGCGAATCCGATCTTTGCGCCGGGCGAATCGTGGGTGATGCGGTTCAGCCCGTTCTGGCGTGCGAATGCTTTCGCGGCGGCCAGGCGTCGCACCGCCATTTCCGGTTCCATCCGCAGCGTGTTGGGAATCACCAGCATCGGATCGGTCGATTTCGCGTAGCCCTGGGGCAGGATGAATGCGGCCCGGTTTCGATCCACCCGCACGGACCCGCCGCCGTCGCAGACGTTGGTGGTCAGCTTCAACGCGGTCCATGCGCCCGAGTATCGCGACATCGCGATCGCGGCAAGCCCGTAGTCGAGAACGTCCTGAGTATCGGACGGCATCAGCGTCGGGATGCCGACGTTCATCAGGCTGAAGTCGCTCTGATGTGGAATCGTCGAGCTCTTCGAACCATGGTCGTCCCCTGCCAGCACCAGCGCGGCGCAGGCCCGGGGAGACCCGGCAAGGTTCGCATGCCGCAACGCATCGTGGGATCGGTCCACCCCCGGACCTTTTCCATACCAGATGCCGACGACCCCATCAACATTGCCTTCGCCCGCCACTTCGTAAATCTGGCTGCCCAGAATCGACGTCGCCGCGAGATCTTCATTCACGCCGGGGCGGAAGTGAATATTGTTTGCGTCGAGAAGCGATTGAATGCGCTGAAGCGCAAGGTCGTATCCGCCCAGCGGCGAGCCTTCATAGCCCGAGATGAACGCTCCGGTCCGAAGTCCGGCGGCGCGGTCCATCGCCATCTGATCCACCGGCAGACGCACAAGCGCCTGGATGCCGGTCATGTAGAACGTGCCGGATTCAGCAGTGTACTTGTCCGACAGGGTCACCGTGAGAATGATCGTATCATTGAGGTTTTCGATGAGCGTCATCATGCGCTTTGGAATTCGAAAGGCGATCCTGTGCGGGGCGCGCTGGCAGGCCGCGGACCCGGAGTTGGAAGGGATGTTGAACGGCGCCACCCGACAGTGGCTTCAGGAAACCGGCGGCCCGCCGCCCGGCGACGCCGATCCCGATTTCACCACCGCGATGACGATCGGAATCGCGCATGGCGGCCGCATCCACCGTAGGATTCCAAGCGAACGGTCCTCGACGCGAACGCCCTACGTCAACGCGCGCCAGCTCGAGCTTTTTTAAGCAGCGGCTCCAGCGTCTTCATCACGTTTCCGGCAACCTTCTGATTGCCCTTCGCGTTGGCGTGGATTCCGTCGCGCTGCATCAATGCTGAATCCAGCGCCACGCCTTCCAGCAAAAACCGGATTCGAGGCAATTTGTATTTCGTAGCCAGCTCGACGTAGATGCGCTCAAACTCGCCAATGTAGTCAGGGCCGTAGTTGGGCGGAAGCGTCATGCCCGCGATCACAACCTTCGATTTCGCCGCCAGCAGCGCCTGAATCATTTTCTCCAGGTTCGATCGCGTGGCGGTTAGCGGGACGCCGCGAAGGCCATCGTTGCCGCCGAGTTCGAGGATGGTGATGGCCGGCTTCATCGCCACTGCCGTCTTAATCCGCGACAGGCCGCCGCTTGTTGTGTCGCCGCTGATTCCCAGGTTGACAACGCGATAGGCGTACCCCCGCGCGTCAATCAGCTTTTGCAAATAGTCCGGGTAGCTGAGCCCAGTTTCAACGCCGTGGCCCGCGGTCAGAGAGTCGCCGAAGCAGGCGATCACCGCGCGGGTATCGGCGGCCATCGCTGTCACGCCAAGCGCGAAGAAAAGAAATCGAAGCACCTAATGCCAGAATAGGAGAAAGAGCCGATGCAGCACGCGGGAATTATTCGTGTCTCCAATCTGAAGCGTTCCATAAACTCCGGCACGCATACGGTGGACATTCTGCGCGGCATCGATCTCGAAATCGAACGCGGGGAATTCGTCGCCATCATGGGTGCTTCCGGAAGCGGCAAGAGTACGCTGCTTGGCCTGCTTGCCGGCCTCGACACGCCAACCTCCGGCGAGATCTTCCTCGACGGCACGGACATCGCACGGTTGGAGGAGGACGAGCTCGCCCGCGTTCGCGGAGCGAAGATCGGGTTCGTCTTTCAGTCCTATCAGTTGATCCCCACGCTGACGGCGGAAGAAAATGTCCTGCTGCCCGTGGAATTGGCGGGCGACGGAAGCGGCAGCCGCGACCGCGCGCGCGAACTCCTGACAGCCGTGGGTCTTGAAGACCGCATGGATCACTATCCGGTTCAACTTTCCGGAGGCGAACAGCAGCGGGTGGCGCTGGCGCGCGCATTCATCCTGAAGCCGCCCGTGCTGTTGGCCGACGAGCCCACGGGGAATCTCGATTCCACCAATGGCCGCCACGTGCTGGATCTGCTGGTGGCGTTGAACCGGCAAGAGGGCGCGACGCTGATCCTGGTGACGCACGATCAGGCGCTTGCCGCGCATGCGGACCGCATCGTGACGCTTAGCGACGGTTTGATCGTTTCGGACAAAGTGCAGACTTCGCCCGCGCGCTCCTTCTCGAATGGCTGATAACTTCCGCTGGTCGACGGCCGCAAAGATTGCGTGGCGCGAATCGCGTGCAACGCCGGTGAAGTTCGCGTTCGTGATTCTCGCCGTGGCGGTTGGCGTCGGATCGCTGACGGGCGTCCGGGGCTTCTCCTCCGCGTTTCAGGACATGCTGCTGAAAGAGGCGCGGACATTGATGGCCGCCGACGTAACGGCGCGCATCTTCGTGATGCCCACCGGTGAGCAGGAGCAAGTTATCGCCGGGCTTGTCCAGCGCGGCGTGCGGGAAACGCAGATCACCGAGACGCTGACCATGGTGTCGTCGCCGAACTCCGCCGCGCCGGTGCTGGTGTCGGCGAAGGCCGTCGATCCGGACGTCTATCCCTTCTACGGGGCAATCGTGTTCGATCCTCCGGGTTCGATCCAGAGCACGCTGACGCCGGAAACGGTTGCCATGGCGCAGGATCTGATGATCCGGCTGAACGTCTCGCCGGGAGACACGGTTCGGTTGGGCGGCCAGGATTATCGCGTCGCCGCCACCGTAGTATCCGAGCCAGACCGCATGGCCGGAAGTCTCAACATCGGCCCGCGGCTGATTCTTTCGAGAGCTGCGCTTGAACGCACCGGATTGCTGAGCGCGGGAAGCCGCGCCGCGCAGCGGTTCCTGTTCAAGCTGGGCGGCGTGGGCACGCCGGAGGTGGAAGCGGTGCGTCAGGAATTGAAAACCGCGTTCCCCGATGCGCAGGTGATCGACTTTCGCGAAACTCATCCGGCCGTCACTCGCGGCCTCAGCCGGGCGACGATGTTTCTTAGCATGGTCAGCCTGATTGCGCTAATCGTTGGCTCGTTGGGAGTGGCGACGGCGATGCATTCGCACCTTCAACAGAAGATGGATTCCATCGCGGTGATGAAATGTCTCGGCGCGCGTTCCGGCCAGATCATGCGGATCTACCTGATTCAAACGCTGGGGCTGGGCGTTGCCGGCGGCTTGGCCGGGGTCGCGCTGGGCTCGGGCGTGCAGCTGGTATTTCCCTTGCTGATCTCGCGCTATTTTCAGATCACGCCGAACCTCGACTGGGACTGGGGATCGATCGCGCAGGGTCTAGCCGCGGGAGTTCTCAGCACGCTGTTGTTTACCCTTCCGCCGCTGCTGTCGATCCGGAAGATCCGGCCCAATGTGATCCTGCGCCGCGAAATGGCCGATGCCAAAGCGGGTTGGCAAAGCTGGTGGCAGCGGAACAGTGCGTCCGTGTTTTCGGCGGCATTGATCCTGGTGGGCATGGCAGCGCTGGCCGCGTGGCTGGCCGGTGGACGATGGCAGGACAGCTTACGGCTGGGCGCGTATTTCGTTGCCGGAATCGTCGTCAGCCTGGCGTCGCTATCGGTGGTGGCTTCAGGGCTGCTGTGGCTGCTCCGGCGCACACTGCGCAACCACGGCAGACGGTTCCCTTCCGCGTGGCGGCATGGCATGGCGAATCTATACCGCCCGGGAAATCAGGCTCGTTCGGTGCTGGTGGCGATGGGATTGGGCGTCATGTTCACCGCCACCATCTACCTGGTGCAGCGAAGCATGCTTCGCGAGATCGCGGCCAGCGCGCCGCCGGGGATGCCCAACGTCTTCCTGCTTGACATACAGCCGACGCAGCGCGATGGAGTGTTGAATCTGCTCCGCCAGCAGAAGGGCATTGGGAAGAAGGTGGAAGTGGTGCCGTCGGTCGCGGCGCGGTTGACTATGGTGGCTGGCACGCCCGTGGAGGAACTGGCGCTGGAAGGTTGGCAGCGGCGCTTCCGCCAGACTCGCACTGTTACCTGGGCGGAGAAGATTCCGGAGAATACCGAGATTCTCGGCGGCAAGTGGTGGGACGCCGACACGCCGGGAATGGTGTCGGTCTCCGAAGATGCGGCGAAAGCGCTGAAAGTGTCTCCCGGCGAGGACCTTGAGTTCACCGCGTCCGGCGTTCCGGTGAAGGCGCGCGTCGTGGCGGTTCACAAAACGGAAGCGATTCGCGTAGGCGCCACAAGCGAATTCATCTTCACTCCGGCGGCGTTGAGGGACCTGCCGGTGATCTACTACGGCGGCCTTCGCATGAACCCGGGCGACGTGGCGGCACTGCAGAAGACACTCTATTTGAAGTTCCCCACGGTGACTGTTGTCAACGTGGCCGACGTGATTCAAACCGTTCAGGAAGTGATCGATCAGATCGCGTTGGTGGTGCGCTTCATCTCCGCCTTCGCCATCCTGGCGGGCATTGTAATTCTTGCTTCCAGCGTCGCGGGCACGCGATTCCGCCGCATCCGCGAAGTAGTGATCCTCAAGACTCTGGGCGGCACGCGCCGCCGCATTGGACGTATCTTCTCGGCGGAGTTTCTGATCCTCGGCGCCACCGCCGGCCTGATGGGCAGCCTTCTGGCCAGCGGATTCTCGAACGTGATTTTGATCCGCTTCTTCGGCGGCCAGTTCAGTTTTCATGTTTGGCCGCTGTTGCTGTCGATGGTGCTGGGCGCGATTCTCGCCAATGCCGCGGGCTGGGCCGCCAGCGCAAGGATTCTGGGATCGAAGCCGCTGGAAGTTCTGCGCGCAGAGTAAGCCATGTCCGACGCCATTCTCTTCGTTTCCTTCGGCGGTCCGGAGCAGCCCTCCGATGTGATGCCATTTCTCGAAAACGTCACTCGCGGAAGGGGCGTCCCGCCCGAACGCCTCGCCGAAGTAGCGGAGCATTACCATCACTTCAACGGCAAGAGCCCGATCAACGATCAGAACCGCGCGATCATTGCCGCGCTTACGCCGCTGCTTCAAGAGAGCGGACCGCACCTGCCCATCTATTGGGGCAACCGGAATTGGAATCCGTTTCTGGCGGACGCAATCCGGCAAATGAAAGCCGACGGTGTCACGCGGGCTTTTGCTTTCGTCACTTCCGCCTACTCCAGCTATTCCGGATGCCGGCAGTACCGCGAGAATCTGATCGCCGCCCAAGCCGCCGCCGGAGCGGAAGACATTGAGATCCTGAAGCTGCGCGCGTTCTACAACCATCCCGGCTTTATTGAGCCTTTTGCCGATGCCGTGAAGGATGCGCTACTGCAAGCGCCCGGCGCGCGCCTGATCTTCACCGCCCATTCGATTCCCCTGTCGATGGCCCGGACGTGCGATTACGAAGCGCAACTGCAAGAGGCCGCCCGTGTGATCGCCGAGCTCGCGGGCGCGCCAGGTTTCGAACTCGTCTGGCAAAGCCGCAGCGGCCCTTCCGCGGTCCCGTGGTTGGAGCCCGATATTCTCGACCATCTGCGCGATCTTCACGCTTCCGGTGAGCGGCGCGCCGTGATCGCGCCCATTGGATTCATCTCCGATCATATGGAGGTGCTGTACGATCTCGACACCGAAGCGGCGGAGCTTTGCGCCGGGCTTGGAATGAAGATGGTGCGGGCAGCCACTCCATCGGGCGATCCACGCTTCGTTGCGATGATTCGCGAACTGGTGTTGGAACGCCTGGGCCAGATGGAGCCGCGATCGCTCGGCCCCCGGGGAGCCAGCCACCACCGGTGCCCGGAAAGCTGCTGCCCCGCTCCACAGCGTCCGGCGGCCGTTGCTCCGGGCCGATAAGCCTGTAGGATGAAGGTCGAGAGGACCGTCCACTGGGTATCGACGAACACGTACGCACATTCGGCATCCTGTTAATCGTCTTTGGCATCGTGGCCGGAATCGCGGCCGTGATTGGGATGCTGGCGGTAGGAACGCCGCTGCGGTTAGTGGGGCTTGCGCGTCAGGCCGGCACGGCGCAATCGATGCTGACGCCGGTGCTGCATATTTACAGTGCGGCTCTGATGGTGATCGGACTGTTGCTGTCGGTGCCTTCCGTGATGGTGGGGCTGGGCCTTCGCAACTTCAAACCGCAGTCCCGCGATTACGCAATGGTCATCTGCGCGCTGCTGCTGGCCGTGCTTCCCGTCGGAACGCTGCTTGCGGTGTACGGCTTCTGGGTGATGCTGTCGCCCGAAGTTGAGCCACTATTCTCCCCGCGCCGCTAGCCTGCCCCGAGATAGAGAAAGCGCGCCAGAAACAGCGCTGCCATCACGTAGACGAACCAGGGAACGTCGCGCCACTTTGCACGGGCGATCTTCAGGAATGTATAGGCCAGGAACCCGAACGCCACTCCGTTGGCGATGGAGAACGTCAGTGGAATCGTGACGATCGTCAGGAATGCGGGAATCGCGGTCTCGACATCGGCCCAGTCGATCTCGGCGGCATGGCTGGCCATAAGCGACCCTACGACGATCAAAGCCGGCGCGGTGGCCGCCGCCGGAATGGCTCCGAGTAGTGGAGCGACAAACATCGCCGCGAGAAACAGAAGGCCGGTGACGATCGCCGTCACGCCGGTGCGTCCGCCCGCCGCCACACCGGCCGCGCTTTCGATGTAGCTGACAACTGTGGAGGTGCCCAGAAGCGCACCACCCATCGTCGCCGTCGCATCCGCATAGAGAATGCGGCCTACGCGTGGGATTTCGTTGGACGCCGTCAGAAGTCCGGCACGCTTCCCCACTGCAACCAAGGTGCCGAGGTTGTCAAACAGATCGACGAACAGAAATACGAAGACGATCTCGGCGGCGCCCAGCGCCAGGGCTCCGCGAATGTCCAGCTGAAAAGCGGTTGCCGATAGGGCCGACAGCGAAACGGGTTGCGGTGACCATTGCGCCTGGCCCAGCAGGATCGCCGCCAGCGTCGTCACGGCCACGCCGGCCAGCATCGCCGCACGCACTCCCCAAGCCAGCAGCGAAGAAATTAGCAGCAGGCCCAGAAGCGCCAGCGCCGTTGAGGGCACCGTCAGATCGCCCAGCGCAACCAGCGTCTCCCGGTTGGCTACGACGATCCCGCCGTTGCGAAGTCCGACGAAGGCGATGAACAATCCGATTCCGGCGGCGACAGCGGCGTAGAGGCTGGGAGGAATCGCGCGAACGATGCGCTGCCGGATGCCGCTGGCTGTCAGGATCAGAAAGCAGACGCCGGAGACGAATACGGCTCCAAGGGCGGTCCGCCAGGGGATACCCATTCCCAACACGACTGTGTAAGTGAAGTAGGCGTTCAACCCCATTCCCGGCGCGAGGGCGATCGGATACCGGGCGATGATACCCATCAGAATCGAAGCGCCGCCCGCTGCAAGACACGTCGCAACCGTGGTTGCGGCCACCGGCAATCCAGCGTCGGCAAGGATGGCGGGATTGACGAAGATGATGTACGCCATGGTGACGAACGTGGTCACGCCGGCCAGAGTTTCCGTGGTCCAGGTGGTGTGCAGGCGGGAGAATTCGAAGTACTGTTCGAGAGTTTGCCTCATGAAAGCGGCTTGGACAGGTTCCGTAGCGAATTTCGGAGTCTAGCATTTCGTCTTTCTGCCGATGTGAATCGGTATGGCCAGGACCCCTGCCATTTTGGTCGTCCTGTTCGCTTTCGTTGCGTGCGCCAACCCTGCGCCCGCGAAAGCCGGAAGTGTGGCTCGCGTGGGCTACGACAGTGATACGCCCGCCGACGCACTGAGGCGTCTGGAGGATTCGGCGCGGAAGAAGCGGCTGGGGTTGGAGATGAAGCGCGTGGCGTCGACGGACCGGGCCCTGCGCGAGGACGAGATCGATATCTCCCTGGCGGAGATTGTGACCGACGAACGGCGGCTGGTGTATCACCTGACGCGGCCTTGGCGGGATGGCCGCGCGGTGGCGGCGCGCTTTGGCTACGAGGAACTGGCGGAGGAGATCCGCAAGGATCTGGCGGGCGACTACACGGACATCCGGCTGCCCTTTGTCGCCGTTGCAGGACTGCTGGGGTTGCTGGTGTTCTGGCGGCGGATGCGGCAGGCGGAGCGCACGGCGGAAGAAGCGCTGCTGTTCAAAGCGAGGTTTCTGGCCAACCTCAGCCACGAGCTTCGTACGCCGATGAACGCGATCATCGGACTCAGCCATCTATTGCTGGAGACGCGACTGGAGTCCGATCAGCGCGACTCCATAGAGACGATCCGCACGTCGGCCGCGGATCTACAGAACGTCATCGGCAACCTGTTGGATCTTTCCGCGCTTCGCGGCCAACACGTGTCGATCGCGCCCAGCCGCTTCGACCTTGTGCAACTCGTCGAAGATGTCGCATGGATGATGCGCCCGGCGGCCGCCGCCAAGGGCCTGGAGTTTGGGCTTACGGTCCGCGCGGAAGCGCCGCGTCTGATCGAAGCGGATTCCAGCCGCCTGCGGCAGGTATTGATTCATCTCATCGCGAACGCGATTAAGTTTACGCAGCGCGGATGGATCTCCGTCGAAGTCTCGCATCGCGATTCGACGCTGCGGTTCGCCGTGCAAGACACGGGCCCCGGTATTCCTGCGCAACTAAAGCCGCACCTTTTCGAAGAGTTCTCGATGGCCGACGCAACGGCCACGCGCTCCGTCCGCGGCCTGGGGTTGGGTCTTGCGCTGGCCCGTCAATGGGTGGAGGCGATGGGCGGCAGGATCGGCGTCGAATCCGCACCGGGCGACGGTTCGATCTTCTGGTTCGAACTGGGCGCAGTACCGGCGGCGAAACGTCCGGAACGGCTTCCGCTTGCGGGGAAGCGGGTGCTGTTGGTGGACGACGGATCGCTTGCGGTAATTGCGCTCCGCGAGAGTCTCACACGCCTGGGTGCGGAGGCGGCGTCCATTGGCTCAGCACCGCTGGCGCTTACCTTGATTCGCAGCGCGTCGCTTGAAGGGCAGCCGTTCGCGTTTGTGTTCGTGCGCGACGGCCAGACACTGGATGCCGAAGTGTTTGAGCGTTCGTCCCGATCGACGGACAATCACCCGCTGATCCTGCCACTGGCTGAAACCCGCTTAGCCGATCTTGAAGCGGTGCTGACCGGCCCGCCACAAGTGGAGTCGGAGCAGACGCGCCTGGAGCTTCGGGAGTCGCTTGCCGCACTGCTGACGGCAACGTCGCGGTTAGCCGCGCCTGTGCAGCGCCAGCCGCAGGTTCCCGGTGTTGCCGCTCAACCGAAGACTTCCTGAATCACACTTCCTCCGAAGTCGGTCAGCTTCTCGTGGCGGCCGTTGTGCAGGTACCAAAGCTTGTGCTGATCCAGGCCCAGCGCGTGCAGGATGGTGGCGTGGAAGTCGCGCATCTGGTACCGCTGGCCGACGCCGTAGAGTCCGAAATCGTCTGTCTCGCCGATCGCCTGTCCACCCTTAACACCGCCGCCCGCGAACCACATAGTGAATCCGTGCGGATTGTGATCGCGGCCATTTCCCGACTGCGACATCGGCAGACGCCCGAATTCGCCGCCCCAGATCACCAGCGTTGAATCCAGCAGTCCGCGCTGCTTCAGATCCTTCAGCAGTGCGGCGATCGGCTGATCCGTCATGCCCGCCATCTTCCGGTGGTTGGGAACCAGATCCTTATGCGCATCCCACTGGATGGACACCGGACCGCCGCCCGAGTAGATCTGCACGAAGCGCACGCCGCGTTCCACCATGCGCCGCGCCAACAGACACCGCGTTCCGAACTCGGCGGTTTCGCCGCGGTCCAGGCCATACTGGCTGCGGGTCGCTGCCGTCTCCTTCGATAGATCCACCGCCTCCGGCGCGTGCGTCTGCATCCGGAATGCAAGTTCGTAGCTGGCGATGCGCGCGGCCATTTCCGAATCGCCCGCCGGGGTGTCCAGCTCATTCATCTCTTGAAGGAGATCCAGCGTCGCGCGCCGCCGCTGTGGCGCCATGGGCGATTTCAGATGGAGGATCGGTGACGGTCCGCCGCGCAGCAGAGTGCCTTGATAAACCGCGGGAAGAAATCCGGAACCCCAGCACGGTGTGCCGCCCTCCGGCGTTCCTTCCGGTTGCGGCATCACGGCGTAAGCGGGCAGATTCTCCGATTCCGAACCCAAGCCGTAGGTCACCCAGGACCCCATGCTCGGGTAGCCCATCAACGTGCGTCCGGTGTGCATCTGATACATCGCGGGCGCATGGACAACGCTTTCGGTAAGGAAGCTGCGGACGAAACAGATATCGTCTACGCAGCCCGACAGGTGAGGGAAAAGGTCGCTGACGGGAAGTCCGCTTTGCCCATACTGCGCGAAGGAAAACGGCGACGCAAGAATCGGCGTGGAGCCGTCGGTGAACTGGCTCCCGATCTTTCCAAAGCTGCCGGGAAGCTTCTGCCCTTCGTACTTTTTCAGCAGCGGCTTCGGGTCGAAGGTATCCATTTGCCCGGGCGCGCCGACCATGAACAGGAAGATGACAGATTTCGCTTTGCCCGCGAAGTGCGGAGGCTTTGCAGCCATGGGATTTACCCGCTCCGCCGCCCGCGCGCCCTTTGCCAGCAGAGCTTCCAGCGCAATCGCCCCGAAGCCATGTGCGGAGGCGCGAAGCACGTCGCGCCGCGACGACAGCGAACACAGGCCCTGGCTACGGGAGGTAGATGAACTCATTCCGGTTCAGCATGGCGAGACAGAACTCGGCCAGCGTGCCTCCTTTCGCGAAGAATTTCGCGGCCTGATCGCGCTCCACCCGCTTCGGCTCGCGGGCCAGCGCCAGCCAGTAGGCGTCAGCCACGGGATCGGCCTTGCTTAGCCGGGCCGCCATCGCCGCCGCGGACTCCTGCATAAAATCCGAGTTCATCAGCGACAGCGCCTGCAGTGCGTGAGTCGAGACGTGCCGCTGCGGGCACGGCGTCATCGTGTCCGGCTGATCCAGATTGGCCAGCATCGGCAGGCGCACGGTGCGCTTGTTCAGCAGGTAGATGGAACGGCGGTAGATTTCGCTGCGGTCTTTCGGCAGCGGCCAAAGGTTGTCGGTTTCATACTCGGTGAAGATGATGTCGTAGACTTCGGGCTCAATCGGAACCCGCACCGGCGCGCCATACATTCGAAGATTCAACCGGCCGGATACGGCAAGAACGCTGTCGCGAACCGCTTCGGCGTCAAGCCGCCGGTGCTGGCCACCCTGCCGGTAAGCGTTGGAGGTGATGATCAACCGGTCGATCGCGCGGATGTCCCAGCCGCCTTCCTGAAACTCCACCGCCAGCCAGTCCAGCAGCGCCGCGTCGGTCGGGCGCGCGCCCAGCGTTCCGAAATCATTGGGCGTGGTGACAATTCCATCTCCCATTCGAAACTGCCAGATCCGGTTGATGAATACACGCGCGGTTAGCGGATGATCCGGCGACACCATCCAATTGGCAAGGTCGCTGCGCCGCCGCATCGGGTCCGTTGCGGTATCGCCGTTCGCCTCGCGGCCCTGAACCATCGCCAACACCAGCGGCACTCCGGGCGGAACCACGCCTTGCTTCGCCTTGTGGTCGCCCACTTTCAGGATGTGTGTTTCCGCGGGCGACATCGTGTTGCGAACGGCGTAGGCGTTCGCCGGAGGCTCTGGCGCATCCAGTTCGATCTCGTGCAGGCGCTTCCGCAGGGCAACGCGGCGCGCGGTGTCTTCGGGCGTCAACTGGGCCAGCACTTCGTCCCATGACGGCGAGATTTGAGACTGCGCCTCTTTCGCCAGCCGCTTCTGTTCGTCGCCGCGGCTTTCGGCCGGCGCCTTCAACGCCGCTAGAAAATGGGGCTCCAGCAGAGCGCGCTTCTGTTCCCGCAACTTTTCCCGGTAAGGTTTCTCGATGGCGGTGATGGCGTCTTCAATCGGCCGGGTGCGCGCCTCGTACTCCGCCCTGTCCCACGCGTAAGCCGCTTTTTCGAGCGGGTCAGACAGGTCCACATCCGCATCCAGCGCCGGCGCGAACATCGCCTGAAGCCGGTAATAGTCCGCTTGAAGAATCGGATCGAACTTATGGTTGTGGCAGCGCGCGCAATTCATCGTCAGACCGAGAAACGCGGAACTGACACCCGCCGTCATCTCGGTTAACTGTTCCTGGCGGTTCAGCTCTTCATCCTGATTGCCTCCGACGACATGCTGCGGACCGGCGCGCAGAAACCCGGTGGCGATGATGGCTTCTCGATCGTCCGGCCACAGTTCATCCCCGGCAATCTGCTCGCGCACGAAGCGGTCGAAACTCTTGTTGGCCTGGAAACTCCTGATGACGTAGTCGCGGTAGCGCCACGCCTGGCCGCGTTCCGCGTCGAGCTCGAACCCGTTGGTGTCGGCATAGCGCACGATGTCCAGCCATCGCTGCGCCCAACGTTCGGCGTAAGCGGGGGACAACATCAGCCGGTCGACCGCGCGTTCGTAGGCATCCGGAGCGGTGTCGGCGAGGAACGCTTTCATCTCGGCGGGCGAAGGAGGAAGCCCGGTAAGGTCGAGGGTGGCGCGTCGAAGCAGAGCCTGCCGCGCAAGCGGATCGGCCGGTTTGTGTCCGGTTGCGGTAAGCCGCGCCAGGACGAAGGCATCGACGGGATTGCGGATCCACGGGGAACCTGCGGGAACTTCGGGGCGGACGGGTTTCTGGAAGCTCCAGAATTTCGTACGAGCTTTGACCGAATCAAGCTCTTTCGGGCTGACCCACGTCAACAGCAGCATCAGCGCCAGTTCGCGCATTTCCCTCAAGTATACGGCGCGCCTTCTCGAAAACCATGCGGAGCATCGGCGCCGTCAGCCGCCCGGTCTGCGTGTTCTGCTGGCTTGGGTGGTAGCTGGTGATCAGCGCGGGCAACAGCGGATGCACCAGCCCATGAGAGAACGACAGGGGCCGCAACCCAAGCACGGCGCGATAGGCGTCAAGCGCGATGCGGCCCAGCACGACGACGACCTCGACGCGGTCGAGAAGTTGGATCTCCCGGTGGAGATACCCCCGGCACGTTTCGATCTCGTCCGGCGACGGGCGATTTCCCGGCGGGGCGCAGCGGGCGGCAGCGGTAATGAAACAGTCGCGCAGTTCAAGGCCGTCGTTCCGCGAGATGCTTCCCGGCTGATTCGCGAATCCAGTTTCATACAACGCCCGGTATAGGAAATCGCCGGAGCGGTCGCCCGTAAACATGCGTCCGGTGCGGTTCGCGCCGTGCGCTCCGGGAGCCAACCCCACGATCATCAGGCGCGCCTGCGGATCGCCGAAGCTGTCTACCGGCTTGCCCCAGTAGGTCTGGTTCGCATAGGCGCGGCGCTTCTTTTCCGCGATTTCCTGGCGATGCTGAACCAGCCGGGGGCATTTGTGGCATCCGGCGATCTCGCGCTGTAAAAGTGCGAAGGCTGAATCACTCGGCGACAAGGTTGATCTGCCCGATGCCGCCGCGAACATCCAGCCGGATCGTGGGTTTGCCCCCGCCATAGTTGGAACTGACGTAGCGGTCTCCATCCTTGCGCAGATTTCCGCGAACACGAATCTCTCCGATTCCGCCGCGGGCCTCCGCGGAAATGGCCGCATCGGCGGGAAGCAGCACAGTGGCCTCGCCAATTCCGCCGCGGATCTCGACGTCGTAGTCGCGTTTCGGCTGGCCGCGGAGGTCCATTCGCATCTCTCCAACCCCCATGTGGACTTCGACGCGCCGGAGATCCAGCGACGCCAAGTCAAACCGGCTTTCGCCCGCGCCCATGTTGAGGATCAGGTCCAGCGGCACATCGTTGCTCAAGCGAAGATCCCACTTGTTCTCGATGTCATGGCCGAGCGTGATCTCGCGCGTCGAAGACTGTGTGACGGTAAGGTGGCCGCGAAACCCGGTGGCGTCGTACCGCACCGAAGGCTTCAGCAGCGGTACGTTGTATCGAAAATCAGCCTCGAGAAGTTTCTGCGCGCCGCCCGAGACCTTTAGTTCGCCCGCCGACATCTTGATCTCGGCACGCACCATCTCCGCCTTGCCGAGGTCGATGGCGACGCGATCGGTCTGCGGCGCTCCTCCATGCTCATCCGTGCGAATCGTCAGGCAGCCGCTGAGTGCGGCAACTGACAGCAATGCCAATCCGGGAGTTCGATTCATCGTCCATCTCCTCATTGATGAACGATACGTGAAGAAGGCCGCCCGTGTTCCGGGAATCGGCTAAGCGATCGCCCGCCGGGTTTGCCTTTCGACAAGGGCCGGGAACATTCCGGCAAACACCTCGACCATGTGGGGGTCCCGCCAACCCTTGCGGACCTCCTGCCTTAGCAGGTCGATCGCCTCACGATGCGACATGCCGCGTTTGTAAGTCCGCTGGCTGGTGAGCGCGTCGTAAACGTCTGCCACCTGGAGAACTCGTGCGAGAAGCGGAATCTGCTCACCCTGAAGTCCATCAGGGTACCCGGACCCGTCGAACCGTTCGTGGTGGTGCCGGATCACCGGCAGAACCGGTGAAAGGCAGGCGATGGGACGGCAAATCTCCTCGCCCCGCACGGGGTGTGTCCGCATGATCTGCCATTCCTGCTCCGTCAACGGTCCGGCTTTGTAGAGGATTGCATCGGGCACGGCCACCTTGCCAATGTCGTGCAAATAGGCGCCGCGCCGCAGTGTTCCGATGTCGGATTCAGAAAGCGCCAGGCGGTTGCCGAAACGCACGGCAAGTTCCGCAAGCCGCTGGCAATGTCCGGCGGTTTCGGTGTCGCGCCGTTCCGCCGCAAGCGCCAACGCGAATAGAGCGGCTTCGACGCCTCTGGCTTTGGTGTTCAGCGAACTTCTTGGCACGCGCTTATATCGGCTGTCCCCGGTGGAAACTACAGATGTGCTAAAACAACGGGCATGCGCCGTGCCCTGGCCACCCTGCTGCTTTTCCTGCCGGTTCTTTCCGCGGACAACCTGTCCCAGCGCGATCGAGACTTCACCTTGAGCTATCTGCATGCCACGAGGAAGCAGTTGCTGGACGCGACGGCAAATCTCACGCCGGAGCAGTGGAATTTCAAACAGGCCGATAATCGCTGGTCTGTGGCGCAAGTTGTGGAGCATTTGGCGTTGACAGAAAAGGGACTTTTCGGCCTGGTTCAGAAAACGATGGCAACGCCCGCTTCCGCCCCGCCCGCGGATAAAGTGGACGACGAGATGATCCGGAAGAATATCCCAAAACGGGACCAGAAGCTGCAAGCGCCGGAGCAGTTCCAACCGGCGGGCAAGTTCGGCGCGGGGCCCGGTTCGCTAACCGAGTTCCTGAAAACCCGCGACGCCAGTATCGGCTGGGTCCGGGATGCACAGGACGATCTAAGAGGGCACTTTGCGCCGTCGCCGCTGGGCCCGCTGGATTGCGTGCAATGGATGCAGTTCATCGCCGCCCACAATGAGAGACATCTGGCGCAGATCGCCGAGGTCCAGGCGGACGCAAAGTATCCGGGCCGCTAAATGTCGCTATCCGCACAGGAACGTGAAATCGCCCGGGGCCTGCTGACTGAATCGCGCGCCAAGCTCCACGGACTGTTAGACGACCTTACGGCGGAGCAGTGGCACTTCCGCGCGGGTGAAGCGTGGTCGATCGCCCTGATCCTGGAGCATGTTTATCTCATCGAAGCCGGATCGTTGAAGATCGTCTCGGCTGCCCCGCCGTCGGCGGAAACGGACCTCGCCAAGGACGCCCGGATCATGACGTTTGTCGTCGATCGATCGTCGAAGCGCCAAGCGCCGGAGCGAGTAGTTCCGCAGGGGCGCACGACGGATCCAGCGGAACTGCTGGGCAAGTTCGACGCTGCGCGCGACCGGTCTCTCGCGTGGCTGGACGATCCGGACGTTGACCACCGGGCGCACGCGATGGACCATCACGTCCTGAAGATGCTCGACGGCTATCAGTGGCTGCTGTTCTACACGCAGCACCTTCTGCGCCATGTCGCGCAGATGGAAGAAGTGATCGGCCTGCCGGAATTTCCGAAGACGGCTACCGGCCCTGCTGCCGCATCCGTTCCAGAATGACGGCGGCGTACCGGTCCATCCGATGCGGGTTTCGACGGCGCGGCGCGGGCAGCACGGCGGCCAATCTCGCCGCCATTTCGCGGTCCACGCGGGCCGCGCTTGTCCGGTAGTGATACTCGGCGGCGGCTTCCGCCCCATAGACGCCTGGACCCCACTCGATGATGTTGAGGTAAATCTCCAGAATCCGATCTTTCCCGAGGATCAGTTCCGCTGCGGGGACGGCGGCGAACTCGGCCAGCTTTCGAAAGATCGACCCGTGGGTGCCGAAGAATAAATTCTTGACCATCTGCTGGGTGATGGTGGAAGCGCCGCGAAATCGCCCCGCCAGCAGATCGTCGGCCACCGCGTCTTTCAACTCCGCCAAATCGACGCCATGGTGCGTGTAGAATCGCGCATCCTCCGCGGCCACTACGGCGTGGCGAAGGGCGGCTGAGATCCGGGCCGCTGCAACCTGCTTCTGGCGTTTAACGTACCGTCCGTCGCGGAACCACGACTCGACGCGCCGCTGCATCTGCAACGCCGTCGTGGGAGGATCTGCGAAGCGGAGAATCGCGAGGCTGACGCCAATCCAGGCGTAGAACGCGGCCAGCAGAGCCAATGCGGCGAAGGCGATCTTTCGTCCGGTGGAACTGCGGCGCCACCGGTCATTCCACACCCCGCGCCTGCGTCGCATCTCCATTGGAAAGCATAATCCGGGGCAGGCCGCCCAACTGCGCCAGAATTCCACTGACGTAATTCTGCGTCTCCGCATAAGGCGGCAGGCCGCCATACTGGTCGATCCGCGCCGGGCCTGCGTTGTAAGCGCCCAAGGCCAGAGAGACATCGCCGCCAAACCGTCCCAACAGACCTTTCAGGAAACGCGACCCGCCGTCCACATTCTCGGCGGCGTCGAACGGATTCGCGACGCCCAGCGTTTGCGCCGTCGCCGGCATCAGTTGCATCAATCCCATTGCTCCCGCGCTGGACACGGCACAGGGCCGCCCCGCCGACTCGCTACGGATGACGCTGCGGATCAACTGCTCTGGAAGGCCGTTCTTTTCGGCTGCCGACCGTATGATCGGCCCCAGCATTTCCGGCGCCACCGGATCGCACACCGGTTCAAGGCCCGCGACCGTGGCGGCAGGTTGCGGTGTTCCGTGCCACGGTACGGTGTAGAAGGTTGGCTCCGCCGCTGCGTCCGCCCCATGCACGGCTGCGGCCTGACGCCGCACGGATACGCGCTGCGCCGCCACCGATTGCTCCATCTTTTCCCGCATCGCCGCGTAGGGATCGAGGTTTTGCGCCACCAGCAGGACCAGCCACAGCATTCTTTTGTCTATCGGCGCATGCCGCGCAAGACTTTAGGCCGCGCGCAACCAGCGCCTCCGTTAGACTGGCGGGGTGCGAATTCCCGTCATCCTCCTGTTAAGCGCCGTCGGCCTGGCCGCCGCGACGCCCCGCCCCGAGTTCCCTCAGCCGCAGTTTGAGCGCACGCGCTGGCTATCCCTGAACGGCGTCTGGCAGTTTGGCTACGACGGCAAGGCGTTTCCGCTGAAGATCACCGTCCCGTTCGCCGTCGAAACGAAACTCTCGGGAATCGCCGACACTTCGTTCCACCCGGAAGTCTGGTACCGGCGCAGCTTCGACGTTCCCGCGGATTGGAAAGGCAGCCGCGTGCTGCTGAAGTTCGGCGCGGTGGATTATATGGCTACGGTGTGGGTGAACGGCCAGCAGGCTGCATCGCACACGGGCGGAAGCACGCCCTTCGGCGCCGACATCACAGCGTTGCTGAAGCCCGGCGGGAACGTGATCGCCGTCCGCGCGGAGGATTCGCCGACGGACCGCCATCAGCCGCGCGGCAAGCAGTACTGGGAACTGAAATCCCGCGGGATTTTCTACACCCGCACCACTGGCATCTGGCAGCCGGTTTGGCTGGAAGCGGCGGGCGAAAGCTATCTGGATCGCGTCCGGATCACCGCTGGGATGGACGGCATCGCACAATTCGACGCGCGCATCGCACGCCAACAGCCGGGGCTGAAGTTCCGCGTCACGGTTCGATTCGGCCAGGACACGCTGGGAACGGTGGAGGTGCAGGGATCGGAGCGGACTGCGGCGTCCTGGATCGTGCGGCAGCCGCGCCTGTGGGCTCCTGGAGCCCCGAATCTCTACGACGTCACGTTTGAGGTGGTGAAGGACGGCAAGACGCTTGACGAAGTCCGCAGCTACTTTGGATTTCGCACCGTCGCCATCGAGAATGGCCGGTTCGCGCTGAACGGGCGGCCGCTGTATCTGAAGATGGTTCTGGACCAGGGCTATTGGCCCGAATCCACGCTGACACCCCCGTCGGATGAGGCCATGCAGTTCGACATCCGGGCAATGCAGGAGATGGGCTTCAACGGCGCGCGCAAGCATCAGAAGCTGGAAGATCCGCGCTTCCTCTATTGGGCCGACAAGATGGGCTTCCTGGTGTCGGATGAGGCCGCGAACGCCTACTTGTTCGACCCCGCCTACGTCGCTCGCTTCACCCAGGAGTGGGCGGAATCCGTTGAGCGTGATTACTCCCACCCGTCAGTCGTGATGTGGATTCCGGTCAATGAAAGCTGGGGCGTGCCGGATCTGCGCGACTCGCGTCAAGCCGAGCATCTCAAGGCGATGTACCGCCTGACGAAGTCTCTCGACGCCACACGGCCCGTGATCGACAACGACGGCTGGGAGCATACCGACCTTACCGACCTGATGGGCCTTCACGACTACGCGAAGACCGGCGAAGTGCTGGTGTCGAAGTACAAGGGCGTCGGCGGCGCGGGAACAGAGGTTCCACGCAACGGGCGCGAGGCGATGGCGCCGGGGTTCCGGTACAACGGCTCTCCGTTATTTCTGTCGGAGTTCGGCGGCATCAGCTATATCGCGCCCGGATCGAACGTGCCGTCCGACGCGTGGGGCTATGCCGGAGTGGAGCCCGACCAGGACGCCGCCTTCCGGCGTCTGGAAAGCCTATGGGACGGCCTGGCGAAGCTGCCGAACATCGTTGGCCTGTGCTACACGCAGTTGACCGATGTGGAGCAGGAGATCAACGGCCTGCTGACGTACGACCGCAAGCCGAAGTTCGACGCGGCGAAGCTGAAGGCGTTGAACGACCGCCTGCGGTAGGCGTTATTTCTCGATCCGCATGCCGTAGAAGCTGCGGTAGACGAAGAACAGCGCGATCGCCAGGAACACAATTCCCAGGCCCGTCGCCAGGTTTGCGTTATCGCCCGCCGAGAGTGAGACGGCAAGCTCAACCGCCAGCAACCCGAACAGCGTAGTGAACTTGATAATCGGGTTCAGCGCCACCGACGACGTGTCCTTAAACGGATCGCCCACCGTGTCGCCCACCACCGTTGCGTCGTGCAGGGGCGTGCCCTTCTGCTTCAACTCCGTCTCGACGATCTTCTTCGCGTTATCCCACGCGCCGCCGGCGTTGGCCATGAAGATCGCCTGATACAGGCCGAAAAGCGCAATCGAGAGCAGATAGGCGATGAAGAAGTAGGGTTCAAAGAAAGCGAAGGCCAGCGTGACGAAGAAGACCGTAAGGAAGATGTTGAACATTCCCTTCTGCGCGTATTGCGTGCAGATCTCCACCACTTTCTTGGAATCCGCGACGCTGGCGCGAGTAGTTCCTTCCAAGTTGATATTCGCCTTGATGAACTCCACCGCGCGGTACGCGCCCGTCGTGACGGCCTGCATCGATGCGCCGGTAAACCAGTAGATCACCGCGCCGCCGGCAATCAGGCCCAGCAGGAATGGCGGGTGAAGGATGGACAGGTTGGCGATCAGGTCCGGTTTCAGTCCGTCGGTCAGGCCCATGATGATGGAGAAGATCATCGTGGTGGCGCCGACGACGGCCGTTCCGATCAGCACGGGTTTGGCCGTCGCTTTGAACGTGTTGCCCGCGCCGTCGTTTTCCTCCAGATTTTCCTTCGCTTTCTCGAAGTCCGGCTTGAAGCCGAAGTCTTTCGAGATCTCCTGGTGGATGTTCGGCAGCGTCTCGATCATGCTTAGCTCATAGACAGACTGCGCGTTGTCGGTAACGGGTCCATAGCTGTCCACCGCGATCGTCACCGGGCCCATGCCGAGGAACCCGAACGCGACCAAGCCGAAGGCGAACACGGCGGGCGCGATCATCAGCTGGACAAGGCCCAGCGTCGAAAAATAGTAGGCCGCCGACATCAGCGCCAGCATGGTCAACCCCAGCCAGAACGCGGAAAAGTTGCCCGCCACCAGACCGGACAGAATGTTCAGCGACGCTCCGCCTTCTCGCGACGACGTCACCACCTCGCGGACATGGCGGGAGCTCACCGACGTGAACACCTTCACCAGTTCGGGAATGATCGCGCCGGCCAGCGTTCCACACGTGATGACGGTGGACAGCTTCCACCACAGCGTGTCGTCGCCGCCGATGCCCGGAATCAGCAGGTAACTGACCACGTAGGTTAGGGCGACGGAGATGATGGAGGTCAACCACACCAGCGTGGTAAGCGGAGCCTCAAAGTTCATCTTGGCCAGATTGGCGTACTTGGCTTTCGCCAGGGATTCGTTGATGAAATAGCTTAGGCCGCTGGCGATCACCATCACGACGCGCATGACGAAGATCCACACTAGCAGTTGAACCTGGACGACTGGGTTTTCCACCGCCAGCAGGATGAAGCTGATCAGCGCGACGCCCGTCACGCCATACGTCTCAAAGCCGTCCGCCGAAGGACCGACGGAGTCGCCCGCATTGTCGCCCGTGCAATCCGCGATGACGCCGGGATTGCGCGCATCGTCTTCCTTGATCTTGAAGACGATCTTCATCAGATCCGCGCCGATGTCGGCGATCTTGGTGAAGATGCCGCCGGCTACGCGGAGGGCCGCCGCGCCAAGTGACTCACCGATCGCGAAGCCGATAAAGCACGGCCCGGCAAGGTCGCCCGGAATGAACAGCAGGATGGCCAGCATCAGCAGAAGCTCCACCGAGATCAGCAGCATGCCGATCGACATGCCGGCCTTCAGTGGAATCGCGTAGCAGGGGTACGCCTTGCCGGTAAGGCTGGCGAACGCGGTCCGCGAATTGGCGAACGTGTTGACGCGAATTCCGAACCACGCCACCGAATAGCTTCCCGCAATGCCGATAAGCGAGAACATCAGAATCACGCCGACCCGGAACGCGTCGAAGTGCAGCAGAAATCCGAAGTAGAAGACGATGATGGAGCCGATGAACAACTCCAGGATCAGCAGGAAGCGCCCTTGCGTCTCAAGGTAGGTCTTGCAGGTCTCGTAGATCAGTTCCGAGATCTCCAGCATCGAACGGTGAACCGGCATGCGATGCAGTTCCCTGTAGATGACCAAACCGAACAGCAGGCCCAGGATGGCAACGCCGATTCCGCCGTAAAGCAGAGTGACGCCGGAGACATCGCCGAAGAATCGCGCGAGCTCAAGATCGGGAAGAACCAGGTTGGCTTCGCCTCCGGGCCGGTGCTCAGTTTGAGCGCTGGCGGAGGACTGGAAGAAGGCAGCCGCGAGACCGGATAGGGTCAGGCGGCCAGCTGCGGACACGGCGCTGGCGAATGTCACGAAAGGGCTACTCCTACGGTTGATGTTTGTTGAACTCCGGCGGCCCGTAAATGCCGGGACGCTCGTAAGTTGGGCCGCAGGGATGCCCCGTCGATCCTTTGGGAGTGTATCGCGGCGGGTTGCGCAATATCAATACGGTCCGCCGCGAACGGCTTAGGAGTTAGTACGGTACCGTCGCCGGGCCAGCCCCAGGACGGCTATGCCGCAGCCCATCAAAACCAGGGAAGCCGGTTCTGGAGTGGCCACGATGTTGCCCCGGATCTCGCCGCCCGGATACATCGCCGTGTGGATGTTGAAGTAAGCAAGCCCACCTTTGAGGCCTCCGACAAATGCCGCTTTCGCCATCGCGACGTCGCCGCCGAATCCTCCGAGAAAACCGCCGCCATAGGTAGCAGCCAGGTCGAGGTCGAACGTTTTCGAATAGCTGCCCGACGACAGCATGGGAAAATCTTCGAAGCCCACCGCCACAGGACCATTCCCGGCGGGACCGGGGCAGCAGTGGATGTGCGCCGCCACTGCGGGACCCGTAAGCCCCTCGAAATCGATCTGCACGCTAAGCATACTGTCAGTCAAAACCGCCGACCCGGTTCCCGATGCGTCCGTTTCGCGCATCGGAACTTCCTGATCGCCGCTGAGAGTGGCAACAAAAATAGGACCGGCGGAACACGCAAACGCGCCCGCCATCACAAGACCAAGTAGTTTTTTCATGAAACTCCTCCCGCGTGAGAATATCATGCGGCGCCGGAAATTCGGATGATTTTTTGGTTACGCCGCGGGACGGTTGAAGTCCAGCCTCGACTGCGCGGGTTCGAAGGTGCGTCCGGTAAGCAGCGCGCGGAGGGCGGCTGCCTGCATGAAGGATGCGCCGTGCTGGTCCGCAGTGAAGAACACGAAGTAGCGGTCCGAAAGCGGCGCCAGCCGCTCCACGTTCGACGCAAGCGAGACCACATCGGCGGACGCGTCGGACGCGCGCACATAGCCGGTGGCGCTGGTCAGCTTTCGCTCACCCGACAAGCCGACCTTTAGATCGCGTACGAAGGCGACGGCCTCGTCCATCTCCCAGGACTCATGACGCATTTCCGCGACCAGTGGAAACTCGTGAAACGCGCGGCGCAGCGTGCGGAAGAACTTCTGGTTGGCCGTCGTAAACCGGAACTCCGGCGGAAACTGCATCAGCAGCGCGCCGAAGTGTTTCGCGCGCATCAGCGGCCACAGCCCTTGCTTGAAGAACGCGACGGCGGACGCCGCGGTCAACCGGTCGTGCGTGAACTGCCTTCCCAGCTTCGCCGTAAACAGGAATTCCGGATTCGGCTCCGCCAGACGCAGCCAGCGCTCCGTCACTCTGGGATCCAGCGGGCGGTGGAACGAAGCGTTGATCTCCACCGCATCCAGATGGGCGGCAAGAAACGCAAGCGGTTCGAAAGAGCGCGGACGGGGCTTCGGGTAGATTACGCCGTTCCAGTGCGGGTACGACCAGCCTGCGCAGCCAACGAAAACGCGGCCCGAATCCATGTGTGTTCGCTCTTTCTTCGCCTAATAATATCGGGTTCCCCTTGCGCGCGTCAAGAGATATAATTGGCGCGTGACTCGCGCTGCCTTGACCGCAGCCGCCTTCGCGGTCTGCACAATCTCTGCTTCTGCCGAACCTGCGACGGCAAAAGAATTCACGCCGATGCAGAAGCGCTGGTGGGCGTTTCAGCCTGTCGAGAAGCACCACGCACCATCTACTGCAAACGCCAATTGGGCGCGGACTTCGATTGATCGTTTCATCCTCGCGAAGCTGGAAGCGAAGAAGCTGTCGCCAAATCCCGCCGCCGGCAAAGTAACGCTGATCCGCCGCGTGACGCAGGATCTGACGGGCCTTCCGCCGACGCCGGAGGAAGTGCAGGCTTTCCTTTCCGACAACAGTCCGCGGGCTTTCGAGAAGGTGGTGGACCGGCTGCTGGCCTCACCCCGCTACGGGGAGCGTTGGGCGCGGCACTGGCTTGACCTGGCGCGTTATGCCGATTCGGAAGGCTTCAAGGCCGACGAGACGCGCCCCAATGCTTGGCGCTACCGCGACTATGTCATCCGCAGCTTCAACGAAGACAAGCCCTACGACCGCTTCGTCAAGGAACAAATCGCGGGCGACGAGTTGTATCCCGGCGACAACGACGCGCTGATCGCGACGGGATTCAACCGCCACTTTCCCGATGAGTCGAATGCGGCGAACGTGATGCTGCGGCGCCAGGAACTGCTGAACGATGTCACGGACGTCGTGGGCTACACCTTCATGGGCCTTACGGTTGCATGCGCCAGGTGCCACGATCACAAGTTCGATCCGATTCTGCATAAAGACTATTACCGGCTGCAGGCGTTCTTCGCCAACACGGCGATCGACGACGAGGCCAGCCTTTCGTCGACGGACGCGCGCACCAGCTACGCTGCGAAACGCTCCGAATGGGATTCCGCTACGGCAGAGATCCGGACGGAGATGGAAGCCATTCTGAAACCGGCGCGAGACAAGTTTTTCGAAGAGCGCATGTCGCGCTTCCCCGCCGAAATACAGGACGCGCTGAAGATGGACCCCGGCGCGCGGAACCCCTATCAATGGCAGATGGCCATCAAGGCGCTCCCGCAGGTGACGTTCACCGACGAGTTGATCGCGGCGAAGCTGAAGGGCGAGTCAAAGGCCAAGTACAAGGCGTTGGACGGGGAGTTAAAGAAGTTCGACGCGATCAAGCCGGAGGAGCTTCCGGTGGCTGCGACGATGGTGGATCACGGGACCACCGCCCCCGCAACCTTCGTGCTGTCGCAAGGCGCATACGACGCGCCTCTGGACGAAGTACAGCCGGGATTCCTGACCATTCTCGATCCTTCCGACGCGAACATCGTGCCGGTGGCCGGATCGTCCGGACGGCGCGCCGCACTGGCCAACTGGCTGGCGGACGAGAAGAATCCGCTTACCGCGCGGGTGATGGTAAACCGCGTGTGGCACTACCACTTTGGCCGGGGGCTTTCCGGCACGCCCAGCGACTTCGGTGTCATGGGTGAGCGGCCCTCTCATCGCGAACTGCTGGACCACCTGACGGCCACTTTCATCGAAGACGGCTGGAGCGTGAAGAAGCTTCATCGCCAGATCCTGCTGTCTTCCACATACCAGCAGTCGAGCGAGTTCAACGCCGCCAACGCGGCCGTCGATCCAGAGAACAAACTGGTGTGGCGATGGAGCAGGCGGCGTCTGGACGGCGAGGCAATTCGCGACTCCATCCTGGCCACTGCCGGAGTGCTGAACACGAAGATGTATGGGCCGGGCGTATTTCCTCCGCTCCCCGACGGGATGGTGACGCGCGGCGGATGGAAGCAGCAGGAAGATCCGGCGGAGGCGGCACGGCGCAGCGTCTATATCTTCGTCCGGCGCAATACACGGTACCCCATGATCGAGTCGTTCGACATGCCGGATACGCACGAAAGCTGCGCGCGGCGGAACAACACGGTGTCTGCGATGCAGGCGCTGTCGTTAATCAATAATCAACTGGTGGCGGACTGGGCTGCGCAGATGGCCGGGCGCGTCGGCAACGACGAAGGACTGACGGATGAAGCGCGGGTAGACCGCGCATGGCGCATGGCCTACGCGCGTCCGGCAGACACGGAAGAACAACGGGAAGCCGTCGAGTTTCTCGCGCGCCAGCAGGCGGCGGGCAGCGCGTCGCCACTGGCCGACCTGTGCCATGCGCTGTTAAACTCGAACGAATTTCTGTATATCGACTAAGGATGATCCACAAGCTGCATCACCACTGGCCGGTTCGCACGCGCCGCGAGTTTTTCGCGCACGCAGGCTCCGGGCTGGCGGGAATCGCGCTGGGCTCCCTGTTGGCCGGCGATTCCGCCTTGGCGGCGAGCAGCATCGATCCGCTGGCGCCGAAGAAGCCACATCACGCGCCCAAAGCGAAATCGGTGATCTGGCTGTTCATGGAAGGCGGGCCCAGCCACATTGATCTTTTCGATCCCAAGCCGAAGCTGAACGAATTGCATGGCCAGCCGATGCCGGACAGCTTCGGCAAAGTGATCACGGCGATGGGAACGGCCGGCAACACATTGATGGGTTCGCCGCGCAAGTGGAAACAGCACGGGCAAGCGGGAACCTGGGTGTCGGATTGGTATCCGAACATCGCACAGCATGTCGACGACATCGCGGTGCTGCGGTCCTGCTGGGCTAACGGCCTGAATCACGTCGGCAGCGTGTGCCAAATGAATACCGGCGACATCCTGGCCGGGCGTCCGTCGATGGGCGCGTGGGTTACCTACGGGCTGGGCGCCGCCAACAAGAATCTGCCCGCTTTCGTCGTTCTGTTGGACGACCGCGAGCCAGTGGGCGGCCCCAAGAACTGGTCGTCCGGATTCCTGCCCGCCACGTATCAGGGCTCGCAATTCCGGCAGGGCGACACGCCGATCTTCCACCTGAAGACGCCTGAAGGCGTTACCGACAAGCAGCAGCGCAACAAGCTGGAATTCCTGAAATCGCTGAACACCCGGTTCGGAGCGGACAAAGCCGACGACACGGAACTGGATGCGCGCATCCGAAGCTACGAACTTGCGTACGAGATGCAAGCGTCGGCGCCGGAAGCGGTGGATCTGGCCAGCGAGTCCGATGCAACGAAAGATCTCTATGGCCTGAACGACGAAGCCACGCGGGACTTTGGGCGGAACTGCCTGATGGCCCGGCGGCTGGTGGAGCGCGGCGTACGCTTTGTCGAGCTGTACTGCGGCTCCGGCTCCGGCTGGGATGCGCATGCCAACATCGAGGGCAATCACGGAAAGTGGTGCCGGGCCTCCGACAAGCCGGTGGCCGGACTCCTGGCCGATCTGAAGGCTCGCGGAATGCTGGACGAGACGCTGGTGGTGTGGGGCGGCGAATTCGGACGGACACCCTTCAACGAGAAGGGCGACGGACGGGACCACAACCCCTGGGGATTTACGATGTGGTTCGCCGGTGGGGGCGTCAAAGGCGGGCAGACCATCGGTTCAACCGACGAAATAGGATTACGGGCGGTGGACCGTCCCAGCCACGTTCACGATATTCACGCGTCCATCCTTCACTTACTGGGGCTTGATCACATATACCTTACTCACTTGCACAATGGGCGAGCCGAACGGCCCACAATCGTCGGCGGGCAGTTAGTTCAGGAACTGTTCGTCTGACAGTGTGATTCCCTTCCTCCCCATCCTGTTCGCGGCTCTGGAGTCGGAAGACCTTCCGGACCTGATCGACCGTCTGAAACGCCGGGACGAGAAGGCGCTGGAAGAAGTTTACCGGCGTTACGGCAGGCTAGTGTTTTCCGTCATCCTCCGCGTGGTGCGGGATTCGGCCACTGCGGAAGATCTCACCCAGGAAGCTTTTCTCCGCGTTTGGAACCGGGTACAGGCGTTTGACACCGAGCGCGGCAAGTTTGGCCCCTGGATGCTGGCGGTGGCCCGCAACCGGGCTATCGACTATATACGGTCCGTCGAAGGAAGGGCTAGCCATACTACATTCGAGCTCAATACATCCGAGCAGCCCGGACTTTACGTTTCCATGGAGGAAGACATCTTGAATTCGGACCGGGGCCGAAAGCTCCGGGAGGCGTTCGACCAACTAAACCCGAATCAGAGGTCTGTGATTGAGCTTGCCTACTTTGAGGGACTAACCCAAAGTGAGATGGCGGCGAAGTTAGATCAGCCGCTGGGAACCGTCAAGACTTGGACGCGATCCGCATTAACTGTGCTCCGCGGGGCTATTGGCGCGGAGACGGCCATATGAACGACGAAGAACTAAGAGAACAATACGAACTCTTCGTCCTCGGCGCAGCCGACAGGGAGGCCGCCGGGGAGCTGGAAGCTCGTCTTGCGCGCGGCGACGCCGAGACGGTCCGGCGCGTGGCCGAAGCTCGGGAGCTGGTTGCGGGATTCGCTCTGATGGCCGCGGAGGTGGAGCCGCCGAAGCGCCTGAAGTCCAGGATCATGGCCGCAGTCCGCCGGGACGAGCCCGGCATTCCAAGTTGGACATGGGCCTGGGCAACAGCCACCGTACTGGCGATTCTGATGGCTGTGAACTTCTGGCAGCGCGAGGAGAAGAAAACCCGCGAACTGGCTGAGGTCCGCGAGCAGCTGATCCAAAGCGACTCCAAACTAGGAACGCTATCGCCGCTGCTGGACTTCCTGAACGAGCCGCAATTGAAGATCACGTCGTTTGGCGAGGCGCTGCCGCAGCCGCCGCGCGGACGCATCCTTGTCAGCCCGCAACGCGGCGTCCTGCTGGTGGTCCAGAACCTGACGCCTGCCCCCGCCGGACGGACGTACCAGATGTGGGTGGTGCCGAAGACCGGCGCGCCTACTTCGGCAGGACTCTTCCAGACCGAAGCCGATGGTGGCGCGATTCACCTGAATCCGCAGACCGTCAATCTTGGCGCAACCGCAGCCATCGCGGTTAGCAATGAGCCCGCAGGGGGCTCCACCGCACCCACAACTACGCCGTTTATCGTCGCTCCGGTCGCGGAGTAGGCCTCGCGCGGGTGTTACTGCTTCGCGGGCCGCGCCTTCTTCACCGCAGTTTCCACTGCCGACGGCTTTCCAATCTGAGATTCAATCCAGGCTTGCGTCGCTTCCGGACCTTCGGTCTTCAGTGCGATTGGTACTCGTTTAGGGTGCGCAGGGTTCGCCTAACGCCTAGAGTGGGAACAGAATTGGTAATTCTGTTTCACGGTTGCCACCCGATCCCCGGCCAGCCCCGCCTTGTGGACCGTTTTCCGGCCCGCAGTTGCATTCCCCTGAAACAGATGTCATGCTTTCTGTTTCAAACAGGGTTTTCCGGCCATGCAACAGCTTTACGACCAGAGCGGCCACCGCAAGTACCTGACCCCCTCCGAGCGCGAAGCTTTTCTCAAAGCTGCCGATGCTGCCAGCCGGGAAGTGCGGACGTTTTGCGCCATGCTCACCTATACCGGCTGTAGAATTTCGGAGGCGCTGAACCTTACCGCCGACCGCGTGGACCTCGAAGCCGGCGCCATTGTCTTTGAAACTCTCAAGAAGCGCAGACGCGGCGTCTACAGGCCCGTGCCAGTCCCGCCCGTGTTTCTGGATACCCTAAACATGGTCCACGATCTCAGGACCGCGCAGAAGGGCAAGGGCCGGGGGCAGGGGGTTCGCCTGTGGGAATGGTCGAGGCCCACAGCATGGCGGCGCGTCTGCGAAGTCATGGAGGCCGCCGGCATTGCCGGCGTTCATGCGACCCCGAAAGGATTGCGCCACGGCTTCGGCATCAAGGCCGTGACGAGCGGGGTTCCGCTGAACGCCCTGCAAAAGTGGCTGGGACATGCGCAACTATCCACCACCTCGATTTACGCCGACGCCACCGGCCCGGAAGCCCAGCAGCTTGCCGAAAAGATGTGGGGATAGATGGCCGACCCTGTTTCCATCACGATTTCAGCACTGGCGTTAGGCGTTTCGGCAGTCAATGCCTGGCTGACGTTGTGGAAGCGCGGCACGGTGAAAATGACTCAGCCGACAGTGCCTGATACTTCCCGGCATCAGCCTTTAATACCAAAGGTCTATCTGCGTACGCTCTTGTTTTCGACTTCCAAAAAGGGACGCGTCATCGAAAGCATGCACGTTGCGCTTTCGCGGAAAGAAACACACCAGAACTTCAACATCTGGGTTCACGGCGATGAGAAGCTTGTGCGCGGCAGCGGCTTGTATGTAGGGGAAACCGGCGTTGCCGCCAACCATCATTTTCTGGCTCCGCGCGATGACAATGCTTTTCAGTTTGTGGAAGGCCGATACCGTCTCGATGTGTACGCCCACGTGCTAGGCGACCGTAAACGGACGCTGCTTTTTTCGCAGACGCTTGGAATTTTGCAAGACATTGCCAGCCAGCTCAAGGAACCCGGCACGGGTCTATATTTTGATTGGGGTCCGGATTCATCGCGTTACTTAACGCATGTCGAAAAACGCCCTCCCGGTCCCGACCCGACAGAACTTTTGAAGGCGCTAAACTTCCCACAGCCGCAAAAGGCAGAATAACAGCCTTCATCTTGAAAACCGTGACAGTCCCGGCTATTTGCTTTAGGCTGAAAGAGAAGGGACCGATCCATGGAAGTGCATTTCAAGCCTGAGCTCGAAAAGAAACTGAAAGACTTGGCCGCGCAGAGTGGGATGAGCGCCGACGAGCTGGTGCAAGATGCCGTCGCCGGTATGTTCGACGAGCTGGCCGAAACATGCGAAATGCTGGACCGGCGCTACGACGAAATCAAAAGCGGCAAGGTGAAACTCATTCCGGGCGATGAGGTGGAATCCTATTTCCGCGAGAGAAGCGCCGCCGCCCGCCGTGAGCCAGCCGGTCAATGACCGGATACGCGCTTCATCCGGAAGCCCGTTTTGACCTCGATGAAATTTGGGAATATATCCGCGCCGACAATGTGAACGCCGCCGACCGCGTTGTTAATGAAATTCTCTCCGCAATCCGGGGTTTGGTGCCTTTTCCCCATACAGGCCACCGGCGCACGGACCTGAGCAGCCGTCCCCTACGTTTTATCCGTGTCTACGATTACCTGATCGCCTATGCGCCCGATGACAAGCCGCTCTGGGTCATTGCCGTGATGCACGGTCATCGCAGCCCGCGTGTCATGGCTGCGATCCTGCGAGGACGCGAAGACCGGCCTTAATCCCCCGGCATTTTGCCCGGTCAAGAGGCACGTAAAATCAGGCACTCGCGAGGCCGGGAAAAAGCCTTCCCTTTTGCGCACGGTTCGCCTAACTCCTAAAGTGGTGCGTTGTGCTCCCACTAGTCGAGCTTCAAATCCATACCAAATCCGCTTTCACGGCCTTCAACCAGTTCGAGTCGCTGTGAGCACTCCATTCGACCCAATTCTCATCGTTCATAGATTCGCGCCAGCCCAAAAACGGCTCTGCATCGGGTCCCACGGGATGCCGGAACTGCAAAGTTCCAGAATCTACGATCTCCAGAATCTTCTGGCCCACCAACTGAGGCTGGCCCGCCCCGGCTGCTATCGTTGCCGCGAACAACGCGGCGCACCGCCGAACTTGCGGATAAACTTCCGAGCCTCCCATGCCCTGGATATTGCGGGCCATCCGCGTATCGATTATGCCGGGCTGGACAACCGCGACCCGTACGCCGAACGCCCGCAATTCCTGGGCAAGGGCCTCACTCCAGGCTTCCAACGCAAACTTCGACGCAGTGTAAGCCCCCATCGGCGATAAGGCAATCTTGCCGGCGACCGAAGACACATTGATGATTGCGCCGCTCTGCCGTTCCCGCATCTGTGGCACCACGGCTTGAATGCACCTAATCGCCCCGAAATAGTTGGTCTCCATGCAGGTGCGAAGCAGGTGCGAAAATCGACTAGTGGCATCTGTTCAATGGCGCCTGTACGTTCGATGCCCGCATTGTTCACCAATACGTCCACGGGTCCTTGCGCCAGTATCCGGTCGAACGCGTACCTCACGCTCTCGTCGGAGTCCACGTCCATCGTCTCGATACGGATGGGCAGTCTCTCCGTGGCCGCCTGCTCTCCCAGCGACGGAGAACCGTCGGGGTTGCGCATCGTGGCAACTACCTGGTGGCCTGCTCGAGCCAATTCCACCGCTGTCGCCAAACCGATGCCGCAGCTCGCGCCAGTAATAACAATGTTGAACATAGCCATAGCCGTCCTCCCGAACCTATCACGCCTCATCACGGTGGCGCCAAGCGCAGGCATTGAAGCCAAAACTTGAAACCGGACGGCCCGCAGACGCGTTTCGTACTCATTGACGCCCTGTGATATGGGGCGTAGACTGGAAGGGTCGTATCAGGTCTGTACAAGACGAGCCTTAAACCTATGATCGCTAAGAAGTTTCTCGCTATCGCGTTCACCCTCGTTCTGGCCCCGGCCTTTGGCCAGGACAAAAAGAAGGATGCCCCCGACGCCAATCGCGAAACCATCGCGAAGCCAATGTCGGAGAAGGAACGGAAGAAGCGGGAAGCCAAGCTCCGCAAAGAGCTTGAGACGCCGTTCCGCCGCTGGCTGAACGAAGACGTTTCCTACGTCATCACGGATGAAGAGCGTTCCGTATTCAAGAAGCTCTCGACCGACGAGGAGCGCGAGCAGTT
>JBGTFZ010000031.1:0-16329 GCA_041746955.1 Bryobacteraceae bacterium
TGGTCTAACCGAAGTCTACTGCTTTAGACGACCCGGCGCGATGCCTTTGGTACACTGAAGTTTCTGGCTAGGTAGCTCAGTTGGTAGAGCAGCGGACTGAAAATCCGCGTGTCGGCGGTTCAAGTCCGTCCCTGGCCACCACTTCGAAAATCCGGCGAAAAGGCTGCGGACGATGGCTCAGATGACCAGGCGGGAGCTTGGACGGCTCGGCGCAGCCTCCTTATACCCGGCAGCGGCTTCCGCTTCCCGCCAGGTTTCCAAGCGTCCGAATGTCGTCATCATTCTCGCCGACGATCAGGGCTATGGCGATCTTTCATCCCATGCGCATCCGGAGATCAAGACGCCGCAACTCGACCGGCTTCGCGGCGAGTCCGTCCGGTTCACTGACTTTCATTCCAGTCCGATGTGCACGCCCACGCGGGCGCAACTGCTGACAGGACGCGACGCGCTGGCCACCGGCGCAATCAACGTCAGCAGCGGACGCACACTGTTGCGGCGGGATCTGCCCGTTTTGCCGGAGACCTTTCGCGACAACGGTTACCGCACCGGGATTTTCGGCAAGTGGCATCTCGGCGACACCTATCCGTATCGTCCAGAGGACCGTGGCTTCGACGAGACCGTGTGGTATCCGTCGTCGCACATTGGCTCCGTTCCAGACGCCTGGAACAACGACTACTTCAACGACACTTACCGGCACAAGGGGCGTTTGCAGCGCTATCCCGGGTACTCAGGCGACGTCTTTTTTGACGAGGCGATGCGCTGGATTCAAGGCGCGCAGAATAGGTCGCCGTTCTTCTGCTTCATCCCGCTGAATGTCGCGCACACGCCGCTGTTTGTTCCGCCGGAGTTCGTTCAGCCTTACAAGCACCTTCCGAACGCCGTGGCGCGCTACTCCGCGATGATCGCGAATATCGACCACAACGCCGGGCGTCTGGATGAAATGCTTCAGAAGGCCGGGCTGCGGGACGACACGATCCTGATCTATCAGTCGGACAATGGCGCGACGCGCGGGACGCTCACTTACAACGCCGGAATGCGGGGAGCGAAGACGGAACTGTATGAGGGCGGGCACCGCGTACCCTGTTTCGTCCGCTGGCCCGGCGGCGGTGTTGGCGGCGGGCGGGAGTTCACCGGCTTGACGCAGATGCAGGACGTGTTCCCCACTCTCATCGACCTGTGCGGACTGAAGCGTCCGCAGAACTTTCAGTCCGACGGAATCAGCCTCGCCGGTGTTCTGACGAACCGAAGCAAACAACTGCCGGACCGGACCGCCGTGGTCCAGTTCAGCCGAATGCCTCGCGAAGGCGTAAGCGCGCGTCCCGCCAAGAACGATGCCACCGTGATGTGGAACCGTTGGCGGCTGATCGGCGGAACGGAACTCTACGACCTGTCCGAGGACCCGGGACAAACGAAGAACGTGTTCGATCAGAATCCACAGGTTGTATCGCGCCTCCAAAAACACTATGACCAGTGGTGGGCGCGCGTCGATCCGCAGCTTGACGGCTTTCTGCCTGTGGTCGTGGGTTCCGAACAGGAGAACCCGGTTCTGGTTTCGGCCTGCGAATGGGCGGACGTCTTCCTGGATCAGGCAGCCCAGGTACGGCGCGGAGAGCGCAAGAATGGTGTCTGGCACTTGGAAGTAGCCCGGCAAGGTGCGTACGAAATCGCACTCCGGCGTTGGCCGCGAGACTGCAACGCTGCGATCTCCGCGGGGGTTCCCGCTCATACCGCCGAAGACGGCGTGCTTCCCGCAGGCGTTGCGCTTCCCATCGCACGCGCGCGGTTGAAGATCGGCGCTTTCGACAAGAGCCTCGACGTCGCGGGCGACGACCGGGAGGCGGTGTTCGGCATGAAGCTTCCCGCTGGACGTCTGGAAATGAAGAGCTGGTTCCTGGACGCAGACGGGAAAGAGATCGCGGGGGCGTACTATGCCTACGTGGAGCGCAAGAGCGGAGTATGAACATGACCCGACGAGAATTGACGAAGAGCATGGCAGTGGCTGCAGCCTCAGCACCTCTATTGGCGCAGGCGGGCCCTGACGCGAATTTGAAGCGGATGCTGGAACTGCCTTCCGGCAAGATCCCCGTCGTCATCGATAGCGACACCTACAACGAGATTGACGACCAGTACGCCGTCGGCTACGCGATCCTTTCTCCGGAACGAATGGACATCGAGGCCATCTACGCCGCGCCCTACCTGAACGACCGGTCAACCAACCCGGCGGACGGCATGGAGAAAAGCTACGACGAGATCCTGCGCCTGCTGAAGCTGTTGCGCCATGATGCCAAAGGCAAAGTCTTCCGAGGGTCGGACCGTTTCTTTGCCAAGGACCGCAAGCCGGTGGAGAGCCCAGCGGCGCTGGATCTGATAGACCGGGCTATGAAGCCGCGCTCCACGCCGCTGTACGTGCTTACTCTCGGCTGCCCGGTGAACGTCTCTTCGGCGATCCTGATGGAGCCGAAGATCAAGGAAAAAATCGTTGTGGTGTGGCTCGGCGGTACCACGCACGATTGGCCCTCGGCTCGCGAGTTCAACCTCTACCAGGACGTCTACGCCTCGCAGGTTTTGTTCGACAGTGGAGTGCCGCTGGTTCAGATTCCGACGAAGAATGTCTCGGAGCATCTCCGCACCACCGTGCCGGAAGCCGAGCTTTGGCTGAAGGGCAAATCGCCATTGTGCGATTACCTCTACGAGGAGTTTCTCGACTACTACAAGGTGCACACCAAGGGAAAGCCGCAGCCCTATCCATGGTCCAAAGTGATCTGGGACATCTCCGTCGTGGCGTGGGTGGTAAATCCGGAATGGGTTCCATCGGCCCTGGTGCCCAGCCCGATCCTTACGGACGACTTGCGCTGGGAAAAACGCGCCGGACGGCCGATGATCCGTGTCGCCACCGATGTTCACCGCGACCCGGTGTTCTACGATCTGTTCGCGCGGTTCGCGAAAACGCGAGGGTAGCCCGCCTCTTCTTTCAACGCCATTCCGCTGCCGACGTCACCCGGCGCAAGGGAGAACTACACCCCACACCAGTGCGGTGTAGCGCCAAACAAATACAGGCGAAGAAAAAGGAAAAGACCTTGTATTGTGCGGGAACCCGTGAAAATATTGGGTGTGGCCAGATTCTGGTCTAAAAGTGGACTCGCATGGAAGAGACTTCCCAATCTGTTCGCAGCAAACCGCCACGGGGCATTTTCCCGGCGCGTTGCGACGACAAGGGCCGCGTCAAGCTTCCTGCGGCGTTCAAGGCGTACCTGGAACAACTCGGGGAGAAGGAACTTTTCGTGACCAGCTTCGAGGGCCGCATAGCTCGAATTTACACCGATTCGGCCTGGTTGAGAAGCGAAAAACATCTGACCGCTCCGGGCGACGATTTCGACCGGCGCAGCAAGCTGTACCGTCTGGCCATGACTTGGGGAGCGGATTCGAAGCTGGACGATCAGGGCCGGGTGTTGGTGAACAGCGACCTGCGGCGCGAGATGTCGATCGAAAATCAACCGGTGAAGGTGATGTTCTTCGACAACGTGATCCGCGTTTGGAGCGAAGCGGTAGACGCAGAAGACCTGGCGGAGGCGAAGACCGTATCGAGGGCCGACCTGATGGCGGAAGAGATCAAGGGGCTGCGATAGAGATGTATGCACGTCTCCGTAATGACCGGGCCGGCGCTGGAGTATCTGGCCGTGCGTCCGGACGGCGTGTATATCGACGGAACGTCGGGGTTGGGCGGTCAGACGCGCGCTATGGCCGAACTGCTGAGTTCGGGGCTTGTCTTCGCGAACGATCGCGACCGGGACTCGTTGGCGCTGGCGGAGGCGAACACGGCGGACCTTGCGGCGAGAATCCGTTTCTCGCACGGCCCGTTCTCGACGCTGGAGAAACGATACACGGATTCGGGGTTGCCTCCCGCCGCCGGACTGCTGGCCGACCTGGGTGTGTCGCGCTACCAGTTGACCGACGCGGAGCGGGGATTCAGCTTGCAGGCCGACGGCCCGCTGGACATGCGGATGGACCGCACGGAAGGCGAAACGGCCGCGGATCTTGTGAACTATTTGGCCGAGAAGGCGCTCGCCGATCTGATTTACCAGCTCGGCGAAGAAAGGAGGTCGCGGCAGATAGCCAGAGCAATCGTTCGCGCGCGGCCGGTACGCAGCACTCTGCACCTTGCCAGGGTAGTGGAGCAGGCCGCGGCGCGGACGGGCAAGATTCATCCCGCCACGCGGACCTTCATGAGCCTTCGCTTGGCCGTGAACCGGGAGTTGGAAGAACTGGACACGCTGCTGGACGCGGCGCCTCGTTTGGTGGGGCGTGGGGGCAGAGTCGTAGTGTTGACGTTCATGTCGATCGAAGACAGGATCGTCAAGCAGGCATTTCAGCGGTTATCGCGCGAGGGGGCCGTGCGGTTGTTGACGAAGCATGTCGTTAAGCCCACGGATGCCGAGGTGTCGTCCAACCCGTCGGCAAGGAGCGCGAAATTGAGGGCTTTCGAAAAGAACTAGGCGGATAGAAGAAGATGGCGACGCTAGCACAGATTTTCCATTGGAGTTCCGACGAGGAAAGCAGCGGGACGCAGGAAACGCGGGCCGGATCCGAGCCGGTGCGCGTTCGAAAGCAGGGGATCGCCGGACAGGCAAGCGCCGATCCCTACGCACTGCGCCCGCTGCCGAACGAGGAAGTCTACCTTTACATCAAGCGCTTCGACAACACCCGGGTGGTGCGTCAGGCCGATCCCCAGGCGGGACGCGCGGCATGGAAGGCGATTGGCGCCTCCTGCGTCGCTGCCGCGCTGCTGGTCAGCCTGCTGCTGCCGGGCGCATACCGGCTGCTGGCCGGATATCAGATCGATTCGCTGACGCAATCGCGTGAGCAGGCGGCGCGGGAACTGAAGACGCTGGAATACCAGGAATCGCTGCGGCTGAACATCCGGAACATGCAGGAAGTGGCCAAGGGCAAGGAGTTTGCCCCGCCCGTCGCCGGACAGGTTCAGTTTCTGCAACCCAAGGATTCCGTCGCCCGCCTGAAGAGTTCGGACTAGCCGCGTGGCCGGCCACCTCCCCCGGTGAAACAAAGCAGTGCGCGCGGCCCCGTCCGCGCTGTCGCTGCCGGAAGTGACAAAAATGGAAGCTCACGCCGATCTCCCCGCAAGCGGGCGCGTCCGGTGGCTGGCGAGAGTGGCCCTTGTTTGGGCCGCGATCATCCTCTGCCGCCTGGTCTACCTGCAGGTTCTGAATCACGACGAGTTCCGCGATCTGGCGCTGGATCAGCACATGCGGCTGGAGCAGTTGCATGCCTCGCGCGGGGCCATCATGGACCGCAGCGGCCACCTGCTGGCGGTTAGCGTTCCCGTCGAAACGGTAACCGTCAATCCGATGCTGCTACCGAAGGATCGCGAGTTTGCGATGGACATGCTGGCCAAGGTGCTGGAGATCGATCCGGCGCGCCTGATGGAGCGTCTTGAGGTCTATTCGAAAGGCAAAAAAGGCTACATGGTGGTAGCCAAGAACGTCGACGCCCGCACCGCCGGACGTCTGAAACGGCTGGGCATCGACTGGGTGCAGTTCGAACAGCATGGCTTGCGCCGTTATCCGGAAGGCGCGCTGGCCGCGCATATCCTGGGCGGCGTCAATCACGAACACATAGGCAACGCCGGCGTGGAATTGTATTTCGAGGACGAGATCGGCGGCTATCCGGGCTACGCCTGGGTAGCCAAAGACCCGCAGAATCGCGGCTTCGATTCAACGCTGGAAACGCCCCGTATCGCGGGCCGCAACCTGGTACTGACCATTGACCGGCGCATACAGTTTGCGGCGGACGAAGCGCTGATGGAAGCCGTCACCGGCAACGCCTGCCAAAGCGGTACCGCTGTCGTGATGGACCCGAATTCGGGCGAGATCCTGGCGCTTTCGAACTATCCGACCTACGATCCCAACGCGCCGCCGCTGTCGAAGAAGGATTATGAGGCGCGAAAGAATCTCGCCGTCGCGGACCCTTTCGAACCCGGGTCTGTCTTCAAGGTCTTCACGGTTGCGGCGGCGCTGGAAACGACGGACATCACTCCGGAGACCAGGATCTTCTGCCACAACGGCGCGTATACAACGTTTGGCCGCACGATCCACGAGGCGAAGGGCGGCTATGGAGATCTAAGCGTCGAAGACGTTCTTGCCAAGTCATCGAATATTGGCGCGTACAAGATCGGCGTGCGCATGGGGCCCGCGAAATTTCATGAGTATCTGACGCGGTTCGGCTTCAGCGCGGCGACGGGGCTGGAACTTCCATCGGAAAGTTCCGGTCTTGTCTTCCGCTTGAAACGCTGGCAGCCGACATCGCTCGGTTCTGTCGCGATGGGGCACGAAGTTCTCACAACCGCGGTTCAGTTGGCGCGGGCGGCTTCCGCGATCGCGAACAACGGCCTGTTGGTGGAACCCCGGCTTACCGTTTCGAAACCCTCGCGCGAGGTAACGCTGGAGCCAGTGGTTTACCAACCGGACGCCGAAGACCCGCGCCGGATTCTGAAGCCGGAAACGGCCATGACCATGCGCCGGATGATGGAGCGCGTCGTGCTGGTGGGCACGGGCAAGTCCGCGCGTCTGGACGGCTACACGTCGGGTGGCAAGACGGGCACGGCGCAGATGTTCGACAAGACGACCAAGCGTTACTCCCATTTCTACAACGCGTCGTTTATGGGCTTCGCGCCGGTGACGAACCCGTCGGTGGTGGTGGTGGTGACGCTGAACGGGTCGTCCAAGTACGGCGGCGTCATTGCCGCGCCGGTGTTCAAAAAGATTACGGAGGCCGCGCTGCGGGTGTTGAATGTCCCCCAGGACAACGTGCATCCCGACGAGTTCGTGGAGCCGCTGGAACCGGCGGCGGTGGCCGATGTTGCCGAATCGATTTCTCCGGAAACGGGCCAGGAACTTCATGAGGCCATGGCCGCGTCGAATCAGGAGGAGGATTCGCGCATCGCCACCGGCCCGGCCGCGCCCAGCTTTCTGGGCAAGACACTTCGCGCCGTAATGGCGGAGGCAAGCGCGAAGGGGGTGCGAGTGGAACTTGACGGCAGCGGCATCGCACGCCAGCAGGAGCCGCCGGCCGGAACCCGGTTGATCGCCGGGCAGCGCGTTCGAATCCGTTTCGAACGCTAGAAGGACTGAAATGACGTTGGGCGAGTTGCTGGCGCACATCCCGGACCACGCGGGCCTGACGCCATCGCTGCGCGCGTTGACGATCGACGGGCTGGACTACGACTCGCGCCGGATTCAACCGGGCTGGCTGTTCTTCGCGTTTCCGGGCGAACAGGCGGACGGCAATCAGTTTGCCGCGACGGCGCATGAGCGCGGGGCCGTGGCGGTGATCAGCGAGAGCGAGCCTCGCGCCGGCCTGGACGACATTTGGATTCGCGTGCCCTCCGGGCGGACAGCGCTGGCCGCCTGCGCGCGCGCGTTCTATCCCGCGGCTTCCCGGATTTCGCTAACGGGAATCACGGGCACGAACGGTAAAACCACAACGTCCTACCTGATCGATTCCATCTTTCGCACGTCAGGCAGGACCACCGGGCTGGTAGGAACGATCGAGTACCGGATCGGCGGCGAACACCTGCCTGCGGTCAACACGACGCCCGAGTCGCTGGACCTCTACCGGTTGTTCTCGACGCTGGCTGAGCAGGGCGGATCGCACGCGACGATGGAAGTCTCCTCGCACGCGCTGGAAATTGGGCGCGTTCGCGGCCTGCACTTCGACACGGCAGTCTTCACGAATCTCACCCAGGATCATCTCGACTTCCACAAGTCGATGGACGCGTACTTTGGCGCGAAGTCCAGGCTGTTCGAAGGCCAGGACGCCGCTCCGCCCGAACACGCCGTCATCAACTACGACGACGAGTGGGGACGGCAGATCCGGTTGGACCGGGCGACTCGCGCGTGGTGGTACGGAATGACGCCGGCGGCCAGTCTGCGCGCCACCAATGTCGTCAGCACCTTCAACGGATTGCGATGCAACCTGGCCTACGACGGCGGAACGTTGAAGATTCAGTCGCCGATGGTTGGGCAGATCAACGTGTACAACATCCTGGCCGCGTGCGCGACGGGCCTCAGTTTCGGCATCGAACCCGCTGCGGTGGAAGCAGGAATCGCCGCATGCCAATCCGTTCCCGGACGATTCGAGCGCATCGATGAAGGCCAGCCGTTTCTCGTGGTCGTCGACTACGCTCATACGCCGGACGCAATCCGAAACGCAATCGCGGCGGCGCGAAGCCTGGACTGCAAGCGCGTGATCACGTTGTTCGGATGCGGTGGCGATCGAGACCGGTCGAAGCGGCCATTGATGGGCGCTGCGGCAGCGCAGTACAGCGACTATGTTGTTCTCACGTCGGACAACCCCCGGTCGGAAGATCCGATCTCCATCTTGAACGACGCACTGGTGGGCCTTCGGCGCTTCGATACGCCGCATCATGTGGAGGCCGATCGTGAATCCGCGATCCGGCACGCGCTGAACCACGCCGAGGCCGGCGACATCGTCATCCTGGCCGGCAAGGGGCACGAGACGTATCAGATTCTTCCCGGCGGTCGAATCCATTTCGACGATCGAGAAGTCGCGCGAAAGATTCTGCGCGGGATGGCGGCGTGACGATGACCGTGGGCGCCTACACAGCCGGTACTTGGAGCATCGATACACGCACGCTGCGGACGGGTGACTTCTTCTTTGCCCTTCGCGGGCCGAATCACGACGGGCACGACCATGTGGCCGCGGCGTTTGCGAAGGGCGCGGTGGCCGCGATGGTCGATCACGCAATGGCGGGCCCTGTGGTCGTCACCGCCGACACGCAACGGGGCCTGGAATCGCTTGGCCGCGACGCTCGACGGAAGTGGGGCGGAACGGTAGTGGCCGTCACCGGAAGCGCGGGGAAGACCAGCACAAAGGAAATCGTCGCCGCGTGCCTGGGCGCGGAGATGGCGGTGGCGAAGAACGAAGGCAATCTAAACAATCACATCGGGGTCCCGCTGTCCATCCTGCGGCTGCCTGAAACGGCCAAGGCGGCAGTGCTGGAGATGGGCATGAATCATGGCGGCGAAATTCGCCTTCTCTGCGGAATCGCCGCGCCTGATATCGGTGTCGTCACCAATGTCGGCTACGCCCACGTGGAGAACTTCGATTCGATCGACGGCATTGCGGCGGCCAAGCGCGAACTGATCGAATCGCTTCCTCCGGACGGGGCGGCGGTGCTGAACGCCGACGATCCCCGCGTTGCAGATTTCGCGCGGTCGTACGCGGGGCGCGTCGTGACCTATGGAACATCCGAAGGCGCCGACATCCGCGCGGTGGATATCCGGCACGATGCTGAGTCATCAACTTTCACGGTCTCCGGTGAGGCGGTATCGCTTCCCTTGCCTGGACGGCACGCCATATCGAATGCGCTGGCCGGCATCGCCGTCGCGGCAATTTTCGGAATCCCCGTCAAACGGCTGGTCCCGGTGCTGAAGAACCTGAAGCCCGGCAAGATGCGGGGCGAACGCCTAACCGCCAATGGCGTTCTTATTCTTAACGACTGCTACAACTCCAATCCGGACGCGGCGCGGGCAATGCTCGACGTGCTCCGGGACTCGCCTGCAAAGCGCCGCATTGCGGTGCTGGGCGAGATGCTCGAACTTGGTCGCTGGACCGAGTCCTTGCACCGCGACGTAGGAAACTACGCGGCGGAGCAAGGAGTTTCTGTGCTCATTGGGATCCGCGGCGCCGCCCGTCATATGGTCGATGCAGCTCGCCAAGCCGGACTGCCGGAAGGCGCCGCATTTTTCTTCGACGATCCCGATGAGGCTGGAATCGCGGTCCGGTCGATAGCGGAACCCGGCGACGTGGTGCTGTTCAAGGGCTCGCGCGGGACGCGGGTGGAGCGCGCGTTGGAACAACTGCTTGCTCGGAAGGCGGAGGGCGGCGGCGCGGCCTGATGCTGTATTGGCTCCTGTTCGAAAAACTTCAGGGATACTTTGGACCCTTGCGCCTGTTCGGCTACGTAACGTTTCGCGTAGCCTTCGCGGCCATCACCGCGCTGGTGATGTCGATCGTGCTGGGGCCGTGGATGATTCAAAAGCTGCGGAACCTCGCATTCGGCCAGTACATCCGCGAGGAGGGGCCGCAATCGCACCAAAAAAAAGCGGGCACGCCTACGATGGGCGGCGTCCTGACGATCCTGTCGATCGTCGTTCCTACTTTGCTTTGGTCGAACCTTCGCAACGTTTACGTCTGGATCGCGCTGTTCTCACTGATCAGCTTCGGCGCCATCGGATTCTACGACGACTACACGAAGGTGAAGAAGATGCGCAATCTGGGCCTGTCGGCGCGGCAAAAGCTGACGTTTCAGATCCTGGCGTCGCTGGCCATCGGCTTTCTGCTGCTGCTGCTGCATTCGCGCGGCGGGTACTCGACGGAGATGAACGTTCCGTTCTTCAAGCAGTTCCGCCCGGACCTGCTGATTCCTTCGCTGCTGGATAATCCGTTCACGTACATTCTTGCGTTTGCGCCGTTCTACCTGTTCATGATTCTGGTGATTGTGGGCGCGTCGAACGCCGTCAATCTCACCGACGGTCTCGATGGTCTGGCGATCGGGCTGATGATCATTGCGTCGGGGGCGATGACGATCCTGGCTTATACGGCTGGACATCGCGAGTTCGCGACATATCTCGATCTGGTTCGTGTGCCGGGCGCGGCGGAGCTGACCATCTTTTGCGCGTCCATGATGGGCGCGTCGCTTGGTTTCCTTTGGTACAACGCGCATCCGGCGGAGGTGTTCATGGGCGACGTCGGAGCGCTTGGACTAGGCGCGGCGCTGGGAACGGTGTCGGTTCTGATCAAGCAGGAGGTTCTGCTGATCTTTATCGGCGGCGTCTTTGTCGTCGAACTGCTTAGCGTCGTGCTTCAGGTTGCCAGCTTCAAGACGCGCGGGAAGCGGATCTTCCGCATGGCGCCGCTTCATCACCACTTTGAAGCGCTGGGCTGGGCGGAATCGAAAATCATCGCGCGGTTCTGGATCGCGGGTTTGATCATGGCGCTGTTCGCGCTGACGACGCTGAAGCTTAGGTGACGCATTGAGAGTGCTGGTTGTGGGCCTAGGTAAATCGGGAATGGCGGCATGCCACCTGCTTCGGGAGGGTGGAGACGAAGTGATCGCGACGGACACCAATCCGGATGAGGGAAATCTGAAGCAGCTTCGGGATGCCGGTATTGCGTTCTCGCCAGACTTCGTGGATAGCGATCTAACGGTGATCTCACCGGGCGTGCCCGCCGACCTTCCGTCGCTCGCTGGCCGCAGCGTCATCGGGGATCTTGAGCTGGCGTACCAGCACTTGAAGGGGCCGATCCTCGGCATCACGGGGTCGAACGGAAAGACGACGACAACGGCGCTGGTGGGCCAGATCCTTCGCACTTCGGGCATCGGGAATCAGGTGGGCGGCAACATTGGCGTCGCGCCGGCGGCGATGGTCGCCACGTCGCGCGAGGACCAGTGGAACGTGTTGGAGATCTCCAGCTTTCAACTGGAAACCACGCGAACGTTCCGGGCCGACATCGGCGTCTGCCTGAACGTGACACCGAATCACCTGGACCGGCACCACACGTTTGAAGCGTACGCCGCCGCCAAGGCGCGGATGTTCGTCAACCAGAGCGGGGCGGACGCGAAGGTTCTGAACGCGGGCGACGCGGCCTGCAAAAGCTTTGAACCGGTAGGGTTCGGCGTAACGCACTGGTTCAACGAAAGTGGCCGCCGCTACGACACCCCGCTGCGCGGTGAACACAATCAGGAAAATATCGACGCCGCCTTCGTTGCCGCCAGCATCGCCGGCGCATCGGAGGAGAAGATTCTCGAAGCCATACGGGCGTTCCCGGGCGTGGAGCACCGGCTGGAATTCGTTCGCGAAGTGGATGGCGTCAAGTTCTACAACGATTCGAAAGCAACAAGCGTCGATGCGACGTTGAAGGCGATTGCGGCTCTTGATGAACCCCTGTGGATCATCCTTGGCGGGAAGGACAAGGGCAGCGACTACCGCCCGCTGATCGACGTGTTGAAACACCGCCTGCGGCGCGTGCTTCTTGTGGGCGCTGCCGCGGACAAGATCGCATCGCAGATCTCACCGGACCTGCCGGTAGAACATGCCGGCACGATCGAGGCGGCGGTGGCGATCGCAAACCGAAGCGCGGAACGCGGAGACGCCGTTCTGCTGGCGCCGGCCTGCGCGAGCTTCGATCAGTTCCGCAGCTTTGAACATCGCGGCGATGTCTTCAAAGCGCTGGTAAACGAACTGGAGGATGGCGCATGCCGCAACGGCTGAAGCTGGATTGGACTCTCTTCCTGACAACGCTGGCGCTGGCCTTCTTCGGGCTGGTAATGATCTATTCGGCGTCGCTGGCCAAGACCAACATCAACGGCAGAAGCAGCCACTACTACGCGCTTCGCCAGTTCGCGATTCTCGCGGCGGGCATGGTGATGATGATGGCCCTGCGGCGAATCGACTACCGCGTGTTGCGCCATCCGGTGTGGGCTTTCGCGCCCATGAGTCTGGTGCTGGTGCTGCTGGCGGTGGCCTTCTTCGCCGATCCGGAGCAGCACCGCTGGATTCGGCTCCCGCTGTTTCAGCTTCAACCGTCGGAGCTGGCGAAGCCCGTGTTGGCGATCTTTCTTGCGAACTTCGTTTCGCGGCGGCTGCCGATGATCAACTCCCGGCATACGCTGCTGCCTGTCGCCGTCGCACTGGCTCTGCTGGCGGGGCTGGTGATGGCGGGCGATTTGGGCACGATGGTCGTGCTGATGGTAACGGCGGGGGCGGTGCTATTCGTAGCGGGAATGAATTGGCGCTATACGTCCTATGCGTGCATGGCCCTGGCGCTGTTGGGCGTGGTCGGCGTGGCGGCCAAGCCGTATAGAATCGCACGGCTGGTGCTGACGCTGGACCCGGACAAGAAGATCATCGCCATGGTCGACCACAACGGCTGGATCGAATCGCAGATCGCAAAGACGATGGCGTCGCGCGATCCGAAGTATCAGGCCCGGCAATCCGTCGTGGCGATTGGATCGGGTGGAGTGTTCGGCCTCGGCCTGATGCAGGGCCGCCAGAAGATGCTGTACATCCCCGAAGTGCACACCGATTTCATCTATGCGGTGGTGGGTGAGGAGCTCGGGTTGTGGGGCTGCACGGGCGTCCTGGCAGGCTTTGTTCTGATTCTCTGGCGGGGATTGCGCCTGTTCTGGATCGCGCCCGACGACTTCGGAAGGCACCTGGCGCTGGGCCTGACGGTGGGCCTGGTTTTTCAGGCGCTGGTGAACTTAACCATCGTCCTGGACCTTGGACCGACAAAGGGAATTCCACTGCCGCTGATCAGCTACGGCGGCACGTCGTTGATCGGCAGCCTGATCTCGCTTGGATTGCTGATGAGCATCAGCGAAAGGTCGGGATGACGGTGTTGATGGCGGGTGGAGGCACGGGCGGGCACGTGATGCCCGCAATCGCGGTTGCGGAGGATCTAAGGCGGCGCGGCCACGAGGCGTTCTTTGTCGGAACAGAGCGGGGCATGGAATCGCGCATCGTTCCCCGCGCGGGGTTTGAGCTGGAACGGATCGAGATCGCGGGATTTAATCAGCTGCCGCTGGGACGGAAGGCGCGCGCGTTGTGGTTGCTGCCGCGCAGCGTGGCGGCTTCACGCTCCATCATCGCGAGACGGCGTCCGGACGCGGTCTTCAGCATGGGCGGTTATGTTGCGGCTCCGCCGATGATCGCGGCGCGGCTGAAGAAGATTCCCATCGTCCTGATGGAGCCGAACGCGATCCCGGGGCTTGTCAGCCGCTGGATGGCGGGCAGCGTCAAACGGGCACTGCTAAGCCACGAGGATGCCCGGCGCTTCTTCCCCGCGGACCGCACCGAGATTACGGGGCTTCCGGTGCGCCGCGAGTTTTTCGACATCGCTCCCGTGGCTCCGCAGAAGCCTCTGCGGGTTCTGTTGACAGGCGGAAGCCAAGGTTCGAAACGTATCAACGACGCGGCGCACGAGTCCTGGCCGCGTTTCGCCGCGCAAGGCTGGCCCGTACGTTTCATGCACCAGGCAGGGCGCGCAACGGGCGCGGAGTTTCTGGCGGCATTCGCAGCGGCAAACGTGCCGGGCGAGGCCGTCGAGTTTATCGACGACATGCCTGCGGCCTTCGCGGCTGCCGACCTGATCATCTGCCGCAGCGGAGCCGGAGCCATCGCGGAGTTGGCCGCAGCGGGAAAGCCTTCGATCCTGATTCCCTATCCGTTCGCCGCCGACAACCATCAACTGTTGAACGCGCGGGCGATGGAGCGGGCAGGCGCGGCCACAATCATCGAGGATCGCGAGCTGACTGGAGAAAAGCTGTTCGGCGAGATACGGAAACTCATCGCGGAACCCGGCCGGCTGGAAGCCATGGGGGCGTCCGCAAAGGCGCTGGCCAAGCCCGCCGCGGTGGAGCGGGCGGTGAACGTTCTGGAAAGTTTGACGCAATGCTGACGAAAGCGGACAAGGATACGGTGGCGGCGATTTTAGGCCCTGGGTGGGAAGACTTTCTTGAGGCCGGAGAGTCGCGCGCTGCCGAGGACGAAAAAGCGGAGAATGACGTTGACACTCCCGGCGAAAAGCCGAAACAATAACACTACAAAATGTTTTTCCGCAAGCAGCGCTTCCATTTCGTCGGCATCGGCGGAATCGGCATGAGCGGGATCGCGGAAGTGCTTTTAAACCTTGGGTATGAGATCAGCGGATCGGACGCCAAGCTGTCGGCGACTACCGCCCGTCTGTCCAAGCTGGGCGCGAAGATCAGCGAGGGCCACCGCGCTGAAAACATCGAAGGCGCGAAAGCGGTAGTGGTGTCGTCCGCAATCGACGCAGGCAATCCGGAGTTGGTCGAGGCGCGCCGGATGCAGATTCCGGTAATTCCGCGCGGGGAACTGCTGGCGGAGTTGATGCGGCTGAAGTTCGGCATCGCGGTGGCGGGCAGCCACGGAAAAACCACCACGACTTCGTTGACCGCAACCATCCTCAGCCACGCGGGAATGGACCCCACGGTGGTTGTCGGCGGAAAAGTAGGCACCATGGGCGGATCGAACGCGCGCGTGGGCCAAAGCGATTTTCTCGTCGTTGAATCCGACGAAAGCGACGGCAGCTTTCTGAAGCTGGCGCCCATTCTCGCCATCGTGACGAATATCGACCGGGAGCATCTGGACCACTATTCCGGCATCGAGGAAATACGGGCCGCGTTCGTCGATTTCATCAACAAGGTTCCGTTCTATGGCGCGGCCATCCTGTGCCTGGACGATGCGAACATTCAGGGAGTGCTGCCGGACGTCAACCGCCGCACCATCACCTATGGCGTCAGTGCGCAGGCCGATTTACGGATCTCCGGCATCGCGCAACAGCCTTTCGCCAGCGACTTCAACCTGCAGTTTCGAGACCGCGATCTGGGCGCGTTCCGCATCAATGTCCCCGGGCATCACAATGTCCTGAACGCAACCGCGGCCGCCGCCGTGGCGCTGGAACTGGAAGTTCCGCTGGAGAAGATTCGTGAAGGCCTCGCGCTGTTCTCCGGAGTCGACCGCCGCTTTCAAAAGCGTGGGGAGGCCGCGGGCGTCGTCGTCGTCGACGACTATGGCCATCACCCCACGGAGATTCGCGCGACTCTCGAAGCCGCCGGGCAATGCGGGTTCCGCCGGATCCACGTAATTTTTCAGCCGCACCGCTATTCGCGCACCGCGCACCTGATGGACGAGTTTGCCGGAAGCTTCCACACCTCCGATCACGTCGAGGTGCTGGACATCTACGCGGCAAGCGAACAGCCGATCGACGGCGTCACCGCCGAAGCATTGACGGAACGGATGCGTGAATTTGGGCACCGCAACGCCGGATACAGCGGCACCATCGAGCGCGCGGTGGATACGATTGCCGCCGAAGCCCAACCGGGCGATCTGGTGCTGACCCTGGGCGCGGGCAATGTCTGGCAGGCGGGAGACCAGCTTCTTGCGCGGCTGGCGGGGGCCGGCAGCTGATGGCAAAATCCCGCAACGGCGCTTGGCGGTTGGCCGCATATACTTTCATCGGCGTTGTATCGCTGGCGGGCCTTCTGTTCGGCTGGCATCAGGGGGATCAATACCTGATCTCCAGCCCGCGCTTCGTTATCTCGACCATCGAGGACGACGCCGCTTCGCAGGTGCACCTGGACGGCGTGCAGTACGGGCCCCGGGATCAGATCTACGGCGTGTTCCAGCCCGACAGCGGCCGCAGCGTGTACCTGATGCCTCTCGCCGAGCGCCGCAGGCAATTGCTGGCAGTGGATTGGGTGCGCGA
>JBGTFZ010000032.1:0-5183 GCA_041746955.1 Bryobacteraceae bacterium
GGCGCCCGCGACCAAGCGCCGCCTGCAGTTTCTTTTCGCGCATCGCGTTCGATAAGACCGCGCACTCTCCAGCGCAGCCCGTCTTCGAGTTGGTGCCCGGAAATCGCCAAGCGGGAATTTCGACCACATGCGCGACAACACCGTGCCTTGCCTGATACGCGTGTCCCGCTTATGAGGGGATCACTTCCCGGAGAGGTGCCGGAGCGGTCGAACGGGGCGGTCTCGAAAACCGTTGTACGGGCAACCGTACCGAGGGTTCGAATCCCTCTCTCTCCGCCACTTGCCCTCGCGAAAGCGGTCTCCCCATCCGGCTGCGGCCGGATTTTTGTGTTGTTTTCGAGGGTTATGCGGGACGGGCTGTTAACGGCCCCGGCGCCAGAAGGGCCAGAAGCGTTCTCTCTGGGCCGATATTCTCCGGACCTGTTAACCGGACGGTTCCCGGTTCAGTTAATCAAGGCGCTGATATCGAATGGTTTTCGGACTCCTGCATGATGTAAACGTGGGGAAAGCCATATCCGTGGCGCACGGGACCGAAGTCGAACTTCGGCGATGATCAGGTCACATAGTCAGACGCATCAGCGCTTTCATACAACGCTTTGATGGATGCCGCCGCAGCAACCGAGGCACGTGTCGCCTCCTCCTTCAGGTCCAGAACGCGGAACTTGTCCCCGATCTTCGCCACTGCCTCAATCCGGCGATACTGATCACCGAAGCGTTCGGCGTACTGCGCCAGCCCTCGAAGTTTCGGCATTGCGTCGCCGAACTGAATGCCGTGCGGATCCACGATATCTGCGATGACACTTCCGTCGTTCTGCTGAACGAAGAAAACGAAGTCCGGCCGGACGATCTTTGGCTCGCCACCATCCTCGTAGATTATGCCGAGTGAGTCCTGACTGGCTCGCGGCGCGTTCCGGTACCAGGCGACGGCCCCCGTGCGGGCGAGCTCGAATCTAACGACTTCGCCTTCCCAAGAGTTGAAGTCCTCGGGGAACAATCCGTGTTCATCGCACAGCATGTGCCTCTCGAACGTCGGCAGCGGTGTCTCTGCTCCGTTCGCCTCCCGGATCGTCGTCGGCTGCATCCATGACATCGGACGCGCCAAGTCCACATCCATCGGATTGGCGTTCATCTCCCGGATCTGCCTATACACATCCTGTCGCTCGTCGGAGAGGTCCTTGATGTCCACCCGGAACCGAGTGAGCCATTGGTTAGCCAGCTTCTCGGCCTCGGCCGCGAGTGTCTCTCTGATGCCGGGAACCAATCCCAGCGCGCCAATCGTGACATGGGCTTCGATTAGGGCGGCTTCCATATCGTCCGCGTCGCCTTCGTTTCGCGCCACGCAGTCGCTGTACGACGTCGCAAGATCGGGGCTGATCGCGCGACCGGCGCGGCGATATGCGTCCTCGATCACGGCGTAGTCTGCTTCCTCGAGGAAGTCGTCGAATGACATGCCTCCGCCCTTCAGGTCGGCCTTCAGGCTTTTGCCTTCGACTGTCAGTACCGATTGGCGGGCAGTCTCGATTTCCGCCTTGTAACGCGCCCGAGCGCCATCGAGCACCTTGTGCAATTCCGCATGGGCCGCCTTGCCAGCGTCCTCGAGCAGTCCATCCATGGCAAGCTCATGTGCCAGCGACGTAAGCCGCTTGACGGGACGGGCATGTCGCTTCGGCAAGGTTTGGGACGGAAGCGAGAGAAGCTTCTCCCACACCTCTTCCGGGATCAAGGGATTGGGCTTCAACTCGACGGGGTTGATCAGCACGCGGCGGCCGGGCAGGTCCTCGCCGCCGTCTCCACCGGACATCAGAGCCTTGGCGACGTCCTTGACCGAGGCTTCGTCGAAGAACGGCAATAGGCAGTCGACCGAGTTCAGCCGCTCATTGCCCGGGATCCGCCGCGCCAGTGGCGTGCGCACCATGCGGCCCAGAAGCTGCGTGATATGCGTCTTGTCTCGCGCGGGCCGGAACGAAACCATCACTTCGGCACGAGGACAGTCCCAGCCGGTGCTGATGGCGTCCTTGGCGATCAGAACCCTGACCCAGCTCGATTCCTGAACACGTTCGGGCGAGATGTAGGGCACGGTATGGCGGCCGAAGGTCTGAGCGGAGTGTTCCCCGAACACATGCGCCACCGCATCCTGGGGGAGATCCGGCCACTGCGTGAAGATCGTGTCGAGCGCCTTGCCAATGTCATTGTGGTCCGGCGCATTCGGCACTTGAAGGACCATCAGGGGCAGCACGGTTCCGGCATCGTCCTGCTGCTGGCCATAGACCTCCCAGGCGGCGGAGATTTCCTTCAGCTTGTCGGTGCCGCGGCGCACCAGAACTGTATCGAACTGCCCGGCCTCCTTGGGCACGTCCAGGATGATGGTGTCCTTCAACAGGCCCGACGCTTGGACCTTGGCGGAATCCACGACCACGTTCGGCAGGGTCGCGCGGCCCTGCATGTCGGTCATCGCCGCATTGAACCGATCGACCGTGGCTGAGATACCCCAAACAACCGAGACGCCGGGGACCGGGCCCGAGCCATTGATCAGCCGCCTTACGATGGTGGTCTTCTCGCCCGCGCCGGTCGCCGCGCGCATCCCGCGATGCGCCTCGTCCAGCACCAGATAGAGCGTCAGCGCCGGGTCGTCGATCGTGTTCTGGATCGTGTCCCAGATGGTGAAGGACCGGCTGTCGGGCATCAGCCGGATCTGGCCGTCCTTCTCGATCCCCTCGTCGTCGGGATCGTGCCCGCGCACCAGCAGGCTCGATTTGCCGAGCTTCTGTGTGTTCAGGAAATAGATCTTCCCCGGCTCCAGCACCTCCCGCTGAAAGGTGTTCTGCACTACCACAAGGTCCGAAAGCGTCAGCCGGTCCGACGCTTCGAGCAGTCGAAACCGCGACTGTTCGTTCAGGGACGGATCGTCGCTGAACCAGATCACCACCGCTCCGGGGTCCGGCTCGATGTCGTAATTGTCGTCGCCGTGGAACAGCGCCTCGAACACCGCCGCTGCCATGACAGTCTTGCCCGCGCCGGTGGTGGCCGTCAGCGAGAAGGCGTGCTTGTCGCCATCCTCGCGCCAGCGCCGGGACGCCTTCCTGAGGTTGACGAGCACGTTCTCGACGGCTTCTTCCTGATAATCTTTCAGCGTGAACTTCATGGCTCACCGGCCCATCGAAAAGCGGAAATTGGAGAGGTAGGATTCGTAGAGCCGCACGGGCTCGACGCTGTCCGGCAGGGACCGGGCCACCGCCTGAAAGCGGCGATCATCGTCGGTGACGATATAGGCGATGCGCAGCCCGGCCTGGGCGGCGACCGCGTCGCAGAAGGCGCTGGCGTGGTCCAGATCGACCAGCAGGCCGTAGGCATCGGCAACCTCCCACCCCGCGACCGGCAGGTCGGCGACGCGGCGGCCCTCCGCCCCCGCCCGCATCCACAGCAGCGGGGCGATACGCTGGAAGGCGAGGTTGTGGCTGACCGCGACCGGGGCTTCGTAGGTCAGGGTGAAGAACTCGGCGTTTTCCTCGAACCCTTCGGCAATGGGGAATTCGTCGGTGAATTTGTAATCACCCTTGATGGCCTCGCCATCCGGCGTCTTGCCGGTGATGGCGGCACGGATGCGTGGCTTGGTGATATGATCGCAGATGCCCCACTTCTCCCAATCCGGATCGCCGGGGCGCAGGCCGGCCTTGCGCAGGGCGGCCTGTTCGTCGGCCGCCACCTCGTTGTTGGTGACCGAGATGCACTGCCGCCGGCCGCCGTCCTGGCGGTTGAGCCGCATCACCGCATGGGCCGTGGTGCCGGAACCGGAGAAGAAGTCGAGGATGATGGCGTCGCGATTCTTACCGATCACAAACCTCAAGCAATCTTCAATGGCATAAACGGATTTTGGGTAAGGGAATCGCCTGCCGGGAACCATTGACTTTAGCAAGCCGGCGCCATGCTCCGAGGCGCTGTGGGCCACGAGATTCCAAATGGTTACAGGACTGCGTGTGCCGAACGCATCAGCAAACTCCAATTCCAACGCCCCCTCGGCATCTTTGCCTGTTGATACAACCTCTCCACTATTCAACATTTGTCGTATCCCGGCTTGCAAATAGGAGACCGAGCGAAGCCCGGTTTTCTTATCTCTCTTGCCGAATTTCGCATGCCCGATTGCGAGATAGTCCCGCAATGACGGTGGACTTAGACGCCACATCAATTCTTGGCCGTTTTGATCAGTCGGCCAGATTGCTATGGTTCCGGGTGGCGAAGGCACATCCTCAGGGCGGACCTCTGGAGATGGTGGTTCGCCCGTTGAATGGTAGTTTCCCGTTCTTCCGTCGATGTAGATCGGAAAAAACATGGACGGAATCCGTTGGCGGCGACTTCCTTCGCCATTCCTCATCAGCCCCGCCCAGCGAACCTTCCGCCCTTCGCCGTCGACTTCGCGAAGCATATCAGAGCGCCAAGGCGATACTGATGCCGACCCAAAAAAAACAAAGTAGATATATTCATCGACCCGACTGAAGCGTCCCGTTCGAGACGATCCTTTCGGGTTGATAACTGAACTGATCATCTGAATCGATGCCTCTGGAAACGTCTGCTCCAGCAAGATCCCCAGCCGAAGATATTCTTTCTCGTCTATAGTGACGATCAGCACGCTGTTCTCGGGGTTCAGAAGCTGGGCCGCAACTTTCAGGCGCCGCTCCATGAAGGCCAGCCATTTCGAGTGCCGATACAGATCCTCGGATTCAACGTAATCGTTGTTGTATTTCCAGTCCCGCGCCCCGGTATTGTAGGGCGGGTCGATATAGATGGCGTCGATCTTGCCGCGATGGGTATAGGTCAGCGCCTCGAGCACATGGAAGTTTTCGCCGTTGATCACCGTGTGGAACGGCTTGTCCCCGCCGCGCTCCACGCGCCCGGTGCTGACAAGGCCGGGATAGATGTAGTCGCGGAACTCGGCCACCACGACCAGATCGGCAACCGCGACCTCGGCCGTCTCGGGGGCGTCCGCGTCGATCAGCGCCAGTTGCGCAGTCTTCGCGGCAACCCTGCCGGCAAGCCGCGCCACGCGCCACAACCGCTGATCGCCGCGCTGGTTCCCTCCCGTTGGCGGCCGTTGAAGAACATCGCATGGGCCTCCCAATCGCCATTCGCGTAGTCGTGCGGCCCCGTGGCATCCTCGAATTTGAAGCGAAACTCGTATGGGCTGGGTT
>JBGTFZ010000033.1:0-29398 GCA_041746955.1 Bryobacteraceae bacterium
CATTCCGGGAGCGTGCGAACAACATTCGCCTTCCCGCCGGAATCGCCGTTCACGTTCACCCCGGGTTCCCGTTCACCTTCAGTCCGGAATGATGTTCACGTTCGCCCCGGAACCGCGTTCACCTTCGCCCGGAATCCGCACGGTGAGTACCGCTTTCAGGAGTTTCAGGTGGACCGGCTGTCCCGGAAGGACCGTCAGGAGTTATACAAAAAGTACTTCGGCTTCGTTTTCCAGAGCTATCATCTTCTGGATAACCTGACTGTCTACGAGAATCTCGAAGTCCCGTTGACTTACCGGAACGTGAAACGGAGCGAGCGGGAAGCGATTGTCGCCGACATGCTGGACCGTTTCCGCATGGTCGGCAAGAAAGATCTGTTTCCCAACCAGCTTTCGGGCGGCCAGCAGCAGTTGGTGGGTGTCGCCCGCGCGATGATTGCGAATCCCAAGGTTCTGCTGGCCGATGAGCCCACCGGGAATCTACACACCGCACAGGGCCGCGAGATCATGGAAATGTTTCGTCAGCTGAAGAGGCGGGAACCACGATCATCCAGGTGACTCACTCCGATGTTAATGCCGCTTACGGAAACCGGATCATCGAAATCTCCGACGGCTGGATCACGAACTCGATCCGCCAGTCCAGCGCCCCGGCTACTAATCGCTGACGATCAGGCGGACGCCATTGAGGTGATCTGCAGCAGTTCGCCTCCGCACTGGAGGCGCTTAGCCCCGGGCTGGCTTCGAGGCGGCCAGCGGCAGATTCTCGTCCACAAGCTTGTTGTCGCCCATTTCCGAGATCACGGCCGTTAGGGACGGATTCTTCAGAGCCCAGACATACGCCTTGCGTGGAGCGGACAGATCCCCCGGGACTGCCTGATTGATTTTCTCAATTCGCTGCGGCGGCGTCTCCCGTCCCCGGCCCATGTTCACGGGCCGCGCCACCTTCATCGCAATAACGCCCATGTCCGCTTCGTGCGCCTTGCCGATGGCCTTCTCCACGTAAGACCGGTTGACGATGTTGTACGCCACCATCGCCACCGAGTAAACCTTCATCCTGACCGCCGCTTCCAATACTCCGCCCGGATCGGTGTGTGCGGATACGCCCAGGTGGCGAACTTTGCCGGACTTCTTCAACTGCTCAAACGCCTCAAAGATTTCCGGATAGTTCTCCAGTTCGAAGCCGGAGTTTGCACCGTGCGGGCACATCAAAAGATCCAGGTGATCCGTTCCCAGCCGTCCCAGGCTTTCGTCCACCGACTTCAAAACGATGTCGCGATAGTTCGTACCGCGATCGATCTGGCGCCCATACTGCTTCTCCATGACATTCGCCAGGGAGGACCGTTCCAGCTCGTCAACCTGCGGAGCGAAATAGTTGACAAAATAGTCCGGCGCGTCCGCGTTGCGCCGCGCCACTTCGTCCTTCGCAAGGGTTTTCAGACGCTTCTGCTCCGGCTCAGCCAGGCTGGCGAAGATGTCGGCGAACTTCTGATTGCGATTCAGGTCCCAGACGCTGATCTTGGAATTCAGGAAAAACTGATCGCGCTTTCTGGCCTTGATCACCTTCGCGTATCCAAGCTCACTCTGGCCATTGCCGTACGCGGGCGCCGTGTCCAGGTAGTTCAGGCCCATGTCCATCGCGTGCAGGACGTGGTCGTAATTGGTGGGCGAGATCAGGTTGCCGCCCATCACCACTTCTGAAACGTGGAACCCGGTCCGTCCCAGCCGGCGATAGGCCATGCCAGATTGTTTGTTGCGCCATTCGCCCTTCGATGTCGCGTCGGCGGCATCGGCCTTCAGTGCAAGCATCGCGGGGACGGAAGCTAGGAATTCTCGGCGTCGCATCATGCCATTAGTGTAACGCCAGGGGCCGAAATGCGTTGAGTATAAATACATTTGCGAAAGTGTAACCAATTTGTAACAATAGGGCCTTGGGAGGCCACAATGAAGCGTGTTCTGGTTCTTTTCGCAACGCGTGGCGGCCACACGCAGCGCATCGCGCAGCATGTCGCTGAGCGGCTGCGTGGGCAGGGAATGTCCGCCGAAGCCACGAACGCCCTCCACCCGCCAGGTCCTCTGGATTGCGCGGCCTATGACGCAGCGATTCTGTGCGCTTCCATACATGCCGGCGTTCATGAGCGTGAAGTCGTACGGTTCGTGCGCCACCACAGAAGTGAGCTTCAGGGCATCCCATCGGCCTTTCTTTCGGTAAGCTTGGCCGGAGCGGGCGCGGAGAATCCGTCGCTGAGCACTGATGAACGCGCTCTTGAGGCGTCGGAAGCGAACCGGATGATCGACGCGTTTCTGGCGAATACGGAGTGGCGGCCCGACCTTGCGATTCCGGTGGCGGGCGCGCTCTGCTACACGAAGTACAACTGGTTTGTCCGCTGGGCGGTGCGGCGCATGGCGCGGCAGAACGGGTTGTCCACGGACACTTCGCGGGACTGGGATTACACGGACTGGCTGGCGCTTGACCGCGTGGTGGAGTGGATGGCTTCGAAAGTTCAGCTTAACGGCTGGCGCGCGAAGAAAAGCTCTCTCCCAGAATCGGCAGCAACAGTACCCATGCGCCAAGTAGAACGGCTAGTTTAACCAGCGCCATCGATCCGGCTGCGGGCCAATATACTGCGGCTGGCAGAAGAAGGGCCGTCACTCCCGCGGCCCGAATCGCGGTTGTCCTGGGGAAGGGCATCCACCCCTGGCGCGCCAGTGCGACTGCGGATGCGGTGGCTCCAGCTGCGGCGCCCAGGAATGTAGCGAGCGCGGCGCCGTTCATTCCATAGGCTGGAATGACGACGAAATGCAAGAGTGTCGTCGCGACCAGCATGGCGGCGGTAGTCGCGAATGTCATCGTCGTCCTGCCAATTCCCATCAGCAGCGCTTGAACAATCGACAACCACACCAGCGCGCCCGAAGCCGCGATGAGGATGGCGAGGGCCCGCCCGACCGGCGCGAACTTCGCCCCAAAAAACAGGACTGCCAGCGGAGGCGCGCACGCAACCGTGATCGCGAACGCAGGGGTCAGCAAAATTGCCAATCGCACCGCTTTCCGCCCCTCCTCTCTCGCCAAAGGTTCGTCGCCAACCCGAAGTGCGCGAGTGATGGCCGCCAGCAGCGGAGGCGAAAGCGTCGCCATCAATACGCTGGCGCCGAAGGTCGCGTTCTGGGCCGCCGCGTACTGGCCCACCGTTGCGGTGTCGCCGCCCAGCTGTTTTAGCAGGAAGAGATCAATGCGTTCGAAGAGGCGGAGACATACGGAAGTGGCCGCCATCTCCCAGCCCAGCCGCAGCATCGGGCGAAGGTCCACGCGTCCGGGCATCCAAAGCAGACGCGGCGTGCCCCAAAAGTTCACTGCTAGTTCGGCGATCGAGGCGGCGATCGACGCTGCAATGGCTCCAGTCACTCCGTAGCCTGCGCCGACAAGAATCAGGATCAGCGCCATCCGCAACAGCCATCGCGCCGCTGTCCCGCCGGCGCGGCGCCGTAGATGCCCCAGGCCGATGCGAACGGACCGATAGCCCTGGGCAAGCGCGAACAATAGAATGTCCAGGCAGTAGAAGCGAAGGTAGAATTCCAGGCGCGGCTCTTCGAGCGCGGCGGAGATTGGCCCCGCCAGAAGCGCGACCAACGCCGTGAAGATGACTCCCGAGGCAAGGTAGAGGCGCATCAAGGACGCGACGACCCCCCGCGGCTCCGGATCGCCGGCCACCAGCTTTACCGCAAACCGCGACAGCGATGTCGTTACGGTTAGCTGCAGCCACGTGATGACACCGCCGGCCAGCGCCAGCAGGCCATAGTCCGACGGCCCCAGCGTTCGCGTCAGGAAAGCCGCGGTGATAAGGCCGGTGGGAAGCGCCAACGATTCCGCCAGGAAAATCCAGGCCGGCGAACTCGACGACAGCAGACCCCCATCCTTCGGTTTCGTCAGCAAGTAAAGACCATTGCGGGCGGTGGAATTCGCATTGTAGCGGGATCGCGCCCCCAAGACCGATAAACTGGGAGCCGGAGCTGAGGATTTCTCACTTGTACGATGGCCAAGATTAAACTCGCCGTAGCCGGTTGCGGACGCATCGCGGAGATGGTGCACTTAAGGCACTTTGGGGCGCACTCCCGCGTAGACATTGCTGCGATTGCCGATCCCGACCCGGACCGCTGCCGGGCCGCGCAAGCGTGCGCTCCCAAGGCCTCCGTTTATGCCGATCTGGCGGAACTTCTCGCGAGCGAGCCCGTGGATGCGGTTCTTGTCACGCTGCCCACTCATTTGCATGCAGCGGCGGCAATCGCGGCGTTGGAAGCGGGGAGGCATTTGTATCTGGAGAAGCCCCTCGCCGCCACGCTTGAGGAAGGCCACGCGGTAATGGATGCTTATGGCAAGATTCCCGCCAATGCTCCGATAGTCGCCATGACCGGGTTCAATTTCCGGTTCCATCCTGGGTTCGCGCGGGCAGGCGCGGCGGCACGGGAAGGCGGCCTCGGCACGGTCTGCTTCGCCCGGACGATCTTCTCGACGCCGGCCCGCACAGTGCCCGACTGGAAGAAGAACCGCGCAACGGGCGGTGGAGTCCTGCTGGATCTGGGCTCTCATCACGCGGACCTTGTCGCTTTTCTTTTCGATTCGCCCATACGCACCGTCCACGCGGTGACGCGCAGCGTACGGTCTGAGGCAGACAACGCTTTGGTCACCTGGACGCTCGAATCCGGCCTCGCCGTTCAGACGATCGTCTCGGCAAACTCGGCGGACCGCCACGCCGTCGAGATTTTCGGCGACAAGGGATTTATTCAGGCGGACCGGCTGGACGCGGTTCCTCCGGAGATTCGTCCGCCGCAGCCTTCGGCCGGACGCTTGGCCGCGGTGCAAACCGCTTTGTCGTCGCTGGACCCACGCCGCGTGCTGGCCGCGACGGGAGCCGAGCCTTCGTTTCCGCTGGCGCTGGACGCTTTCGTCGACGCGGTAGAGAAGAAGACGCAACCCCGGCCCGGACTCGAAGATGGACTGCGCGCACTTGCGGCGATCGCCGCCGCGGAGGAATCGGCCCGGACCGGAACGCCGCAGGGAGTCGAACAATTTCTGAATAGGTTCGACCGGATCACGGACTCTTAGAATGAGGGTCCTCCTCGTTCACGACTACGGGACACCAACCGGTGGGGCGGAGAACCAGGTGCTGGCGTTGCGAAACAGCCTGCGAGATCGCGGGCATGAGGTGAAGGTATTTGCGAGCTCGGCCACGCCCGTTCCCGCGGAGCCTTTCGCCGACTATCTTTGCTTCGGCACCATGAACCGGCTTCAAGTGCTGAGCCAGGCCGTCAACCCGTCGGCGTACTTTACCCTGAAAGACGCGCTGGCGGATTTCCGTCCGGACGTCGTTCATGTCAGGATGTTTCTGTGGCAGCTATCTCCGGCGATTCTGCCCCTGCTCCGCGAATACCCGAGCCTTTATCAGACTGCCCTGTATAAGTGCGTCTGCCCAACGGGCACAAAGTTGCTGCCCGACTACCGGCCTTGCCGTCAGGATGCCGGATGGGCGTGTGTGGGCGCCGGATGCGTGACGCCGCAGACGCTGGCCCCGGTTCTGTTGCAGTTGGCGTTGTTCCGTCGATGGCGGGGCGTCTTTCGGCGAATTGTCGCGTTAAGCCACAACATGAAAGAAGAACTGAACCGCGCCGGTATCTCACCCGTGATTGTGGTGCATAACGGCGTTGCGCCAAGGCCGCAGCGGCCGCCGCTTTCGGGAGCGCCAATCGTCGGCTATGCCGGCCGTCTGGCGAAGGAAAAGGGTGTCGACATTCTGATGGAAGCGTTCGCGCGGGTTGCGCCAGGTTCGCCGGGTACGACGTTGTGGATCGCCGGAGACGGGCCGCAGCGCCGCCAGTTGGAAGAGCTCGCGGCGCTAAAGGGAATCGCTGACCGCGTCACGTTCTGGGGCTACCTGACAAGAACGGAGATGGAGAAGCTTTTCGATCGCGTCTGGATTCAGGCGATCCCGTCGTTGTTCAACGAGCCGTTTGGCAATGTGGCCACCGAAGCGATGATGCGCGGGACGGCAGTGGTCACCAGCCGCACCGGCGGCTTGGCGGAGAGTGTTGCAGACGGCGTAACCGGTTGGCACGTAACTCCCGCCAATGTGGATGAGCTTGCGAACGCGCTCCAAAGCCTTCTCGCCGACCGCGCCTTGGTCGAAACGATGGGGGAGGCGGGCCGGGCGCGCGCTCTTTCGGAATTTACGCTGGAGCGCTGCGCGGAACGGTTCGAAGAGATCTATGAGGAGATTCGCGGCGAATGAGCGAAGCGGCTATGTCCGTCGTGGTGGTAACGCCGGACCGGTTCCGCAACATCCGGCGGACGATGCGCCATCTGCGCGCCCAGACGATTTGCGGCCGCTTGGAGATCGTGATTGTCTGCCCGGAAGAGACATCGCTGTCGGATGCCCGGCCCGGTGAACTCGACGGATTCCTGCGCGTGACGACCGTAGCCGCGGGCAATATCTCGAACGTCGATGTGGCCTCGGTTCCAGGCATCTACGCCGCGACGGCGGGAACGGTGGCGATCATCGAGGACCACGCGTTCCCCGAGCCTTCCTGGGCGGAGGCGATTATCAGCCACCGCCGGGACACATGGGCCGCCGTTGGCGCGATTGTCATGAACGCGAATCCACGAAGCGGTTTGAGCTGGGCGAACCTGCTGATCGCCTACGGCCCTTCCACTGAGCCTTGCCGCGAGGGGGAGACGAAGGCTTTGCCGGGTCACAATCTGGCATTCGACCGCGCCGGGCTTCTTGCCCTGGAACCTCATCTCCGGGACAAGATCGTAAGAGGCGGCGGGCTTCTCGAAAGCCTTCAATCGAATGGCGGACGGTTCTTTCAATCCGGTGCGGCGCGGCTGGCCCACGTCAATCCCTCGCGATCAAGCTCATCAACGAGCCTGCGCTTTAACGCCGGCCGGCTTTACGGAGCCACGCGCGCACGGGAGGGCAACTGGGGCATCGTGAAGCGTCTGGCCTACACCGTGCTGGGCCCGCTGATTCCTTTTGTGCGGTTCATTCGCGTTCGGGAAGAAATGTTCGGCGGCGGCAAACGCGCTTCGCTTGCGCCCCGCATCTATCCGGCTCTTTTTTACGGATTGGTGATGGATGGATTTGGACAGATGGCTGGATACCTTTCCGGCCCAGGGTCCAGCCACGAAGTTCTGGCCACATTCGAAATGGACCGTCGATTGCACCTCACAGCAGATGAGATTCGCGAGATCTATGGGGAGGAATAGAGAATGCCGGTGTCGATCTCTGTTGTAATTCCAGCCTATCGATGCGCCGAGGACTTGCGGTCGTGCCTTGAAAGCCTATTTCAGGAAGGTGCGCAGCATCCCGAGGAATGCATCGTCGTCGACGACAATTCCGGAGACGACACCGTCGAAACGGCCAGGCAGTTTCCCGTTATCGTGCTGAGCAACGCCGAGAACAGCGGCCCCAGTGTGGCGAGGAATGCTGGCGCGGCTATCGCGACCGGTGATGTGCTGTTGTTTATCGACGCCGATGTGCAAGTGAACGTCCACACGGTGGAGCGCGTTGCAGAAACCTTCGATCAGGACCCGGGCCTGACGGCCGTGATGGGATCCTACGACAACGCGCCGCACGCCAAGAATTTTCTATCGCAGTACCGGAATCTGATGCATGCGTTCTTCCACCAGTCCGGCAAGCGCGACGCCAGCACGTTTTGGAGCGGGTGCGGAGCGATACGCAGGCAGCCCTTCGAGAACGCGGGAGGCTTCAGCGAAAGCTACCGCCGCCCGGCGATCGAAGATATCGAACTCGGCTACCGGCTGAAGAAAGAAGGGCATCGTCTGAGTCTGGACCCGGCCATCCAGGTGAAGCACCGGAAGCGCTGGACGTTGCGCAACATGATCATCACCGACGTGTTCTCGCGCGCCGTGCCGTGGACGGAGCTTATCCTCCGCGAGAAGTTCATGCCGAACGACCTGAACACGCAGATGAGTCAAAGGATCAGCGTGGCGCTGGTTTGCTTGCTGGTCCTGCTGATTGGCATGGGCACCTTTGTGCATGGCGTCCGTTTTCTAGTGCCGGTTGTAGCAATCCTGGCCGCCTCCGTCACGACGTATTGGGTGGATTCGGCTGGCGAACGCGCGACGCTATGGGCAACCCTCATGGTTGTTTCGGCGGCGATGGTGACCGTGCTGCTGCGCGGCAAGCACAAAGTGCTGGACTTGCTGCTTCCGGTCGCTTTGGCGTATGGGCTGCTGGCGCTTCGGCATCGCTTCACCGCCGACAGTTTCCCCCGGCGGCAGCTTACGGGAATCGCCTACTCGCTCTATCTTCTGGGCGTCGTAGTCTTCGCCTTGATGTCGCTGCCGCGCGACGTCTGGATGGCCTCGACCATCGGCGTGATCCTGCTAATCGTTGTTCTCAACTGGCGCTTCTATCTTTTCCTCGCGCGGAAGTGGGGCAAGCTTTATGCGATTGCCGCCGTGCCGTTTCACCTGCTGTATTACTTCTACAGCGCCGTCGCCTTCGGCGCCGGATTTCTAAAACACTCGACACGGCGGGCGGGCTAGGTCGAAAGCCGTTTTGGCACCATGGGTTGCGAACCGCGCAGCGCAGCCAATTCCTCTTCCCGGATCTCGGACCCTTCTTCGTGATACTCACCGTCCACGTTGACGGCCCATAAGTTGTAGTTCGCCCCCATGATGTTCCGGGCGGCGAGAATTCCGGTCAGCATCGAGTGGTCCTGATTATTGTAGTGATGCATGCCGTTGCGCCCGATCAACTGCAGGTTCGGCAGCCGCAACAGAAATTCGCGAATCACCCGCAGGCTTTCCTGATAGTTCTCGTCGTACACCGGATAGGCCTTCGGCATCCGGACGATCGCCGAATCCACGACATCATCAAAGTTCACCAAACCAAGTTCCGAGATCTCCTTGCGTCCTAACGCCGCAAGATCGGTGTCGCTCATATTCCAGAGCCCGTCGCCTTCAAAGCAGAAATACTCGAGGCCCAGACATGTAAAGGCGGGGTCGGGAACCATCTCCGGGCTCCAGTTCTTGAAGTTCTGAACGCGGCCTAGTTTGACGCCGGGTTCGTGCACGTAGATCCAGTTGTCGGGAAACAGCTCCGGTTGTTTCACCACCAGCGCCACCGTAATAAAGTCCCGGTATTTCAATCCGTCGGCTGCTGCCAGCACCTCCGCCGGAGGCGCGGGCGATAGGCAGTGGATGAGATCGCGAATTGGCATGCTCGATAGATAGTGGCTGGCAGAATGATCGCGGCCATCTGCCACGACGGCGTCTACGCCGGATGCCGACCAGCGGACCGCCGTCACGGGCGAGTGGAAGATCACCGACGCTCCCGCGCCCTCCACCATCTCGGCCGCCTTCTGCCAAAGCTGTCCGGGGCCGCGGCGTGGATAGTCAAACTGGTCGATCAGCGTCTTGATCGAACCCTTTCGCGTAAAGCCGAGCGCGTTCTTGATCAACGACACCAGGGACAGACCCTGAATCCGCTGCGCCGCCCATTCGGCGCGGATGCTGGTGCAGGGGATGCCCCACACCTTCTCCGTATACGACTTGAAGAAAATCTGAAACAGCCGCGTACCAAAGCGGTTCGATACCCACGTCTCGAAATCGGGCTCGGGACTCTTGGGAAACACGCGCGCCTTCAGGTAGCTGAGGACGCATCGCGCGGATTCGAACAAGCCCAGATTCTTAACCACATTCAGGGGCTTCAACGGATAGTCGAAGAACACCTTGCGGTAGAAAATCCGGGACAAGCGCGGACGGCGGATGAACTCATCGGGCAGGATGCGGCGCCACATGTCGTCGATCAGCTTCACCTTGGTAAAGAAGCGGTGACCGCCGATGTCGAAAAGGAACCCTTTGTAATTTGCGGTCTGTGCGATTCCCCCGACGATTCCGGACGCCTCAAGAACCGTGACGGGAATCTGGCCGTCAGTTAACTCCAGCGTCGCGGACAGCCCAGCTGGCCCCGCGCCGATAACAAGTGCCGTTGGTTTTGAATTCAAGAAAGTTCTCCTCGCTCCAACTTCTTGATGCTCTTCGACGGCAGCCACGTCCTTCGGGGTCGACACAAATCGACGACGGGAGGCCGATACACTAAGGGTATTCGCAAAAAGGTGCTGCCGTGCGGGAGGTAACGGACGTGGCGCGCCGCCAGTGGCCTTGGCGGATGCGAATCCTCGCGGTTTTCCTCCTGTTTCTATTGATTTCAATCGCTCTTCAAGCGGCGGCTGGAGCTTGGTCCAGCGAGATTTGGGACTACGACGAAGCGGCCCACTACGTCACCGGAATGATGGTCCACGATTTTCTAAGGTCTCCGCTCCAATCGCCTATCTCGTTCGCGCGGACCTACTACGACCATTACCCAAAGGTGGCGCTGGGCCACTGGCCGCCCGCGTTCTATGCAGTGCAGGGCGTTTGGACGTCGATCTTCTCCCGGTCGATCGAGTCAGTACTGGCGCTGCTGGCGGCGCTCGCGGCGGGCATCGGCACTTTGGTCTGGTGGCAATGGCGGCGGGACCTGGGCGACGCGATCGCTATCGGTGCCGCGGCGATCTTCCTGCTGCTGCCCATCACGCAGAACTCGCTCTTCTACCTGATGGCGGAGCTGCCGCTGGTATTGTCCGTTCTCGCAGCCGGGTGGGCGTTCTGCTGGTTTATCGAAACGCGAACTCTTCGTGCGGCGCTGGCGTTCGGCGCGCTAAGCACGGTCGCGATCCTGACCAAGCCGAACGGGTGGCTGCTGGCCTTCGTTCCCCCCATCGCGCTGCTGCTGACCCGGAATCTCAAGCTTCTGCGGTTGCCTACGATCTGGATCGCGGCCGCGCTGGTGCTGGCCATCTCCGTTCCCTGGTACGTTTTGACGTTTCGAATGGTGGAAGAAGGGTGGAGCGGCGGTACGCAGCCTCAGTTTCTCGGCAGTGTCGCCCTGACCAACCTGCGGTTTGTCATCCGCGATGCCGGCTGGATTGCGATCATCCTGGCCATTCCAGGATTCTGGGATCGCGTTGCGCGGCGCGTTCTTTCTTCGCGCGTATCGCCGCTATGGGCCGTCCTCTCGGCTTTGGCCATCAGTTGCTACCTGTTCCACAGCTTCGCGGTGCCGGTGCGGGAGGCGCGCCATCTGCTGCTGGTAGACCTTGCGATTCTTCTTTTCGCCGCCGCGGGCGCGACCGTCGTGGCACAGTGGTGCGCGCGTTGGCCGGTGGTGCGCACGCCGGTTTTCTGGGCCGCCACCGCCGCTGTGTTGATTCTCACGACGCAGTTTCGTCTGCGCTCCAAACCGGCCTACGGTTCAAGGCAGGTAGTGGACGCCGTTCTGGCCATGACGCCGTCGCAGTCGAGCCCCATCCTGGTTACGTCCGTCGTGTCCGGGGAAGGCGCTGTGATTAGTGAGATTGCGCGCCGCGAGGACGGCCAACGGCTTCGGCGCGTGCTTCGCGCATCGAAATCGATCGCGACGATGCGATGGGATGGCAAAGCTTACCGCTTTCCCTACGAAGATCCGGCGAGCCTGCTGCGGAGAATCGATGAGCTGGGCGTCAAGCTTCTCGTGATCGATCACCATCGCCACCCCCTGCTGGCGCATCACCGCAGCATCCGCGCGGTCGTCGAGAAGTTTCCGGAACGTTTCCGTCCTGTTCCCCTTGCCGGGCAAGTAGCGTTCGATCTGTTCGAATTGCTGGAAGCGGGAAAATAGAATGCGTTTCTCCATCGTCATCCCGACGTACAACCGGCCTCAGCGTTTGGAGAAGTGCATCGAGTCGGCAACTCTTTTGGAGTATCCGCGCCACGAATTCGAAGTCGTCGTTGTGGACGACGGAAGTCCGCAGCCGATGGCTCCGGTGCTGGCGCGATTCGAAGACAAGCTTTCCCTGCGTGTCATCCGCCAGCAAAATCAGGGGCCGGCAGCCGCCCGCAATCGTGGCCTGGCCGAAGCACGGGGCCAATACATCGCATACACGGATGACGATTGCTGTCCGGCGCCAGACTGGTTGACGAAGCTTTCGACTGCACTCGAAGCCAACCCGGGTGCGGCGGTGGGCGGGCACGCAGTCAACGCGCTCGAACATAATCCATACTCGACCGCGAGCCAACTTCTGATCGACTACCTATACGAGTACTTCAACCGCGCCGCCGCGGGAGCTTCCTTCTTCGCCAGCAACAACCTTGCCTTTCCGGCCGAACCGCTGCGAGCCCTGAAGGCCTTCGACACCAGTTTCCGCGCCGCTGCCGGAGAGGACCGCGAGCTCTGCGACCGGTGGATTCGCGCGGGTAACCGTCTGGTCTACGCGCCGGACGCGATCATCCTGCACTCGCATCACCTGGACCTGCGCAGCTTCTGGCGGCAGCACTACACCTACGGACGCGCCGCGGTGCAGTTCCATAAGGCTCGCGCGGCTGCGAGCGGCGGCAAGCGGCAGTTGGAGCCGCTGTCGTTCTACTCGGACCTGGTGACGTATCCGCAGCGGAAAGCCACATCGGGGAACCGGTTGCTTTTATCCGCGTTGATGGCTGTTTCACAGGCCGCGAACGCAACCGGCTATTTCCGCGAGAAGCTTTTTTCCTAGTACGGCTCGCATCCTTCCAGGTTGTGCAGGATCGGGAACGTTGCCAGACGATAAGCGCCGTACGCCCTGCAAGTCATCTTCTCGCCGTTGATCCAGACTTCTTCCGCCTGCGGCGCGAACACTTTGACGGGGTCCTGGATCGGCCCTTCCATCTCAATGGAGACGCGGTCTTCGACATACTGCACTTGCACTGCAACCGGATTCCGGAGTTCGAGGAACGGCCCTTGCAAAAGCATCGCCAGAAGGCCGATTCCCATAGAACTTAGAATATCGGCATGCTTGTCCTCGCAATGCTGGTAGTGGCGCAATACGATCTCGTCCTTCAGGGCGGACGCGTGATCGACCCGAAGAACGGGATCGACCGTGTGGCCGATCTCGCAATCCAAGGGGGGAAGGTGGCCGCCATCGGAACCGGCTTCAGCGGTACGAAAAACATCCCGGCGACCGGGCTGATCGTCACGCCGGGCCTGATCGATATTCATGTCCACCTGTTTGCGACGACGGGCGTTGCGGATGCATGGGCGGGCGACAACAGCGTCCTGCCTGACGGGTTCAGCTTTCGAACGGGCGTCACGACGATGGCCGACGCGGGAAGCTCCGGCTGGCGCAACTTCGAGACCTTCCGGCACACCGTCATCGATCGCACACAAACCCGCGTCTTCGCCTTCGTCAACATCGCCGGGTTGGGGATGATGACGGACCTTGCCGAACAAGGCGACTTCAAACCCGAAGAGATCGTGCGGCTGGCGAAGAAACATCCGGACGTCATCGTGGGCATCAAGTCGGCGCACTATCAGGGAGCGGATTGGGGTTCCGTAGACGCGGCCTTGGCGGCGGGGAAATCCGCGAACCTGCCCATCATGGTGGACTTCGGATATTTCCACATCGACCGGCCGTTTTGGCAACTGGTTACGCAACGGCTGCGCGCCGGCGATATCGCCACACATATGTTTCGCGGCCCGGTGCCTTATTCGAATCCCGATGGCAGTCTGCCGGACTATCTGAAACAGGCCCGCGCCCGGGGAGTGAAGTTCGACGTTGGCCACGGCGGCGGAAGCTTCGTCTTCCGCAATGCCGACGCCGCGGTGAAAGCGGAGTTCTATCCCGATTCCATCTCAACCGACCTTCACACCGGATCGATGAACGGCTCCATGATGGACATGCCGACGACAATGTCGAAGATGCTGGCGCTGGGCGTGCCGCTTCCGGAAGTGATTCGCGAATCTACCTGGAATCCGGCGCAACAGATCCGGCACGATGAGTTGGGACACCTTACCGTGGGCGCGGTTGCCGATGTCGCCGTATGGCAACTGCTTGAAGGAGACTTCGGCTTCGTGGACTTTGCTGGCGGCGGAATCCACGCGAAACAGCGTTTGATCTGTGACATGACATTAAAGGACGGAAAGATCGTCTGGAACTGGAATGGGCGCGGCTTCTCCGATTGGCGCACCTTGCCCCGCAATTACGGGGTTCGCCCCGGCCTTGATAATATTTTGATCCCCAAGTAAGAACTTATTCCTGAAACGCTCGTCTCTGTGAGAAGCACGTCAGAGTAGTACCTCCTGACGAGGCTTCCTGAAATGAGAACGAACTTTCTACTTCCCTTGCTGCTTCTTGGGATTGCCGATCCAGTGCAAGGACAGATCTCAGCACAGACAGGCGCGTTGTCGGGCGTAGTCTCGGACCCCAGCGGTGCGCGCATCCCCAATGCCACAGTCGCGCTGACGTCCGCCCGTGGCGATCACTTCGAAAAGAACTCGTCGGAGACTGGCGACTTTGTTTTCCCGTTGCTTGCGCCCGGACTCTACACCCTGTCGGTGGATAAGCAGGGCTTCAGCAAAGCCTCGCTGGCCGACGTTCACGTCAGGATTACCGAGACCACGCTGGTTTCAATTCCGCTGGCGATTGGGACGGAGACGGTGGAGCTTACGATCGTCGCCACAGCGTCGCCGGTGAACGCCGCAAATCCAACGCTGGGAAACGTCATCCCGGGCTCCGTACTTTCGGAGCTGCCGCTGCCGGTGCGCAACTTCACCAACCTCCTGGCAACCAATCCGGCAACAACGGCTCTGGTGCCCGATGCGTCGGCAACCAACCGCGGGGCCAGCCCGATCTTCGTCAACGGACAGCGTGCGACCCACAACAATCTCGTCATCAATGGCGTCGACGCAAACAATCTCGCTTCGAACAACTTCAATGCGGTTCCGGTGCCGTCGCCCGACACGATTGAAGAGTTCCGGGTGCAGACCAGCCTGTACGACGCGTCGCAGGGGAAGACCTCCGGCGGCAACGTCAACGTGATCACGCGCGGCGGCGCCACCGAGTATCACGGCCAGATCTATGAGTTCTTCCGGAACGAAAAGCTGAACGCCAATAATTTTTTCTTGAACAAATCCGGATCGTCGCGCCCGATCCTCCGCCAGAATCAATTCGGCGGGAACTTTGGTGGACCCCTGGCCGGTATCAAGAACACGTTCTTTTTCGGAAGTTATCAGGGCACGCGGCAATCGAATGGCGTCGCCGGAGTCATCTCCGCCGGCTTTCCGGTGCTTCCTGAACAGCGAACGCGCGAAAATCTGGCGTCGGCGTTTGGGCTGAATCCATCGCAATTGGATCCAGTTGCGATTGCGCTGCTGAACCAGCCGGGACAGTACGGCGGATGGCTGGTGCCTACAGGACGCGGTGCGCCCGTGGGAAGCCAGGGCACGCTGGCGTTCTCAGCCCCATCGAAGTTCAACGAGGATCAGTTCAACGCCAACGGCGATCATCTTTTTAACGACCGCCATCGGCTGATGCTGCGCTTTTTTCAAGCGCGCGCCGAGGCTGAAGATCCGTTCGGCGGCCTGGGCCCTGGCGAATTGGGAGGCGGCGCTTCCGGCCCGTTTCACAACACGCTGGCATCGATTTCCGAAAGCTGGACCATCAGCCCTTCGGCCATCAATGAGTTCCGGTTGGGATTCAATAGAGCCGAATCCGGCGTCGTTCCGCGCGATCCTGCATCGGTCGCCGAAATCGGCATGCAACGGTTCAACTCCGCCATCACTTCCGGCATTCCATCTTTCTCCACGTCCGGCGAAACGCCTGGCTTCGGCGGCCCGGCCATCAATCAGGACCAGCGGTCTACCGCGAACACCATTCATCTGTCGAACACGCTTGCGCTGGTGAAGGGACGCCACTCGTTCCGCTTCGGCTTTGAAGGCCGCCAGTATCAGATCAATGTCACGAATAACTTCGGCGTTCGCGGATCGCTGCAATACGCATCCTTCGCGAATCTGCTTCAAGGCAATGGATTGCTGCTATCGACAGTGGCCAGCGGCGCACCCAGCCGCGACTACCGCGCGCGCGACATTTCGTGGTTTGTCCAGGACGACTGGAAGATCGCGCCGCGTGTCACCGTAAGCCTCGGGCTTCGGTACGACTACCTGGGGGCCGCTTACGACAAGCGCAACCGCATCGGCAACTTCGACGACACACTTCTGGACGCGGGGACGCTGGAGCGCGGTGGCCCGGGCCTTCGGCAGGGATTCATTTTGCCGGAAGAGGCCGACTTCGGCGCGATCAAGGGCACGCCGGGCGTCAGCCGGTCCACCTTGACGAACGAGAACAAGGCAAACTTCGCGCCGCGCGTCGGTGTCGCCTGGGATCTGTTCGGCGATGGACGGACGGCCATCCGCTCTGGCTATGGAATTTACTACGTCCGCACCTCGAATCAAACGCTTCTTCAAACGTTGGGTACGGCGCCGTTCTATCAGGTTGCGCGCGTGGCCGGCACTCCGCTGTCGAATCCGTTTCCCGCGCTGCCACTGCCGTCGCAGTTCCCGGTATTCCCCACGATGCCGTCGCTTGTCGGGTTCACCCCCGCCGGCGGCGTTCAACTGTCCGCCACACCGCTGAGCATGAATCCCATCCAGCGTGACTTCCGCACTCCATACGCCCAACACTGGAACTTCACCATTCAGCATCAGCTTACCTGGCGGATGGTTCTCGAGACGGGCTATGTCGGATCGCAGGGCGTGCGTCTGCTGCAGGGCCTTCTCACCAATCAGGCGCGGCTTGCAAATGCTTCCGCGCCAATCCGCGGCCTGACGGCCAACTCGTCCGCCAACACTCTCGCACGAGTTGGCGTCGTCGGCTTTGCGCCCACTGGGTTTGTGACATCTACGGACAACGGCCACTCCACCTACAACGCTTTCGTCGTCGGCGTCAGCCGTAGGTTGAGCGATCTCTACCTGCAAGCCTCCTACACTTTCTCGAAGTCGATTGACAACAACTCCGGCAATTGGGTTGGCGCGCAGGACCTTGCATTGTCGGGCGGGAACAATCTGGTACCGTCTCTTGCGCGGGGTCTCTCCGACTTCGACCTTCCGCATCGTTTCCAATTGACCTACTCCTACAACGCGCGGGGCGTTGGGCAGTCCTGGGTGAAGACTCTCACCAGCAACTGGGGCTTTGGCGGCACCACCACGCTTCAATCCGGATTCCCGGTGAACTTCGCCTGCGCAACGTGCGCGGCGGCCAACGTCTACGGAATCCCGGTGTCGCTGTCGCCGGATCTAACGGGCGATTTCTCGCAGCTTCTAAAGACTGGAAATCCGCGCGACTTTGTAGACCCAGGTTCGTCCGCGTTCAACTCCGGAATCCTCGGGGCGACTCCGATCTTCCGAAACGGCGCAGTGTTCGGAGGAAATCTCAATGCCGAAGGCGGGCCGGGCAACCAGAGCTACGTCGTCGGCAGCACCGCCGGCGCGGCGCACGCGGCCCAACTGTTCGGAACCTTGCCCCGCAATCCGGGTATTCGCAGTCCGGCTCAACAGCAATGGGACGTCTACGTCTCGCGCAGTTTCCCGCTAAGGGAGCGCGTGGCGCTGGTGTTCCGCGCGGAGTTCTTCAACCTGTTCAATCACCCGTTTTTCTGGGGGCCCGGCGCAGTGGTGGGAACGCCGTCATTCGGGCAGTACACGCAACAGGCAAACGCGCCGCGCATCATCCAGTTCGCGCTGAAATTGCAATTTTAGACCTCGACCACCACCGCGTCCACGGGCGCCGAGCCTACCGGGATCATTGTGAACAGTGGCGCGGCTTTCGTTCGCCGCCCGGTCATCGCATCGACGCGAATTACCGCGATGTCGCCGGAGCCTTCGTTCAATACCAGCGCGAATGCGTTGTCCGGGGTGATTATGATTCGCCGGGGACGCTGGCCGACAGGGACGACGGCACGAATCCTGTGCGTCCTGATTTCCATCACCGTCACTTCGCCGGATTCCGGGTTTGCAACGAAGAGAAGATCGGGCGGCCCCGTGGTGGCCATCACGCCGGGCGCGTGCCCCGCAAGGACCGTTCCCGCCACCTGCGTCTGAAACGGATACACCACCGCCACTGCGTCGTTGCCGGTTCCCGTAATAAACAATTGGCCGCCGTCCTGTTTGAAACAAAAACGCTCCGGCGCGACGGAGAGCGGGAGTTCCACCACGATGTCCCCCCGCGCGGCGTCCAGCACGGCCAGCAGTTGACGGGCCCGGTCGCCAGCTACCAGCGTCCGCCCGTTTTTCAGGAATCGCGCGGGACCTCCGGGCTGCGACATCCGGCGCTGCCACTCGATCCGGCGGTGCTGCAGGTCGATCATCACCAGACGGCCATCTCTGCCGCTGATCAGCGCGTGCGGGGTTGTGGGCGACAGGTCGAAGGAAGCGCCCGGTTCGGGAAGCCCCAACTGCCACTCCGTGGCCAATGTTTTGGCATTCAGGCGGATGAACCAGCGTTCGGCAAGAAGATACACCTCGCCTCCGCGTCCCGGCGCCATCGTCGTGGCGCGCCCCGCTGCCTGCCGCGTCTGCTGAACGGACAGCGATTGCAGATCCACGCGATGCACGGTTCCGGTCTCCGGCGTCAGCACCAGAGCCTCGCTTTGAGAGAGGCTCATAATCGTCGAGGGGTTGCCGCGAATGGGGATATGGCGGATGGCGGCGAAGGCGTTCAGATCGACAACGGCCACCGCTTCGCCCTCCCGGTTGGCCACCAGAACCAGGCTGCTAGAGCCCGGCGGTGCGGGTTTCCGGCAGGCGAGGAAACCGCTGGTTGCGGCGAGAAATGTCCGGCGATGCATATGTTAGTCTTGAGTTGAATTCTGAAGCAGCCTGCCCGCATGGGCGTCACGCGCGCCGGATTTTACGCCCACTAGTTCATGAATTACCGCTCTTTGTTTAGTTTATTCTCCTCGGATCTGGCCATCGATCTGGGGACGGCCAACACGCTTGTCTTCGCGCGGGGGAAAGGCATCGTCGTCAACGAGCCTTCGATCGTCGCCATCAACAAGTTGAACGGCGAAGTGGAGGCGGTTGGGCGGGAAGCCAAGGACATGCTGGGCCGGACTCCGGGCAACATCGTCGCCATCCGTCCGATGAAAGACGGTGTCATCGCCGACTTCAAAGTGACGGAGCGGATGCTGACCTACTTCATCCGCAAAGCGCATGGCCGGAAGATGATGGTGCATCCGCGAATCGTCATCGGCGTTCCCAGCGAGATCACGCAAGTGGAAAAGCGCGCGGTAGTCGATTCCGCTTATCGCGCCCGCGCCAGCGAAGTTCATCTGGTGGAGCAGGCGATGGTCGCGGCCATCGGCGCGGGACTGCCCATTACGGAGCCCGCGGGAAACATGGTCGTCGATATTGGCGGCGGCACCACCGACATCGCCGTCATCTCTCTATCCGGAATCGTATACGCGCGTTCCGTGCGCGTGGCGGGCAACGAGATGGACGACGCCATCATGCAGTACCTGAAGCGGAAATACAATCTGCTGATCGGCGAGCGCACCGCGGAGCAGATCAAGATCCAGCTGGGCAGCGCGTATCCGTTGGACAAGCCCATCACGATGGATATCAAGGGACGCAGCCTCATCGAGGGCGTTCCCCGCACCATCTCCATCCAGGACGAGGAAATCCGCGAGGCGCTGGCGGAGTGCATCGCCACCATCATGAACGCCATCCGCGTCGCTTTGGAGCGCACGCCGCCCGAATTGTCCGCCGATATTAGCGACCGCGGTATCGTATTAACCGGCGGCGGCGCGTTGATTAAGAACTTAGACCGCCGGATTCGGGAGGAGACCGGGCTGCCGGTATCGATCGCGGAGGATCCGTTGGCCAGCGTCGTACTCGGCACCGGGCGGATGTTGACCGACTTCAAACTTCTCCGGCGTATCGCAATCGAATAAGACCCGCCAGCCCAGAGGTTGGGCATCGCGATGGAGACACTGTTCAGGCGCTACCGGAATATTTCGATCCTGGTGGTGGCGATTCTCACCCAGCTTGTCGGCTTGGCCTACCAAGTGAAGACCAATCAGGAGATGCGCCTGATTCGCGTCTGGGCGGCGACCGCCGTCAGCCCCATGGTTCAGTTGTTCGAAGGCATCCGGACCAGCGTCAGGGATGTGGCCGGGTCGTACATCGCACTGGCCGGCGCGCAGGCGGAGAACCGGCGGTTCAAGGAAGAACTGGGCAAGCTGAAGCTGGAGAATCAGTATCTGCGTTCCGAACTCGAAACGGCGCAGCGGGCGGAGGCGCTTCAGGCCTTTCAGAAAAAATCGCCATCGAAGACTCTTGCGGCACGAGTAATCGGATCTGCCGCCGGGGTGAATTCCCGAATGGTGTTTGTGGACAGAGGAAGCTCCAGCGGCGTGATGCGCGGCATGGCGGTACTGACGCCGGACGGCATCGTCGGCAAGGTGACGGATTCGTATCCCACCGCGTCCACCGTGCAACTGATCACCGATCCCGAATTTGCCGTGGGCGTCATCTCCCAGAAGTCGCGCGTAGTGGGAACGTTGAAAGGCCAAGGCCGCAGCACTTGCATCGTCGACTATGTGCAAGTGGAGCAGCCCGTCGAGGCGGGCGAGTGGTTCTATACCTCCGGCGACGACCGGATTTTCCCGAAGGGTCTGCCGGTGGGCCAAGTTTCAGCGGTCCGCGAAGGACGCACGTTTAAGGAAATTTTTGTAGACCCTGCGGGCTTCGCCACGGGTCTGGACGAGGTTCTGATCGTCGTCGAAGGCGTTCATCAGCAGATTCCATCTGAAGACGCCACCAGTTCATCCGCGATGCAGCTTCTGCCACCCCCGCCAGGCGTCAGCCAGGACGCCGCCACCGCCGACGCCCCTGCAAGGATGAAGACGGATGCCGACCGCCTGAAGGAGAAGTACCGGGAAATGGGCGAGGCGGCCAACTACAAGTTTGGCGAGGGAATGTCCACGCCGGATCTGACGAGAAAGCCCGCTGCCGCACCCGCAGCTCCCCGGCCCGCTCCTCAAAAACCTCCCGCACCCGCGCCATGACCGACTACAGTGAGCGTCTTGTGGTTGGGTCGCCGCTCCGAAAGGCGGTAATCCGCTTCGGCGCGCCCATCCTGATGATGGTTCCGTTGGTGGCGCTGATCCTCCAGCTCTACCTTCCGCATCTGTCCGAGTACTTCGGCTACCTGGATCTTCCGCTGCTGGTGACGGTTTACTTCTCGTTGATGCGCCACAGCCAGGTGCAGGGCATTCTGCTGGGCGCCCTGATGGGAATCGCCCAGGACGCGCTAAGTGCGCAGCCACTGGGACTGTTCGGAATCGTCAAGACGCTGGTGGGGTATTTCGCGGCGTCGGTAAGCCAGCGGTTCGACGTTGATAACCCGGCGATTCGTCTGTCGCTTTGCTTCTTCTTTTACGTGTTCCACCAGTTCTTCTTCTGGGTGGAGGCGCGTTCGCTGCTTGGGCTGCCGCTGCCGTTTGACGTCCGGCAGACTTTGGTGGCGGGTGTGCTGAACGCCGCCATCGCGCTGCCGCTGTTTGCCTTGCTGGACCGGTTCCGGCAGGTCAGCGAAGCGCCGCTGCGAATCGCGGACTGATCTATTCGTCGGCGCGCCGGAATACCAGCTCCCACATGGAGATGCCCTTGATCCACAGCCGGGCCACCTTACCGGCGACGGTATCCGTCTCGCCTTCGTGGATGCCCATCACCTGCGGATACCACGCCGGATTGAATCCGGTTTCGCGCAACAGCAGCTTGGGTTCGCCATAGTATTCGGGCACGCCGATAAAGTCGGTGAACGCAATGTAGGTGCCCGCTCCGGGCCACCCGGGCTCGCAGCAGGTGCGCGTCATCAGAATTACGTACTTCTCCAGATGCGAATTCCAGTGGACCGACGGGCCCCAGAATGAGTCCGTATTGGACGCCTCCCATCCTACCTTCGTGCGGATGACGGGTGTTACGGCGCCGCCCAGGCCTGGCTCCAGCCAATCGCCATCGTGATACTTCCAGACCTTCCCGGCGGGATCGTCGCGGTCCGCAAACGCCATGCGCGCCAGCGCCACACCTTGACTTTGGACCGGTCCGCCGTAGCTGTCAAAAAGGAAGTAGAAGTAGTCGCCGTTCCGGTTGGGAATAACGGAAAAGTCCCCGTGGCCGCCCGCGAAGAACCCGTTCTTCATCGTGCAGTCCGGCGCCTCCTTCGAACTGAGGACTATGCCCAGGTCTCGAAAGTGGCGTCCGCCGTTATCAGAAACCAGCGCTCCAATGCTGGGCACCGCCAGGCCGGGACAAAGGCCGTGGGTCTCATGGTGGTACCACGCATACAACAGGTCCGCGTCCTTGTCGTACCACGTCGCCTCAATCCACATCGGCATGTGCGCCAGGGTATCGACGGAAATCCAAGTGGTCGTCTGATTGATGAACTGGCTGGTGCCCCGGCTCCGCAGCGGCGTTCCCGTCGAATGGAACCAAACCAGCCGGCCGTCGCGCCAAAAGGCTGGACTGTTCGAATCGACTGGAGCCGGAGTGGCGAACGCGGACGCCGGGCGAACCTCGACGCTTTGCGCGGACAGGACCGCGGACAGGGCGGCAATAAGAAGAACACGCATCACCGGTGCGACGCGCCGGCCCGCGCCGCCGTTACCGGCTTATAGCGGCAAAAATGTAAGGATTTGTTTAGAAACAGCGCTAGACTGGAAGCAAAGATTGAACCTCCTCCCCCAGAGTGAGCCCGCTTCCCGGCAGGACCTTCTTCCGCTAAAGCAGGACACTAAAGGCTTCGGCGCCCGCATTGGAATTTTCCAATATGTGGGTCTAGTCGTATTTCTACTTCTCATCTGGTCGTTCTGGGACCTCCAAGTGCTGAAGGGCGACCTTTACTCCGAGGCCGCTGAGCGGAATCGTATTCGCTCCCGCCCGGTTCTAGCCCCGCGAGGAAAGATTCTCGACCGGGAAGGCCGTGTCATCGTCGACAACCATTCCACGTTCTCGCTGCTTCTGTCCCGCGAGAATCTGCGGCCGGAGAATCTCGGCTACATCGCCGACGGCCTGGGCCTGCAGCTGACTCAATTGCAGGAGCGCATCCGGCGCTATGCGAAGCAGCCCCGGTACGAACCGGTAATCGTCAAAGACGAGCTAACCGCCGCCGACCTCTCGTTCGTCGAAGCGCACCGCGGCCAGGACATGTTTCCGGAACTGGAAATCATCCACACGCAGCGGCGGCTGTACCCGTCCGAGGGTTTTGGCGCGCACTTATTGGGCTACGTCGGCGAGGTTAGCGAAGCGGAGCTGGATTCCGCGGAGTACGCCGACTTCCGGCCTGGCGACGTGATCGGCAAGGACGGAATCGAACGCTATTACAACGACACGCTGATGGGCACCGACGGACAGCGCCGGGTGGTGGTCGACAATCGCGGCCGGGAGCGGCAGCTTCTCGCCATGCGCGAAGCGGTGCCTGGAAAACCACTCCGCCTGACTGTCGATCTGGATCTGCAAGCGGTGGCGGAACTTGCCATGGAGGGCCGCCGGGGTTCAGTCGTCGCGCTGGACCCGCGCAATGGTGAGGTTTTGGCGATGGTCTCCCGCCCGGCTTTCGATCCGAACGCCTTTGCCGGCCGCATCCCCACGAAGGTGTGGCGGGAGATCGCCGACAACCCGGAGAACCCTCTGCTGAATCGCGCGATCCAGGCGCAGCTTGCGCCGGGCTCGACATTCAAGCCGATTGTCGCGCTGGCGGGCCTCGAAACTGGCGCGATTGACGAGACGTCGCATGTCAACTGCGGTGGCGGAGGTTCTTTCTACGGGCGTTACTTCCGGTGCCACTCCGTTCACGGCTCCACTGCGCTGCGCAAGGCGATCGCGCAGTCCTGCGACGTCTTCTTCTATACGTACGGAAACCGCATGGGGATCGATGCCATCGCCCAGTACGCGCAGATGGCGGGGTTGGGACGCAAGACGGGAATCGATCTTCCGCACGAGGCGGCGGGACTGGTTCCCAGCCCGGCGTGGAAGATGCGCAACTACCGGCAGAAATGGTTTGCCGGAGAAACGATTTCCGTTTCCATCGGGCAGGGCGCGCTAACCGTCACTCCGCTGCAGTTGGCCACCGCCATCGGCGGTATCGCGACCGGAGGAGTGTGGCACAAGCCGCATCTGGTCCGGCATGGACGCTCGGAGGCGGCCGCGTCCAAGGCCGATCTGAATCTCGACCATGTTTCCGACGTGGTCTACGGCATGTATGCCGTCGTCAACGAGGGCGGCACCGGCGTACGGGCCCGGCTGGCGAATGTCGAAGTGTGCGGCAAGACCGGTACCGCGCAGTTGGCCTCGAATACTCTGTTGAAGTCCGCCGCCGGACGCCACATGGTGGACAATGCGTGGTTCGTTGGTTTTGCCCCGAAATCGAATCCGGAAATCGTCGTGGTGGCGCTGTTTGAAGCGGGCGCGCATGGAAACCTTGCGGCGCCGATCGTACGCGACGTCATGAAAGTTCATTTTGACAAGAAGGCCCGGCGGGAGGCGCTTGCCGTGCCGCCAAGCGTCGCCCAACTGATTCCGCGAAAGCTGATGCCGCAGGAACCCCGCTAGCGTGCCGGCCACCTACCGGTCTTTCCGGGATCTCGATTGGACACTGCTGATCATTACGCTGATCCTGTGCGCGCTGGGCGTGCTGCAGATTTATTCCGCCACGCTGGGTACGGTCTGGGACGAGGCGTGGTGGAAGCAGGTGGTTTTCCTCGCCGTGGGCGCCATTCTGATGCTGGTGATCTCGCACACCGATTACCACTTCCTGCTGCGGCGCGTGCCGTGGCTGTACGTCGGCTCGATCGCGCTGTTGCTGGTGACCTTCGTCATCGGATCGAAGGTGTTTGGCTCCCGCCGCTGGATTCCGGTTTTCGGCATGACGTTCCAGGTGTCGGAATTCGTTAAGATAGTTTTGATTCTGCTGGTTGCCCGGTACTTGACGGATCTCCGCACCGAGTACCTGGAAACCCGGGACTTAGTGCGCTTAGGGATCGTTTTCGGCATACCCATGGTTCTCGTGATGAAACAGCCCGACCTGGGAACCTCGCTTACTTATCTGCCGATTCTGGCCGGGTGCATCTTCGTGGCCGGGCTGCGCTGGCAGCACATCGCGGCGGTATGTCTGGCGGCCGTGATCATCGCGCCGGCCAGTTGGTATTTGTTGAAGGATTATCAGAAGGCCCGCCTGACGACGTTCGTGGATCCGGAGAGCGATCCCCGGGGGGATGGCTATCAGGTGATCCAGTCGAAAATCGCGGTCGGACAGGGCGGCGTGTGGGGCCGGGGAGTTACCCAAGGCTCACAGACTCAGTTGCGCTTCCTGCCGGTTCCGCATACCGATTTTCTTTTTGCCGCATTCGCCGAGGAACATGGATTCGTCGGCGTGGTGGTTGCTTTGGGGTTGTATTTCCTGCTGCTGATGCGGATCATCCAGAACGCGCAAATGGCTTCGGACCGGGCGGGACTGTTGATCTGTGTTGGCGTGGCGGCGTTACTGTTGTTCCATATTTTCGTGAACGTCGGGATGGTGGTGGGCAGGATGCCTGTAACGGGCATTCCTCTTCCGCTGATGAGTTCCGGCGGGTCAAGTTTGATTTCCGCGTTTATCATGCTGGGGTTGGTACAGAGTGTCCGGCTCCGGCGGTTTGTGAATTGAATTTAGATTTCGGACGGTCCGGTCGATGTTGGCGCGGTTGTTGCGCCTCCGGCCGATCGGGTAGATAGGGATTGCAGCCGGCTCAGGCGGAAGCCCCAGAGTTTGTGGAACCGCCGGTCCGGCACGCCGCATAAGCCCCTCTTACACGACTCCGCTCCACAGGCGGCTGGATCGTCCCATAGGAGCATGCCGGATGGGCAAAGAATTAGTGATTTCCAGCGACCGGCACGAAACAAAGGTCGCTGTCTTAGAAGAAGGGCAGTTGGTTGAAGTTTACTTCCAACGCTCCAATGAATATTCGCTCGCAGGCTCCATACACAAAGGTAGAGTGACGCGCGTGCTTCCGGGCATGCAGTCCGCCTTTGTCGATGTGGGCCTGGAACGAGACACGTTCCTGTACGTCTCCGACTTCTTCGAGGAGCAGGGAGACGAATTTGAGCGTGTAGAAGAAAAACGTCCGCGCCCGGCGATCCGCCGGGAGGCGATTGCGCCGGTAACGCTGCCAGTGGCTGCCGGGCCTGTGGAAACGCCCGCTGCCGAGGGAGCGCCCGCCGAGTCGGCGAATCCCGAGAACCGGGGTGGAGCGCGGTTCGACCCTCAGAGGCGTGGCCGCCGGAGACGCCGTGGCAACGGAAGCCGCTTCCCGGATTCCAAGTTCGCGGGCGCCCCGGAGGAGGGTCCACCTGAACCTGTCGAGGCAGTTCTACAACCCGAAGCGGGCGACACGGCGGAGGTTGAGCCCATTCTTCTCCCAGGCGAGACCCGCCGGAAGCTCAACCGCGACCCCGTTCGCGTAGTGCCCGTTTTTCGCGCGGCGCCGGAGCCGGAGCAAGTTGCCGACGATTCCGCTGAGCCAGAGACGCCACGGCTGTTCGCCCTGGTTCCGGAGCCCGACGCGCCGATTCACCACCCAGTGGACGCCGAGTCGGAGATGGAGCCTGAATCCGCAATCGAGGATGAGCCCGTTGAGATCGAGGAGCCGTCGGAAGCAATTGAAGGTCCCGATGGAGACGTGATCGAGTTCGATCTTCCGCGCAAAGGCGACTTGGTGGTGGACGACGAGGAGGAGGACGAAACGTCGAATTCCGATGAAGCTCCGGCGGGCGAGGACGACCCGGAAGCGGAAGGCTTTGCAGGCGGAGGTGAGCAGCCGGACGAAGACCTTCGGGAGATGGAAGCCATCGACGCCATCGACGAGATCGACACCGTCGAAACCGATGGCGCCGAAGGACCAACTCTGGAGCCGATGGGCCAGACCGCACAGGTGCGCGAACAGTCCAACCGCCTTCTTCAGCAACGCAGTGGGCGTCGCGGACGCCGCCGGGGCCGCGGACGCGGAGAACGACCGGAGCGTCCGGAACGCGCCGATCCGCCCGTCGCCGGCGCATCGCCGGTAGAGGAAGTGCCGGGCGAGGACCGCCGCGTCGAGCGTCCAGAACGCCCAGAACGTACAGAGCGTCCGGAACGCGCCGAACGTCCCGAGCGTGCGGACCGCGCTCCTACGCCGCTAATCACCGACCTTTTGAAGGAAGGCCAGGAAATCCTGGTTCAGATCGCGAAGGAACCGCTGGGCCAGAAGGGCGCCCGGATTACGTCGCACATCGCGCTTCCCGGCCGCTATTGCGTCTACATGCCAACGGTTGAACACACTGGTGTGTCGCGCAAGATCGCCAGCGACGAAGAACGTCAGCGCCTGAAGCGAATTCTGATGACCCACAAGGAAGGCATGTCGGGCGGATTCATCATCCGCACGGCGGGCGAGGGCCAAACAGAAGCGGAGATCGCCGCCGATATTCACTACCTTCACAACCTGTGGCTGGACATCCGGCACAAGGCGGAAAAAGCGAAAGCTCCCGCAGTTGTTTATCACGATCTCGACATCGTCGACCGGATCTTGCGAGACCAGTTGAACGACGAGTTCAAGGCCATCTGGTGCGATAGCGAAGAGAAGTACGAGGCCATTCTCCAGGTGGTGCAGAGGATGCAGCCGGCGTTGGTCGGCCGCGTGAAGATGTTCACGCGCTCCACGCCGATTTTCGAGGCGTTCACGGTTTCTGCGGAGTTGGAGAAGGCTCTGCGTCCGAAGGTCTGGCTGAAGTCCGGCGGCTATATCGTCATCAATCAGACCGAAGCACTGGTGGCGATCGATATAAATACGGGTAAGTTCATCGGTAAGTCGAACCGGTTGGAAGATACAATCGCCAAAACTAACATTGAGGCGGTGAAGGAAATCGTCCGCCAGATCCGGCTGCGCGACTTGGGCGGCATCATCGTGATCGACTTCATCGATATGGATGAACGCAAGAACCGCCAGAAAGTGATGCAGGCATTGGAGGAGGCGATGCGGGCCGACCGCGCGCCGTTCAAGATTCTCCAGTTCAACGATTTCGGATTGGTCGCCATTACGCGGAAGCGAGTAAAGCAGTCTCTGGAACGCACAATGTGCCAGCCCTGCCCGGATTGCGAAGGCTCCGGCTACATCAAGAGCCCGCAGACCACCATCTCCGAGATTCTCGCCGAAGCGCGGAAGATCGCCCCCGCCGTCGAAGGCAAGGAGTGCATCCTGCGAGTAAATCCAGAGGTGGCGAAGGTTCTGAAGTCCACTTCGAATTCCTATCTTGAGGAGTTGGAGGAGATTCTCCGGCGGCCCGTGGGCGTCATTGCCGACGGCCTTCTGCATCAGGAAAAATTCGACTTGTCGTGATAGTGGCGCTGGCTGTAATTGCCTTGGTGGGCGCGCTGGCCGCGGAGCCCGTGCCCTCCATCCGCGTGACCAGCGAGTTTGTGGCGGAGGGTCCGGGCCGGGAGATTCTGTCGCCGGCCCTTCCTCGCAACGGGTGGTCTAGCTTTCACGTCACGGTGACGGCGCCGCCTTCCACACCATTCACCCTGCACATCGCGCAGAACCCGGATGATTTTGCGCTGGTGGAACTTTACCAGGACGGAATTCGCGTGATGCTGCCGCTCGACGGGACAATTCCGGAGGGCCGGACGGCGTCTACGTTCTGGCTGGATGTACGGCTGGCCGCCGATGTCGACATCCGCCGGTTCAAGCTGGAGCCGCAGGTGTTCATTGCAGAGTCGGGATGGATCGTTTATCCGCTGGAGGCTCGCGTAGTGTCGGCGACGGTTCCGCCGCCCGCCGATGCCCGGATCTTGTTTCCTTCGCCGCCAGACGCGCGGCAGTTCGCGGAGAATTGGCTCTGCGGCGCGCGTCATCCGCTCAGCCGAAATCTGGCGCAGGACGGGCGGCTGGCCGCGGAGTTTCCACGAGAGACCGCCGACGCGCGTCTATTGTCGGCGTTGGGTGTTAAAGATAAGGAAGCCTGGTGCAAGGCCCCTGAGTATCCGCCGCACCGGGAATGGTATCTCGGCTTCCGGGATTTCCTTCTGGGACAAGCGAAATTCCGCCCGATGGTAAACTGAGTTTTCCACCCGAACGGAGAGATGGCCGAGTGGTTGAAGGCGCACGCTTGGAAAGCGTGTTTACGGGAAACTGTAACGAGGGTTCGAATCCCTCTCTCTCCGCCACGTTATTGTCAATAGGTTACAGGCAATCACCAAAATCTGTGAGCAATGGTGAGCAATAAAATGTTACGATTTTGCAAGATTGCCCCTCACCCTCTACCGCCGCCACCATCGGACGGCCGGTAAATGCTCGGCTGGGTATCCGCTCAACTTTCGCAGCTACGAGACCGATGAACTCCGGCGTGGCTGGAAAAAGTGCCTCTGCCCCATCTACGCCGTTGGCACCCTGAGCGGCGCCTTCAAGCGGGTCAACACCAAGCGGACTTCGTGGGCGGAGGCCAAAGCAATCGCCTCGCAATGGGAGACCGAGGGGAGTTGGAATTCG
>JBGTFZ010000034.1:0-7125 GCA_041746955.1 Bryobacteraceae bacterium
GTGGCGGCGGCGGCGGTGGCCGTGGCCGCAGCGGTGGCGGTGGTGGTGGCGGCGGTCGCGGATCACGCTGGTAAGGTATTAAATACCGGCCGATATTGTTCGGCCAAACTTTCACTTTGACGAGCCGCCTTGCCTGTCGGCGGGCGGCTTTAACTTAATACGGAGGGATTATGGCCGGACGAGGACCTCAATCATTTCAAAAGCGTCAAAAAGAGCAACAACGTAAAGAAAAGCAGCAGGAGAAGGTCGCCAAGCGCGCTCAGCGCAAACAGGAAGAGCCCGCCGAGGAAGAAGAGTTACAAGTCCTCACCGAGCCGCTTCTTTCGGACGCTTTCTTCGACTAACGGCTTTAGATCCAACCGCCGGCAGGGTGCCGGTGACCCTGACGGCGGATTAGCCGTTAGAAAAGAAAAATAATATGACCTCATTTTCTGAGCTCAGCTTGAGCTCTGCCTTGGCGAAGAATCTCGCCCGGAATGGCTTTATTACGCCCACTCCGATTCAAGCGGAAGCGATTCCGCCGGCCCTGGAGGGCCGAGATCTCGTCGGCACCGCCCAGACCGGTACCGGCAAAACCCTGGCCTTCGCATTGCCCGTAATCCAAACGCTTCTCAACAAGCCCAAGGCCGCCGGGATTCGCACCATCGTCCTTAGTCCAACGCGCGAACTGGCGCTGCAGATCAACGAAACTTTCCAGAAGCTTTTGGTCGGCACCGGGCTTTTGTCCGCAGTTGCCGTCGGCGGCATGGACGAGCGCCGCCAACTGCAGACCATTCGACGTGGCGCGCAGATCCTGATTGCCACCCCGGGGCGTCTCTGCGACTTCCTGGACCGCCGCCTGGTGAACCTTAGCGGCACGGAAATCGTGATCCTCGACGAAGCGGACCGGATGCTGGACATGGGTTTCCTTCCATCGCTTCGCACGATTCTCTCGACACTTCCGCAGGCCCGGCAGACGATGCTGTTCTCCGCGACGATCGAGAAATCGGTGGCGCATCTTGTCGCCAGCTACGTCAAGGATCCCGTTCGCATCGCCATCGGCGCGGCCACGAAGCCCGCCGAGCATATCGACCTTCATGTCTATGAAGTTGAGCATGACCGCAAGTTGGGTTTGTTGCGCCAACTGCTGCTTCAGGACTGCGGCGCGTTTCTGGTATTTGCGCGCACCAAGCGCGGGACAGACCGTCTTGCGGAGCGTCTGGAACGGTCCGGCGTCAATGCCACCCGCATCCACGGCGACCGTACGCAAGGCCAGCGAAATCAGGCGTTGCGTGGTTTCAAAGAGGGCAAGTACCGGGTTCTGGTGGCCACCGATGTGGCGGCGCGCGGCATACATGTCGACGGAATCGCCCATGTCGTCAACTACGACCTCCCGATGGTGCCGGAGGACTTCATCCATCGTGTGGGCCGCACCGGCCGCGCGGGGGCTCGGGGGACGGCATCCACGTTCAGCACTCGGTCCGAACGCGGCGATATCCGCCGGATTGAGCGCGCGCTAAGCCTGCGGATGACCCCGCAAGCTATTTCGGCGACTTGATCTTCGGATCCAGCACGGCCCGAATCTTCTTCGTTACCGTTTCAACTTTCGGGCGGCCATCGATCGTATGGATCTCGGCCGCCGGAAAATAGAGCTTCAACATATCCATCTCGCGGTGGTAGTCCTTGATCAACTGCTCCAGGTTCCCGTACTTCGGATGCTTGGCCAGACGCTTCCTCACTTCGTCGTCGGGAACGTCCAACTGCACCACCATCGGACTCGGCAGCCGCTTGTCCGCCACTAGCTTCGCCAGAAAATCGGCGTGGTCTTTCGTCGCCGGGTAACCCGCGACGATAAATCCCTTCGCGACATCCTGCTTCTCGATCCTCGCCACGAACAGCTTGTTCAGTACGGGATCGGTCTGCGGCTCCATGCCCGTGATGGCGGTCTGCCGGAGCTTGGCGAATGTCGCCGCGTTCTCGGAGATGATCTGCTCGCTTGTAATCGCGGGAAGCCGGTAGGCGGCGCTCAGCGCTTCGGCCTGGGTCGTCTTTCCAGCGCCGGGCGCGCCGATAATCAGCACCACCGGACCTTCGACGCCTTGCGCCAGCGATGCCGCCGCGGCCAGCAAGAATGCGGGAAGCGCTCGTTTCATTTCCTGATTGTCTCAGGGACGGGCCCGATGTTTTCAGGAACGGGATTGTGCCAGCCACCCACGCTTGCAGCCAGTCGATCCGCCTCGGGCGGCCCCCAACTCCCCGGCTGATACGGGAACGGTTGGTCCTGCAGGTCGAGAATGTCCTCGACAACCTGCCACTGCGCTTCCACTAGATCCTCCCGCACGAATAGCGTCGGGTCCCCGTCCATCGCTTCGGTCAGCAGCCGCTCGTAAGCCTCCACTTCGTCGTGCAACGACACCGTCACCGCTTTCAACTCCGCTGAGCGTGTGCCGGACGGCTGGCTTTCGTCCATCACCTGAATGCCGAGCGCGATCGCCAGCGCATCGGGTCCCAGCCGGAAGCGGAAGTGGTTTGGATCCGGCGCGTGCTTGTGGCCGGGAACCGGCTTCAGCCGGACCATCACCTCCGTGGTCGTGATCGGGAGCGACTTTCCGGCTCGAATCAGGAAGGGCACTCCGGACCAGCGCCATGTCTCCACTTCCATACGCAGCGCGGCGTACGTCTCCACCTTCGAACCGGGCGCGACGCCGGGCTCATCCAGATATCCGGCCATCTGTCCCCGAACGACATCCACGGCTCGAATCCTTGGAATCGACCGGAACACCTTCACCTGTTCGTCGCGGAGAGCTTCCAGGTACAGGCGGCTTGGGGGCTCCATCGCGAGAAACGCGACCACCTGAAAAAGGTGATTCTGGATGACGTCCCGAATCGCGCCGGTTTCATCGTAGAACTTGCCCCGGCCCGCGATGCCGAAATCCTCGGCCATAGTGATCTGAACGCATTCGATGTGGTTGCGGCTCCACACCGGCTCCACGATGGCGTTGTCGAAGCGAAAGTGCACTAGGTTGCCGACGGCCGACTTTCCAAGGTAGTGGTCGATCCGGTAGACCGACGGTTCCGGGAAGACTTTCTGGATCGACTTCGTCAACGCAATCGCGGTGGCGGTGTTGTGGCCGAATGGCTTTTCGACAATCACGCGGGCGCCGGCAGCGCATCCGCTTGCGCCGAGAGCCTCCACGACATCGTCGAAAAGGCTCGGCGGAATGGCCAGATAATGCGTCGGATGGGACGCCGCGCCTAATTCTTTGCGCAGCGCTGCGAACGTCTGTGGATCGCGATAGTCACCGTCCACATAGCGCATCAGACCCTTCAGCTTCGCGAAGGCCTCGGGATCGATGCCACCACCGAACTCGGTGATTGACTGCGCGGCGCGCTCCTGAAGCTGTGCAAGAGTCCAATCGTTCTTCGCCACGCCAATAACGGGAACATCCAGCGTCCCGTGCTGGATCATTGATTGCAGCGCGGGGAAGATCTTCTTGTACGCAAGGTCGCCAGTTGCCCCGAAAAAGACTAAGGCGTCGGACTTGGAGTTAGCGGCAGGGGGCAGCATACGCCCGATGTTAGCGCGGCCCTGTTGAGGCTAGATGTCGCGCGGACGGACGTAGAAGTCCAGCGCGTCTTCGTTGCCGGACTGGCTGGGCTCATTCGCCGCGTCCGGGTGGGTGGCGCGAAAACGGCCCAGTAATGCCGCCTGCATCTCCTTCACTACTTCAGGCCGCCGCGACGACTCGTCGCGAAACTCATTCGGATCGGTCATGAGATCGTACAGCCGGTGGTACCGCCCAGGCGTGGGATTCTCCGTCTCGTACCCGTCTCCGCGTTTGCGTTTGCCCGAACAGTAGATATACTTCCATCGCTTCGTCCGCGCGAATGCTTCTTCGTTTTCCAGATACTCGCTGAAGATCGTGCTGCGCAGTGCGTCCACCTTCTTGCCGGTAATGTACCCACGAAGGCTGTTGCCGTGCGCGCCAGGAAGCGGATCGAGGTTCATCATGTCGGTGATCGTTGCCGGGACGTCGATATGCTCCGTGAGATTGCTGACGACGCCCGTGCGGATGTGCCCGGGACGCCGGAAGATCAACGGCACGTGCATCGCGGGATCGTAGCCGCAATGCTTCTCGAACCGGCCATGGTGCCCCAGCGAATAGCCGTGGTCGGCGAGATACACCACCATCGTGTTCTCGTCGAGGTTCAACTCTTTCAACCGCCGCAGCACCCGGCCCATGTTGTGATCGAGAAAGCGCGCCGACGTGTAGTAAGCGGCGGTGATCCCGGCCTTGTCCTCCGCATTCAGATGGCGGAAGATTTTCGGAATCTGCCAGGCGTCTTCCGGCCCAACGGCGGGCGGAGGAAAGTTCGACGGGTCCATCCCGTCGCGGTACTCCACTGGAAAGTCGAATGGCGAATGCGGCTCCTGCAGGCTGACCCAAAGCGCGAATGGCTTGGAGTGATGTGTATCCAGCCAATCGATGGCTTGATTGACGCAGTAGTCGCTGCGCATCTCGCCGTCGTAGCGCGGGAACGGACGCTTCTCCGCATTCAGCCAGATGCGCGCGTCGTCCTTGAACGGACGCCACGGCGGCTTCGTGGGAATTTCATCGGGCACTGGTCTCGCCTTTACGTCGCGCTGCCAGCCCTGCATGATCTCGCGCTCGGTCAGGCACGTTTCGAATCCGTGCAGTCCGGGCCGGCCCGCCTGGTTGAAGTGCATCTTCCCGAACAGCGCCGTCTGGTAGCCCGCCTTGCCGAACCGCTTTGCGAGCGTCATCTTCTCTTCCGACAGCGGCGTGGTCAGGCGCGTAACACCGGCGGCGTGCGGCAGAAGGCCGGTAAGCAGGCTCTGCCGCGACGGGGTGCACACGGGCGAGTTGCAGAAGTGCGACGCAAACCGCGTACCTTCGGAAGCCAGTTGATCCAGATGTGGAGTGACGGCCATGCGGTTGCCCGCCGCGCCCATCACGTAGCCCGCATGGTCGTCGGCGATCAGGAACAGGAAGTTGGGCCGCCGGGAGGACCGGGTTGCCGCCTGTGCGGCGGCCGCGCCCAGAAACTCCCGCCGGGACGCGATCAAGGACGGATCCCCGTCGTCGAGGTCTGAATGCGGTACAAGCCGTTGCGGGCCGTCATGTACAGCGTCTTGCCATCAGCGCCGCCCCAGTGTACGTTTGCCGGAATCTCCGGCGGCGCGATCGTGCCCAGATGCTTGCCCGAAGGATCGAAGATCCAAACGCCACCAGGACCAGTGGCCCACACGTTCCCCGCCGTGTCCACCTTCAGTCCGTCCGGCAGCCCATCCGCCTTCTCCCCCGAGACGTCGGCAAACAATTTGCCAGCGCCCAGCCTTCCATCGGCCTTCACTTCATATCGGATCCAGAGTTTCTTCTCAGGATCTGAGTTGGCCACGTAGAGAAACTTCTCGTCCGGAGAGAAGGCCAAGCCGTTGGGGCGCGTCAGTTCCTTCGTCAGCAGCGTCAGCGTCGAACCGTTAAGACGGAACACGCCGTTGAAAGGCAGTTCCTTCTTGGGGTCTTTATCCTGTTCGACGAATCCATACGGAGGGTCGGTGAAATACAGCGAGCCGTCCTTCTTGTATACGGCGTCGTTCGGCGAGTTCAAGCGTTTGCCGTCGTACTTTCCCGCCAGCACTGTTAGCTTTCCATCCGGTTCGCGGCGGACTACTTGGCCGTTGCCATGCTGGCAGATGATGACGCGGCCCTGCCGGTCCATCGTCAGCCCGTTCGATCCGACGAAGGCTCCCTTCGGTGCGTCGGTCTTGTCGTATCCGCTGGGCTTCAGCCATGCCGACACCTTCCCATCGGACGTCCAGCGATGGATGACGTTCTCCGGAACGTCGCTGAAAATCAGACTTCCGTCCCGCAGCCACAGGGGACCTTCAGTGAAAGTGAAGCCGCTCGCAAGCTTCTCGATCTTCGCTCCGGCGGGGATCAGTTTGGCCAGCGCGGGGTCTTTTTGCATGACGGTTCCGGTCTGCGCGACGGTGATGGCGGCGACGGCTCCAAACAGGGGTATCAGCCTTGAAATCATGCCGTTCATTGTATCGACGCAAAGGGGCATTGTGCTAACCTGAATGCGTCCGACAGCAACACCTTACGGGGACGTAGTTCAGCTGGTTAGAACGCCGGCCTGTCACGTCGGAGGTCGCGGGTTCGAGTCCCGTCGTCCCCGCCATTTTTCTACGTTTGAATTCAACGACTTCCGTTTTCGGGCCTGGTTTCCCTGCAAACATTCGCTAACATCCTGGCGGCTGCGGGCTTGCGGCTGGCGTCGATCACGTCGGCCATTGCATCTTGCCAGACCTTCGCTGCGGCTCGCGTATCGGTCGACAGAGCGTGGCTGTAAGATCGACATAGCGTCAGAGCGCGGCGCGCGTTTCAAGGGCGCATCCTTAGCGCTCAATCGTCGTGATCGCCGTGAACGCTCCATTCGGCGCGAACTGCAAGCTGAACCCCATAACCTCCACGAACTCCCGTTCGGGATCATTGCTTGTTATCTCAATCGAACCGAATCGACCGCGCGTCTGCGGATAGTCGGCCGTCAAACTGAACCAGCGGAGCGTCTGGTTCTGTTGGGTCTCGGTCGTCTCGTGGAGAACGCCCCCGTTCTCGTCAAGAAACCGCAGCCGCATGGGCGTCTCGCATCGAAAGCTGAAGCACTCCCCCGTGGTAAAGATGCCGACGCCGGCGAACTTGCGGTCACGGTTGTCAAAAAAGATCCTCGCCGATCGAAAGCTACCCTCGCCGACAGGAAATGACGTCATCAGGTCTGGCCGGTTCGCTTCACGGCGCCGGAAGATCGTCTGGACCAGACTGTACGGGCAGCAGCCTGTGTCCAGGTGGGCGAACCCCAGGTTTTGCGGGTGCGTCTTGACGACAGTTTCAAAGACCACGAGCTGATTCGGTTGCAGCGTCACAAAGACCTGGTCCACCGTCCCCCGCCCTACGAGATCGATGCGCCATGGCTCCCCGGCCGCAGTAAAGAACTTGAGCGTGCCGGTCATGTTCTCTTCGTCGTCAACGTTCTGGATGATGATCTGCTGCGACCAGCCCTCACCGATGATCACCAGTGGAACGTAAGCGTCGGTGAGAAGTTCCGGACTGATGGCCTTAC
>JBGTFZ010000035.1:0-26136 GCA_041746955.1 Bryobacteraceae bacterium
CACGATATCCTGCTGCAGCCGGTTGAACTGATCGAGGGCGTGCCGCAGACGCTGGAGTACCTGGCCGCGCGGCACGAATTGATCCTGTTTACCAAAGGCGACCCGCAGGAGCAGCGGGCCAAGATCGAACGGTCCGGCGTCGATCACCTGTTCGAGCACGCCGTTGTCGTTCGCGAGAAAGATGTCGAAGCATACCTGGCACTGGCTTCCGCGCGGTCCCTTTCGGCCGAGAAGACGTGGATGGTGGGCAACTCGCCGAAGTCCGACATCAACCCGTCGCTGGCCGCTGGGTGGAATGCCGCGTTCGTCCCGCACGAGCGGACTTGGGGCCTTGAAAAGATGGACATCCACAATCCCGGCCCCGGACGCCTGCTGATGTTGAGCGCTTTCGCGGACCTAACGGACCACTTTTAGAATCTACTTGGCGGTCAGCGTCCAGGCAACCGTGAACTTCGAAAGCAGATCGGGGAAGATGCCCAGCAGAATCGTTCCCACTGCGGAAATCCACACGGCGGCCTGGATCCCGCCGGGCATTGGCGCCAGATTCTCCGTCGCTTCGCCGGGTTCGCGCATGTACATCACGACCAGGATTTGCAGATAGTAGTACGCGGCCAAGGCGGAGTTCAGCAATCCGAAGATGGTCAACCACACCAGGCCGGAATCCAGCGCCGCGCGGAAGATATAGAACTTCCCGAAGAAGCCCGCCGTCAGCGGAACGCCGATCATCGACAGCGCAAACACCGTGAACAGTCCCGCCAGCACGGGCTGCCGCGCCGCCAGGCCCGACAGGTCGTTGATCTCGACATAGCGCTCACCCTGGCGGGAGAAGTACGTGATGATCGCGAATGCGCCGATGGTCATCAGGACATAGCTGGCCAGGTAGAACATCACGGCCTCAGTCCCCGTTGAGGATCGCGCGCTCACCGCAACAAGAATGTACCCAGCGTTGGCGATGGAGCTGTACGCCAGCAGGCGCTTGATATTCGACTGGCGAAGCGCGGCGAAGTTCCCGATGCACATCGTCGCAAGCGCCATCAGCGCCACGATCGGCTGCCAGCGGTCTCCAATCGGTTCAAACGCGGTCCTGAAAACGCGCAGGAATACCGCAAACGCGGCAGCCTTGGGGCCGACGCTAAGGAAGGCGCTAACCGGCGCGGGCGCACCCTGGTACACATCCGGCGCCCATGCCTGAAATGGCGCGGCCGATACTTTGAACGCGAATCCGACGGCCATCAACGCGGCCGCAAATCCGATCAACGATTCGCCGCTGGCGAAATCGGGATTCGAGATCGACGCGCGGATGGCGTCGAGATTGGTGGTCCCTGTAAGGCCGTAGATCCAGGCGATCCCGTACAGCAGAAACGCCGTGGCGAAGGAGCCCAGAAGGAAATACTTGATCGCGGATTCGTTGTTTCGCTTGTCGTCGCGAATGTACCCGGCCAGGATGTAGGAGGCGATGGAGGAGATCTCGATTCCAACGAACACCATGATCAGCTCGTTCGCCGAAGCCATGATGCCCTGGCCGACGATCGAGAACAGGATCAAGGCGTAGTACTCCCCCTGCTGATGCTTCTCGCGGTCGAGATACGAAAGGCTGAGGAGAATCGTCAGCAGGCCGACCGCGAAGACGAGAATGCGGAAGAAGGTGGCGAAGCCGTCCACCACAAGCATGTTTGAAAATGCCGGGCCGGGATTTCCGTGCGCGGCGATTGCGGCGAAGATCGCCAGCACCAGCGCCACGAACGAGACCCATCCCAGATTTCTCTTTGAGTTCTCGCCGGTAAGAGGCTCGGCAATCATCAGGCCGGTGCCGGCAAGCGTAAGAATAATCTCCGGCAGAAACCGGAGCATCTCCGCCGACGACGGCCACGTGCTAACGGGCATTCGCGATCACCCCGGGCGCGGTCCGAGGCGTCTGAACCTGGAACTCGGCATTCACTTTGGTCTGTTCCAGCGTCTTTGCGTTGGACGCAGAAACCGCGGGCAGAAACGTTTGCGCGTACACTCCCATCCAAACCATCAGGATCAGCAGGGGTACAACCGCCGCCCATTCCCGGACGTTGAGATCGGGCATGTGATGCTGGACATCCTCGCTGGCCCTTCCGAAGAACACCCGCTGATAAAGCCACAGCATGTAGCAAGCCGAGAGGATCACCCCGACCGCCGCAAAAATGGCCCACGTGAAGTTGGTCATCGCCGCGCCTTGAAGAACGAGAAACTCACCGACAAAATTGTTGAGCGTGGGCAAGCCGATCGAAGCAAGCGTCGTGATCAGGAAGACGGTAGCCAGAAGCGGGGCCGGAGTCGCCACTCCGCCGTAGTCCTTGATTTCGAGCGAGTGGCGGCGCTCGTACATCATGCCGACCAGCATGAACAGCGCGCCGGTGGAAACGCCGTGGTTCAGCATTTGATACACCGCGCCATCCATCCCCAGCTGATTGAAACTGAATATGCCGAGAACGACGAACCCCAAGTGCGAGACGGATGAATAGGCAACCAGCTTCTTCATGTTCGGCTGCACCATGGCCACCAGCGCGCCATAGATAATTCCCACAATTGCGAGGGCCGCGATCCACGGGGCGCACTCACGCGCCGCGTTCGGGAACAGCGGAAGGCAGTATCGAACCAGCCCGTAGGTGCCCATCTTCAGCATCACGGAGGCCAGCATCACGGAACCCGCCGTCGGAGCCTCGACGTGCGCGTCGGGCAGCCACGTGTGCAGCGGGAACAGCGGAACCTTGACCGCAAACGCCAGGAAGAATGCCAGGAATAGCGGTAGGGATTCGGCGGGCGTAAGCACCAGATCGCCGGAGGCCATGCGCGCCAGGATCGCCGGATAGTCGAACGTGCCGGACTTCAGATAAAGGTAGACGATCGCCGCCAGCATCAGGACTGACCCGGCCATCGTGTAGAGGAAGAACTTTACAGCGGCGTAAACCCGGCGCTCATGCCCCCAGATTCCGATCAGGAAGTACATCGGGACCAGGCCGACTTCCCAGAACACGTAGTAGAGGAACAGGTCCAGCGAGACGAAGACGCCGATGACGCCGAACTCCAGCAGGAACAGGAACGCGAAGTACTCCTTCACGCGATGATCGATGTACTTCCACGAAATCAGCGCCGCAAGCGGCGTCAGCAGCGTAGTGAGAATGATCAGCCACAGGCTAAGCCCGTCCACTCCGATGTGGAAGCGGATATTGGGTGTCGAGATCCAGGAAGCGTCGGTGACGTGCGAGTACTGATCCGGCGCCGCCAGCACGGGCCCGATCAGGCCGAGTGAGACGGCGAAGACGATCAACGAGAAGACCAGCGTGAATCGCCGGACGCCCTCGTGATTGTCGCGGGGCATCAGCAGCGACGCGATGAAACCCAGCAGCGGAAGAAACAGCACCGTAAGGAGAATCACTGCACGCCCCCGGTGATCGACATCGCCAGGATCAGCGCGACGGCTCCCGCTGCCACCCAGGTTGCGTAGCTGCGTATGTTGCCGCCCTGCAGGCGCCGCAGGCCGCCGCCGACTGCACGCGAAAGCGATCCGATGCCGTTGACGGCGCCATCGATCAGTCCGGCGTCAAAGCCGCGCCACAACAGATCGCGGGAGCCCTGCTCAATCGGGTGGACGATCGCGACGTCGTAGACTTCGTCGACGAAATACTTGTTGTAGATCAGGTTGTATGCGCCTTTGAATCGCGTTGCCAGCGCGTCGGGAATTCCTGGCGAAGCGACGTACATCACGTAGGCCAGCAGGATGCCCGCGGCCCCGGCCGCGACGGACACGGCGACCAGTGCGAAGTTGTGGTCGGCGTGCTCCTCACCCAATACCGGCGCCAGCCATTCAAGGATCGGGAAGTAGCCGCCCGCCAGCGACAGCAGAGCGAGGATAATCAGCGGAATCGTCATGGAACTGGGCGACTCATGCGGATGCGCATGGCCACGGTACTCGCCAAAGAAGGTTAGGAACATGGCGCGCGAAACGTAGAACGCCGTCATGCCCGCCGTGAATACGCCCACCCAATAAATCCACGGATGATGGGCGTGCGCGGCCAGAAGGATCGCGTCCTTCGAATGGAATCCCGAAAACGGAGGCACGCCGGCGATGGCCACCCAGGCGCAAGCCAGTGTCGCGAAGGTAATTGGAATCTTCTTTCGCAGGCCGCCGAAGTGGCGCATGTCCTGCTCATGGTGGCAGGCGTGGATGATGCTGCCCGCACCAAGGAATAGCAGCGCCTTAAAGAACGCGTGCGTCACGACGTGGAAGATTCCGGCGGAGAAAGCGCCAACGCCCAAGCCAACGAACATGTATCCCAACTGCGAGACGGTCGAATAGGCGAAGACCTTCTTGATGTCGTTTTGCAGCAGACCAATCGTGGCGGCGAAAAACGCAGTGACGATGCCGACGACGGCGACGGTCTCCAGCGCGATGGGCGCGAGAACGAAAAGGCTCTTGGAGCGCGCGACCATATAGACGCCGGCCGTCACCATGGTGGCGGCGTGGATCAGCGCGGAAACGGGAGTAGGCCCGGCCATTGCATCGGGAAGCCAGACGTAGAGTGGCACCTGTGCGGACTTGCCGGCAGCGCCTAGCAGAAACAGCAGGCAGATGGCGGTGATCACACCAGCCGAGGTTTCCGGCTGACGCGTGGCGGCGCTTTCAAAGACAGCGCCAAAGTCCAGCGTCCCGAAATGAACGACGATCAGGAACATCGCCAGCGAGAAACCGAAGTCGCCGATGCGATTCACGATGAACGCCTTCTTGCCCGCGTCGCCCGCGAACTTTTCATGGAAGTAGAAGCCGATCAGCAGATAGCTGCAAAGCCCCACCCCCTCCCAGCCCACGAACAGCAGCAGGAAGTTATTCGCCAGCACTAGAATCAGCATGAAGAACATGAACAGATTCAGGTAGGCGAAGAAGCGGTAATAGCCTTCCTCCTCGGCCATGTAACCGGTGGCGTAGATGTGAATCAGAGAGCCGATGCCGGTAACGACGAGAAGCATGACGGCGGTGAGACGGTCCACCGCGAAATCCACACCGACGCTGAAGTTGCCGGAGGAGAACCAGGTGAAGTAACGCTCAATGTGCGTGGTCTCGATCTGGCCCAGTCCCGTCAGGACCTTCGTCACCCAGATAAAGCTGAGCACCACGCTGCCAACGGCGACAGCGTTGACGAAAGCCTTTGAGGCCCGCCGTCCGGCAAGGCCATTAATCAGGAAGCCCAGAAAGGGCAGGATTGGGATCAGCCAGAGCTGCTGCGATTCTGCCATGGGTTAGAGTTTCAGGCTGTTCATTTCGTCGACCTCTAGGGTCTGGCGGTTGCGGAAAACGGTAAGAATGATTGCGAGGCCAACCGCCGCCTCAGCCGCCGCCACCACCATGACGAAGAAGCTGTAGATCTGCCCGTCCACCTGCCGGAACTGGTATGAGAATGCGACAAAGCTAAGGTTGACGGCGTTCAGCATCAGCTCAATCGACATGAAAACCGTGATCAGGTTGCGGCGGAACATAAATCCGCAGATGCCGAGTGCGAACAGGATCGCGCTGAGGATCAGGTACCACGACAGCGGAACCTGCTGAACCGGAAGCGGAAGCGGGAAATCCATCAGTCAAGCTCCTTGCGGGCCAGCACCACGGCGCCGAGGATGGCGACAAGAATCAGGACGGAAGTGATCTCAAACGGAAGAAGGTAGCGCGTGAACAACGCCATGCCCACCTCGCGCGGACCGCCGCCCGTGAAGGAGCCGAACTCCACCGCCGAATCCGCGCTGGCGTAGAAGCGCTGGATCAGAAAGCAGACGATGCCGAGGAACAGCACAAAAACCGGAATGCCGAGAAGCTTGCTGGCAAGGCTGCGGCCGGGGACTTGACGCTCCGCTCCAGCGTTCAGCAGCATGATCACGAACAGGAAAAGCACCATAATCGCGCCGGCGTAGACGATGATCTGCGTAGCGGCGATGAATTCCGCGCCCAGCAGAAGATACAACACAGCCAACGATCCCATCACGGCGATCAGTGAAAGCGCGCTGGTGATCGGATGCCGCTGGACGACAAGATTCACCGCGGCGGCGACCGCGATCACAGCGAACAGCAGGAACAGGATTACGCTCACAACCGGGTCCTTAAGTTACCCAAACAAGGCCACCAAAAAGCCGGTGATCAACAGGTTGACCACTGCGGCGGGAAACATAAATGTCCACGCGAACCGCATCAACTGGTCGTATCGAAAACGCGGCAGGGTTCCACGGACCCAGACGAAAACGAATACCAGGATGCCCGTCTTCGCGATGAACCAGAACAGCGGAATCAGAATTTGCTGTAGCACCGGGACGAGGAAAAGCGCGCCCACGAGGAACAGGACCACGCCCACGACGGGCAGCGAGAATCGATCCCACTTGCGTGCCGGCTGAAGGCCATGCCAGATACTGATGCCGGCGAAGAACCAGCAGACGATGACCGGGAAGAAATTGGATCCCAGCGCCGGCGACCAAAGGGGCTGCCAGCCGCCGAGGAAAATTGTCGTGCCGATCATGCACGACGTGAAGATGTGTCCGTACTCGGCGAGAAAGAACCCCGCGAAGTGCATTGAGGAGTACTCGGTGTGAAACCCCGCGACCAGTTCGTTCTCGGCCTCGGGCAGGTCGAACGGAATGCGGTTGGTTTCCGCAAACGCGGCGATCAGAAACAGGATGAAAGAAAAAATCTGCGGGAAGGGAAGCTGGAAAACCGCCCAGCGCGGAATGACGCCCGCATAGAATCCCTGCTGCGCTTCAACGATCTCGCGAAGCGAGAGTGAATTGAACATCAACAGCGGGGCGACGATGGCCATCGCCAGGGGGAGTTCATAGCTGACCATCTGGGCGGAGGCTCGCAGACCGCCGATCAGCGAATACTTGTTGTTGGACGCCCATCCGGCAAGCGCCACTCCGTACACGCTAAGGCTGGACACAGCCAGCAGGAACAGCACGCCGATCGACAGGTCGGTCATTCCCAGGTACGTTTCCACTCCGAACACTTCCACCTTCGGGCCCAGCGGGATCACGACGATTGACGTCAGCGCCAATGCCACCGCGATAAGTGGAGCGATCAGATAGATCGGCAGGTTGACGTGCGACGGCATCACGCCTTCCTTGAACAGAAGCTTGATGAGATCGGAAAGGGGCTGCAATAGCCCGTGCGGGCCGACGCGATTGGGGCCGACTCGAAGCTGAATATGGGCCAGAACCTTCCGCTCCACCCACACCAGGTAGGCGAGCGTAGTCAGCAGGGCGAAGGCGATCAGTCCCGCCTTGATCAAGGTAATGATCAGAAAATTCATTCGCAGCGATTAGGCTTTGTACAGCGCGCCTGGAGACTCGATTAGAGAGTTGAGCATCTTCGAATAGCGCCCCAAGGTTCCCGACGTGTAAAGCGTGTCCCCCGACGAAACGACCAATTCCGGCCGCCCATCCAGTGCAATCCGTCCGTTGACCGGTTCCGTGCTGGCGGCGCCGCCCGTCTGTATCAGGGGCAAGGGAACATTATAGCCACGAACGGTCCGTCGAATCTCTTCAAACAGCGCGTCGTGCGTCCAGATTCCCAGCTTCAAGCCCATCTCCTTGGCCAGAAGACCCATGATTTCCAGGTCCGGCTTCGCGCCCATCGTTCGCACGCCGGGCTTCAGGCGCTGCACTTGGCCGCAGACGTTGGTGATGGTGCCCGACTTCTCGTAAGCGTGGGCGGCGGGGAACACGACATCGGCGCGCTGCGCGGTTTCGGTGAGGAAAAGATCCTGGACCACCACGAAGGCCGTGGACGATGCCAGCGCGGCCTTCTTCAAGGGGTTGGAGCCGACCACCCACAACGCATCGAGCGTAGCGTCGCCCAGCATCTCCGGCAGCGCCATACCCTTGTCGACGGAAGAATAGCCGGGGCCCAGATGCGGATAGAGGCCCATGTCGGACGCGCCGCGCGAGTTCGCGTGGTCGACAAGGCAGACGTACTTCACGGCAGTGCCAAACGACGCGCCGAACTCGACGAGGCGCTTCACCTGTTCGCCGCGAATCGCATCGCCGAAAACGATCAGCAATTCCGGCTCCGCCTTCAATGCGTCATGCAGACCGGCGACCGCCCGGTCGAGCGTGCCTGCATCCGTGTAGCGCACCGAAGCCTTGGCCGTTTGGTCTTCGCGGACGGGACCCGGCGTGACCACATAGACATGCGCCTGACGATGCCGGACATTCGTCCGGATCTGATTTGCCAGGAAAGGCTGTTGCTGAGACAGGTCGGCGCCGACAACCAGGATGGCCTTGCTGTTGAGGAAATCTTCCGCTGTGCCCAGCGATCCAGTTGAGCCAGAGAGGGCATCGAGCAATGCAACCACATCGCCAGTCCGATGGTGATCGATATGCGGCGTCTTCAAGCCCTGGCGCGCGAACTTCTGAAGGAAAAAATTCTCTTCGTTGGTCGTGTGGTTGGACCCCGCCACGCCAATCGTGCCGCCCCTTGCGGCGATCTCGCTGAAACGGTTAGCGACGGTTTTCAGGGCCTCCGACCAGGGGACCTCAACCAGCTTGCCGTCCTTGCGTACCAGTGGCGAGGTCAGACGCTCCGGGTGGCGGTGAAAGTCCCACCCATAGCGGCCCTTCACGCACAGGAATTCGTCGTTCAGCCCCGACCGGTCTCGATTGTTCCCGCGAATGATCTCGTCGTTCTTCACGCCCAGCGTCGTCTTGCAGCCATTTGAGCAATGGGTGCAGACAGTGCCGACGTGATTCATTTCCCAGGGCCGCGTCTTGTAACGGTACGGCCCGGACGTCAGCGCGCCCACCGGGCAGATATCGATGCAGGCGCCGCATTCGTCGCAATTCAGATGGTCGTTCAGGTTGGGCGCGATTTCGGAAACGACGCCGCGGTTGACGACGCCCAGAGCATGGACGCCCATGCCTTCGCCGCAAACCCGCACGCACCGGTAGCAGAGAATGCAGCGTGGCGAGTCGAAGTACACCACCGGAGACCACTGCTTTTCCGGCGTGTGAATTTTAATCTCGGTGAACCGCGATTCGCCCAGGCCATAACGGAACGTCATGTCCTGCAGTTCGCACTCGCCGCCCTTGTCGCACACCGGGCAATCCAACGGATGGTTCGACAGCAGGAATTCCAGCATCGACTTCCGGGCTTCAATCACCTCCGGCACTTCGGTGTGAACGATCATGCCTTCGGCAACCGGGATCGTGCATGCCGCCTGCAGCTTCGGCATCTTCTCGATCTTTACCAGGCACATGCGGCACGCCGCCTGCAGCGCCATCCCCTCGTAGTAACAAAACGCGGGGACTTCAATGCCGGACTGCTTGGCAGCGTCGATCAGAAGCTGGCCCGAAGGCGCCTGGATCTCGCGTCCGTTGATGTTGATCGTAACCGTTTGTACGTCGCTGGCAACCATTCTTCTTCCTTCTTAGTTGAGGGCGACCAACTGCTCCGCAGTGGGCGGGGCCGCTGTGTGCGCGATCTTCGCCTCAAACTCGTGGCGGAACTTGTGGACGATCGAAATTGTCGGCAGCGCCGCGGCGTCGCCCAGCGGGCAAAAGGTCCGGCCCAACATATTCTTAGCCAGATCGCCCACCAGGTCGATATCCTTTGCGGTCGCATGGCCCTCATCCAAGCGGTGCAGGATCTTCTTCAGCCACGTCGTGCCTTCGCGGCAGGGAATGCACCAGCCGCAGGATTCGTGCGCGTAAAAGTGCATGATGCGCAGGGCCGCCTTCACCATGTCCGTGGTTTCGTCCATCACCACCACTCCGCCGGAGCCCAGCATGGAGCCGGCTTTCGCCATGGAGTCGTAGTCCATCGTCAGCGGCCACGCTTCGTCGCCGGTTAGAACCGGGCAACTGGAGCCGCCCGGGATGAACGCTTTCAGCTTTCGACCCTTGGGTATTCCACCGCCGACGGTGTTAATCATCTTTTCCACCGGATATCCCAGTGGCAGCTCGAAAACACCTGGATTGTTCAAATGGCCGGTGAGGCACGTGAGCTTTGTGCCACCTGCCTTCTCGATACCCAGCGCCGCCCACGCCTTGCCGCCCATTTCGAGGATCGACGGCACGGCGGCGAACGTCTCGACATTGTTCAGAATCGTCGGGCTTTGATAGAGGCCGGACACGGCCGGGAATGGCGGACGAATCCGCGGAACTCCGCGCTTGCCTTCAAGCGACTCCAGAAGCGCCGACTCCTCGCCACACTCATATGCGCCCGCGCCGGTGTGCGCGCGCAAGTGGAACGTCTGCCCGGTGCCCTGAATGTTCTCGCCCAGCCATCCGGCTTTGTACGCCTCGTCGATCGCGCGTTCCGTGATCTCGACCAGAAAGCGGTACTCACCGCGAATATAGATGTAACCGAGTTGCGCGCCGATGGTTCGCGCCGCGATCAGGCAGCCTTCGATCAGCAGATGCGGATCGTTCTCCATCAGCACGCGATCCTTGCAGGTGCCCGGCTCGGATTCGTCGGCGTTTACTACGATGTACTTCGGCTTTTCCGACTGGCGCGGGACAAAACCCCACTTCATTCCCGTCGGGAATCCCGCGCCGCCGCGGCCGCGAAGATTCGAAACCTTCACTTCATCGATAACCTGCTCTGGAGTCATCTCGACGGCCTTCAGGTATTGCTTGTAGCCGCCGTGCTTCAGATAAGCGTCGATGGAGCCGTCGTACCCGGGTTCATGTATCCGCTTCGTCAGCACGAGAACTTCTTCGGGATGCCGTTTGTTCAGGAGCATGGTTTATTGGATCTTCTTCAGGCTGTCGAGAAGCTGGTCCAGCTTCTCGGGCGTCACGTTGTAATGAAAGTCGTAGTTGGTCTGAATGGCCGGAGCCCAGGAGCATGCGCCCATGCACTCCACTTCTTCCAGCGAGAATTGCCCGTCGGCGGTGACCTGCTTGTGTCCGATTCCCAGCTTGCGGCTGGCGTGGCCGTAAAGCTCCATCGCGCCCACCAGCATGCACGAGATGTTGGTGCACACCTGCAGGTGAATGCGGCCCATCGGCTTGCGGTGCAGCATCGAGTAGTAGCCCACTACCTCCTCCACCTGCAACGGCGTGACGCGGCACCGGCGCGCCACTTCCTGCACCAGTTCCGGCGTGACGGAGCCAATCTCGTCCTGCGCGTACAGCAGCATCGGGATAACGGCCGAGCGCGTCTTGCCCTCCGGATAACTATCCAGAAGTTTGGAGAATCGTTCTTCAAGCGTCGGAGAAAAGGTCATTCGAAAGAGAACCGGCCTTCTTATCGATCCGTGTCCCCGAGGACGAAGTCCATGGAGCCCAGGGTCGCAATGGAATCTGCAATCAAGGTGCGGTCAAACAATGCTTCAAGAGCCTGCAGGTTGCCAAAACTCGGAGTCCGCATGTGCACGCGGTAAGGTTTCGTTCCGCCGTTTGAAATGCAGTAGTAGGCGATCTCGCCACGGGGCGATTCGATGGCCTGATACACCTCGCCGGCGGGAACTGCGAAGCCTTCGGTGACGATCTTGAAGTGGTAGATCAAGGACTCCATCTGAGTCTTCATTTTTTCGCGATCCGGCAGCACCACATGCGGCGCGTCGGCCTGGAAATCGCCTTCCGGCATTCCTTCCATGGCCGCTTTGGCGATGCGGCAGCTTTCACGAAGCTCGTCCACTCGCACGCGATACCGGTCGTACACGTCGTTGTTGTGATACACCGGCACCTTCACGTCGAACTTTTCGTATGCCGAGTAAGGCTCACTGGTCCGGATGTCCCAGGGGATTCCGGCGGCGCGAACCATGGGGCCGGTTACGCCGAGATCGATCAGCCGCGCAATATCCGTCTGGCCAACGCCGATGGTCCGCTGTTTCCAGATCGGGTTGTTGTCCAACAGATTCTGATACTGGTCCACCTTCGACGGAAAAGAATCGACAAACGCCTTCACGCGCTTTTCCCATCCGCGCGGGTGGTCCAATGCCAATCCGCCGATGCGGATATAGCTGGTCATCATCCGCTGGCCGGAGAACATCTCGAAAATTTTCAGGACTTCTTCGCGCTCGCGCATGCAGTAAAAGAACATGCTCATCGCGCCGATATCGAGGGCGTGCGTGCCCAGCCAAACTAGGTGCGAATTGATACGCGTCAGCTCGCAGAGCATCACGCGAGTCCACTTCACCTTCTCGGGAACCTCGATGTTCAGCAGTTTTTCAACGGCCAGGGCGTAGCAGAGATTGTTCGAAAGATTCGCCAGGTAGTCGACACGGTCGGTAAGCGTCACCGCCTGTTGCCACGTCTTGGCCTCCATCTCCTTCTCGATGCCGGTGTGGAGAAACCCAAGCTCGGGTTTGGCGCTGACGATGGTTTCGCCGTCCAGTTCCAGCACAATCCGCAGCACGCCGTGCGTAGACGGATGCTGCGGGCCCATATTCAAGGTCATCAGACGCTTCTGCGGTGCAGTCGCCTCAGCCGGATTGGGAGTGATTGTGTCGGCCATTGCTATTGTTCCTGCGCGTAGCCGTACTTGTGGCCGTGAATCGGATAGTCTTTGCGCAGCGGATAGCCCTGCCAGTCGTCCGGCATCATGATTCGGCGCAGATCCGGATGTCCCGTAAAAGTGATCCCGAACAGATCGAAGATTTCGCGCTCGTACCAACCCGCGCCTTCCCACACGCCCGTGACGCTGGCGATTTCGGCGTTGTCGCCGCCAATACGGCACTTCAAGCGCACCCGTTCGCTGGCGCCGGCGCCCGTCATGGGCAAAGCATGAAGGTGGTACACCACTTCAAATCGCGGGTCCTGCGGAAACCAGTCGATCGCGCTGACTGCGCTGAGACGGTTGAAACCTTGTGCGCGAAGCGACCGGCAGGCTTCGACGATCGACCCGGCATCTACGAACATGGTCAGTTCCCCACGGTCCAGCACCGCTTCTTTCGCCAGCGCGCCAAGCATCGCGATGTGTTTGTGGTCCCGCAGATTTTCCGGAATCATTCTAGAGTTTCTCCGAAAGCGAATACTGCGCCGGAATGGCTGGGGCCTTCTTTACCGCCGGGTCTCCGTCAACCGCCCAGTTCAGCACCCCCTTCTTCCAGATGTAGAAATAGCCCGCCAGCACCAGAACGATGAACAACAACATTTCGACGAATGCGAACATCTTCAACTCGCGGTACACCACGGCCCACGGGTAGAGGAAAATCGCCTCGATATCGAAAAGAATGAAGAGCATCGCCACTAGGTAAAACTTCACGCTGAAGCGTTCTCTTGCATTGCCTGTCGGCTGCACGCCGCATTCGTAGGGCGAATCCTTCACCTGGTTTCGAACCCGGTGGCCCAGAAACCAGCCCAGGAAAACCAGCACGGCCGATAGTCCGGTGGCCAACGTCACCTGAATCAAAACCGGAAGGTAGCTATCGCTTAGCGAAGTGGGCATGTTAAGGATGATGTCGGAAAAGGCCTGGACACTCCACTATAAGTAGCGGGAAAATGGGGTGTCAAACGGCGATGATACCTCCCTTCTTTCGCGGACCTGAGTTAACGGTCGAAATCGTGCTCAACGGGGAGAGTGTAAGCGTGCCCGAAGGACTGACCGTCGCGGGGCTTCTGAACCATCTACGGGTCGATCCGGCGAGGGTGGCCGTCGAGGTGAACCGCCAACTGATCCGCAAGGAAGAACGGAGCGACGTGGGGATTGCCGCCGGCGCTGAGGTGGAGGTGGTGCATTTCGTCGGCGGCGGATACTACTGATAGCCGAATATCATTTATCGTGTTACCCTGATTCTTTATGGAGACCGGCGCAGCAACATCAACCCCCGCGCAGAACCCCGTCCGCAAGCTGGCGGGCAACTGTTCGCTTGACCGCGTGGGAATGTGGGTGTCCGGCGCGTGCGCCGTTCATTGCGCGGCGCTGCCGCTGCTGCTGACGGTGGCCGGGCTTGGATTTCTCGGTGACGAGCGGTTCGAGTGGACCATCATCGGCTTCTCCTTCGTTGTCGCTTCCCTGCGGCTTTTCCACAGCTACTTTCAGGAACACCGGCGCGCCGACGCGATCTTTCTGTTTCTGATGGGCGCCAGCGCCATACTGCTGGCCAAGTCCGGAATTTCGTCGTGGGAATCGGCGGAAGTGCTGGGCATGACCACGGGCGGCACCATGATCGCAATGGCGCACTGGCGCAACCACCGCCTGTCGCACGCCTGCGGAAGCCATCGTCATTAACCGCTATAATTTAGCGGCGCATGTCCTTCATTCATCCCGACTTTCTCCTGCCCGGGAAAGCGTCGAGGCAGCTCTATCACGAGTCTGCGGAGCCTCAGCCGATTCTTGACTTCCACTCGCATCTGCCGCCGAAGGATATTGCGGAGAATCGAAAGTTTGGCAACCTTTTTGAAGCGTGGCTGGAAGGCGACCACTACAAGTGGCGCGCGATGCGGGCCAACGGAATTGAGGAGCGCTTCTGCACCGGCGACGCGCCGCCATTCGAGAAATTTGCCGCCTACGCCCGCACCGTCCCGTACACGCTGCGCAATCCGCTGTATCACTGGACGCACCTCGAACTGAAGCGGTATTTCGATATCGACGACCTGCTGGACGAATCCACGGCGAAGGCGGTATGGAATCGCGCAAACGAGCTTCTGGCCACCGACGGGCTGCGCGTCCAGGGTATCCTGCGCAAGTTCGGTGTCCGCGCGGTCTGCACGACGGACGATCCCGCCGACGGTCTGGGCTGGCACGAGAAAATCGCCGCCTCTGGTTTTGAGGTGAAAGTATTTCCCACGTTCCGTCCCGACAAGGCGATGAACGTTGACCACCCGGAGGCGTTCAACGCGTGGTTGGCGCGGCTGGGCGCGGCGGCAAACGCAGAGATCAGCGGCCTAACCGATCTGCTTGCCGCCCTGCGCAAACGCCACGACGATTTTCACGCGGTTGGCGGGCGGCTCTCGGACCATGGCCTGAACACGTGCCCCGACGACTTTTGCCTAGAATCCACGGCAGCGAAGATTTTCAACAAAGCGCGTTCCGGCGTTGCGGCGACGCCGCAGGACCGTGCGAAGTTCGCGTCTTTCCTGATGCTGTTCTTCGGGCATTTGGACGCGGAGAAGGGCTGGACGAAGCAGCTTCATCTGGGCGCGCGGCGCAACAATAACTCACGGCGCTTTCGCGAACTGGGCCCGGACACGGGATTCGATTCCATGGGCGACTTCCGCCAAGCCGACGCATTCTGCAACTATCTGGACAGGCTGGATACGGAAGGCGCGCTGCCACGGACGATTGTTTACAACAACAATCCGGTGGACAACTATGCGTTGGCCACGGCGATCGGGAATTTCCACGACGGCGAAATAGCGGGAAAGATTCAGTTCGGCAGCGGCTGGTGGTTCGTGGATCAGAAGGAGGGCATGGAGATGCAGTTGAACGCCCTGTCAAACTGCGGCCTGCTGTCGCGCTTTGTCGGCATGCTGACGGACTCCCGGTCTTTCCTGTCGTTTCCGCGTCATGAGTATTTCCGGCGGACGCTGTGCGGCCTGCTAGGGCGCGATGTGGATTCCGGAGAAATACCGCCGGGCGATGCGGTTGGCAAGATGGTGGCGGATATCTGCTATGCCAACGCCCGGGACTACTTCAGGCTGCCCGGCATTTCCTGACCGGCCTGCCGCCAGATCGTGATTTCCTCGAAGAGAATCTTGAACAGTTCACCGGTAAGGCTAAGGATCACCGGTCCGGCAAAAAGCCCCAGCAGACCGAAGGCCTGCACGCCGCCAAGCAGCGAGATCAATACGGCCAGCGTGCTCATTTGCACCTTGTCCTGAATTACCAACGGGCGGATCACGTTGTCCAGGTTGGCGATCAACGCGAATCCCACGATCAGCAGCACAATGCCGCCGCCGACGTGGCCTGTAAGCAGCAGGTAAATGGCGCCGGGGATCCAGACGGCGGCCGAGCCAAATAGCGGAAAGATCGAAGCGATGCCCGCGACCACCGCCCAAAACGCCCCGTGCGGAATGCCCAACAGTAAAAACGCAAGCCCGGTTACGGCGCCCTGCGCCACCCCGACGGCGAGAATGCCGTAGACGTTCGCCGCCATCGTGCTGTGCACCACCTCTGCCAAACGGTCGGTCTGCTCCAGCGTAAGCGGCATCATGATGCGCAAGTTGCGGTACAACCGCTCGCCATCGCGCAGGAAGAAGAACAGAAAAAAGATCACCATCCCCAAGGAAACGATCATGCCCAGAATGTTGCCGATAAGGCTTCCGGCTGCGGTCAGGCTAACCTTACCGATCCCCTCGCCATGAGTCTTCACCAAGCCTTGCAGCGATTCCGAAGTGGGGATCTCGACGCCCAGGCGACCGAAGCGGGATCCGCGCACTTTGTCCAGCATGTCGTCGATCTTGCCGCTTGTAATAAATTCGGAAATCGTGGCGTAGAGGGCCCGCCCTTGTTCGACAGCGATGGTCGAAAACAGGATGGTGGGCAGCACGATCACCAGCAGCGCCACCACCGTGGTGATCAGCGCGGGACGGTTCTCACCCGGGACGTTCCGCCGGAGCCAGATATGGAAAGGATAGATGGCGATGGCCACAAAGAACGCGGCGAACAGCGTCCGCAGAAACGGCTGAACTATCTCAAAGCAAAGCCAGACCGCGGCGGCGGTAAGGATGAGAGCAAACCAGATTGCGTCGCTGCGCCTTAGGACCATTTAGAAATATCTTCCCAATTGGAAGAAGATCTTGCGGTGGCCGCTGTCGCCATAAGCTCCGCCAAGGAAAACGGGTCCGATCAGCGTCTCCACAAGAACGCCCAATTCGCCGTTGGCCGCAAGACGCGTCGTCTGCGCGCCATAGGGCTTCATAATTTCGGTGGCGGCGCTGACGAAAATGCGACGCCCCGCGAACACGGGCAGGCGCCCGATTTCATGGATGTATCCGGTTTGGCCGTACCAATACTGATTCGTGAAAAACTCATTTGTGCCATACGCGCTCATCCGGTTGACCCCGCCGAAGTTGAACACCGGAATGCCGACGCCGTCATTTCCAAACGTCGTTCCCCCTGCGGCCCGGAATGAAATGGAGCCGGGCACGCTTACGCGTTTCAGATACCAGAAATCCGTCTCGGCCAAGGGAAACCCGCCCGTAGCACCCACATTCTTGTCCCAGAACTCAAGCCTTGAGCGTGTGATGAAACCCTCGCGGGGGACAATGCCGTCGTCCAGGCGGTCCATCGTGTAGCGGATTGACGACGCGCCGGTGGTGCCCGAGACCCGGGGAAGAAATTCCGGGGAACCAATCTGCCTCTTGAACGAGTTGTGGAACAGCCGGTAGCCAGCTCTAAACTCCGAAAAACGCGTTTGTGTAAAGCCGATATCAACGGCACCGCCCGCGGTTGACGACCGGTACTCCGCAATACGATCGCCATGGGAGTAAATGTGCGTCGGAGCGTTGGAGGCAAAGCCTCTTGGCGCGATAAACCACTTGCTGTTGGGCCGGAAGGGCCGGTAGTACTCGACCAGACCCGCGTAGACCGCGCCAATGCGAACGTCGGCCCGAACCTCCGTACGATAAGACCCGACGTCCAGCCACGTCGCGCGCGCCCCGAGAGTGAACTGCACGTTGGCATAGTCACTGCCGTCGATGACGATGCTGGGAAGGATCGTCGGGGGAGCATGATCTTTCTCCAGGGCATGAACTGCCAGGCCCGTCTTGCCATTGCGTTCGACCAGCGAGTAGTCGATCTTTTGGAAACGGCCGATGCCCGTTACCTTAATCAGTTCCTTGTCGAGGGCTTTCGGATCAACGGGCTGACCGACAAACTCCTCCAACTCCGTGCGAATACTCTCTATCAGCTCGGGACGTGTTCCGGATACTTCAATAAACTCCGGTACCGCCACCGTCGTCACCCGCCGCTTCTCGACGCCGGCGCGCCAGGCTGTGTATTCCGCTTCGCTCACCGAAAATTTGCTAAGCAGGTTCACTTTCGCTTCGGGCGCCACGCGGCCTTTCGCGATAATCTCCTCGCCTTTGCTGAACTGAAAGCTGGTGTAATCCTGCAGCGGGACGACGATGAGAACGTCGGCCTTCTCCATGCTCCGCAGTTCGTTGACGGCCACGACGACGCTGACGGACCGGCCAATGGTCGCGACAGGTGAAGAGATATCTTTCGGCGAGAAGGGCATCACCTGCAGGTGAACCGCGATGACGATGTCGGCGCCCATGTTCCGCACAACGTCGACCGGAAGATTCTCAAGCAGTCCACCGTCCGCATACACTTTGCCGTCGCGCCGGAAGGGCGTGAAGACGCCGGGAATCGCCATCGTCGCGCGCAGAGCCTCCGACAAGGATCCGCTGTCGAACACCGTTGCCTTGGCTTCCGTCAGTTCCGTCGCCACGCATCGAAATGGGATGGGCAACTGATCGAAATTTTTCAGATTGGAGTAGGGCAGTGCCACTTCGTCGAAGAGCAGCCCGACATTCTCGCCGGTGTTGATCCCGGCGGGCAAAGCCAGCCCGCCGCGCCAGCCCAGTTCAATGAAATTTGGATAAGACCGCTGATCCTCTTTTCGCCGGTAGATCCGGTCGCGGTAGGGGATCTCGCTGGCCAGAATCACGTTCCAATCCATCTTGCGAACGAACTCTTCCAGTTCCGCGCCGCCCTTGCCTGTCGCATACAGGCCGGCCACCAGCCCGCCCATGCTGGTTCCGCCAATGTAGTCGATGGGAATTCGATGCTCCTCCAGCCAGCGAAGAACGCCGACATGCGCCAGTCCCAACGCTCCGCCGCCTTCAAGCACCAAGCCGATCGTCGGCCTTTTTTGGGGCTGTTCCTGCGCCGAAATCGCGGCTGAGATCGATATCAGGGCGGCCAGTGAGATCCAGGGGCGCATCGGATTAAGTCTCGCACGAGGGTGCCGGAGACCGGTGCCGCTACACTAGGTAGGAGTCGGGGCGTAGCGCAGCCTGGTAGCGCGTCTGCCTTGGGCGCAGAAGGTCGCGTGTTCGAATCACGCCGCCCCGACCAGCCTCCGCTTTTCCTCTTCGAGAATGTCCGCCACTTGGCCGGTCATTTCGCGGGCCGCGCGCTGATTCAGAAACTCCGCACGGGTCCTTCGCGACAGCACATCCTCCACCGTCCGGGCCATTTCCTCGCGGACAGCCCAGCGAACTTCGCCGTCCGTGTACGGCAGGTCCGGATGCAGCCGCCGGCGGCCCAACTTCTCCACGCCGGGCGCGTCCGAGCCATACACCCGAAGGTGCCCGAAGCGTTCCGCATTCTGGTGATAGCCGTGAATATTCAGCGTCTTGGTCACGCAGTCGCGTTCCGGCAGGCGCGCCAGCATCGCCGCCTGATTGACGCAATCCTCGGCCATGTTCCGGTACGTCGTCCACTTGCCTCCGGCAATCGTCAGCAAGCCCGACGGGTCGATATGCACTGTATGATCGCGCGACAGCGACGCCGTATTCGAGCCTTCGCCCGCCTTCACCAGGGGCCGGATGCCTGCGAAAACGCTGAGGATGTCCGCACGCTTCGGAGGCCGCGCCAGATACTCGCCCGCGGTGGACAGGATGAACTCAATTTCCTGCTCCTGCGCCTGCGGATCGAGTTCAGCCGACGGAACTGGAGTATCGGTGGTGCCCACCACCGTGTGCCCGTGCCAGGGGATGGCGAACAGCACGCGGCCATCGCGCGTGTGCGGTACCAGGATGGCGGCGTCGCCGCGAAGGATCGATCCGCCGAAAACGAGATGCGCACCCTGGCTGGGCGCGATCATCGGACGCGCTTCCGGATTGTCGATCTGGCGCACGGAATCGGCGAACGGCCCCGTGGCGTTGATGACGGCGCGGGCGGCCAGTTGAAACTCCTCGCCCGTCTCCGCGTCGCGGGCGGAAACGCCATCCAGAAATCCATCTTCGGCGCGTGAGAAGCCGGCAGCCCTGACGTAGTTGGCTAGTGTCGCCCCCTGCTCAACCGCAGTCATCGCCATGTGGATCAGCAAACGCGCGTCGTCGAACTGTCCGTCGTAATAGACGACGCCTCCGCGAAGGCCTTCGGTCTTCAACGCTGGAAGGCGTTCCAGAGTTTCCTCCCGCGTCAGAATCTGCGAGTCCCCAAAGCCGTACTTTCCCGCCAGCACGTTGTACAGCTTTAAGCCCAACCCGTAGAAGGGCGCCTCCCACCAGTCGTAGTTCGGCACGACGAACGCCAGGTCGCGAACCAGATGCGGGGCGTTCTGCCGCATCAGGCCGCGCTCCCGAAGCGCTTCCATCACCAGCGAGATGTTCCCCTGTTCCAGATACCGGACTCCGCCGTGCACCAGCTTGGTGCTGCGGCTGGAAGTGCCCTTGCCGAAATCGCTTTGTTCGATCAGCGCGACTTCGTAGCCCCGCGCGGCCGCGTCGATTGCGATTCCAACTCCCGTCGCGCCGCCGCCGATGATGACCATGTCCCACGGGTCGCGCCGGACGCGTAGACGCTGGATCATCTCCGCACGGTTCATGGCTGGTGCCAGTTCTTCGCGCGGTCCACTGCCTCTCTCCAGCGTGCCTTCAAACCCTCGGCCGCCGGCCCGTCGATCTTCGGTTGAAAACGCCGGTCCACCTGCCACTGGTCCGCGATGTCGTCGCGAGTCTTCCAGAAACCGGTGGCCAACCCCGCAAGATAGGCTGCGCCCAATGCCGTGGTCTCCGATATTTTCGGCCGCACCACGGGAGTCTGCAAAAGATCGGCCTGAAACTGAATCAATGCGTCGTTTCGCGCCGCACCGCCATCGACGCGAAGCTCTGCCACATCGGGGCCGCCGTCGGTTCGCATCGCATCAAGAAGGTCGGCTACCTGAAAAGCGATCGACTCAACGGCCGCCCGCGCGATATGAGCCGCTGTAGTTCCGCGCGTGATTCCGGCGATTATTCCGCGCGCGTAGGGGTCCCAATGCGGTGCGCCGAGCCCCGAGAACGCGGGCACCAGATAGACGCCACCCGTATCGGGGACGGAGCCCGCAAGCTGCTCCACCTGCTCCGACCGTTCGATCAAGCCCAAGCCGTCGCGCAGCCACTGGACCACCGCGCCACCAATAAAAACGCTGCCTTCAAGGGCATACTCCGTAACGCCGTTCACCCGCCACGCCACCGTTGACAGCAGCCGGTTTTCAGAACGAACGGCTTGCACGCCAGTGTTCTGAAGCAGAAAGCATCCGGTGCCGTACGTGTTCTTCGCCATCCCCGGCTTCCAACAGTTCTGCCCGAATAGCGCTGCCTGTTGATCCCCGGCGATCCCCGCAATCGGACAGCCCTCCAGATCGCCTATCGCTTCGCCATAAACCTCGCTGGACTCATGCACCGTGGGAAGGATCGAAGGCGGAATGCCGAAAAGGTCGAGAAGTTCTTTATCCCACGCGCCCTCGTGGATGTTGAACATCATGGTCCGCGACGCGTTGGTGAAATCCGTCACGTGCAGCTTGCCGCCGGTAAGGCAGTAGATCAGCCAGCAGTCCACTGTGCCGAAGGCCAGCCGTCCCGCATCGGCGAGATCGCGCGCGCCCGGAACATGCTGCAGCATCCAGACCACTTTGCTGGCCGAAAAATACGCGTCGATCAGCAGGCCGGTTTTTCCCTGAATCTTCTTCGCGTGCCCGGCGCTGGAGAGATTCGCGCACCACTCCGCCGTGCGGCGGTCCTGCCAGACGATGGCGTTTGAAACGGCTTTTCCCGTCTCGCGGTCCCAAAGAACGGCGGTCTCGCGCTGGTTCGTGATGCCGATCGCCGCAATCTGTTTGCGGTCGATCCCGGTGGTCGCCATCACTTCGCGAGCGGTTTCCATCTGCGACTGCCAGATCTCCGCCGGGTCGTGCTCCACCCAGCCCGGCTTTGGAAAGATCTGCCGGAATTCCTTTTGCGCGACACCCTGAATCGCGCCCGCGCGGTCGAAGAGTATGGCCCGGGAACTGGTGGTTCCCTGGTCCAGGGCGAGGATGTAGGGCATCGGCTAACCGCGATGGATTCGCGCGATGTAGCCGGAGGTGGCCGTTTCGATCAACTTGGGAGTCGGATGGGCCATGCCAGCGTCGCAGTAGTGCAGCATCCCGTCGTGAATATCCATCCCATGCGGATCGGGATCTTTGCCTCGAACCAGTTGAATCTCATCCAGCACCTTTCCGTCCTTGCGGTCCAGTTTCTGGATCAGATAGTCGTTCGAGAACACGCACCAGATCGCGTCGCCGTCGATCGCCAGGCCGTGTGCCCGGTCGTGCGTGATTGGAATCTTGTGCAGCACTTCAAACGTCTTGGGATTCACCTGCGCCAGGGCCTTCCATTTGAAGCAGGTCATCCACAGCGTCCCGTTGTCCCAGACGACGCCGTGCACGCCGCCGCCATCGGGGATGGGGAAGCGCGCGATAGTTTTGCCGGTCATCGGGTCGGCTTGAATGATCTCGCCCATCGCTTTGTCGGTAGGCCTCTCCTTCCGGAAAACCGACTTGCCGTTGGCGCCCAGCCACAGGCTTCCGTCGCCGTACGCCATCCCGCTGGTGTTGTGGGATTCCGTCGTCAGCTTCCGCAGCGGCTTTCCGGTTTTCCAGTCCAGCAGGTATGCATTGTCGCTCTCCTGCTCGGCAATCCACATCCCTTCCGGCGTCGATTCCAACGCGTTCGGATGCCCTTCCGGCGTCTTCCACAACAGCTCAATCCGGTAGGGCTTCGCATCGGCCTTCACCGCCATCGCGGCGGGCAGCGCGCCCAGCATTCCCATCGCAGTTCTTCGAGTCATCACACCGCACCTCCTCGGGTTCGCACCAGCGATCCGTCGATCGACGGAAGGTTGGGCGTTCCGGCCAGTCCCATATCCAACGCCAGTTCCGTTCGCAGCAGTTCCACTACCCGCTCCACTCCCCGCTGTCCGAACGCGGCAAGACCATACAGATAAGGCCTCGCGATGCAGATCGCGTCCGCGCCGATCGCCAGGGCCTTCAGAATATCGGTTCCCCTTCGGAACCCGCCGTCGATCAAAACGGCAATCCGCCCATTGGCGGCTTTCACAACTTCGGGCAGCGCCTCAATGGTGCCGCCGACATGATCCAACTGGCGCGCGCCGTGATTGGAAACGATCACGCCCTTCGCGCCGGCCTTCACGCTAAGCTCCGTATCCTCCGCCGTCAGGATGCCCTTCACCACCACCGGCAATTTGGTGAGGGAGCAGAACTCCGCCAGGTTCTCCCAGGTAGGTGTTGGGCTTCGCCGCGCCGGAAAGGCGGCCACAGTCTCGGGGTTCAAGGCGCGGGGAAGTTTTCCATTCGCATCGCGGGCGGGCAAGCCGGTCTCGCACCAATTCCGCTCGAACCGGTTCCGGATATTGCGGTCCCGGTGCGACACGTACATGATGTCGGTGGTGATGCAGATTCCGGAGCAGCCCTCGTTCTCCAGGGGCCGCAGGAAGTCCTTCATCAGCTGCGTGCCTTCCAGCGCCCCGCCAGTGTTCAACTGCCACCATTGCGGCCGCGATGCTTCGGGCTTCTTCGCCATTCCGCCGTTGGTGATGTGGAGAGTCTTCGTCGCCTTTGCAGCGTCGGCCACCACCATCTCGCCGTTCGGGTGAAAACAGTTCTTGCCGCCGGCCGGGTCGAACAGGATAGGAAAGGCCAGCTTCTGCCCCAGCAGGTCCAGCGACAGATCCACTTCGTGAACGTCGACCAGCGCCTTCGGGCGCAGGATGATCTTGTTGAACGCTTCGATGTTGTCTTTAAGAGAGACCTCGTCCTCTGAACCCTGCTCCAGGTAGTCCCACGCCACCGGGTCCAGCTTCGCTTTCGCCTTTTCGGCGAAGTCCATTACCCGGACGCATTCGTAAATCGGGTCGTCGTAGTAGTCCTCCGGCAGACGCCGGCGGCGCGTGGAATCCTGCGCCTCAACCAGCGGCGAGGCCGCGAAGAAACCGGTCAAAGCGCGAATTGCGCGACGGCGATCCATGGCAGGCGAATTCTATCACTCCGGCCCGCGATCACCAGCGTGGAACGCCAGCGCCGCCTTCAGCACCGCCATGTTGTGTTCGGCGCTAATCACTCTTCCGGCTGCCAGAGCCTGTGCGGGCGGAGTCTTCGCGTCGTCCAAATCGCGGCGCGCCAACGCCAGCGCAGCCGATGCGGTGTTGATGCGCAGGACGGTCGCCAGTACGTCCCTCCTCAGACGGTTCTCCGCATCCTCGACATTCGCGCGGGCGACTTCGCTCCGCAATTCCGTTTCATTTCGCCGGGCAGCCGCGGGCTTCCAGGGCAGCACGGGCATGGAAAGCAGCAGTCCGGCTGCAAGGTAGGTGTCTCCCGGATAAGCCCTTGCCGCGGCCGGCACGATTCCAGCGGAGCCCACGAATGAAATCGACGGCAGCATCGCCCGTCGCTCTGCCGTGGCAGCCTTGGCTGCCGCAGTGGCTTCCAGCCGGCTGGCTTCAATCCCCGGGTGATTCGCCAGCGCCTTTGCGACAAGTCTTCGACGTTGTACGTCTCGCGGGAAGCGTCGGGCGGGTCCGAAGCGCGCAGCGAAGTTTCGGGCCGTCGTCCCAGCAGCGTCGCCAGTTCAACCGCCGCGATCAGGCGGTTGTTTTGCGCGAGGATCTTTTCCAGCTCTGCGCCCTGCCCTTTCGCCGCCAACGACTCCAGCTCTTGCGCTTTCCACAAGTCGAAGTACGCCGTTCGAACGGCCAGCAGAATCTGCGCCGTCGTAACGTCGCTGCGCTGCTTCAACGCCTCGGCGCGACGCTTGTTGGATTCATTCGTCAGGCTGGTGCGGCCAAAGTCCGTCACCGGCATCGTCACCTGCACGCCTGCGGCGAAGTGCGAAATGATGATCGGGTTGTTGATGCCGCCGGGCGGCGTTCCAATACGCGTCAGTGGTGGGGCCTTGCTGGCAGCAACCAGCGCGTCAACACGCGGCATGTAGTACGGCCCGGTGTCTGCGCCGCGTTCCGACGCAAGCGCGGCCAAGCGGCTGGCCATCGCTTGAGGATTGGCACTAAGAGCCTCGCGTTCAGCGTCGGGCAGGCTGAGGGATTCGCCGCAAACCGGGATTGCGGCCATGGCCCACAAGGCCACGTGGCGAATTTGCATCCTCCTAGAATAGAAGTGATGGATTCGCCGTTTGTGATTGCCGGGCGCACGTTTCGTTCCCGGCTGATGATTGGCACCGGGAAGTATCGCGGCTTCCCGGAGATGGCCCGTTGCCACGAGGCCAGCGGAGCGGAGATCGTCACCGTCGCCGTCCGGCGAGTCAATCTTTCGGACCGCACCCAGGAATCGCTGCTGGACTACATCGACCGTTCGAAGCTGTTCATCCTGCCGAACACCGCCGGATGCTATACCGCCGACGAGGCGATTCGAACCGCGCGCCTTGCCCGCGAGGCGCTGGCGACGGAGTGGGTAAAGCTGGAAGTGATTGGCGACCGCCAGACTCTGTTCCCCGACAACGACGGCCTTCTAGAAGCGACGCGCGTGCTGGTACGCGAAGGCTTCATCGTTCTTCCCTACACCACCGACGATCTGATCAACGCGCGCCGGCTGATCGACGCGGGTGCGGCAGCCGTCATGCCGCTGGGCGCGCCCATCGGCAGCGGGCTGGGGATTCAGAACATCGCGAACCTGCGGATCCTGCGCGAGATGATCACCGGCGTTCCGTTGATTGTCGACGCGGGCGTGGGCACCGCTTCGGACGCATGTATCGCAATGGAGCTGGGCTATGAGGGAGTACTGCTGAATACCGCCGTGGCGGAAGCGGAGGATTCCGTTTCGATGGCGGCGGCGATGCGGCACGCGGTGGAGGCCGGACGGTACGCCCATCTCGCCGGACGAATGCCGAAGCGCCTCTACGCGTCGGCATCAAGTCCCGTGGCCGGCGTCGTGCGGTAGGTGGCTATGTTTTCAAGACGGCTCTTTCTTGCGGCGTGCGGCGCGAAAGCGGCAGCGCGTTCGCCCGTGATCCTGCTGCGCTCCGGCTGGCAGACCGTTAACATCGGCGACATCGCTCATACGCCCGGTGTCCTGCAGATCCTGTCGCGGGAGATTCCGGAAGCGCGTGCCGTCCTGTGGTCGAACGCGCTGGATCTTGGCGTCCGCGAGATGTTGAACCGCCATTTCCCGGAACTGCGCATCGTCAGCGGAGAACCCAACGATCCGCAGGTGCGGGAGGCTTTCGACCGCGCCGATTTTC